>NZ_MUYA01000007.1 GCF_002015115.1 Haemophilus paracuniculus
AATATACAAGGGGGCAAAATAAGAATAATAAGGGACACAACCGTGTCCCTTGTTGATTTACACTATTTGTGTTGGTTTTTGTCCGCTAACTCTTTTTCGAGTTTGGGTAACACTTCTTCACGATACCATTTCGGGTGGTGTTTTTTCGCCCAGCGTACCGTTACCCAACCCTCGACCATTCCTCGGATCGAGCCTTTTACCCAGAATGCCATATAGATATGCACCATAATGCCGGTAAAGAGTAAGAAAGCGGCGGTTGAGTGAAGTAGGATCGCAATCCGAATCACAGGGATTGGGAAATTGTGTGAGAAGTATTGTCGCCACATAATCACGCCCGTGATAATCAAGGTAAACATTGCGAGGATCAGCGTCCAGAACAACATTTTTTGACCAAGATTATATTTGCCGTTGTCGGCAACGGCGTGTTCGTTTCCTTTCAATACTTCCACGATCCCTTTCGCCCAGCGAATGTCGTTCTTTTCGGGAATGTTGTGTCGCCAGTAAATTAACGCAAGAATAATAAAGGCGATAAACATAATAATTCCCGTGAACGGATGCACCGCTCGGGCGATTTGCGGGGTGCCGAGAATTTCGGTCAGCCACGCGAAATCAGGGAAGAAAAATGCAATCCCAGTAAACGCCGTTAAGAAGAATGAAATCACCAAAAACCAGTGGCTAAGGCGAGCTGGCGTTTTGTGTCGCACAATTTTGTGATCATTGCTGATCTTCATATTAGCCATTGTTGCCTCCTGTTGGGGTTTCCTCTTCTTCGTGTTCGTCCAGTTCTTCGGTGTTCGGCCCGATTGCCACATAGTGAGCAATTTCCGCAAGGGCTAAACCGCCCATTGCCACCGCAGCCACTGGTTTTAACACATCTTTCCAGAGTTTGACCGTTGGGTCGATTTGCGGATTTTTCGGCAAGCCTGAGTAAAGTTCTGGCTTGTCAGCGTGGTGTAACACATACATCACGTGCGTGCCGCCTACGCCCTCTGGGTTATACACGCCAGCGTTTTCGTAGCCACGGGTTTTGAGTTCCGCCACACGCTGTTCGCCGTAGTGCAACATATCTTCTTTGCTACCAAAGCGGATCGCCCCAGTCGGGCAGGTTTTCACGCAGGCAGGCTCTTGCCCCACATTGACACGATCAACGCAAAGGGTGCATTTGTAAACGCGGTTATCTTCTGGATTCATTCGTGGAATGTTGAACGGACAACCAGCGATACAGTAACCGCAGCCGATACATTTATCCGATTGGAAATCGACAATCCCGTTGGCGTATTGAATAATCGCCCCTGGTGATGGACAAGATTTCAAACAACCTGGTTCAGCACAATGCATACAGCCATCTTTGCGGATCAACCATTCCAAGCGGTCGTTTTCTTCCACTTCGTTGAAACGCATTACCGTCCATGCTTTGGCGTTGAGATCCGTTGGGTTATCGTACACGCCGACACATTTTTCAGGCTCGGCACGAATATCATTCCATTCGGAACAGCCCACCTGACAAGCCTTACAGCCGATACAGGTGGTAACATCAATCAACTTCGCCACTTCGATTTTGTGATCTCTGGCGTGTGGCGGTGGGGTTAGCCCTGAGGTTGCAGAGGCTTTGATAATATCTTGGGTATTTACACTCATCTTATGCCTCCACTTTTTCAACATTCACGAGGAATGATTTAAATTCAGGGGTTTGCGAGTTGGCATCGCCCACGAATGGGGTAAGGGTGTTGGCAATAAAGCCTTTTTTACCTACGCCCTCGTAGCCCCAGTGAATCGGGATACCAATGTGGTGAATATCTTTGCCGTTCGCTTTTAACGCTTTTAAGCGTTTGGTAACAACCGCCACGGCTTTGATGTAACCGCGATTTGAACTCACTTTGACGAGATCGCCGTGTTTAATCCCTTTTTCGTTAGCAAGGGTTTCGCCGATTTCCACAAATTGTTCTGGTTGAGCAATTACGTTGAGTAGTGAATGTTTCGTCCAGTAGTGGAAATGCTCGGTCAAGCGGTAGGTTGTGCCGACATAAGGGAACTGTTCCGCTTTACCCATTTGCTCTAAATCGGATTTGAACACCCGTGCCGCTGGGTTTGAAACTACATTCGGGTGAAGTGGGTTCGTGCCGAGTGGCGTTTCAAAGGGTTCATAATGCTCTGGGAATGGGCCTTCCGCCATTTTATCTAATGCAAACAAGCGACCAACACCCTCGGCTTGCATAATAAATGGCATTGTGTTTGCCCCTGGTGGTGCCATGCCGAAGTCGGCAACGTCCACATAGTTCCAGTTTTTACCGTTCCATTTGACGAGCTGGCGTTTTTTATCCCACGGATTGCCGTTAATGTCCGCCGAGGCACGGTTGTAAATAATACGGCGGTTCATCGGCCACGCAAACGCCCAACCGAGGGTATTCCCTAAACCAGACGGATCGGCATTATCACGGTTCGCCATTTGGTTGCCTTTTGGTGTCCATTGACCCGTGTAGATCCAACAACCTGCCGAGGTTGTGCCGTCATCACGCAGTTGAGCGAAGCTGGATAACAACTCGCCTTTTTTCACGATAATCTGACCGCTTGCATCGGTTAAATCTTCCAACGCATAGCCGTTGCTCTCTTTGGCGAGTTCATCTGGCATTGGGCTGTGTGGAATTTGATAATGCCATTGCATTGCCTCAAAGGATTCGCGTCCTTTACCGCCTTCTTCCTCGTAAAGTTCGAGTAAGGCTTCACGGATTCCTGCGAGAATTTCCACGTCTGGCAAGGCTTCGGCAGGGGCTTCTGACCCTTTCCAGTGCCATTGTAACCAGCGACCAGAGTTGGCGATTGAGCCATCTTCTTCCGCAAAACAGGTAGTCGGCAAGCGGAATACTTCCGTTTGAATGGATGCGGTGTCCACATCGTTCATCTCACCGTGATTTTGCCAGAACGAAGCGGTTTCCGTTGAAAGCGGATCCATTGTGATTAAGAATTTCAACTTGCTTAATGAACGCACCACTTTGTTTTTATTCGGGAACGAAGCCACAGGGTTAAAGCCTTGGCAGATATAGCCGTTTACTTTGCCCTCGTCCATCATTGAGAAGAATTTTAGTACATCGTAAGTGCCGTCCCATTTCGGCAAGTAATCAAAGCCCCAGTTGTTCTCTTTGGTGGCTTTGTCGCCGTAGAAGGTTTTCATCAAGCTGACGAAGAACTTCGGCGTATTTTGCCAGTAGTTTACTTGGTCAGGTTGGGTGGCTTTTGGCGTAACCGCTTGGATATATTGCTCATAAGTTGCCTCTTTTTCAGACGGCAAACGCAAATACCCTGGTAGGCTAGTAGAAAGCAAGCCTAAATCGGTTAAACCTTGAATGTTTGAGTGTCCACGCAACGCATTCACGCCACCGCCAGCCATACCCATATTACCGAGCAATAGCTGAATCATTGCCATTGTGCGAATGTTTTGTGCGCCGACCGAGTGTTGTGTCCAGCCTAACGCATAGAGAATGGTCATCGTTTTATCTGGCACGGCTGTTTTCGCCACTTCTTCGCAGAAGTAGAGGAAATCTTGCTGTTTCGTGCCACAAATTTGTTCAACCACTTCTGGCGTGTAGCGAGAAACGTGTTCTTTCAACAAGTTAATTACGCAACGAGGGTGTTGCAATGTCATATCACGTTTGGCGTAGCCGTTTTCATCGAATTGGTAGTTCCAAGTCGATTTATCATAACGGCGATTTTCCGCATCGTAGCCCGTGAATAACCCATCATTAAACCCAAAGCCCTCATCGACTAAGAAAGAAGCGTTGGTGTAGTTTTTCACATATTCGTGTTGGATTTTATCGTTTTCAAGCAAGTAACGGATCACCCCAGAAAGGAACGTAATATCCGTGCCTGAACGAATTGGCGAATACCAGTCCGCCACCGAAGCAGTACGGTGGAAACGTGGATCAACCACTAATAATTTCGCATTATTGCGTGTTTTGGCTTCAATCGCCCAACGGAAACCAACAGGGTGAGCTTCCGCCGCATTACCGCCCATTACCACCACAAGGTTCGCATTTTTAATATCGACCCAGTGATTTGTCATCGCACCGCGACCAAATGTTGGGGCAAGACTTGCCACCGTTGGTCCGTGTCAAACACGAGCTTGGTTATCGACCGCTAGCATTCCCAAGGATCTCGCCCATTTCTGCGTGAGTAATCCTGTTTCATTGCTAGACGCCGAAGCACAGAGCATTCCCGTTGTGAGCCAGCGATTGACCGTGACCCCTGCCTCATTTTTTTCGACAAAGTTTGCGTCACGGTCGGCTTTGAGATGTTTTGCAATCCGTTTAAAGGTTTCTTCCCAAGTTAAACGCACCCATTTATCCGAACCTGCGGCACGAAATTCTGGGTATTGCAAACGATTTGGACTATTAACGTAGTCTAACGCACCAGCCCCTTTCGGACATAATGCACCACGATTGACAGGGTGATCAGGGTCGCCCTCGATATGGAATAGTTTACTTTTCACATTGCGTGCGGTGTCGCCCATACTATACAGCAACATACCACAACCAACGGAACAATATGTACAGGTGTTGCGAGTCTCTTTGGCTTGCAACAATTTGTATGAACGAGGTGCTGCCAACGCCGTTGCTGGGGCAAAGCCCAACATCGCTGCGGACGTGCCCGCCATACCACCTGCACAGATTTTAAAGAACTTACGTCTTGAAATCTGCATAATCACTCCTAAACCGCCGAAGCGGTTACCACAAAAAACAAAAATTTAAGGCGAACCTCAAATAGATCCGTTATTATTCACGCCTTATCGCAAAAATCCATACAATCTTTGGGGTAAGGCTCGAAAAATTTCACGTTTATTTGATATAAGCCAAAAATTGAGCGTATTATACAAATTTTTAACAAAATAAACTACTTTTTAAAGAAAATGATGAACGCCACCACAACCACGCAAGCGGTACGATTACACCAAAATTTTACCGCTGAAATCGCAGAAGAAAGGTTAATTTGTGAAGTGCCAGTTGCCCTCGTTTACAACGGCATTTCCCATACCGTGATGATGTGTACCCCCACCGATCTCGCCGATTTCGCCCTTGGATTTTCCCTCGCCGAAGGCATTTTAGACAGCCCCTCGCAACTTTACGGCTTGGATATTGTGAAACAAGCGAACGGGATTGAAATTCAACTCGAAATCGCCAGCCGAGCCTTTGTCGCCCTCAAAGAAAAAAGACGCTCAATGGCAGGGCGGACGGGCTGCGGTATTTGTGGGGTCGAGCAGTTGGAACAGGTCAGCCAATGCAAAATTTTACCGAAATCCCACCGCTTGCAAGGGGTAGATCCTACCATTTTGGACGGCTGCCTCGCCCAATTAGAGCAAGCCCAACAGCTCGCCCACCAAACAGGGGCAAGCCACGCCGCCGCCTTTTTCAGCCCCGAGGGGAAATTATTGGCGATTCGGGAAGATGTAGGGCGGCACGTTGCCCTCGACAAACTACTCGGCTGGCACGCCAACGCAGGGCAACCCCTCGGCTTCGTGTTCGTTACCAGCCGAGCCAGCTTTGAAATGGTACAAAAATGCCTCGCCTGCGGCATTGAAATGCTTTGTGCTATTTCCGCCACCACCGAAATGGCGGTCAAACTCGCCCAACAGTTGGAATTTAGTTTACTGGCGTTTACAAGAAAAGGGCGGACTACGGTGTATAGTGGGGGGCATCGGGTAAATGGGGTTGCAAGCGGGTAGATTGTTGAAAATTTTAAAATCCTACTTCTTTGGATTGAGGGCAGATATAAAATCCGCCCCTACGAATGGTTATTTGCTCGGATAAATTCCCCCGTCATTTTGCGTTGAGCGGTTTCGTCAATTTCAAGGTCAATTTGTACTGTTTGAGCTTGCGAAGCAAGCGAGTTTACAAATTGACCGCCGAAATTAGAAACAAGCGAAACATCAGCAAAATGCTCGGGGTCGCCTTTCTTTGCCTACTTTCTTTGGCGAAGCAAAGAAAGTAGGAACTAACAAGGGGTAGGATTGTTGAAAAATTCACTTTGGATTATTATTCTACCAAACACGATATTTCCCAAAATCCCACCCCTTGCCAATAAAAAAACGGACACTTTGTGTCCGTTTTTTAGCTTAGAACAAAATTACAAATCGTCAATCACGACATAAATTTTGTTTACTGGGCCGTGTACGCCGACGACTTTGATTAGCTCAATGTCGGCGGTGGCACTTGGACCTGAGATGATGTTTACGCAAGAGGGCATTCTTTCGCCGTTTTGGGCTTTGTCGTGCAGGATTTTTGCCAGTTGTGCCACGCGTGGTAACACGGTGCTTTTGCGTAATACTACGATGGATTTTTCAGGTAGCAAGCTCACGGAACGACCAAATTCCTTGTCGGAAAATAGTACGATACCGCCCGATTCTGCTAAACCATATTCGCCGTAAACGATACCGATATTGGCGTTGGCGGCTTTGTTTAAGTTTTCTGCCGATTGGTTGAAATCCCACACATAGCTGTCGCTGTATTTGGCTTGCACCGCTTGGGTAATGCCGAGATCCGCGAGGCGTTGATCGTTGTTTAAGATTACGCTACCACCACCATATTTTTCGCATAATTCGAGGATTGTGGCGGTTAAATCGGCTTCTTTTACTTCGGCAACATCCACCAACATCACTTTGGCGAAGTCGATAAACTCTTGGCAGAGTTGGGCTTGGCTACGATCCGTCAAGCGGGTGGTTGGGTGATTATTTACCAAGGTTGGCATCGGCTCTGGCACGAGTTGGCGAGGTCTGCCCATTCTTTCGGCTAACTTGTTTAAAAAGTTTTCACGATTTTGTAAATCCAACATTAGTTTTTCCCTCTTTTTTCAAACCATTCACGGAAACTTTCGCCCTCTGGGGTTGGTAGATCGCGGGCTTTTGTCCATTCTGCTAATGCACCCACTTGAATTGGGGCTTTGCCATTTTTGATGAATTTCGCCGCCACTTTCGCCCCGACTTTCATTCCCACTTTCCATAAAGTTGGGTGTGAGTTGGCGAAGTTGAAACCGAAGATCGATAAACGTTCTGCGGCTGGGGTCATTCCGCTTTGGGCGATATGCTCACGGTGTTTGAGGATCAACTGGGCGAGTGGAATTTTCACTGGGCAAACCGAGTTACACGCGGTACAAAGCGAGCAAGCGTATGGCAACTCTTTAAACTCTTCGTAGCCACCGAGTAACGGCGAAATCACCGAGCCGATTGGGCCTGGATAGATTGAGCCGTAGCCGTGTCCGCCGATTTGACGGTAAGCAGGGCAGGTGTTCAAGCACGCACCGCAACGGATACAACGTAAAACTTCTTTAAATTCGCTCTCTAAAATTTTTGAGCGACCGTTATCCACGATCACAAGGTGGAATTCTTCTGGACCGTCTGTTTCACCGTCAAGACGAGGGCCGGTCAGCCAAGTGTTGTAAGCGGTCAGTTTTGCCCCCACCGCACTACGGGCAAGCATTGTGATAAGCACATCAACTTCTTGGAAAGTTGGGGCTAAACGTTCCATACCCATTACGGCGATGTGCGTTTTTGGCACGGTGGTGGCTAAACGTAAGTTCCCTTCGTTGGTAACGAGACAGACTGAACCCGTTTCTGCCACGGCAAAGTTACAGCCACTGATCCCAATATCGGCTTCCAAGAAATCTTTGCGGATCACTTGGCGAATGAAAGCGGTCATTTCCTCCGGGGTTTCTGAACCGTTGTAGCCGAGCTGTTCGTGCAATTCTTGGCGGATTTTGTAGCGGTCTTTGTGGATCGCTGGCACAACGATGTGAGAAGGTTTGTCGCCTACGATTTGTAGCAAATATTCGCCCAAATCGGTTTCAACCACTTTCATTCCCTCTTTTTCTAGCACTTCGTTCAAGCCGATTTCTTCGGTTACCATTGATTTGGATTTTACGATTTTTTTCGCTTGTTTTTCGAGTGCCACTTTGCGGATATAAGCGGTCGCTTCTTCGGCGGTTTCTGCAAAATAGACGTGTCCGCCGTTTTGGTGGACTTTTTCGCTTAATTGATAGAGGTAGGCATCAAGGTTGGCGAGAACGTGGTTACGGATCTGCTTGGCAAGATCACGCCACTCTTCCCAGTTGCCTAATTCATTGACCATTTTCAAGCGGTTTGCCCCGATAGTTTCTTGGGCTTTTACCACCGCTTTACGCATCATTTCGTTTTGGATTTGGTTATCCACACGAACTTTGAACGCAAGATTACTGGTTTTTAAAGACATTTTAGTTACCCTCCTGCATTAACACTTCGGCGATGTGCATTACTTTCACTGGATTGCCTTCACGGCTTAAACGTCCGCCGATGTTCATTAAACAGCTTACGTCTGCTCCGATCAGGTAGTCAGGGGTAACTTCGGTTAAGTGTTCCACTTTTTCGGTTACCATTTCGCCTGAGATTTCTGCCATTTTGACCGAGAATGTACCACCAAATCCGCAACAGGTTTCTTGGTTGTGGATTGGCAATAATTCTAAGCCTTGCACGTTTTGAAGTAGGGTAATCGGCTCGTCTTTAATGCCTAATTTGCGGAAAAGACTGCAAGAAGGGTGGTAAACCGCTTTGCCGGTTAATTTCGCCCCAACGTTGGTAACTTTGAGGGTATTAACGATAAAATCGGTTAAATCTTTGAAACGATCCGCCACTTTTTGTGAGCGTTTTGCCCATTCGGTTTCGCCGAAACGTTCAAACAGTTCTGGGTAGTTTTTGATCGCATACACACAAGAGCCTGCTGGGGCAACGATAGGATAATCATTGACTTCAAAGGTTGCCACGAGGTTTTTCATTCCCTCTAAGGCTTGTTTGGTGTAGCCACTGTTGATCGCAGGTTGTCCACAACAACCTTGCTTTTCAAGGAAGATCACGTTACAGCCTAATTTTTCAAGCAAGAGAACGGTGTTTTTTGCCACCCCTGCTTTCATTACGTCTGCGATGCAGGTAACGTAAAAATTGACGTTCATAGGAAACTCCAACAAATAAAAGAATAAAGAAAGATCGGAAAACGCCCAACGTGAAGCTGGGCGTAAAAATTTCATTTAATCATACCGCTTACAGGGTATAGAAAATTGGCACGATAAAGAGTGCTGCCACGGCGGTAATGATACCATAGACCACCATTGGTACGACAGTTTTCTTGATGATTGTACCCTCTGCGTTCACGATACCTAATACAGAACATACCGCTACGATGTTGTTGATACACACCATATTACCCATTGCACCACCCACAGATTGAGTTGCGAGGATTAAGGTGCTTGAAATGCCGGTCGCTTGGGCGGTGGCTAACTGTACGCTACCGAAGGTTAAGTTCGATACGGTGTTAGAACCCGAGAAGAACGCACCCACTGCACCGAGGAATGATGAGAAGACTGTCCAGTATTCGCCAGTCGCTTGGGCGAAGCTCGTACCGATGATTTTCACCATTGAGTTATCGCCGCCGATCTTCATCAAGCTCACCATAATTAACGCACCAACAAGGGCGATAAATGGTTTTTGCACTTGTTTGGCAGAGGTCGCAAAAATATCTTTCACTTTGCTACCTGATACGGCAAACACAGGGATTGAGATCAACACTGCTACTACGAATGGGATTAACGCAGGCACATAGAGTAATTTATAACTTGTGCCTACTGTCGTGCCGAAGATGTTTTTGAGGCTGAAAATCAAACCGTTACTGATCTCAAAGTTACCGAATGAACCGAGTGAGCTTGAAATCCAAGCGGTTGCATCGTTCAACATTGCTTTGAGTGGAAGCTGTTTGATACGGGTGATGATTAAGATACCTACTAATAATGCCGTTGGGAACAACGCTTTTGCCACTTGTGCGGTGGTTACGCTATCTTTACCTTCAAGGGTATTTTCCACTTTGGCAAGACCGATACCTTTGTTCGCCACGAATACAGAAATCAATAAGCCGATTGCACCCGCGACTAATGAAGGGAATTCATAGTTGAATTGTGCAATGATGAAGTAAGGCACAACGCAAGCGAAGATACTGATGAAGATAAACACGATGTTGTCGCGGATTTCTTTACCAGACACGATTAAGCGTAACGCCATTACAGGGATCACGATTGCCGCTAATGAGTGAATTAACGCGGTGATTTGCCCCACTTGAAGAATTTGATCATCGCTGATTAAGCCGTCTTTTAATAAGCCACCGAAACCGAACCACGTTGGCGTACCTACCGCACCAAATGAAACTGGCACAGAGTTCATTACCAACGCAAGCATTGCGACTTGTAATGGTTTAAAGCCTAAACCCACAAGGATAGGGGCGGCGATTGCCGCTGGCGTACCGAAACCACTCGCACCTTCAATCATAAAGGCGAATGCCCAACCGATAATCATTAACTGTGCGACTGGGTTCGGGTTGATGTTGCCCAACCATTTGCGTAATACATCGGTTGCACCTGAAACTTCTGAGAAGCGGTTAAATAAAATCGCCCCAAAGATAACGGTAATCGGCGTTAAAACATCACCAAGGCTTGAAACCACGTTCGCTGCCACAAGGGTGAAATCGCTACCGAAATAGAATAATTGGATCACTAACACTAACGCTGCAATGATTGGCAATGCAATGTAAGATGGAAGTGCGTTGCGTTTTACCATCAAATAGATCAGTAAAACGATCGGAAAGATACTAAGAAAAAGAGCCATAAGCTACTCCCTGATATTTGTAAATATAACGTTTTAAGTATGACGTGTTGTCACGGGGCGAATTATAGAGAGGAACTTTTTAAAAAAATAGAACGAATGTTTTAAATTATGAAGTAGATCACGCTTTTTCTTGCTTTTCGCTTAAAAAAACATCAACAATTTTAACAAATTTGTAACTTTGTTAGCATTTTGAGGTCAGAAGTGCCATTACAAGGGGGGGGATAACGCAAATTTTTGTAAAAATTTAACAACAAAAGTGCAGAAATTTTGAAGGATTTTTCAAAAATACGATCTACTTCAAATTTTCTTAAAGTTAGCTATGCTAAAATTCCCCTCGAAAATTGGAAAGCACATCATCAAGTCAATCAGCTGTAAGGAGGCAATGATGTATAAACATATCTTAGTAGCCGTAGATCTTTCCGAAGAAAGCCTCATTTTGTTACGCAAAGGGGCGAAATTGGCAGAGCAGTGTGGGGCGAAGTTATCGTTGATCCACGTGGATGTAAACTTCTCGGATCTCTACACGGGGTTAATTGATATCAATATGTCTTCTGTGCAAGATAGTGTTGGTGAAGAAAACGCCAAAGCCTTAGAAAATTTAGCAAGCAAAGTGGATTACCCCGTTTCCGAACGCTTAAATGGGGCAGGGGATTTCAGCCAAGTGCTTGAAGATGCGTTGCAAAAATATGATGTGGATCTCTTAATTACAGGGCATCATCAAGATTTTTGGAGCAAGTTTATGTCTTCGACTCGCCAACTAATGAATTCCGTTTCAGTGGATATGTTAGTTGTGCCGTTAGAAAACAGCTAATTTTGTCATTGAACTGACTGCATTAGGATTTTGCCAACCGCTTCAAGGACGAATAGACTTGCAAGCGGTTGTATTTTATAAAATTTTTGTAAAAAATGTGATTTTTGCTAAAAATAAGTGGTCGGGATTAACATTTCAAGGCAAATTATGTGTAGAATAGCAAGGTTATGTATGGTTAGAGGGATTTTAACCGTATTGTTTCAAAATCTTACCTATTGAATGAGAATGTTTAATGAAAACGACTTCACAAATTAGACAATCCTTTTTGGAATTTTTCCAAAGCAAAGGGCATACAATAGTACCAAGCAGCTCGCTAGTACCAGAGAATGACCCAACATTGCTATTCACTAATGCAGGAATGAATCAGTTCAAAGATCTGTTTTTGGGATTAGAGAAACGCAATTACACACGAGCAACGAGTTCTCAACGTTGTGTGCGTGCAGGCGGTAAGCATAATGACCTTGAAAATGTGGGTTATACCGCTCGCCACCATACTTTCTTTGAAATGCTCGGTAATTTCAGCTTTGGCGATTATTTCAAACAAGATGCAATTAAATTTGGTTGGGAATATCTGACCTCACCTGAATGGCTCGGTTTACCAAAAGAAAAATTATGGGTAACCGTGTATGAAACCGATGATGAAGCCTACGATATTTGGCATAAAGAAGTCGGGATTCCAGCGGAACGCATTATCCGCATTGGCGATAACAAAGGTGTGCCTTATGCCTCAGATAACTTCTGGCAAATGGGCGACACGGGACCTTGCGGGCCTTGTACCGAAATTTTCTATGATCACGGCGATCATATTTGGGGTGGACCACCGGGGTCGCCAGAAGAAGACGGCGACCGTTATATCGAAATTTGGAATATCGTCTTTATGCAATTTAACCGTCAAGCGGACGGTTCTATGGAAAAATTGCCGAAGCCGTCCGTGGATACGGGAATGGGCTTAGAGCGTATCAGTGCCGTGTTGCAACACGTTAATTCCAACTACGAAATTGATATTTTCCAAACCCTCATTAAAGAAATTGCGAAATTATTAAACGTAACGGATTTAGATAATAAATCGTTGCGTGTAATTGCTGACCACATCCGTTCTTGCTCTTACTTAATTGCAGACGGTGTTGTGCCATCTAACGAAGGACGTGGTTATGTACTTCGCCGAATCATTCGCCGTGCGGTTCGCCACGGTAACTTGCTCGGGGCGAAATCAGCGTTTTTCTACCAATTAGTGCCAACCCTTGCCAAAGCAATGGGGCAAGCTGGCGAGGTTTTAACGCAAAAACAAGCTCACATTGAGAAAACCCTCAAAGCGGAAGAAGAGCAGTTTGCTCGCACCCTTGATCGTGGTTTGGTGTTGCTTGATGAAGCCTTAGCCAAAGTTGAAAATAATCAGCTTTCTGGCGAAGTGGCGTTTAAATTATATGATACCTACGGTTTCCCGCTCGATTTAACCGCTGATGTGTGCCGTGAGCGTAATATTTTGATTGATGAAGAGGGCTTTAACCGTGAAATGACCGCTCAACGTGAGCGAGCCAAAGCAAGTAGCAACTTTGGTGTTGATTACAATAATGTGATTAAAGTTGAAGGCTCAACGGAATTTAAAGGGTATGAAACGACCCAAGCTGAAGCCACGGTGGTCGGATTATTTAGTAATGGCAAAGCGGTGGAACGTATCCACTCTGGCGAAAGTGCTGTTGTGATTCTTGATTGCACGCCATTCTACGGCGAATCAGGCGGTCAAGTGGGCGATAGCGGTTACATTTCCGCAGAATTAGCGAAATTCCGCACGAACGATACGCAAAAATATGGTCAAGTCTTTGGGCATATTGGTGTGTTAGAGTCAGGCGAGCTAAACGTTGGCGACAAAGTTTTTGCCGAAGTGGATGCACAACGCCGTCAAACCATTACGCAAAATCATAGTGCAACGCACTTGTTACATTCTGCTCTTCGTCAAGTGCTTGGCGATCACGTTGCTCAAAAAGGATCGTTGGTCTCTGAACAGAGTTTACGTTTCGACTTCTCTCAACCAGAGGCGATTAGCAAAGCTCAGTTGGAAGAAATCGAGCGAATCATTAACCGTAAAATCCGTGAAAATATCGTGGTTACCACCGAAGTAATGGATTTAGAAACGGCAAAACAAAAAGGTGCAATGGCACTGTTTGGCGAGAAGTATGGCGATAAGGTTCGTGTGGTGGAAATGACAGAATTTTCCATTGAACTTTGTGGCGGTACGCACGTTAAACAAACGGGGGAAATTGGCTTATTTAAGTTTATTTCCGAAGGTGCTGTCGCTGCGGGGGTTCGTCGTGTGGAAGCCGTAACAGGCGAAAATGCGATTAACTGGTTACATCAACAACAGCAAGTTGTACAACAAAGTGCCGAGTTATTGAAAGCAGATAGCGGTAGTTTAGTTGAAAAAATTACCCAACTGCAAGATAAGACCAAACGCATTGAAAAAGAGTTACAACAGCTAAAAGACAAATTGGCAAGCCAAGCAGGCTCTGAACTGGCGAAACAAGCAACCCAAATTAACGGGGTAAGTGTGGTGGTTCAGAAGTTAGAGGGCGTTGAGCCAAAAGCCTTACGCACAATGGTTGATGATCTCAAAAATCAACTTGGCGAGGCGGTGATTGTCTTTGGGGCAACGGCGGAAGATAAAGTGAATCTGATCGTTGGTGTTACCCAAACGCTTACAACGAAAATCAATGCGGGTGAACTCGTAGGTGCTATGGCACAAAAAGTAGGTGGAAAAGGTGGCGGTCGTGCCGATATGGCAATGGCTGGTGGTTCAGAGCCTCAAAACCTTGAAACCGCATTACAATTTGCACAAGAATGGATTCAAGCAAAACTCTAATAATAACAAGCAGTAAGGCAAAATGATTTTGCCTTACTTATTAGGATTTATGAATCCTAATAATTGCTTTTTAAAGGAGGCTAAATGCTTATTCTAACAAGAAAAATTGGGGAGAGCTTGCTGGTCGGTGATGATGTGGAAATCACTGTCCTCAACATTCGAGGTGGTCAGGTCAAATTAGGTGTTAAAGCACCGAAGGACGTTTCGGTGCATCGAGAAGAGATTTATCAGCGTATCAAAGCGTTAGGTGAACAGCATCAGCAAATTGAGCAATAAGTCATAAAAGGAAATATTATGAGTACATTAACCTGCTTTAAGGCCTATGACATTCGTGGACAATTAGGCACAGAACTCAATGTCGATATTGCATACCGAATTGGACGTGCATTTGGGCAATTTTTACAGCCTAAAAGCATTGTGGTCGGTGGCGATGTGCGTTTAACCAGTAATGAATTGAAAAGTGCGGTAACAAACGGGCTTCTCGATTCAGGCGTGGACGTGATCGATCTCGGTCTAACAGGAACGGAAGAAGTTTATTTTGCGACTTCTTTCCTTAAAACAGACGGTGGTATTCAAGTTACCGCAAGCCACAACCCAATGGATTACAATGGTATGAAATTGGTGCGTGAAGGTTCTCGTCCAATTAGTGCAGATACTGGTCTTGCTGACATCCAACGTTTAGCCGAGGAAAACAATTTCCCTGCGGTAACTAAACGTGGTACTTATACGCAAAAAAGCGTGCAAGGCGATTATGTTGAGCATTTGTTGTCTTACATTGATTTATCAAAATTGACCCCGAAAAAATTGGTCATTAACTCAGGTAATGGTACGGCTGGGCATATTATTGATGCGATTGAAGCACAATTTAAAGCACGTCAAGTGCCGGTCGAGTTTATCAAAGTGCATAATAACCCAGATGGTAATTTCCCGAATGGTATCCCTAACCCAATTCTGCACGAAAACCGCCAAGACTCAATTGATGCAGTGTTGGCAAATAAAGCAGATATGGGCGTAGCCTTTGATGGCGACTTCGACCGCTGTTTCCTCTTTGATGAAAAAGCGGGCTTTATCGAAGGTTACTATGTAGTTGGCTTGCTTTCACAAGCTTTCTTACAGAAAAACAAAGGGGCGAAAGTGATCTACGATCCTCGCCTCGTATGGAACACCCAAGAATTAGTTGCAGAAGCAGGTGGTGAAGCGATTGTGTCAAAATCAGGGCATTCTTTCATTAAAGAAAAAATGCGTGCGGTTGATGCAATCTATGGTGGCGAAATGTCAGCTCACCACTACTTCCGTGATTTCTTCTATTGTGATAGCGGTATGATCCCGTGGTTGCTTACCCTTGAATTGTTATGCACCACAGGTAAAACATTAAGCGAATTAGTGGGCGAACGCCTTGAAAAATTCCCGTCCCCAGGTGAAATCAACAGCAAATTAAGCGATGCGAAAGCAGCGATTGAGCGTGTGAAAGAAGCCTATAAAGACGGTAAGGTGGATACCCTAGACGGCATTAGCGTAGAGTATGAAAACTGGCGTTTCAATTTACGCAGTTCCAATACCGAGCCAGTGGTTCGTTTAAACCTCGAAACCCGTGGCGATAAAGTGTTAATGCAACAAAAAACCGATGAAATTTTGGCGTTATTGCGTCAGTAATGGTAAAAATTTCATTAAAACTAACCGCTTGCAAAGGCAGGCGGTTTTATTCTATTTATCAATAAGGATTTTCTAATGAAAGTGATTATTCCTGTGGCAGGGCTTGGTACGCGTATGTTGCCTGCAACCAAAGCCATTCCAAAAGAGATGCTGACCATTGCAGATAAACCCCTCATTCAATATATCGTGAATGAATGTGTGGCAGCTGGTGTGAAAGAAATTGTACTGGTTACCCACTCTTCCAAAAATGCCATTGAAAACCACTTCGATACCTCTTTTGAATTGGAAACAATGCTCGAAAAACGGGTAAAACGTCAATTACTGGAAGAAGTGCGTTCTATCGTGCCGAAAGATGTAACCCTAATGCACGTTCGTCAAGGGCAAGCAAAAGGTTTGGGACACGCGGTATTATGTGGTCGTGCCGTGGTAGGCAATGAGCCTTTTGCGGTGGTGTTGCCTGACGTGCTTTTGGCTCACTTTACCGCCGATCAAAGTAAAGAAAACTTAGCGGCGATGATCAAACGCTTTAAAGAAACGGGTAACAGCCAAATTATGGTTGCCCCAGTGCCGAAAGAGGATGTGAGTAGCTACGGTGTTGCCGACTGTGCAGGGGCGGAAATCCCAGCGGGTCAAACGGCGAAAATCGTGAAAATGGTGGAAAAACCAAGCGTAGAAGAAGCCCCGTCAAACCTTGCGGTGGTTGGGCGTTATGTGTTCTCGGCAGCAATTTGGGATTTATTAGAAAAGACCCCAATCGGCGTGGGCGATGAAATCCAATTAACCGATGCGATTGATATGCTGATCGCCCAAGAAACGGTGGAAGCCTTTAATATGACGGGCGAAACCTTCGACTGCGGCGACAAACTTGGCTATATGGAAGCCTTTGTGGAATATAGCTTGAACCACGAAAAATTTGGCGAACAGTTCAAATCTTACCTCAAAAAACTCGCTAAAACCCTCTAATATTCAGAAAGACGCAATTTTTTGCGTCTTTTTTATCTTTTCGGATCTTCCAATTCATCAATTGCCACCAAACAACGTTGTTTGCGAAATTCCGTTTCCGCTAACTGGGCTTGCAATAACGCCCGTTGTTCTTCCTGTTGTTCCCCATAAATTGCCTCACTCAGCCAGCCAAGTTTTTCATTTAAGGCTCGCAGGGCTTTTCGATATTCCACCAAGCGTTTTTCTTTGGGTAGCGAATGGACATTGCGAGGAAAGCGGTAAGATGAATGAAAATTTGGACGTTCGGTGTGCTTTTTTTCTAAACGGCTTATCGCTTTTTTTAATGCGTCAAACTGTTTTAATAACCGATCAGCATAAAATTGGGCGTAATCCACGTTTTGCTGTTGGCGTAATTGTTGAGCTGTTTGACGAATTTCTTCCACAAAAAAGCTCACTTTGTTTTCTTCTTGACTAAAAATTTTGCCGAAAACCACCGCTTGTTGGGTTAAAAAAGGGGAAAATTGAGCGAGTTGTTGTTCAATTTGTTGTAAAAATGGTTCCATTTGGGCTGTAAAAATTGGCGTAAAGGCGACCGCAATTATAGAAAATTTGCCCGAAAAAACCAAACAAAGCCTAAAAAATAGACATTGATTTAATTTATTTGTAAAAATGTGAGCAAGATCACAAAAATTTTGAACTTTTTTGCATTTTTAGTTTACATCAATAACTAATGGTAAAATCGTTAAAAATCAATAGGTTGCAAAAGTTTAATTTGGCGTAAAAAAATCAAAAAAGAAATGAAAACGAAGTGGCATTAAAACGGGATTTGTTTAACTTGTTGTTTTTAAAGGGAAAATTTTGATTGTTGCAATGCTTATGTAAACTCTTGACACAAAATAACGAAGTTGGCATTATGCCACCCGCAATCAGATGACACCTCGCGTGTTCTTGATCGGGAATTACTCTTACACCTTAACGAGGGTAATTTTTAACTAAACTAAAATTAAACTAAGGTGAACATTATGAAAAAAACTCTTGTTGCATTAGCAGTAACCGCATTCGCAGCGTCAGCATCAGCTTTAACTGTGTATGAAAAAGATGGCACAAACGTTCAATTTGACGGTTCTTTACGTTTGTTATTAGACAACTCTAAACCAGAGGGTCAGCGTGCTCACTCAAATTTAAAAAATGACGGTTCACGTTTTGGCGTGCGTGTGAAACACGATATCGCGGAAGATTTCTTTGCACTTGGTCGTTTAGAACTTCGTTTCAATGGTGCTTCTGATAAAAAAGGAAGCGATGAATTTGGAAGCCTCTACGCTCACCGTGCTTATGTAGGTTTAGGTAGCAAACAATACGGCGAAGTAACTTTCGGTCGTCAAGTAACTATCGGCGATGACATCGCACGTGCAGGTTTCGATAATACCTACTGTGTAACTAAAACCCCATTAACAACCGATGGCAAATCAGTAATCCGCTATGACTACAAAGGTGTTGAAGGTTTACAAGTGGGTGTAGATTACCGTTTTGCAGAAGATCGTAAAGACGGTGAAGTTGTAGATGGTAAGTTAAAAGCAGGTTACGGTGCTGGTGCAATCTATGAGTTTGGTGTTGGCGAAGGTCAATCAGCAAGCGTTGCAGCGGGTTATACTCGTGATAGTTTCGCAACTGGCACTAACAAAAAACACTACCGTGATGCAGCAATGGCTGGTGCAAGCTACACTATCAATGATTTAACCTTAGCCGCTGACTATGGCTACGAATCAACCAAAAACGGTGATGCAAAACGTGGTCGTGAACACGGTTTCCAAGTGGGTGCGAAATATAAAGTAACCCCACAAGCAGCGGTATATGGTAACTACTTGTTCTTAGTAGGCAAAAATAACGCTGGTGATAAGAAAGATGCAGCTGGTAATGCTATCACATCAAAAGAGAACCGTGCTAACAAATTTATGTTAGGTGCAGAATATCAATTCCACAAACAAGTTAAAGCGTTCGTGGAAGGTAAAGTGGAAAAAATCAAATACACTTATAACGACAACAGCACATCTCGTGCAACAGATCGTAGCGTAGGTGTAGGTTTACGCGTATTCTGGTAATCAACCCTAACGAATTAAGTTAAAATTCGTATCAAGAAACCAACAACTTCGGTTGTTGGTTTTTTTATTGTCTTGCAAGCGGTGGGATAGGGTGAAATTTTTCAATATCGCACCGCTTGCTGAGATGAAAATTTTTCTAAAATAATTGAAAACTTTTCACTTTACAGCCTAAAAATTTTGTGGGAAATTTCATTATCATTTTTTTAACAAAAGGAAAGTAAAATGGAAAATCTCTTTACCGCAAACAGCATCATTGCTGAATATTTTTATCTCGGATTGGCTCTTCTCGTGATCGCCTCTTTCGTGGCGGGTTACATTGATTCTATCGCAGGTGGGGCAGGGCTGATTTTGATCCCTTCTTTTTTAGCAGTCGGTTTACCGCCACAACTTGCCTTGGGGCAGGAAAAATTGGTGAGTACGATTGGCACTATTGCGGCGATCAAAAACTTTATGAAAAGTAGCTCGATTATTTGGGCGATTGTGCCAGTGGGGATTGCGTCCGCTCTGCTCGGGGCTTACATTGGGGCGGAAGTGATTTTGATGTTGCCAACCCACGTGATCAATTATGTGATTTTCGCTTTCCTACCGCTTGGTTTGTCGGCAACCTTATTCAAAGGCAAATTGATGAAACAGCAAGATGAAGCGGTTGAAATCAAAAAATCCGCAGTGGCAGTCTTTTTCACTTGCTTGATTGTCGGCTTTTACGATGGCTTTTTCGGACCAGGGACAGGCAGTATTTTCATCATCGCCCTGTTTTTAATCAATAAATTAAGCCTACTGCAAGCCTCTGCCACCTCAAAAATCTTCAATTTTGCCTCAAATATCGGTGCGTTCGTTTCCTTTATGCTCGCAGGGCAAATGGCGTTTGTAATTGGGATTCCAATGATTATCGCCAGCTTGCTCGGCAACCACATCGGCAGCCAACACGCCATTAACAGCAACGGCGAAGTGATTAAAAAAGTGTTAGTGATTACGGTGGTGTTGTTAATGCTTACCGTGGGCTACAAAGCGATTTTCGCTTAATCAACATAAGGGCAAAAAAGCCCTTATTTTTTACTTGCATATCAGTGAATTTTGTACTACTTTAATAGTACATTTTTAGAGAGGAACAGCACAATGAAAACCGCATTAGTAACAGGGGCAACCGCAGGATTTGGGTTAGCCATTTGCAAATTATTGATTAAATCAGGTTACAAAGTGATCGGCACGGGCAGACGAGCCGAGCGTTTAGCGGCGTTAAAAACTGAACTCGGCGACAATTTCCTACCGCTTGTTTTTGATGTGAGCGATGAAAAAGCCACCGAAACCGCCCTCAACAACCGCCCAGCAGGTTGGCAAGCGGTCGATTTGTTGGTAAATAATGCAGGGCTTGCCTTGGGCTTAGAGCCAGCCCACCAAGCCAATTTGCAGGATTGGTATCAGATGATCGACACCAACATCAAAGGCTTAGTAACCGTTACTCGTTTGATTTTGCCTGAAATGGTGGCTCGCAACGAGGGGCATATCATCAACCTAGGTTCAATCGCAGGCAACTATCCCTACCCTGGTGGCAACGTTTACGGCGGCACCAAGGCTTTCGTGAAACAATTCAGCCTTAACCTGCGTGCCGATTTAGCAGGCACGGCGGTGCGAGTGAGCAACGTTGAACCAGGTTTATGTGGTGGCACGGAATTTTCTAACGTCCGCTTCAAAGGCGATGACGCCAAAGCCGCCAAAGTTTACGAAAACGTGCAATATGTTACCCCAGAAGACATCGCCAACATCGTGCTATGGCTCAACCAACAGCCACCGCACGTAAATATCAACCGTATTGAAGTAATGCCAACCGCTCAGAGTTTTTCACCGTTGGCGGTAAATCGGGGATAACAAACAAAAAGGACGCCAGCGTGGCGTCCCTACGTAGGGACACGATGCTCGTGTCCCTCAAACAAGCGGTAAGATTTACCCAAATTCATATCATAAGAAAAATTTAAATAAAGGAAATTCAATTATGTCAGCCACACTTCTTAACCCTTACTTCGGGGAATTTGGGGGTATGTATGTTCCCGAAATTCTCGTGCCTGTTTTGAAAGAGCTGGAACAGGCGTTTGTGGGCGCTCGTCAAGATCCGCAATTCCAAGCGGAATTTGCCGATTTGCTGAAAAATTACGCAGGTCGCCCAACGGCTTTGACCCTCTGCCAAAATCTGACCAAAGGGACGAAAACCAAGCTCTACCTCAAACGTGAAGATCTGTTGCACGGTGGGGCGCATAAAACCAACCAAGTGCTAGGGCAGGTGTTGCTCGCCAAGCGAATGGGCAAAACTCGCATTATTGCCGAAACAGGGGCTGGGCAGCACGGTGTAGCAACGGCGTTAGCCTGTGCGATGTTGGGGATTCCGTGCCGCATTTATATGGGAGCGAAAGATGTGGAACGCCAGTCGCCGAATGTGTTCCGAATGAAGCTAATGGGGGCGGAAGTTGTGCCAGTTGAGAAAGGTTCTTGCTCACTGAAAGATGCCTGTTGCGAGGCGATGCGTGATTGGGCGGCGAATTACGAAACCACCCACTATCTGATCGGCACGGCGGCAGGGCCGCACCCTGTGCCGACCATTGTGCGAGAATTCCAAAAAATGATCGGCGAGGAAACCAAACGCCAAGTGCAAGAGCGTGAGGGGCGTTTGCCCGATGCGGTGATCGCCTGCGTAGGCGGTGGCTCGAATGCGATTGGAATGTTTGCCGATTTTATTGAGGAAAAATCTGTCCGCTTGATCGGGGTTGAGCCAGCAGGCAAGGGGATTGAAACGGGCGAACACGGTGCGCCACTCAAACACGGCACAACGGGGATCTACTTCGGAATGAAATCGCCGATTATGCAAACCGCAGACGGTCAAATTGAGGAATCCTACTCAATTTCCGCAGGGTTGGATTTCCCGTCAGTCGGGCCGCAACACGCTCATCTCAATGCGATTGGTCGGGCGGAATATGTCTCGATTACCGACCAAGAGGCGTTGGACGCTTTCCAAGCCCTCGCACGCAATGAGGGGATCATTCCTGCGTTAGAATCTTCGCACGCCCTTGCCTATGCGTTGAAATTGATCGCCCAAAATCCAGACAAAGAGCAGTTGCTGGTGGTAAACCTCTCGGGGCGTGGCGATAAAGATATTTTTACTGTCGATAAAATTTTAAATGGGGGTGCATAATGAGCCGTTTTGACCGTCTTTTCCAACAATTAAAAGCCCAAAATCAAGGGGCGTTCGTGCCGTTTGTAACCCTGTGCGATCCCGATTTTGATCGTTCCTTTGAAATCATCGAAACCTTGATCGCCAACGGGGCGGACGCTTTGGAACTCGGCTTTCCGTTTTCCGATCCTTTGTTAGACGGCGAAGTGATCCAAGCCGCTAACAAACGTGCGTTAGACGCAGGTTACAGCACTGCCGCCTGTTTTGAGCTAATCGCCAAAGTGCGAGCCAAATATCCAGAAATCCCAATCGGCTTGTTGCTCTGTGCCAACCTCGTATTTGTGCCGAGCCAAACTCAATTTTTCGAGCGTTGTAAGCAGGTTGGTGTGGACGCAGTATTGATTGCCGATTTGCCAGTGTTGGCGGCGGAAGAATTTATCCACGATGCTAAACAGCAGGGCATTCAGCCTGTGTTTATTTGTCCGCCGAATGCGGATCAAGCCACCATTGAGCGGATCGCCGAATTGACCGAGGGCTACACTTACCTCGTTTCTCGTTCGGGGGTAACTAGTGCCGAAAATCAGCAAAATGCGAAAAACCTTGATAATTTGGTGGAACGCCTGAAACAAGCCAATGCCGCCCCAATTTTGCAAGGGTTCGGCATCGCCCAACCGCAACAAGTGAAAGATGCTCTCAAACTCGGGGCGGACGGGGCGATTTCAGGCTCGGCAATCGTCAAAATCATCGAACGCAATTTGGACAACCAAGCCAAATTGGTGCAAGATCTGGGCGATTTTGTGCGAGCGATGAAAAATGCCACCGTGTTATAATTCCTCTCGTCAAAATAAATTGAGTTAGGAACTATTATGCCATTGTTAGATATTCGCCATTTAAGCATTGAAATTGATTCGCCCGAGGGGCGGATCAAAATGGTGGACAATATCAATTTAACCCTTGATGAGGGGGAAATTTGTGGGCTAGTGGGCGAGTCGGGGTCGGGCAAGAGCTTGATCGCCAAAGTGATTTGCGGGGTGCTGAAAGACGAATGGATCGTTACCGCCGACCGCTTTCGCTTTAACGATGTGGAACTGCTGAAACTTTCCCCCTATCAACGGCGAAAAGTAGTGGGGGATCAGATCGCAATGATCTTCCAAGAAGCCTTGGCGAGCCTAAACCCAAGCCAAACCATCGGCAAACAGCTCACGCAAGCGATCCGTTTTAAGGGAAAATGGTGGCAATGGTTCGGCTGGAAGAAAAAACGGGCGATTGAGCTGCTGCACCGCGTGGGGATTCGCGACCACCAAGACATTATGCAAAGCTACCCGAGCGATATTACCGAGGGCGAAGCCCAAAAAGTGATGATCGCAATGGCGGTGGCGAATCAGCCTCGCTTGCTGGTGGCGGACGAGCCGACCAACACAATGGAAGCCACCACCCAACTGCAAATTTACCGTTTGCTATCCAGTATGAATAAAAACCTCGGCACGTCCATTTTGCTGGTCAGCAACGATATGCGAAGTATTGAGGCGTGGGTGGATTCCTACAACGTGCTTTATTGCGGTCAAACGGTGGAAATCGCCGATAAATCGACCATTCTTGAAAAACCGTTCCACCCTTACACTTCGGTGCTATTGCATAGCGTGCCAGATTTCTCGCAGCCGATTGCGTTCAAAAGCCCGCTCAACACCTTAAAAGGCACTGTGCCGATGTTGAAAGATATGCCCATCGGCTGTCGGCTAGGTCCACGTTGCCCTTTCGCTCAAAAAAAATGCGTGCAAAAACCCCCGTTACGCAAATTCAAACAGCGAGAATTTGCTTGCCATTTTCCGATCAATTTTCGCGAGCAAAATTTCCTCAAAAAGAATGAATTTGAACCTG
Source organism: Haemophilus paracuniculus (assembly GCF_002015115.1). Classification (GTDB taxonomy): domain Bacteria; phylum Pseudomonadota; class Gammaproteobacteria; order Enterobacterales; family Pasteurellaceae; genus Haemophilus_E; species Haemophilus_E paracuniculus. The sequence goes on from NZ_MUYA01000007.1 coordinate 24,064, forward strand.
TGGTGGTAGGCGAAAGCCACGAATAAATAAGCGGTCAGATCCTGAAAAATTTCACGATCTGACCGCTTGTCTTAGTGAGGGAATTATTTCACCCACTGCACGATTTCGTCCATCGCTTTACGGCTTTTTCGCTTAATCTCTTTGGCTCGGTAGCCGAATGTAACCATACAAGACACACCGTAATCGTTCGGATCGACCAAGCCTTCTTCAACTAAAATCTGATTTACCGCATCGTAGCTAAAACCCTCAATCTGGCAAGAATCGATCCCAATCAACGCCGCCCCGCTCATCATATTGCCGAGGGCGATGTAAGTTTGCTTGCACGCCCAATCGAAAAGGGTGCGTTCATTGTCGGCGATGTGAGCATCTTCCGTTTGGAACGATTTATATTTCGCCATTCCCTGAGCGATCTGTTCCTCACTCAACCCACGGCGTTCCAATACCTTGCGGAAATAATCGGAATCGTAGCGAGCGTTTTTCTTCGCTAAAATCACCACCAAATGACTGCAATCGTCCACCTGTGTCGCCATTCCCCAACTCACGGGCTTTAATTTTTGGCGAAGTTCAGGATTTTGCACAATCAAGAATTTCCACGGTTCAGACCCCACCGAACTCGGCGACAACCGTGCCAATTCCAAAATATAAGCAAAATCTTCCTCGCTAATTTTCTTGGCAGGATCATAAGCTCGACAAGCCGAACGAAACTGAAACGCATCAAGCACCTGTTGTTTTTGAATGTTAAACATCGTCTTTCCTCAAAGGTTAAAAAATTGGGGGAATTATACGAAATCTTTGGGGATTTTGCTCGCTTATATTAAGAGCAAAAACTTTAAAATTTCGTGAAATCCCACCGCTTGCCAGCTTTATTTAGCGAAACAAAAGAAAAGTAACACACGATCCTGTATAATCCCCCCACTTCTGACTAGCAAATAAGAGAATTAAAATGGCAACCATTGCGAAAAATCCCCTTGTGTTGGTGGACGGGTCGTCCTACCTTTACCGTGCGTTTCACGCCTTTCCGCCACTGACGAACTCGCAGGGCAAGCCGACAGGGGCAATGTATGGGGTGTTGAATATGCTGAAAAGTCTGATCGCACAAGTTGAGCCGAGCCATATTGCTGTGGTGTTTGATGCGAAAGGCAAGACTTTTCGTGATAAACTTTATGAACAGTATAAATCCCACCGTCCGCCGATGCCCGATGAGTTGCGTTCGCAAATTCAGCCGTTGCATACCATTATCCGCGCCTTGGGGATTCCGCTGTTGTCCGTTGAGGGTGTTGAGGCGGACGATGTGATCGGCACGCTGGCGGTGCAGGCGGCGAACGCCGGCAAAGATGTGCTGATCAGCACGGGCGATAAGGATATGGCACAATTAGTGAACGATCATATTATGTTGATCAACACGATGAATAATACGCTACTCGACCGTGAGGGTGTAATTGAGAAATATGGGATTCCGCCCGAATTTATCATTGATTACCTCGCCTTGCAGGGCGACAGTTCCGATAATATCCCTGGGGTGAAAGGGGTGGGTGAGAAAACGGCGTTGGCGTTGTTGCAGGGCATCGGCGGATTGCAGGCGATTTTCGCTAACCTCGACAAAGTGGCGGAACTCGGTTTCCGTGGGGCAAAAACTTTCGCCCCGAAATTAGAGGCGGGCAGAGCCGATGCGGAACTTTCCTATACCCTCGCCACCATTAAAACGGACGTTGCCCTTGATGTTCGCCACGATCAACTTTTAACCGAACCGCAACAACGTGAGCAGTTGATTGAGCTGTTTGAGCGTTATGAATTCAAGCGTTGGCTGAACGAGGTGCGAGACAACGCTAACCCTGTTACTCAAACCGCTGCCGAAAAAGTGCCGAATAATTATCAAGCCACGCAAGCGGTCGGATCTTCGCCAATTTCTGCAAAAATTCAGATTGATCGCACCGCTTACCAAACCGTCGATAGCCCGAAATTATTGGGCGAATGGTTGGAAAAATTGCAACAGGCGAAGCAAGTGGCGATGGATACGGAAACCGACAGCCTCGATCCGATGTTGGCGAATCTTGTTGGCATTTCTTTCGCCCTTGAAAATGGCGAGGCGTGCTACATTCCGTTGGGGCATACTCAACGCAAAGATGAACCGATGCAGTTTGATTTGTTGGCGGACGATCAAGAGGCGACCGTGAGCAAGGAACTTGTGCCAAACCAGCTTGATTTAGCTGACACCCTCGCCAAATTGAAGCCGATTTTAACTAATCCGCAGATCGCCAAAATTGGGCAGAATCTCAAATATGATCTGACGATTTTTGCCAACCACGGCATTGAGGTGCAAGGGGTGGCGTTTGATACGATGTTGCAATCTTACGTCCTCGACAGCACGGGACGGCACAATATGGACGCCCTCGCCGAACGTTATTTAGGACATCAAACCATTGCGTTTGAAGATTTGGCAGGCAAGGGTAAAAATCAGCTCACCTTCGATCAAATTGCGATCCCGCAAGCGACCGAATACGCCGCCGAAGATGCCGACATCACAATGAAATTGCACCAAACTTTGTGGGCGAATTTGCAAGCCGAGCCGAGCCTCGTCAAATTATTCAACGAAATTGAAATGCCGTTGGTGGGCGTGCTTTCTCGGATTGAACGCAACGGGGTGCGGATTGACGCAAAAAAATTGGCGGAACAATCCGCTGAAATTGCCACACGTTTGATTGAGCTGGAACAGCAAGTACATCAAGCGGCGGGCGAAGTGTTTAACCTCGCTTCCACCAAACAACTGCAAGAGATTTTATTCCAAAAATTGGGCTTGCCTGTGTTGAAGAAAACCCCGAAAGGGGCGGCTTCCACCAACGAGGAAGTGTTGGAAGAGCTGGCTCAAATGGGGCATCTCGTGCCGAAATTGCTGATCGAACATCGTGGATTGAGCAAACTCAAATCGACCTACACCGACAAACTACCACAGATGATTAACCCAAAAACAGGGCGGGTGCATACCTCTTATCATCAAGCGGTAACGGCAACGGGGCGGCTTTCTTCAAGCGATCCGAACCTGCAAAATATTCCGATCCGCAACGAAGAGGGCAGACGGATTCGCCAAGCCTTTATTCCGCGAGATGGCTACAAAATTGTGGCGGCGGACTATTCGCAAATCGAGCTTCGCATAATGGCACATCTCGCCAACGATGAGGGAATGATCAAGGCATTCGCCGAGGGGAAGGATATTCACCGTTCCACCGCGGCGGAAATTTTTGGCGTGCCGTTGGCGGATGTAACCAGCGAACAACGCCGTAGTGCCAAAGCGATCAACTTCGGGCTGATTTACGGAATGTCGGCGTTTGGCTTGGCAAATCAACTCGGGATTAGCCGCAGCGAAGCCCAAACCTATATGGATCGCTACTTCCAACGCTACCCGAACGTGCAGCAATTTATGTTGGACATTCGCGAAAAAGCGGCGGAATTGGGCTATGTAGAAACCCTGTTCGGTCGCCGTTTGTATCTGCCCGATATTCGTTCCAGTAACCAAATGCGGAAAAAAGCTGCCGAACGTGTAGCGATCAACGCCCCAATGCAAGGCACGGCTGCCGATATTATCAAGGTGGCAATGATCGGGATTGACCAACAGATCGCTGATCAAACGGATATTCAAATGATTATGCAGGTACACGATGAATTGGTGTTTGAAGTGAAAGCGGACAAAATCGACCATTATTCTGCCCTGATTAAAGCCGAAATGGAAAAAGCCATTGCCCTCAAAGTGCCACTGATCGCCGAAGTGGGCGTGGGTGAGAATTGGGATGAGGCACACTAATCCCAAAGGGGGAACAATGTCTGATCTTATTATTTACAACACCGAAGACGGCAAAAGTAAAGTCTCACTTTTTGTGCAAGAAAACGAAGTGTGGCTAAGCCAAAATCAACTGGCTGAACTTTTTGATACCTCTGTACGAAATGTATCCGAACATATCAAAAATATCTTGCAAGACAATGAGTTAGATGAAAATTCAGTTATGAAAGATTTTTTCATAACTGCCTCTGACGGAAAAAATTATCGTGTCAAACACTATGCGTTGGCGATGATTTTAGCCGTGGGATTTCGTGTCCGTAGCCCTCGTGGTGTGCAGTTTCGGCGGTGGGCGAATACCAGCTTACGCACCTATTTGGAAAAAGGCTTTTTAATGGACGATGAACGGCTGAAAAATCCAAATGGGCGAGTCGATCATTTTGATGAATTACTAGAACGCATTCGAGATATTCGAGCCAGCGAAATGCGGTTTTATCAGAAAGTGCGTGAGTTGTTTAAGTTGTCAAGCGATTACGATAAGACCGACAAAGCCACCGAAATGTTTTTCGCCGAGGCTCAAAATAAGCTGATTTATGCGGTTACGCAGCAGACTGCCGCTGAGTTAATTTGCAGTCGAGCAAATGCCGATTTGCCGAATATGGGCTTGACCAGTTGGCAGGGCGAACGTGTGTTGAAAGCGGACATTATTGTTTCAAAAAATTATCTGAATGAAGATGAAATTGACACCCTCAACCGTCTCACGGTGATCTTTTTGGAAAGTGCCGAGTTAAGGGCGAAAAATCGTCAAGATTTGACGTTACGTTTTTGGCAACACCGCATTGATAGTATTATTGAAGACAATGGCTTTAAAGTGTTGTCAGACAAAGGTTCAACCAGTCGTAAACAGATGGAAATCTTTGTTGATCAGCAATATGCGATCTTCAAACAAAAAAGACGAGAAAAACTTGCCTTACAAGCCGAACAGGACGATCTTGATACCCTTGAAAACTTGGGTAAAAAAGTGAAATCAGCACGCTAAATATGCTATGCAAGCGGGTAGATGATTGAAAATTTTCAGCAATCTACCCGCTTGTTTTTTAAGTGAAGTGGGATTATTTGGTCGGGGCGGTAAGAAGTTTGCCTTTGCCGAACGGTGGAGTAATCGCCCAGAGGAATGGCAGTTCTAAAACTTGCCCTTTTAGCGATTTTCCGCAGGGTTCGGTGCTGTAAGTGCGGTAATTACGGCTTACCACACATTCGCCTTGCAGATTTTTCATTGCCACCGCACCGCTTTCGGTGGGAATTAGCACGAAAATGCTGTTTTTGGAATCTTGGCAGATTGTTGTGCCTCTGGGGTTGAAGCACAAATTCGGCTTTTCCACCACCCGAAACTGTACAAAAATGCCGTTATCTCGTACATCTGCAAAAGATTGTTGCACATCGGGATTCAGCATTTCCCAGTTGATATTACGGGGATCGCTAATGCTATATTCATTATTTCGCACAGGTTCGCCCGTCTGCATACTGCGTAAGCTGACTATCGCAGGGGGAATCGAAACCACATCGGGGTAAGACGTTGGTGGTTCTGACGAAAGGGTGGACGATAGGGGGGCGATAATTAAGCTCAAAAATAATGCGATTTTCTTCATTGTTTATCCTCTACTATTCACGATTTGACACAAAACTCACGGGGTAGTGATCGGAAGCGATTTGTGAACGAAATCGGTTAAACATAATGCTTGCTGAAAGCCCCACTTGTTGTGGTTGCCCCATTGGAATGGTGGCATTATGGGCGATAGCGTAGTCCAAAATGTTGCCCGAGCGATGGGTAGGCTCGGTCGGGGCGATAATGATCGTGTTGTTATCGACACTCGGTTCGCCTCGTAGAGCGGCTTGCAAGTTGGTTGGCGAGCGGTTGAAATCACCTACGAGCATCCAACTGATATGGCGGCGTTCTTCCACCGCAAAAAAGTTATTCACATTTTGCACCAGACGAACCGCGTCCGCCCCGCCTGATGAAAGAGCGTGAGCCGAGAAAAAGGCATCGTTGCCGATTTGAATCCCAATCGCAGGGCGAGCTTGCAACACGGGAACGCCCGAAGTGATCACGTGCACATCGGTGGCACGTTGGCGAGAGACAATCGCTAAATTCACCCGATTCGCCCCCACATCAATCCGTGAATAGTAGATAAAAAACAGATTCGGGCGAGATGCCGTGCCAATGTTCCAAGTATATTCCTCAATCGGGATCCCCACCTGTTCGGGTTGCACCACCCGCCCCGTTCGTACGGCGGTCGAGGGCAATGTGCCAGCCTCTTGCACCATTAAAATATCCGCCGCATCACTGCCTGTGAGCAGTTGGCGGACATTGATATTCCATTTACTTTCGTTGGTTGCCGAAGAGCCTTGCAAATTCCAAGTGGCGATGTTGTATTGTTCTAAATTGGCATAGGCAAAGCTATTCAATAAACAAAGGAATAGGATGATGATTTTTTTCATTTTCTTTCCTCGCTAGTTTAGGGTTTCTGCACGCAGTAACGGCGGGGCGAGATACCAGTTCTGATCTTGATTTCCGCCTAATTGATCGTTGCATTGTTGCAGGGTAAGGGAAAAATAGCCCGTGGTGCTAACCACATCGGTGGTTAAGCAACGGTTTTGAGCCACACTTTTCACGAACACTGACCCCGTATCCGTTGGCAAAATCTCAAACTGCTGGGCGAGGTTATTTCGGTCGCAAGCATTGTGAATAATGCCGTTGCCGTAAGCCTCGATGCACGAGTTAAGTTGTTGATTTACAAAGCGGAAAAACGACTGCCCAATTCGTTCCATTCGCCAGTTACGAATTGCCCCGAAAGAGTGAGATTCAAAAATCGGATAGCCCCACAGCCAGTTGCGTTGAGCTAACGCCCAAACGGTAACCACTGATCCGTTTTGAGCCATTAAGGTCATAAAATTTGCCACATCATCAGCAGGTGTGGGTAAATTTTTCGGCAAAACGGAAAGCCCTAACAGCGGCGGGCGAGTGGCGATAGCCAGTTTCAAATCCGCAGGTTCGCCTTGTGGGGCGGTAGGATTTTGCGTTCTTGGAAATTGTTCAAGCCCAATAATTGGGGTAGGAAGCCCGTCATCGGGTGGATTCCATTCAAGGCTTTCTGAATCATTTTCTTGTTCGCATAAACATTCTTTTAAAGGCGAACAAGCGACCAAACTTAGGGCAAGCAAGGCGGATAGCCATAATTTTAAGTTCATTTATTGTCCTTTAAAGTGTAAAAGAAAAAATTATAACCACATAAAACCACAATGGAAAAGTGGGTATCGCAAAGGTAAGACCATTTATAAAAAATGGAAATCTAACCCCTTGCAAGGGGGACGATTTTTAAAAATTTTATTGTTCATTTGTGATAAGGGCGGATATAAAATCCGCCCCTACGAACGATGATTTTTCTTGAACACATTCCCCCGTCATTTTGCGTTGAGCGGTTTCGTTAATTTCAAGCGAAAGGACGCCAGTGTGGCGTCCCTACGGTAGGGACGCGAGGCTCGCGTCCCAAAACAAGCGGTAGGATTTATGAAAATTTCTATCTTTCCATTAGACCAACCCCTTGAAAATCGTTAGAATACCGCCCCAGCATAAACCACTAAAAAGGCATAAAAATGGAAAATAAAAAACTACCCAAAGCCCTTGATGCGATTGACTTAAAAATTCTCAACGAATTACAGCGTAACGGAAAAATTTCCAATATTGAGCTTTCTAAGAGAGTGGGGCTGTCGCCAACCCCTTGTTTAGAGCGGGTGAAACGGCTGGAAAAGCAAAACGTGATTATGGGCTATCGGGCGTTGCTCAACCCAGAATTGTTAGAATCGCCGTTGTTGGTGATTGTGGAAATTACCCTCGTGCGGGGCAGACCCGATGTGTTTGAGGAATTTAACCGAGCGGTTCAGCAACTTGATGAAATTCAAGAGTGCCATTTGGTGTCGGGGGATTTTGACTATCTGCTCAAAACCCGTGTGGCGGATATGGCGGCTTACCGTAAACTGCTCGGCACAACCTTGTTGCGGTTACCTGGGGTGAACGACACCCGCACCTATGTGGTAATGGAAGAAGTGAAACAAACCAACTATTTATTGTTGAAATAAGGAAAGCGTGTGAAATTTTTGAAAGGGCGTAGCAAAGTTTTGAGCCTGTTTTTGTTCCTCATCAGCCTAATGGGGGGCTATTTGATCATTGCGTGGGCGAGTTATAGCGAGTTGGATAATGCGTGGTCGGTGGCAAGTAATGTAAGCCAAACGGTGTTTAACCGCACGGGATCGCTCGGGGCGTGGTGGATCGATCTTTTCTACGCCTTATTCGGGCGAGTGGCGTTTTTGCTACCCTTGCTGATCTGCTTTGTGCCGCTCTATTTTTTGATTTTTAACCCACCGTTTGCATTGAGTTGGCGAAATCTGGCGACCCGCTTGGCAAGCCTTTCAATGTTGGTGGTTGGGCTGGCGGGGATTGCCGATGCCCTGTTCCCGAATACGGCAATCTACCGAGCAGGCGGGGCGATTGGTGGAATGTTGCTCAATGGCTTTTCTTTTTTAGGAACGATTGGCGGATTGCTGATCGCCCTTTTGCTGGCGGTGGCAGGGTTCTATTTTAGTTCGGGTCAGACCCTAATTAAATTAGCAAGCCAATTTATGCGTTGGCTGACTGATCCAAGGGAAGATCTTGCCCCAAAATCCGCTGAAAATCCGCAAAATGAAAGGGAACAAGCGGTCAGTTCTACGCAAATTTCTTCGCCAATTTTAGCTGAGAACCCACCCCTTGCGAATGAGGGGAAATTTCAAGCCCCACCTTTGGATCAAGCGATGACGGATACGAGCATTTTCCCTCGTCCACGCATCAGCGGATTGCGTCCTTCGCCTACGCCAGAAACCACAGCGGAAACGGTCGAGCCGACCGAACCCGTTCCGCCAGCGGTGCAGAATAAAACCAATCCGCCGACTTTTAACGTGCCAACCTTTCAGCCTGAACATTTAACCAATGTGTCGCAATTTCGTGTGGAAAACCCAACGCCATTGCCGACTGTCAATGTTCCGCCTATCGAACCCCTTGCAGTGGCAACACCGATCGAACCAGAAGCGGAAAAACCTTTTGTTAGCACGGCACAACCAGAGCCGACCTTGCCAACCATTCGCCTCAAACCTCGTGGGGACGATCCGTTAGCGAGTGAATTGGGGATTGAACCTCGTTCTTCTGTGGCAATGGCAACGGAAACAGTGGCGGAACAGCCGTTCCAAATCAATCTACCTGCGGAAGAACCGAGAACATCTAGCCCGATTGTCGAAACGCCAGCCCCAACGGTTGCCGTTCCCCCATTAAAGGTGGAATTACCGACCATTCAGCCCGTAGCGGAAGTTGCGACAGCGGTGGAAACGACAAAAGTAGCAGAAACTGCAACTGCCCCAAGGGTTCAACCAGAAGTCGCCCCAAAAGTGAATTTAACCGCAAGTCAGCCTACTGAACCCGTGCAAAAACCTGCACCGCACTATCCGAACGGTGGCTATGGCGACAGTTTTATCCACCCACTATTACAGGGAAAAACGACGGTGGAAAAACCAACCACCCCATTGCCAACCCTTGATTTGTTGGATAGCGTTCCGCCGCAAACCCAGCAGGTTACGGAAGCAGAAATTTTGGAAACGTCCAGACGAATTGAAGACGCCTTGTCGAATTTCGGGATCAAAGCCACGGTGGAAGACGTGTTGATCGGGCCTGTGGTTACCCGTTATGAAATCAAGCCTGCCGCTGGGGTCAAAGCCTCAAAAATTATGGGCTTGGCGGGGGATCTTGCCCGTGAATTGGTATTCAAGGCGATCCGCATTACCGAAGTCGTACCAGGTAAGCCGTTTATGGGGATTGAAACCCCGAATAAACAGCGTGAAACCGTGTGGCTGCGTGATGTGATCGACAGCGATGCGTTCCGCAACAGCAAAGCGATTTTGCCAATGGCGTTAGGCAAGGATATTAGTGGCGAGCCGATTGTGGTGGATATGGCGAAAATGCCTCACTTGCTGGTGGCAGGGCAGACGGGGGGAGGTAAATCCGTTGGGGTCAATACAATGATTTTGAGCCTACTATTTAAACTTTCGCCAGAACAAGTTCGCTTTATTATGATCGACCCGAAAGTGGTGGAACTCTCGATTTATAATGATATTCCGCACCTTTTGACCCCAGTGGTAACCGATATGAAAAAAGCGGAAAACGCCCTGCGTTGGGCGGTGGACGAAATGGAACGCCGTTATCAACTGGTAAGCCATTTGAAAGTCCGCAACATTGAGGGCTATAACGAAAAAATCGACCAAGCAGCGGAAATGAATTTGCCGATCCCTGATCCAACGTGGCGACCAGGGGATTCAATGGACAAAATGCCACCGCCGCTAGAAAAATTGAGCTACATTGTACTGATTGTCGATGAATTTGCCGATTTGATGATGTCGGCGGGCAAACAGGTGGAAGCCCATATTATGCGAATCGCCCAAAAAGCCCGAGCGGTGGGGATTCACCTAATCCTCGCCACCCAACGCCCTTCTACGGACGTGATCACAGGCGTAATCAAAGCGAACATTCCAAGCCGTATTGCGTTCACGGTGGCGAGCCAAATTGACTCTCGCACCATTTTGGATTCAGGCGGTGCGGAAGCCCTACTCGGACGCGGCGATATGCTCTATTCCGAATCGGGCAGCCCTGACATTATCCGCGTTCACGGTGCGTTTATGAAAGATGATGAAGTGCAACGAATCGCCGACAACTGGCGAGCAAGGGGCAAACCAAACTACCTTGACGGCATTTTAGACTCGCCAGATGATGAAATGGACGATGATGCTCGCCCAAATGTCGGTGGCGACCTCGATCCGCTGTTTGATGAAATCACCGCTTTCGTGGTGGAATCAAACGTAACCTCAATCAGCGGTATTCAACGCCGATTCCAACTTGGCTTCAACCGAGCCGCCCGAATCATCGACCAGCTCGAAGCCCAAGGCATCATATCCCCGCCCGACAGCCGTAATAAACGGGAAGTGTTAGCGAGATAATCCCATAAAAAATAGGACGCATAAAGCGTCCTATTTTCTTTACAAGCGGTTAGATTTTCAAAATTTTTGGGGATCTTACCGCTTGTTCAAAATCATAAACCGACACCGATAAGGATTTTGTTCATCAATTTCCGACCATTGCTCGCTTTCAATTCGCCACGCGGATTCGTCAAATTCAAAAAAAGTGTCGCCGTTCAGTTCTGCTTGGATTTCGGTGAGGTAGAGTTTATCCGCAATGGGCAGGGCTTGTTTGAACAACTCGCCGCCGCCGATAATCATTATTTCGGGGCTATCGGTTAAATTTTTGGCTAATCCCACCGCTTGTTCAAGGCTTTGGGCGGCGTAAGCCCCCTCAATCTGAAAATCGTTACGAGAGAGAATAATATTCGGGCGTTTTGGCAGTAGGCGACCAATGGATTCATAGGTTTTCCGCCCCATAATCACGGGTTTGCCGAGGGTATTTTGGCGAAACCACGCGAGATCCACGGGCAAATGCCACGGCATTTGGTTTTTGTGTCCGATCACGTGATTGAGAGTGCGGGCGACAATTAAACTAAGTTGCATAATTTGGATATTTAGTGAAATTTGGGCGTGATTTTAACAGATAAAAATGCTAATTTTGGCGAAATTTTTGTGAAAGGAAAAAATGATGTCAAAGACCATTGTGATTAAATTCGGCACAAGTACGCTGACGCAAGGCACAAAAAGCCTTAGTCGCCCTGCGATGTTGGAACTTGTTAAACAAATCGCCCAACTTCATCAACAGCAATACCGTGTGATTGTGGTAACCTCGGGGGCGGTTGCTGCGGGGCGTGATTATTTGGGGCATCGGGAATTGCCGCCGACCATTGCCTCGAAACAGCTTTTAGCCGCGGTGGGGCAGAGCCAGTTGATTCAGGTGTGGGAAAGTCTGTTCGGCATTTATGGGATTCATATCGGGCAGATGTTGCTGACCCGTGCGGATCTGGAAGATCGTGAGCGTTTTTTGAATGCGAGGGATACCCTCAACGCCTTGCTGGATCAGCATATTATCCCCGTGATCAACGAAAATGATGCGGTGGCAACCGCTGAAATCAAGGTGGGCGATAACGATAATTTATCGGCGTTGGTCGCCATTCTCGCCCAAGCGGAACAGCTCTATTTATTGACCGATCAAGAGGGTTTGTTTGATAGCGATCCGAGATCGAACCCGAATGCAAAACGGTTAGCTGTGGTGGAAAAAATCACCCCAGAAATCCGCCAAATTGCAGGTGGGGCTGTGTCGGGCTTAGGTACGGGCGGAATGTTTACCAAAATTACCGCCGCCGAAATCGCCACCCGCTCGGGGGTGGAAACCTTGATTGCCGCGGGATCTCGCTCGAATGTGTTGTTGGAACTCGCCGCAGGGCAGGAAATTGGCACTCGCTTCCTCGTACAAGCGGATAGATTAGAGGGCAGAAAACAGTGGCTTTTCGCCGCCCCACAAGCGGGGTCGGTGGTGGTCGATCAAGGGGCAGAGCAGGCATTATTACAACACAAATCGCTGCTACCCGTTGGGGTACAAAATGTCGAGGGGGAATTTACCCGCGGCGAAGTGATCAAAATTTTCAACCAAAACGGCAAAGCGATTGCGTTAGGAATCGCCCGTTACAGCAGCGAAGCGTTACGCAAAATCAAAGGCAAAAAATCCCAAGAAATCGAAACCTTGCTCGGCTATGAATTTGGATCGGTTGCGGTGCATAGTGATGAAATGGTGGTTTATTGATAGCAAAGTAAGTTTTGATTTTAAACAATTTCGCAGAAACCGACCGCTTGCCAGTTGGTCTGCGTTGTTATCCAACGGATAATCTGCTACCCTTACACGATTTTTTTCACTATTCAAACGAGCATAAAATGACTGAACAAACCTTTATTTTAGGGAAAGATGCAGCCCTTGAAGATAGCATTGCCTCTTTCCAGCAAAAACTGAAAAATCTCGGCTTTAACATTGAAGAAGCCTCGTGGCTCAACCCTGTGCCGAATGTGTGGTCGGTGCATATTCGTGATGCGGATTGTCCGCAATGTTTCTCAAACGGCAAAGGGGCGAGCAAAAAAGCGGCGTTGGCATCGGCGTTGGGCGAGTATTTTGAGCGTCTTTCCACCAACTATTTCTGGGCGGATTTCTACCTCGGCAAAGAGATTGCTGAGGGCGAGTTCGTTCACTATCCAACCGAAAAATGGTTTGCGATTGAAGATGAGGAAACCTTGCCTGAGGGGATTTTAGATCCGTTTTTGCGTAGCTATTTCGATCCAAACGGCGAGCTAACCCCAGATTTATTGATCGATCTGCAATCGGGTAACCCTGAGCGTGGCATTGTGGCGTTGCCATATATCCGCCAGCACGATCAGCAAACGGTTTACATTCCGCAAAGCATTGTGGCGAACTTGTTTGTGTCGAACGGAATGTCGGCGGGAAACACCAAAAATGAGGCTCGCGTACAAGGTTTATCGGAAGTGTTTGAGCGTTTTGTGAAAAATCGGATTATCACGGAAGCGATTAGCCTGCCAGAAATTCCGCAAAGCGTGATTGACGGCTACCCAACCATCAAAGCCTCAATCGAAAAATTAGAGCAAGAGGGCTTCCCGATCCTCTGTTACGATGCCTCACTCGGTGGCGAATTTCCTGTGATTTGCGTGATTTTGCTCAACCCAAGCAACGGCACTTGTTTCGCCTCATTCGGCGCTCACCCGAATTTCCAAGTGGCGTTTGAGCGTACCGTAACCGAATTGTTGCAAGGGCGTAGCCTTAAAGATTTAGACGTGTTCGCCCCACCGTCTTTCAACAATGATGATGTGGCGGAAGATGCGAATATGGAAACCCATTTCATTGATTCAAGCGGTCTGATTTCGTGGGATCTTTTCAAGCGTGATGCCGATTATCCATTCGTGCATTGGGATTTTTCTGGCACGACCGAGCAAGAATTTACTAACCTAATGGCGATTTTCAACAAGCACGAACAGCCTGTTTACATTATGGATTACGAGCATTTGGGCGTGTATGCCTGCCGAATCCTCGCCCCGAGTATGTCGAACATCTATCCGTCCGATGATCTGATTTACGCCAACAACAATATGGGAATGGATTGGCGTGAGATTTTGCTCGACCTACCGCATTTCCACCACGATCAAGAAACTTATCAAGAATTGCTTGATGAGTTGGACGAGCAGGGCATTGACGACTTAACCCGTGTGCGTGAATTTATCGGCGTGGTGGCGGAAAAAGGCTCGGCATTGCAAACCTTGCGGATCGGCGAACTCAAATCAATGTTGCACCTTGCCCTCGGCAATTTGGAAGAAGCGTTAGATTGGGCAAACTGGACAGCAAATATGAACGCCAGCGTGTTCACCCCAGAACGCAACAACTACTACCGTTGCTTAATCCAAACCATTGAATTGTTCCTCGATGAAAATCGCGAACCAGCACAATATCGAATGGTGTTCGACAAAATGTACGGCTCACAAGCGGTCGATTTCGCGTGGAAAGCCGTGCAGGGCGGCAACCCGTTCCACGGCTTAACCGCCTCGGACGAAACCCTCGAAAATATGCAGGCTCACCAAAAACTGCTCAACGCCTACCGCAAATTACAAAAAGCGAAAAAAGCGTTTTACTAAAAATCCGCCCCTCAAAAAGAGGGGCGTTTTTTACAAGGGGTTAGATTTTGAAAAATTTGGCAAAACCCCACCGCTTGTATAAAATAGCCACCTTATTTTTTACGACAAAATCCTATGAAAAAACTGACAAAATTTCTCTCTCTTTCGGCGGTGTTGGTGCTGACGGCGTGTAATTCCGTGTTAGATGCCCCGACCGAAGTGCAAAAGCCGACGGTGCAAATTTCGAAAAACGATCCGCAATGGCAGCAACATCTTGCTCAACTCGCTCAAATCAAGGGCTATCAAGCCAAAGGGCAGTTTGGTTATATTTCGCCCGATGAGCGTTTTTCTTCCCACTTCGTTTGGCAATACAAAACGCCAACTCAGTTCGGGTTAGAGCTTTCTTCCAACCTTTCGAGCAAATCCCTCAAATTGCAACGCAATAGCCGTGGTTTGACCATTTCCGATAGCGAGGGCAATTCTCGTTCTGATGCGGATGTCGATGCGTTGATGAAAGAGATTATCGGGGTGTCGTTTCCGATTGATCAGTTTGCCTATTGGGTGAAGGGGCAGCCCGAGCAAAATGGCGATTATGTGGTGAACGAAAAACGCCAACTTTCCCAATTTGACTACACGATCAACGGGCAACGCTGGAAGGCGAGCTATGTGGAATATCACGAAAATCGCACGCCGAATTTGCCGAAGCTCATCGTGCTAGAAAGTGGCGAGCAGACCTTGAAAATCCGTATCGATCAATGGACCTATTGATGAAAACCCTATTACCCAGCCCTGCCAAGCTCAATTTATTCTTATATATCAACGGCAAGCGGTCAGATGGCTACCACGAATTGCAAACCCTGTTTCAATTTTTGGATTATGGCGATGAATTGAGTTTTGAAATCAGCGACAGCCCTGAAATCGTGCTACTGAACGAAATTGAGGGCGTGCCGACCGAGCAAAACTTAATCTACCGAGCCGCAAAAATTTTGCAGGATCGCACCGCTTGCCAGCGTGGTGCCAAGATCGGCATTACCAAACGCCTGCCAATGGGCGGTGGCGTGGGCGGTGGATCGTCTAATGCGGCGACCGTTTTAGTTGGGCTAAATCATTTATGGCAAACGGGGCTAAGCCTTGAACAGCTTGCCGAATTGGGCTTGCAGTTGGGGGCGGATGTGCCGATTTTCGTGCGAGGGCAAGCCGCCTTTGCCGAGGGGGTGGGCGAAAAATTAACCCCTTGTGAGCCGATTGAGAAGTGGTATTTGGTGCTTAAACCCGAAGTGTCCATTTCTACGGCGGTGGTGTTTGGCGATCCCGAACTGCCGAGAAATACCCCAAAACGACCGCTTGCGGAACTTTTGAACAGCCAATGGGAAAACGATTGCGAAAAAATTGTGCGAGATCATTATTCCGAGGTTGAAGATCTTGTCGCTTGGTTGATACAATACGCCCCGACTCGGCTCACTGGCACGGGGGCTTGTGTGTTTGCCGAATTTGAATCGAAAGCCGAGGCGGAACGCGTCTTGGCAATCAAGCCCGACAACGTGCAGGGCTTTGTGGCAAAAGGGCAGAATCGCTCGCCGCTACATCAACAACTTCTTTTACTTTCCTAAACCTGAGGTCAATTCCAATGCCTGATATTAAACTCTTTGCGGGAAACGCAACGCCAGAACTGGCTAAACGTATTGCAGAACGTCTTTACATCTCTTTGGGGGACGCAACTGTTGGGCGTTTTAGCGATGGCGAAATTCAAGTGCAAATCAATGAAAACGTGCGTGGTGGCGACATTTTCATTGTGCAATCAACCTGTGCACCAACGAATGATAATCTTATGGAATTGATTGTAATGGTGGACGCTTTACGCCGTGCTTCCGCAGGGCGTATTACGGCGGTAATCCCTTATTTCGGCTATGCTCGCCAAGATCGCCGTGTGCGTTCGGCGCGTGTGCCAATCACTGCCAAAGTGGTGGCGGATTTCCTTTCTAGCGTGGGGGTGGATCGCGTTTTAACCTGCGATCTACACGCCGAGCAAATTCAAGGTTTCTTTGATGTGCCAGTGGATAACGTGTTCGGCTCGCCAGTCTTAATTGACGACATTTTAAGAAAAATCGACCTCGTGAACCCGATTGTAGTGTCGCCAGACATCGGTGGTGTGGTGCGTGCCAGAGCCATTGCCAAATTGCTCAACGACAGCGATATGGCGATCATCGACAAACGCCGTCCGAAAGCGAACGTGGCACAAGTAATGCACATCATCGGCGACGTGGCGGACAGAGATTGTATCCTCGTTGATGATATGATCGACACGGGCGGCACGCTGGTGAAAGCGGCGGAAGCCTTGAAAGAACGTGGGGCAAGACGCGTGTTCGCCTACGCCACCCACGCCGTATTCTCTGGCACGGCAGCCAAAAACCTCGCCAACGAAGCCTTAGACGAAGTAGTGGTAACCGACACCATTCCGCTCACCGATGAAATCAAAGCCCTCAATAAAGTACGAGTGCTAACCTTATCGGGAATGTTATCCGAAGCGATCCGCCGTATCAGCAACGAAGAATCGATCTCGGCGATGTTTAACGCCTAAATTTTCAAATAACAGACCGCTTGTTTCGCAAGCGGTTTTTTATCATTGAGGATAAAATGAATAGCAAACCGACTCTTGAAACGATCCTATCTCACCGTTCCATTCGGAAATTTACCAACCAGCCCATCGCACCTGAACTGTTTGACACCTTGATTGATGCAGGGCGACAAGCCTCAACCTCAAATCATCTGCAATGTGTGAGCATTATTCGGATCACCGATCCGCAACTGCGAGAAGCCCTCGCCACCGCATCGGGAATGGTGTATGTGAAAGAGTGTGCCGAATTTTTGGTGTTCTGCATTGATTTTCACAAACACAAACAGCTCAACCCCGAAGCCTAACTCGATTGGGCGGAAGTGAGTTTAATCGGGGCGGTCGATACCGGCATTATGGCTCAAAATGTGCTGTTAGCCGCCGAATCCCTAGGGCTAGGGGGCGTTTACATCGGGGCGTTACGCAACCAAATTGAACAGGTGGCGGAATTGCTCGGCTTGCCGGATTACTGCGTGCCGTTGGTTGGCTTATGTTTGGGCTATCCCGATCAAGATCCGATGCTCAAACTTCGCTTCCCGCAAGCCTTAGTTTGCCACGAAAACCGCTATCAACCCCTCGAACAAACGGTGTTTGAGCAATACGATGCGGAACTCACGGATTACTATCAAGCTCGCTCAGGCAAAGCCCTCTCGTGGCTAGACGGCGTTCGCAAAACCCTAAACCAACCCGTCCGCCCGCATATTTTGCCATTCTTGCAAAAGAAAGGGTTGCTGAAAAAATAACGAAACAAGGGGTAGGATTTTACGAAAAATTTCGCAGAATCCTACCCTTTGCAATAGCTTACTCTTGTGCCAACGCCGTGATTGGGTTGAGATGTGAAGCGTTGCGGGCGGGGATATAGCCGAACAGCACGCCGATTAGGGTTGAGCAGAGGACGGCGACAATCACGGATTCGGGCGATAGCATCATTTTGAAATCTGAACCGAGGGTGTTGAAGCTGAGGATAATCGCCACCGCCAGCAAAATGCCGATTACGCCACCGAGCAGGCAAATTAGGATTGCTTCAATTAAAAATTGTTGCAAGATGTTACCTTGTTTTGCCCCGATTGCCATTCGCACGCCGATTTCTTTGGTGCGTTCTGTTACCGAAACCAACATTATGTTCATCACGCCAATCCCGCCCACAATTAGGGAAATCAAGGCAATCGAGGAAATTAGCAGGGTCATTGTGTTGGTGGTGCTGGTAATGGTTTGTTTGATCGTGTCGCTGTTCATAATGAAGAAATCTTTTTTGCCGTGCTTTGCCGTGAGTAGTTCGGTGATGCTTTTTTCGGCGGTTTGGCTTTCCACATCGTCTTTGATTTTTACGGTCAAGGCATCAATTTTTTTCTCGCCCGAAATCCGTTGCATTAGGGTGGTGTAAGGCGTCCAAAGCACGAGGCTACTTTGGTTCATTGTGTTTGATTGTTCCGCCACGCCGATGATTTTGACGGGCTTTTTATCGATCAAAATAATCTGATCAAGGGGTTGGTTTAGATTGAGGGATTTTTGCGTATTCGGGTCGATCACAATCACTTGGGCGGCATTCGCCACTTCCTCTTGGCTGAAAAAACGCCCCGCCACCAATTTCAAGCCTTTCACATCCATAAATTGCTCGCCCACGCCACGCACGGAAGCGGAAACCGCCTTGTTGCCGTGAATAATGGTGGTACTGAGGGAACTGCTCGGCGTGGTGCTTGCCACGAAATTTTGTTTGGCAAGCATTTCCGCATCGCTGATCGAGAGATTTTTGGTGAGATTGGCTCGGCGGTCGCCAAAGCCCGTGCCGTTCATAATGTCCATTGTGTTCGTGCCGAGATTGTTAATGCTTGACAAAATTTGCTGTTGCGAGCCTTTCCCCAACGCCACTACCGAGATCACCGAAGCGATCCCGATAATAATGCCGAGCATTGTCAGCATTGCCCGTAGCTTGTGAGCCATAATCGCACTGGTCGCCATTTTGAACGATTCGTAAAGTTGATCGAGAAAACGGGGTTTTGAGGCGGTTTGAGTCAGATTTTTCGGCTGTTCCACCAGTGGTTGTTGGCGTTCATCACGGATAATCTCGCCGTCTTTGATCTCGATGATCCGTTTGGCGTGGGCGGCGATTTTCGGATCGTGGGTTACCATAATCAGAGTATGCCCCTCTTGATGCAGTTCTTGCAGAATTTCTAATACCGTTTCGCCGCTGTGGGAATCCAACGCCCCCGTGGGTTCGTCCGCTAAAATGATTTCGCCCCCGTTCATCAAGGCACGGGCGATACTCACTCGCTGTTGTTGTCCCCCTGAAAGTTGGTTGGGCTTGTGCTGAATTTTATCCGCAAGCCCCAATTTGCCGAGCAGTTGCTTGGCACGAGCGAGGCGAGTTTGGCTTTCAATCCCCGCATAAATCGCTGGCAACGCTACATTTTCGGTGGCATTGAGGGCGGAAAGCAGGTTATAGCGTTGGAAAATAAAGCCAAATTTGCGTTGGCGAAGATCGGAAAGTTGATCCGCATTGAGGGATTGGGTTTCCACCCCGTCAATTTTATACGAGCCGCTACTTGCAGTATCAAGGCAGCCTAAAATGTTCATCAAAGTCGATTTCCCCGACCCCGAAGCCCCGATAATCGCCACAAAATCCCCTTGCTGAATGGTGAGATTGATATTTTTCAGAATATGAGCAGGGTTTTCGGCATTGCCCACATATTTATTTAAATTTGAAATTTCAATAAGTTGCATTTTGTTCCTTGTTGTTTTTTGTGTGTTTTGTGGAAATTTTTGGAAATCCTACCGCTTGTTTGGGTTCTGTTACTTTTTCTTTGCTTCGCCAAAGAAAAAGTAACCAAAAAGAAATGCGACCCCGAGCATTTTGCTGATGTTTCGCTTGTTTCTAATTTCTGCGGTCAATTTGTAAACTCGCTTGCTTCGCAAGCTCAAACAGTACAAATTGCCCTTGAAATTGACGAAACCGCTCAACGCAAAATGACGGGGGATTTTTGTTCGAGCAAATAATCGTTCGTAGGGGCGGATTTTATATCCGCCCTAACAATCCCAGACAAGGAGTAAGATTTTTGGAAATTTACTATTTCATTCCAATCAAGACACCCCAATTCAAATTCCGTTCTTATTTTAGCAGAGATAATCCCCACAAATGGGGGTGGATTTTTTTCATTCCTTCAAAATAATGCTTGATCTCGTGAAATTTTGCGTTAAATTGTAGCCTTTCTTTTATTTTTATAATTTTGAGGTCAAACACAATGTTATCTAATGAAGTTGTTATCTCAATTATCGTGCTGTTGGGGCTGAGTTTGCTCAGAATCAACGTGGTAATTGCGTTAATTATTGCTGCTCTCACTTGTGGGCTTATTGGTAATTATGGGGTGGACGGTGCAGGGCTTTTTGATGCACTCACTAAAACGATTAAAAGTTTCACGGGCGGTTTAGGCGGTGGGGCGGAAACGGCGATGAATTATGCCGTGTTAGGGGCGTTTGCGATTGCCCTTTCTCGCTCTGGTGTAACGGATTTGCTCGCTTATAAAGTGATTAAATCGTTCGGTCAGCGTCCGTCTGGTCGTTCCGTGATGTGGTTCAAATATGCGGTATTATTTGTGTTGGTAGCGTTCTCAATGTCCTCACAAAACTTGATTCCAATTCACATCGCTTTCATTCCTATCCTTGTTCCACCTTTGTTGAGCGTAATGAATCAGCTCAAAATCGACCGCCGTGCGGTGGCGTGTGCCTTGACTTTTGGTTTAACGGCGACTTATATGTTGATTCCAGCGGGCTTCGGGTTGATCTTTATTGAAAGCATTTTGGTGAAGAATATCAACCAAGCAGGGCAGAGCTTTAATTTAGTCGCTTCCACGGCGGAAATGACCAAAGCAATGGCAATTCCTGTGGCGGGAATGATTGTGGGTTTGCTGTTTGCGTTTTTTGTCTCTTACCGCAAACCGCGTTCTTATGTGGAAGATCGCCAAGAACCAACCGCGGACGATATTGCCGAACGTGTGGCAAAGGTTAAATCATTCCACATCGGCATTAGCATTTTTGCGATTATTGCGACTTGTGGCGTGCAGTTAGCGACAGGCTCAACCATTATTGGTGGTTTGGTTGGCTTGATCATCTTCGCCCTCGGTGGCGTGTTCAAACTCAAACAGAGTAACGATATTTTCCAAGAGGGCCTACGCTTAATGGCGATGATCGGCTTTGTGATGATTGCCGCTTCGGGCTATGCCAGCGTAGTAAACTCAACGGGCGGCGTGGCAGCCTTAGTGGAAGGCTTGAAAGGGGCAATCGCCAGCAAAGAAATGGCAGCCTTGTTAATGTTGGTGGTGGGCTTGTTGATTACAATGGGAATCGGTTCATCATTCTCAACCGTGCCGATTATCGCCTCCATTTATGTGCCATTGTGTGTTTCTTTCGGTTTCTCACCGCTTGCCACAATGTCAATTATCGGCGTAGCCGCCGCATTGGGCGATGCAGGATCGCCAGCCTCGGATTCGACCTTAGGCCCAACATCAGGCTTGAACGCAGACGGCAAACACGACCACATTTGGGATTCTGTTGTGCCAACCTTTATCCACTTCAACATTCCATTGTTAGTGTTTGGGTGGATTGCGGCGATGGTGTTGTAAATAGGCTGTTGCAATAGATAAGGGGATATTTTCAGAAATCGTACCCCTTGTTTGAAATTGTTACTTTCTTTGCTTGTGCAAAGAAAGTAACCAAAGAAACACGCCCCCGAGCATTTTGCTGATGTTTCGCTTGTTTCTAATTTCTGCGGTCAATTTGTAAACTCGCCAGCAAGCTGGCTCAAACAGTACAAATTGACCTTGAAATTGACGAAACCGCTCAACGCAAAATGACGGGGGATCAAACAGGGACAACGTCCCTGAATAATTGATAACCTAGTACGGCTTGCCGTGCTAGGCAATAAGCGGTAGGATCTCTTAAAATTTTCGTTAATCTCACCG
This sequence comes from Haemophilus paracuniculus, assembly GCF_002015115.1. GTDB lineage: Bacteria > Pseudomonadota > Gammaproteobacteria > Enterobacterales > Pasteurellaceae > Haemophilus_E > Haemophilus_E paracuniculus. The sequence continues at coordinate 46,082 of NZ_MUYA01000007.1, forward strand.
CTTGCAGGGACGCTGAATAGTGTCCCTGTTATTTTATTAAGGAAGAAAATGAAATTTATCTCTTTTAATATCAATGGCTTGCGGGCAAGACCGCACCAGTTAGAGGCGTTAATCGCTAAACATCAGCCCGATGTGATCGGTTTGCAGGAAATCAAAGTGGCGGACGAGGATTTTCCTTATGATCTCGTTAATCATCTCGGCTACCACGTTTTTCATCACGGGCAGAAAGGGCATTATGGGGTGGCGTTGCTGACGAAGCAAAAACCGTTGGCGGTGCGAAAAGGTTTCCCAACGGACGAGGCGGACGCTCAAAAACGAATGATTATGGCGGATTTAGAAACCCCGTTCGGCGTGCTGACCGTGCTAAACGGCTACTTTCCGCAGGGGGAAAATCGTAGCCACGAAACCAAATTCCCTGCCAAACAAAAATTCTACGCCGATTTGCAACGCTATTTGGAAAGCGAACTCAATCCGCAAAATCCGATTGTGATTATGGGCGATATGAACATCAGCCCGACCGATCTCGACATCGGCATCGGCGAGCCAAACCGCAAACGCTGGTTGCGAGACGGCAAATGTTCGTTCTTACCCGAAGAACGGGAATGGTTGGAGCGTTTGCACGGCTATGGTTTAGTCGATACATTCCGCCAAGCGAATCCGACCGCTTGCGACCAATTTTCGTGGTTTGATTACCGCTCAAAAGGCTTTGACGACAACCGCGGGCTACGGATTGACTTGATTCTTGCCAGCCAAATGTTGGCAGAAAAGTGCGTAGAAGTGGGGATCGATCACGAAATTCGTGCAATGGAAAAGCCGTCTGACCACTGTCCTGTTTGGGCGGTTTTCAAATAAAAAAAGTTAGGGTTGCGGAAACAACCCTAATTTTTTTTATAAAAATGATTAAAATAACTTTTCAATCGTTAAAAAATCATTACAATGCGGAAATTATTTTTTCAACTTAACCTTAGAGGATCTTACAATGGATAGCATTATTGCTGGTTTTGAGGGCGTGCTGACGTGGATCGTTGAGACTTTTGACGGGCCACTTTGGGACGTAACGGTGATTACGCTTTTGGGCGTGGGGTTATTTTTTACCATTACCACGGGCTTAGTCCAACTGCGTTTATTACCGCAAAGTTTGCGTGAAATGTGGGGCGGTCGCACCGCAGAGGGCGACTCTTTAACCCCGTTCCAAGCCTTTACCACAGGCTTGGCGAGCCGTGTCGGTGTGGGTAACATCGGTGGCGTAGCAACGGCGATTGCGTTAGGCGGGCCAGGGGCGGTGTTCTGGATGTGGATCACGGCATTGATCGGAATGAGCAGTGCCTTTGCCGAATCTTCCCTCGCTCAACTTTACAAAGTGCGTGATCCAAACGGAATGTTCCGTGGCGGCCCTGCGTACTATATCACCGCAGGCTTGAAATCTCGTTGGTTAGCGATTGCCTTTGCGATCACCTTGATTTTCACTTTCGGTTTTGCGTTCAATGCGGTGCAAGCCAACTCGATTGTTGAGGCAAGCCGTAACGCGTGGGGCTGGGACGCCAATCTAGTCGGGATTGCCCTTGTCGTTTTAACAGGCTTAATCATCTTCGGTGGGGTAAAACGTATCGGGCAAGTGTCGGCGAAAGTCGTACCAACAATGGCGTTGTTCTACCTAATTATGGCGGTAATCATTTTAGGAATGAACATCGAAAAAGTGCCAGAAGTGTTGAGCGACATCGTCAGCAAAGCCTTTGACTTCTCGGCAATGGCAGGCGGTATGTTCGGGGCGTTATTCTCAAAAGCAATGCTAATGGGGATCAAACGTGGCTTGTTCTCAAACGAAGCAGGTATGGGTTCAGCCCCAAACTCAGCGGCAACTTCTGACGCGAAGCACCCAGCCAGCCAAGGTTTAATCCAAATGCTCGGCGTGTTTGTCGATACCATTGTGGTCTGTACCTGTACCGCAATCATCATCTTGATGTCCGACAACTACGGCAGCGAAAGCCTGCGTGGTATCTCACTCACCCAAACCGCCCTCTCATTCCACCTAGGCGAGTTCGGTTTACACTTCCTTGCGTTCATCTTGTTGCTATTCTGCTTTACCTCAATCATCGGTAACTACGCTTACGCCGAAAGCAACATTCGCTACATTCGCAACCGTGCAGGTTTCGTATTAGGCTTCCGCCTTGTGGTGTTGTTCTTCGTCTATTTCGGTGCAGTGCGAGACGGCGGTATCGTATGGGCGTTCGCCGATACAGTAATGGCGTCAATGGCGATGATCAACTTAGTCTCGATTGTGATTTTAGCCCCAATCGTCTGGTTATTGCTCAAAGACTACCAACGCCAAATCCGTGCAGGGCAAGAGCCAGTATTTAAAATTGACGATCACCCAGAGTTAATCAAACGTGGTGTTGATCCAGAAATTTGGAAATAATTACTCAATAATGAAACAAGCGGTAAGATTTCACAAAATCTTACCGCTTGTTGTTTTTAACTATTTAGTGTTTCTTTTCGTGCTGTTTCGCTGTGGTAACACTTTCCGTTTGTAAGGCTCGGTGATACGCTTTTTTGGCATCTTGAATAATTTTATAATTTAATTCTTTGCTGCTTAATTTTTTAGTTGGTTGCATTATCGTTTTCCTTCTGTAAAAAGAGTGGCGTTTTTACAATGAAAGTATCTTGGTTTTTTCCTAAGCGACTTTCAACGTTAAAGTCTAGCAAAAATGGATCAAGATTTAAACAGATTTTATGATACCACTTAGTGTGGGCAGGGCTATTACCTGCAAATACATAGCAATCTGGTTGATATGTTTGATAATGTTGAAATATCACTTGTTTTAATTTTTCTTGTAATATGGAAAGGTTAATGTATTTTCGTTGATTTTCGCATTTTTAGGTGGGGCATATAAATCGCCTTGATAGTTGAAATCTTCAATATATTCGGAAACAGCAAATACAATGCTATAAATTGTTTGGTAATTTATAAGCATTTTTTCTATATCATCTTCAAAAAATTCAGCGGATTGGCGATGAAATACCACCGTATAATCAACATCAGACACCTGAATTTTGATACATTGCCCTTCGTCAATAGCGTAAAAGTTTTCTGATTTGTCGTTCATTTTTCTCTTTGTCTAAGATGGACATTATCGAATTTAGTACGAAAAATCATCTATCAAAACTTTCCCAAATGCAAAGCCTCAGTTTCAATTTGTCGATCCCGATCACAAAAATAAATACAAGCGGTAAGATTTGAAGAAATCTTACCGCTTGTTGTTTATGCTCGCCCTAAAAATCCAACTGGTTTGGGTGGATACCTAACGCATTGGCGATTTTAATCCGTGTATTTTTGCGTAAGGTTTGGGAATTTTCGTGTTGGGAATAGGCAGATTGCGAAATGCCTAAACGGTTTGCCACTTCCGTTTGGGTTAAGCCCAAATGCTCTCGCCACGCTCTGAGGGCGGAATAATCGTTCAGCAACGCCAATTTTGCCACCGCTTCGGGAACGCCCGTTTCGAGCGGGTCAGCAAGGTTGGCTTTTTGTTTGAGCCAATTTAAGGTGGATAATGGCATTACGGCAAAGGCAGGTTCGCCTTTTGCATCGTTGATATATTGAATGTCAGTAAGTGCGTTCATCTCGTTTTTTTACCTCTTCAATTGAGACAATATTCATTGTATTTCCCACGATATTAAAGAAAACTCGGTAATCGCCCACACGGTAACGATATTGGTAAGGGTGATTGATGAGAGCCTTGATATTTGTGCAATAAGGAAAATGTTTAAGCGCCTCGCATTTCTCAATAATGTGGGCTTTGGTCGGGATTTTCCTTAACTGTTTCAATGCCTTTGGCTGATAGATAATTTCTTTCATCATCGGGCTGTATAAGTGATATTATCGGTTTTATAAGTTTTTGCAAGGGGTATTTTTAAATCATTCCTCAATTCCTACCAAATCACAAATAGGGATATTCAATTTGTCGATCCCGATCACAAAAATAAGTGCAAGCGGTCAGATTTTTAAAAGTTTAACCAAATTTTTATCATAAAAAAATCTAATCCGAATAATGAAATAATATCCTATTCAAATCCTGAAAAAATGCGATCTAGATCGCATTTTTTTATGCGTTTTTACTCTATGATCTCGCCCGAAATTTACCAGCTATTTTTAAGAGGAAAATCAAATGAGCGTACGCGTTGAACACGATTTATTAGGCGAGCGTGAAGTGCCGAGCCACGTTTATTGGGGGATTCACACCCTGCGTGCCGTGGAAAATTTTAACATTTCCAAAACCACCATTTCCGATGTGCCAGAGTTTGTGCGAGGAATGGTAATGGTCAAAAAAGCGACCGCCCTTGCCAATGGTGAGTTGGGGGCGATTCCGAAAAAAATCGCCAAAGCGATTGTGGCGGCGTGCGATGAGATCCTTGAAAAAGGGCGTTGTATGGATCAGTTCCCGTCCGATGTTTATCAAGGCGGGGCAGGCACGTCCGTCAATATGAACACCAACGAAGTGGTGGCAAATTTGGCGTTAGAAATTTTGGGCTATCAAAAGGGCGAATATCAACATTTAGATCCGATGGATCACGTCAATGCCAGCCAATCGACCAACGACGCCTATCCAACGGGTTTCCGCTTGGCGGTTTACAACAGCATTAGTCAGCTGATTGAAAAAATTAGCTATTTACAGACCGCTTTCGATAACAAAGCAAATGAATTTGCCGATGTGCTAAAAATGGGGCGTACCCAGTTACAAGATGCAGTGCCGATGACCGTGGGGCAAGAGTTTAAGGCGTTTTCTGTGTTGTTAGAGGAAGAAGTTCGCAACCTCAAACGCACGGCGGAGTTGTTGTTAGAAGTGAACTTAGGGGCAACGGCAATCGGCACGGGCTTGAACACCCCAGAGGGTTACGCACCGCTGGCGGTTAAATATCTGTCAGAGGTGTCGGGCTTGCCGTGTGTGTTGTCAGAAAACTTGATTGAGGCAACGTCCGACTGCGGTGCTTATGTAATGGTGCACGGTGCATTAAAACGGGCGGCGGTCAAACTCTCAAAAGTGTGTAACGACCTGCGTTTGCTTTCATCAGGGCCGCGTGCAGGCTTGAATGAAATCAACTTGCCAGAGTTGCAAGCAGGTTCTTCGATTATGCCAGCCAAAGTGAACCCCGTTGTGCCAGAAGTGGTGAACCAAGTTTGCTTTAAAGTGATCGGCAACGACACCGCCATTACCTTCGCCGCCGAAGCAGGGCAGTTACAGCTCAACGTAATGGAACCTGTGATCGGGCAAGCGATGTTTGAATCAATCAGCCTACTCGCCAACGCCTGCGTGAACTTGCGTGATAAATGTATTGACGGTATCACGGTCAATCGTGAAATCTGCGAAAGCTATGTGTTTAACTCAATCGGCATCGTTACCTATCTCAATCCGTTTATCGGGCATCACAACGGCGATATTGTCGGCAAAATTTGTGCCAAAACAGGGCGTAGCGTGCGTGAAGTGGTGCTAGAACGTGGCTTACTCACGGAAGAACAGCTCGATGATATTCTTTCCCTCGACAACCTAATGAGCCCGAAATATAAGGCGAAACGGTTTAGCGAAGAAGAATAATCGACTACAATAAAGGGCGTGATTGACGCCCTTTTATTTTTATGCAGAAATTGATTATCGTGCGAGGTCATTCGGGATCGGGCAAATCGACTTTCGCCCACACCCAAATTGCCACCTTTCAACAACAGCAGCCGCAAGGGGTCTGTTTTCATATTGAAAACGACCATTTTATCAGCGAAAACGGACATTATCATTGGACGAAAGATCGCTTTAAACAAGCAAAACAGCAAGGGGAACAGGCGGTGCAAGATGCTTTGAACTATGCCAAACAGCACGCCAATCAAGCGGTGCTGATCGTGTTGAGCAATGTGGGCGTGAATGTGGCGTATATTCGAGCGTTGTGTGAACAAGCCGAACGGCAGGGAATGGCGTGCGAGATCTACCGAATGGAAAATTTCTTTCAAAATCAACATAATGTCGGCAAATATCGGGTTTATCAAATGTACCTTGCCATTCAACAAAATCCGATTGAGGGGGAAATTTTTGTGCAGCCGATCCAGCCGATCACGCCAAAGATCCAGCGAGAAATCGAAAAAATGCGATTTCGCCGTGAGCAAAAACGCAAACAAGCGGTCTAATCCCGCAAAATTTTTATCAACAGAGGAAAAACGATGAAAAAATTGATGTTATGTGCCATTCCCCTCGTGTTGGCGGGTTGTGCCACGCCTGATCAGCAAAGTTCCGTGCCAATGGATATGAAAGCCGTGCAGGAATATCAGCAACGGGTGGCTTCGGGCAAAACGATTACCGCCGAAAATCCTGCGGTGCAAGAGGTGTTAAACCAAAGCGATAATCGCTCCAAAGTGCAAGTGATTAAACGAGCCTACCCAGCGGTTTACCCCACCTTTGGGGTCGGCTACGGTTGGGGGCGGGGTCGCTATCATTCGGGGATCGGCTTAGGCTATCCATACTATTAACATTCAAGGTCGCCACGGCGACCTTTCTTTTATCTTAAAAATTTTCAAAAATTCGACTGCTTGTTTGCTACAATAGCCCCGTTTTTTGATTGAAAAGGAAAATTGCAATGCGTTTAGAAAACGAAAGAGAAAGCCGAAATGTGGAAGATCGCCGTGGTCAGTCGGGCTTTGGCGGTGGTCGCCGAATGTCGATGGGGCGTGGCAAAGGGGGCGTGCTAGGGCTGATTATTCTGCTGGTCGGGGCGTATTATGGGGTCGATTTGAGCGGTTTGATGGGGTATAGCGACAGCGGTTACAGCCAGCAACAAAGCTCGCAGCCTCGCCAAGTTTCCGCCGAAGAAGCTGCACTAGATAGTCTTTCTCGTAAAGTGCTTACCACTACCGAACGCATTTGGGGCAACTATTTCCAACAAAATGGACAACGTTACCGCGAGCCGACTTTGGTGCTTTATCGTGGGGCAACTCAAACCGCTTGTGGTACGGGGCAGTCAGTGATGGGACCTTTCTATTGCCCTGCGGATCAGAAGATCTATTTAGATCTCTCGTTTTACGATGATATGAAACGCCAAATGAAAGCCTCGGGGGATTTCGCCTTTGCCTATGTGATCGCCCACGAAGTGGGACATCACGTTCAAAATCTGCTCGGTATTTCAGAGCAAACCCAACGAATGCAGCGTCAGGCTCGCAATCAAGCGGCGGCGAATAAAATTTCCGTGAATGTGGAACTACAAGCGGACTGTTTCGCTGGCGTTTGGGGTTCGCAAATTCAGCGTGAGGGCAAATTAGAGAACGGTGATGTGGAAGAAGCGTTCCGTGCCGCCCAAGCGGTGGGGGATGATCGCTTGCAGCAGCAAAGTCAAGGGCGAGTTGTGCCAGACAGCTTCACCCACGGATCTTCCGCCGAGCGTTTGGCGTGGTTTAGAAAAGGCTTGCAGACGGGCAACCCAAGCGTTTGTAACACTTTTTCCGCCCGTTAAGTAAAAAATTGGCTTGTACTAGTAAAATAGTACAGAAATCATTTGACATTATGCGGTGATTACTCTACTTTACACCGCATTATTTTTTGCAACACAATAATAAGAGAGTGATTTATGTCTTACAAAAACGATGATTTACGCATTCAAAAAATCGAAGAATTACTACCGCCAGTGGCGTTGTTAGAGCGTTTCCCTGCGACTGATGTGGCGGCGGAAACGGTGGAAAAAGCTCGTAAAGCGGTGCATAACATTATCCACGGTGCAGACGACCGTTTGTTAGTGGTAATCGGACCTTGCTCGATCCACGATCCAAAAGCGGCGTTGGAATATGCACAAAAAATCAAAGCAATGCGTGCCAATCCGAAAATCAACCAAAATTTGGAAGTGGTAATGCGTGTTTACTTTGAAAAACCACGCACCACTGTGGGCTGGAAAGGCTTAATCAACGACCCTTATTTGAACGAAACTTACGCTTTGAATGACGGCTTACGCATTGGGCGTGAGGTGTTGCTCGACATCAACGATCTCACCGTGCCAACCGCGGGCGAGTTCCTCGATATGATCACGCCACAATATATGGCGGACTTTATGAGCTGGGGGGCGATTGGGGCGAGAACCACCGAATCGCAAGTTCACCGTGAATTAGCCTCGGGCTTATCTTGTGCGGTCGGTTTCAAAAACGGCACAAACGGCGGCGTGAAAATTGCCCTTGATGCGATTGGCTCGGCGGAATCGCCGCACCATTTCTTATCCGTAACCAAATTCGGACATTCAGCGATCGTCTCAACCGCAGGTAACGCCGACTGCCACATCATCTTGCGTGGGGGCGACAACGGCACGAACTATGATGCGGAATCGGTCGCCAAAGTGTGTGCTGACATTGAGAAATCAGGTCGCCGTCCGCACGTGATGGTCGATTTCAGCCACGCCAACAGTCAGAAACAGTTCAAACGTCAGCTTGATGTGTGTAACGATGTGGTGGCTCAAATCGCAGGCGGATCAATGTTGATCTCGGGCGTGATGATCGAAAGCCATTTGGTCGAAGGTCGCCAAGATTTGGTGGAAGGCAAAGAACTTGTTTACGGACAAAGCATCACAGACGCTTGTATCGGCTGGGAAGATAGCGAAAAAGTGTTATTCCAACTTGCCGAAGCGGTGGAAAAACGCCGTGCGTTGCGTGGTGAATAATAAATCCACTTCAAGAATTTAACGACTATTCAACAAAACCCTCTCCCGTTTACGGGAGAGGGACAGATTTTTCTTCGTTCAGAAGAAAAATCAGGGAGAGGGTGAAAATTATCGAGATTCTCACCGCTTGTTGCCCTCTCTCTGCTTGAAATACTGAACGTATTTCAAGCGGTCTCTCTCCCATAAATGGGAGAGAGTGTCTCAATAACAGATTAAAAAATATGAACAATCAAACCATTCTTGCCCTTGATACCGCCACCGAGGCTTGTTCGGTGGCTCTTTATCATCAGGGGCAAACGACTTTTTTAGATGAACTTAGCCCTCGTAGCCACACCCAGCGGATTTTGCCAATGGTGGACAAACTGCTACAACAAGCGGGTATTTCCCTCAAAAATGTGGACGCGCTCGCTTTCGGGCGTGGGCCGGGCAGTTTCACGGGCGTGCGAGTGGGGGTAGGCGTGGCACAAGGCTTGGCGTTAGGGGCGGAACTGCCCGTTGTGCCAGTTTCCAACTTGCTCACAATGGCGGAACAAGCCTACCAAACCCTCGGGGCGAAAAGTGTGATCGCCTTGATTGATGCTCGAATGAACGAAGTCTATTTCGCTCAGTTTGAGCGAGTGAGCGAGGTGTGGCTGGAAGTGATGGCGGAACAAGTCTGCCCCCCAGAAAAAGCGATCGCCCAATTCCAACCGCAGGCGGATACGGTGGTGGTCGGCACAGGCTGGGCGGCGTATCCGCAATTTAACGAAGCGAAGTTACCGCTTGTAGTGAGCGAAATTACGTTGCCGTCAGCAAAATATATGCTGCCGTTGGCAATGCAAAACGTGATACAGGGTAACGTAAAATCAGCCGTTGAAATCGAACCCGTCTATTTACGCAATGAAGTAACCTGGCAAAAATTACCACACAAACAGTAAAATGAAATACGATTTACATTCACATAGCACCGCCTCTGACGGCATTTTAACCCCCACCGAACTGGTGCAGCGAGCCATTGAGCAAGGGGTGGAAATGCTCGCTTTGACTGACCACGACACCATTGCGGGCATTGCGGAAGCGAAAAAAGCGGCACAAAATCAGCCGATCCGCTTTATCGCAGGGGTGGAAATTTCGATCCTGTGGGAAAGCAAAAGTATTCATCTGGCGGCGTTAAATGTCGATGAAACCAATGCTGAACTGGTGGCGTTGCTCGATCAGCAAGGGATCTTACGGGAACAGCGAGCCGTTGAAATCGGCGAAAAACTCGCCAAAGCAGGGATTCCAAACGCTTACGAGGGGGCGAAAGCCCTCGCTCCGGGGGAAGTTACCCGAGCCCATTACGGGCGTTTTTTGCTGGAACAGGGCTATGTGCGAGATGTAGAACAGGCTTTTAAACGCTATCTCGGCATTGGCAAATCCGCTTACGTTAAGCCGAAATGGTGCTCAATGGCAGAAGCGATTGAGGTTACTCATCAAGCGGGTGGTTTGATTTGCGTGGCTCATCCGTTACGTTACAAAATGACAGGGCGTTGGGTGCGAAAATTGATCGCCGAATTTAAACAAGCTGGGGGCGATGGGCTAGAAGTGGCAGGGGCTGCTCAAACGCCTGATCAACGCCAATTACTTGCTCGCTGGGCGACCGAATTTGAGTTGTTAGCTTCGGGCGGTTCGGATTTTCACTATCCAACCCCGTGGATCGAACTCGGCAAGGGGTTAGATTTACCCCAACAATGCCAACCTATTTGGCAACACTTTTAGAACTTTTGGCAAAATGGTTGTCAAAAAGGCACATTTTCTTGATTAAGGAACAACAATGAAAACTTTATTTAAAAAATCATTACTCGGTTTAGCGTTATTATCGGTGGCTGGGGCGAGTTTAGCGGACGAACAATCGGTAGCAGAATTACAAAGCCGTTTGGAAAAGGCAAGCCAATACAGTGCAGATTTCGACCAAACCGTGCGTTCAAGCAAAGGCAAACAAATTCAGAGTGGCAAGGGCAAATTTCAAGTGAAACGCCCGAATTTGTTTAGAATGGACACCAAAAGCCCGCAGGAAAATTTGATTGTGTCAGACGGCGAAACCCTTTGGTTTTACGATCCTTTTGTGTCGCAAGTTACCGCTAACTGGGTGCGTGATGCGGTGAATAATACCCCGTTCGTGTTATTGACGAGCAACGACAAAAGCCATTGGGATAAATACGATGTTCAGCAAAATGCCGACACTTTCGTGTTAAAACCAAAATCGAAAAAGGGCAATTTGAAACAGTTTGATGTGCGAATTGATGCGAATGGCTTGTTAAAAGGGTTCAGTACCATTGAGCGAGACGGACAGAGCAACCTTTATGTGTTACGAAACATCACCACGGGCGGCGTGGCGAGCGATCTGTTTAAATTTAGCGTGCCAAAAGGCGTACAGTTAGACGACCAACGCAACAAGAAAAAGAAATAACCCTTGCAAGCGGTGAGATTTGGCGAAATTTCCAAAAATCTGACCGCTTGTTTTCTGAGGTGCTTATGAAAACCGTTTACAATCAACGAGATCCGCAGGAATGGCTTGATTTTGTTGCCTTACTCAAACAAGCGGTGGCGGAAGATAAACTCGACCAATTTTTTTCTCTCTTTCTTACCGCCGATGAGCGAGGCTCGCTCGGCTTGCGGGTGCAGATTATTCAATCCCTGCTGAAAGGCGAACATTCCCAACGGGAAATTCAGCAAGCCTTGAACACCAGTGCCGCTACAATTACACGCGGTTCAAATATGTTGAAACAGTTTGACCCCGATTTTATTGCGTGGGTAAATGGAAAGTTGAATGGCAAAGCGTAGCAAAAAATCGAGCTTAACCCACCGCTTGTGTCAGGCGGTTTTTCGCTTTTTTGTGCCGCGTAAAGTGCGGTCGCTGGCGGGGGGAATCTGGTTTGGGCTAAGTCGCCTCGGGGCGATTTTCGGCACGTTTTTTGTGCTTTCTACTTTCCTTTTTGCTGTGCTACCCGTGCCGTTTTCCGCCTATATGGTGCAGAAAAAAGTTGAAAATTGGGTACAGGGCAACGATTATTCCGTGAATTATCAATGGGTTAGCCTTGATCGCATTGCGTGGCAAATGCAAATGGCGGTGATTGCGGGGGAAGATCAGAAATTTGAAAGCCATTTTGGGATCGACCTGAAATCGATTGAAATTGCAATACAACGTAACGCAAAATCAAATAAAGTGCGGGGGGCTTCCACCATTTCACAGCAAACCGTGAAAAATCTCTATTTGTGGCAAGGCACTAGTTGGGTGCGGAAAGGCATTGAACTGCCTTTAACTTTTTTGATTGAAAATGTGTGGGATAAACAGCGAATTTTAGAGGTTTATCTCAATATTGCCGAATTTGGCAACGGCATTTTTGGGGTGGAAGCGGCGGCTCGCCATTTCTTCAATAAAAGTGCCAAAGATTTGAATTTGCAAGAGTCGGCGTTGTTAGCGGCAGCTTTGCCGAACCCGATTGCGTTCCCCGTGAATCGTCCTGGCCCGACAATGCGAAAACGCCAAGGGTGGATTATGAACCAAGTGCAAGCCCTCGGCGGAAAAAGTTATTTGGATAAATTGTAATGCGATTTTTAATGTTATGCCGTGAGCTTCGTTTATACAGTTGCCAGCGTTTGAAACAGGCTTGCGAGCAACGTGGCATTGAGCTTGATATTCTCGATCCCAGCCGTTTTTTGCTCAACATCGGTGGGAACGAGGGCAGGGCGGAATGTTATTATCAGCACAATGCTCTGTTTGAGCCTGCGGATCTTCGCCCTTTGCCAAATTATGACGGCATTTTGCCCCGTTTCGGCACGACCAGCACCGAAATGGGTTGCCGTGTTCTGCATTTTTTTGAGGCGAACGGCGTGCCAGTTTTGAATAATGCCAACGCTTTTCGGCTCGCACGGGATAAATGGCAGAGTTTGCAAGCCCTAGCCGCTCAGCAAATCCCCGTGCCAAATTCCTCGTTTTCGGGCGAGTTGGTTTCTGTTTCAGCGGTTATCGAAAAGCAATCTTTCCCAACAGTGTTGAAAACCTTATCGGGATCGCAAGGGATCGGCGTGATGTTGGCGGAAAATTCAGCCAATGCCAAAGCGATTTTGGAAACCTTAAAACAAGCGAATGTGGCAACTTTGACGCAACAATTTATGGCGGAAGCCAAAGGGCAGGATATTCGAGCCTTTGTGATTGGCGATCAAGTGGTGGCAACAATGGCTCGGCAGGGTGCAAGGGGTGAGTTCCGAGCGAATATCCACCGCGGCGGTCAAGGGCAAAAAATTACCCTCAATCAAGCAGAGCAACAACTGGCGGTGCGAGCTTCGCAGGCGATTGGGCTTGATGTGGCAGGGGTGGATTTGATCCGCACCGAATTGGGCTTAATGGTATTGGAAGTGAATGCGAGTGCAGGGCTGGAAATGATCGAAAAAGTGAGCGGGGAAGATTTAGCAGGGCAGATGATTGATTTTCTGCTCGCCAAAATAAAAGGCTGACGGTGTCAGCCTTTTTTGTTTCGATGAAATTAAAGCACTTTCACAATCGCTTCGCAAAGGGCTTCAATGTTGTCGTTGGTAATGCCCGCCACATTGATACGACCTGAACGCACCGCATAAATCGCAAATTCATCACGCAAACGATCCACCTGTTCTGGGGTTAAACCACTGAATGAGAACATTCCATTTTGAGCGATAATAAAATCGAAATTCTGGGTTGCCCCTTTCGCTTTTAAGGTTTCAACAAATTTAGCACGCATCTCTTTGATACGGTTTCGCATTTCCGCTAATTCAGCAATCCAAGCGGTTTTGAGTTGCGGATCGCCCAACACCGTTGCCACTGCACTTGCCCCGTGCGAAGCAGGGTTAGAGTAAAGCACACGAATAATTGACTTAATTTGGCTGAACGCTTTTTCCGCCACTTCGGCATTTTCCGCCACAAGGGTAAATGCCCCAACACGTTCGTTATACAAACCGAAGTTTTTAGAATAAGAACTCGCCACCAATAACTCTTTGTGATGTTTCACAAAAGCACGCAAGCCGTAAGCATCTTCCTCTAAGCCATTGCCAAAGCCTTGATAGGCAAAATCAAACAACGGTAACCAGCCTTTTTCTAGGGACATGTTCGCCAAAGTTTCCCATTGTTCTGGGGTTGGGTCAATTCCCGTTGGGTTGTGGCAGCAACCGTGCAATAGCACCACATCGCCTTGCTCTGCTTGGCTTAAATCCGCAATCAAATTATCCCAATCAAGAGCTTTGGTCTCTTTATTATAGTAACGATATTCTTTGATATTGATCCCAACTGCATTAAAAATCGCATTGTGATTCGGCCACGTTGGGGCGGAAATCCAGACATTTTTTGCGGATGTATGGCGTTTTACAAATTCCGCCGCAATCCGCAACGCCCCTGTTCCGCCTAAACTTTGAGCAGTTTTCGCACGACCAGAAGTGATTACATCGGCATTTTCGCCAAATAAAAGTGCTTGGGTAAAGCGATTAAAGGCTTGCACGCCGTCAATCGTCAGATAATTTTTGTGGGTTTCCGTGTTGAGCAAGCGAGTTTCCGCCTCTTTCACCGCTTTCACAATCGGCGTTTCGCCGTAGGCATCTTTATACACGCCGATGCCTAAATTGATTTTTCCTGCACGTTGTTCCGCTTTAAACGCCTCGCCTAAACCTAAAATCGGATCAGCAGGGGCTGCTTGGATATGGTTAAACATTGCCATAAAATTTCCTCGATGATGTTGGTTACAAAATGTGTGAGTTATACGATTAAATCCACCATTTAGCAAGACACAAGCGGTTGGATTTTCAGGAATTTTTTGAAAATGCGATCTGGCTCAAAAAATTTTTGCGAATTTTACACTTTTTGCCGAACTTTTTGGGGCAAGCCAAGTCTTACCAATCGCTAACTGATTTTATTCAACAGCAAGTTTTTTTCATTTCCTTAGGTAAGACCTCACCCACTACCGATTGTTGGTAGTGGGTTTTTTTATGTTTTTCTGAGGGAAGGCAATAGCTTGTAAGTAATAAAGATTAATGGCGGAAATGTCTCATTCCCGTTAGCACCATTGCCATATTGTGTTCATCGGCGACATCAATCACTTCTTGATCACGCATTGAGCCACCAGGGTGGATCACGCAGGTAATGCCGACTTTGGCGGCGGCATCAATGCCGTCTCGGAATGGGAAGAACGCATCGGAAGCCATTACGCAGCCAGCCACTTGTAAGCCCTCATCTTCCGCTTTGATTCCTGCGATTTTCGCGGAATAAACACGGCTCATTTGTCCTGCCCCAATGCCGATAGTTTGTCCGTTTTTGGCATAGACAATTGCATTCGATTTCACATATTTCGCCACTTTCCAGCAGAACAATAGATCTTGCAGTTCTTCGGCGGTCGGTTGGCGTTTAGAGACGATTTGCAAATCCGCCAAATCCACTTTGCCTTGGTCGCAATCTTGCACCAATAATCCGCCGTTTACCCGTTTGAAATCTAAACGTGGTTGAGCGATTGAAAATTCGCCACATTCCAACACACGCACATTTTTCTTCGCAGAAAGCACGCTGCGAGCCTCGGCGGAAATGGTTGGGGCGATGATCACTTCGACAAATTGGCGTTCCGCAATGGTTTGGGCGGTTGTGCCGTCTAGCTCACGGTTGAACGCAATAATGCCACCGAAAGCCGAGGTTGGGTCGGTTTGATAGGCTCGGTTGTAGGCTTCCAAAATATCTTTGCCGAGTGCCACCCCACAAGGGTTGGCGTGTTTCACAATCACGCAAGCGGGTTGATCGAACTCTTTCACACATTCAAGGGCAGCGTCTGTGTCGGCGATATTGTTGTAAGAGAGGGCTTTGCCTTGTAATTGGATAGCGGTGGCAACGCTTGCCTCGTTGAGCTGATTTTCCACATAAAACGCCGCATTTTGGTGGGCATTTTCGCCGTAACGCATTGTCTGTTTACGGGTAAAATTGAGGTTGAGAGTGCGAGGGAATTGACCACACAGCTGGCTTACATCTTCTTCGGCAGCCCCTTGATAAGGTGGCACTTTCTGCCCGAAGTAGTTGGCGATCATCGAATCGTATTGAGCGGTATGTTCAAAGGCTTTGATCGCAAGGTTGAAACGGGTGTCCAACGTGAGGCTGTTTTGGTTGCGATCCATTTCCGCAATAATCGACTCGAAATCGTGATTATTAACCACAATCGCTACATCTTTATGATTTTTCGCTGCCGAACGCACCATTGTTGGGCCGCCAATGTCGATATTTTCCACCGCATCCGCTAAGGTGCAATCAGGCTTCGCCACAGTTTGTGCGAAAGGGTAGAGGTTTACCACCACCATATCAATCGGCTCAATCTGATGTTGTTGCATCACGGCATCATCCACCCCACGGCGAGCCAAAATCCCCCCGTGAATTTTCGGGTGCAAGGTTTTCACTCGACCGTCCATCATTTCAGGGAAGCCCGTGTAATCAGACACTTCGGTAACAGGCAAGCCAGCCTCTAACAGCAATTTCGCCGTGCCACCCGTAGAAAGCAATTTCACCCCACGTTGAGCAAGGGCTTGGGCAAATTCGACAATGCCTGTTTTATCAGACACACTCAGCAGGGCTTGTTGGATAGGACGTGCAGTCATCAATCATTCCTTATAGTAAAACAAAAAAACGGGGCGAATTATAACGCAAACGTTTGCGTTTGGCATTAACCAATTTTGCGAAAAAAAGCCTCATTTTGTGCTTGATTGACTATTGTTTTTTTTTTGTACAATTTCGGGCGATTTTTTACGAAGAGAGGAACTCAAATGCACATTAGCCAAATTTTCATTACCGATCATCATTACGAAGAACTGCCCGCTTACTTAAAAATGGCGACCCATTCCGTCAAGAGCCAAATGCCCCACGATCATTATCATTGTTACAGTAAAGAGGAATTGCGAACGTGGATTTTGCAAGAGTACGGCAATTCAATGCTCAAAGCTTTTGATAAATTGATTCCCTATGCCTATAAGGCAGATTTGGCTCGTTATTTGCTACTCTATCGGCTTGGTGGGTGGTATTTTGATATTACGGTTCGAGTGTTAAATGGCGTTGGCGTTGATGACGAGGTAGATTTTATTACTTTTGTCGATTTACCGCAGTATTCACAGGTTTCTTTTGCTTGCAATAATGCGATTATTTATTCCAAAGCCAATAGCCCGATTTTGGAAAGTACAATTTACGAGGTGTATCACAACATCAAAAACGAAAAATATGGAAAAAATTGCCTCGCCCCAACAGGACCTCTATGTTTAGGTAAAAATATCGCAAAGCATTTTGAGCAGTTGAGCGTAGTTACAGGTTCATTTGTTGCCCTTACCCCAGAATTTAATAACAAAAATCGAGGATTTGTGCTGAATGACGGCTCAATTCTTGCCTTGCACAAGAAAGGCAATCAAGGTGGTGATCTAACCAAATTAGGGATAGAGGGAACGAATAATTATGGTGAGCTTTATAACCAAAGGAAAATTTACGATCCTGAGATTATTTTAGATTAACTTTTAAAAGAGGCAAGCGGAGGGATTGTTAAAATTTCGCAAAATCCCACCCTTTGTTTACCCTTAAAAATCAATGATCTAGCCCCGAAATTCTTGCTTTTTCGATTTACTTTTTAGGTTTGGCGTATTATCATTCACGGCATTTTTTATCACTATTTTTAGAGGATAGGTATGCAGAACCTAGAAAGCAATTTAGACAACATCGTGCAACAGGCGGTGGCGGCGGTTTCGGCGGCGAGCGATACGGCTGCCCTTGAAGCCTTGAAAGTAGAGTATTTCGGCAAAAAAGGGCATTTTACCCTGTTAATGCAAGGCTTGCGTGATGTGCCGGCGGACGAGCGTCCTGCGGTGGGGCAGAAAATCAATGATGCGAAGCTAATCGCTCAAAATGCGTTGAACGAGAAAAAAGAGGCGTTGGAAGCGGCGGAATTGAACGCCAAATTAGCCAGCGAGAGTATTGATGTGAGCTTGCCAGGGCGTGGCGCGGATTTGGGTGGTTTGCACCCTGTTTCGATCACGATTGAGCGTGTAACCAAATTCTTTTCAGAACTCGGTTTTTCAGTGGAAAACGGCCCCGAAGTGGAAACCGATTACTACAACTTTGATGCCCTCAACATTCCTGCTCATCACCCAGCCCGTGCCGATCACGATACTTTCTGGTTTGATGCGACCCGTCTGTTAAGAACCCAAACCTCTGGCGTGCAAATCCGTACAATGGAAAAAATGCAGCCACCTATCCGTATTATGGCACCTGGGCGTGTTTATCGTAACGACTACGACCAAACCCACACCCCGATGTTCCACCAAATCGAACTGCTTTATGTAGACAAAAAAGCCAACTTCACCGAGCTGAAAGGCTTGTTGCACGACTTCTTGCGTGCCTTCTTTGAGGAAGATTTGCAAGTGCGTTTTCGTCCATCTTATTTCCCATTCACCGAGCCGTCAGCAGAAGTGGACGTAATGGGCAAAAATGGCAAATGGTTGGAAGTGTTGGGCTGCGGAATGGTTCACCCGAATGTGTTGCGTCAAGTGGGGATCGACCCAGAAGAGTATTCAGGCTTTGCGGTGGGAATGGGCGTTGAGCGTTTGACAATGCTTCGCTATAACGTAACCGACTTGCGTGCGTTCTTTGAAAATGATCTGCGTTTCTTAAAACAGTTTAAGTAACAAGCGGTCGGATTTTGCCAAATTTTACAAATTAGAGGATAGACAATGAAATTTAGTGAATCTTGGTTGCGTGAGTGGGTAAACCCTGCAATCAGCACCGAGCAATTATGTGATCAAATTACAATGCTAGGCTTGGAAGTGGACGCCGTTGATCCAGTGGCGGGCGACTTTTCAGGCGTGGTGGTCGGCGAAGTGGTGGAATGCGAACAGCACCCCGATGCGGACAAATTGCGTGTAACCAAAGTGAATGTGGGCGGCGAGCGTTTATTAGATATCGTGTGCGGTGCGCCAAACTGCCGTCAAGGTTTGAAAGTCGCCTGTGCGGTGGACGGAGCGATCCTACCAGGGGATTTCAAAATCAAGAAAACCAAACTGCGTGGACAGCCGTCTGAGGGAATGCTTTGCTCATTCTCAGAATTAGGCATTAAAGAAGATCATAGTGGCATTATCGAATTGCCAGCGGACGCCCCAATCGGCAAGGATTTCCGTGAGTATCTCGGCTTAAATGATAAAGCGATTGAAATCAGCCTCACGCCAAACCGTGCTGACTGTTTAAGCATTGCAGGGATTGCCCGTGAAGTGGGCGTGATTAACCGTTTGGCGGTGAATGCACCCCAAATTCAAGCTGTGCCAGCGACCATTGCCGACAAAGTGGCAGTAACCATTTCCGCCCCAGAGGCTTGCCCTCGCTATTTGGCTCGCGTAGTGAAAAATGTGAACGTGAAAGCTCAATCGCCATTATGGTTGCAGGAAAAACTTCGCCGTTGTGGGATTCGTTCGATTGACCCGATTGTGGATATTACCAATTACAGCTTGCTCGAATTAGGGCAACCAATGCACGCCTTTGACCTCGCTAAAATCAGCGGTGGCATTGAGGTGCGTATGGCGAAAGAGGGCGAAGATTTGGTGCTATTAGACGGCTCAACCGCCAAATTACAAAGCAACACCCTTGTGATTGCCGACCAAAAAGGGGCGTTGGCAATGGCAGGGATCTTCGGCGGCGAAACGAGTGGCGTGAATGCGGAAACCAAAGATGTGGTGCTAGAATCCGCTTTCTTCGCACCCCTTGCGATTGCAGGTAAAGCTCGTCAATACGGCTTGCACACGGACGCTTCCCACCGCTTTGAGCGTGGGGTTGATCCTGAATTGGCTCGCAACGCAATGGAACGTGCCACCGCTTTATTATTAGAAATTTGTGGCGGCGAGGCTGGCGAAATCGTGGAAGCGGTTAATCGTGAATTTTTACCAAAATCCCACCGCTTGCAACTTCGCCGTAGCAAACTAGATAGCTTGCTCGGACACCATATCGAAACGGAAACCGTTACCGATATTCTCACCCGTTTAGGCTTAGAAACCAGCTACGCCGATGATGTTTGGACGGTGCAATCGCCGAGTTGGCGTTTTGATATGGAAATCGAAGAAGATTTAATCGAAGAAGTGGCTCGCATTTACGGCTACAACAGCATTCCAAATAACGCACCGCTTGCTCATCTCACAATGCGTCAGCACCGTGAGGCGGATTTGGATTTAATCCGTGTTAAAACGGCGTTGGTGGATAGCGAATATCAAGAGGCGATCACTTACAGCTTCGTTGATCCGAAAATCCAAACCTTGCTACACCCAGAACAAACGGCGTTAGTGTTGCCAAATCCGATTTCGAGCGAAATGTCGGCAATGCGTGTGTCGCTCTTAACGGGCTTGCTCGGGGCGGTGGCGTATAACCAAAATCGTCAGCAAAACCGTGTTCGCTTGTTTGAAACGGGCTTGCGTTTTATCCCTGATGAAACAGCGGAAAGTGGCGTGCGTCAAGAGTTGGTGCTTGGGGCGGTGATCGCAGGGGCGAAACGTGGCGAACATTGGACGGGCAAAGCGGAAAACGTGGATTTCTTCGATCTTAAAGGCGATTTAGAACGTGTTCTGGCTTTAACCAATACGGGCAACCGCTTACGCTTTGTGGCACAAGCTCACTCGGCGTTGCACCCAGGGCAATCGGCGGCGATTATGTTAGACGACAAACAGATCGGCTTTATCGGCACGGTACATCCGAAAATCGCTCAAAAATTAGATCTCGCAGGTAAGCCAGTGGTGTTTGAGATTTTGTGGTCTGCGATCAATGAACGCAATGTAACGACCGCCAAAGAGATCTCAAAATTCCCTGCGAATAAGCGTGATTTGGCACTCGTGGTTTCAGCGGATACCCCTGCGAGCGAAGTGTTAGCCGTTTGCCGTGAAGTGGCAGGCGAGAAATTGGTTAATGTGAATTTATTTGACGTTTACCAAGGGGCAAATATCGGCGAAGGCAACAAGAGCTTGGCGATCAGCTTGACCATTCAAGACACCGAAAAAACCCTCGAAGAGGACGAAATCAACGCTGTGATTCAAAACGTGGTCAATGCGTTGGCTCAACGTTTCAACGCCTCTCTGCGTGATTAACCTGTTGTAAGGAAACAAATATGGCACTCACGAAAATCGAAATGGCAGAGAATTTGGTGGAAAAATGCGGATTTGATCGCCGAATTGCGAAACTTTTTGTGGAACAATTCTTTGAAGAAATTCGTGCCACCCTTGAAAATGGCGAAGAAGTCAAACTCTCGGGCTTTGGCAATTTTTCCGTTCGAGAGAAAAACGCACGCCCAGGGCGTAACCCCAAAACGGGGGAAAGCGTTGCCGTTTCTGCAAGGAAAGTGGTCGTATTTAAAGCAGGGCAAAAATTAAAAAGCCGTGTGGAATCTGTCAAAATGGCAGATTAGTCGTAACATTCATAGGTTCATTTGAGCCTATGAATTTTTTTAGGAATTAACAATGAAATTAACCAAAAAGTGTGCAACCTTGCTCTCAATTGCGATTTTTTCAACGGTTCTGACCGCTTGTAGCTCTGGCACGAGCGTAAAAGCCAAATCGTCAAAAACCGTTAAAGCGAGCGTTTATCAACCGAGCGAGGAAAGCGAAGTTAGCGACAAAGGCAAATCAAGCGGTGTAGTGCGTCAATTAGAGGCAATCCAACGCGAATGGAAAAACACCCCTTACCGCTTAGGTGGCACAACGAAAAAAGGCATTGACTGCTCGGCATTTACCCAAATGGTTTACCGTCGTGTTTATGGCGTTGAATTGCCTCGAATGACGGTGGATCAAGCCAAACAGGGCAGACAAGTGCGAAAAAGCGATTTAAAAGCAGGGGATTTGGTCGCCTTTAAAACAGGACGCGGACCAAACGGCAGACATATCGGCGTTTATGTTAAAAACGGCGAATTTATGCACGCCTCAACCCGTGGCGGCGTGATTTTCTCTCGCCTAGATAACGTTTACTGGTCAAAAGCCTACTGGCAAGCCCGCCGTTTATAAGCCAAAAATGTGATCGGGTTCACAAATTTGAACATTGGTAGCGAAAATCTTGAAGTTTTCTTTGCAAAACTGAAAAAATTGACGTAATCTACACCCACTAAAAACAAGTGTTGTGTTGAAACAACCGATTTCATAAATTTGCTTTCCGAGTAGCCCCTGTTGAAGGGGCTTTTTTCTTTCCCTAAATTACGACAGTAAGGGTAGGATTTGCGGAAATTTCCAAGAATCTTACCGCTTGTTTTTTCTTTCTCTAATCCCCCAATACTTCCACCAAAAAATCCGCCACTTCTCGTACGCTTTTGGATTGGCGGACATCTTGGTGCATTAGCAAATAGAGGGGCAGGGCGAACGGGGGCATTTGAAGAGCTGGCTCAAATTCGGGCAGGCGGTAGAGTTCGGGCAGAAAGCCGATGCCGAGTTGCTGGCGGATCGCCGATTGCATTAGCAAAAAATCGTTGCAGGCGAAGCGAATGGTTTTGCCTTCCAACTGCTGTTGCACCCATTTCACTTGCTGATTGTTGATGTTCAAATCTAAAAATTGCCAATCGCTTTCGGCGGTGTGGGCGAGATAATCTCGGTGGGCATACCAATAATAATCGATGTTGCAGAGGCGGCGAGCGACCAGTTCATTTTGCGACGGCACGCTCAGTCGTATCGCAATATCCGCTTGGCGTTGATATAAATTGCTCAACGCCACATCACTCACCAGCACCAAACGAATATGCGGAAATCGGCGATAAAATTCGCCCAAATGAGGGCTAAGCACGCTATTGGCGATGAAAGGTGGCACGGAAATTCGCACTTCGCTCAACGTTTGAATCCCTTCTTGTGCCAGTTGGGTAAATTGGCGAACGTTGAATTGCAATTTTTTCGCCTCTTGATACAACCGATCGCCGTCCGCTGTCAGCAAGTAGCGTTTGTTGATTCTATCAAACAGATGCAAACCAAGCTGCTTTTCTAACCGCTCAATCCGCCGAGCTACGGTGCTATGTTCCACATCAAGGGCAGCAGCGGTTGCCGTTAGGGTCTGATTTTCCACCAGTTGCAAAAAATAGTGAATGTCGTTCCAGTCTAAATTCATCGTTCTGCATTGTGCATAAATAAACAATGTTGTGCATTTTACCTCTATTATTAAACAATCTCAAAGGCTAAACTACGCCCACTTTTTACATTTCATTTAACTTTTAAGAGGAAAACATTATGCCTGTATTTCACGCACACGTTCCAGCTGGAAAATTTTCAAGTGAACAAAAAGCAGCACTCGCCGATGCCTTTGTTTTGGCGTTGCACGAGTCGCTCAACACCCCGATGGACGACCGTTTTGTGGTGATTAGCGAACATAAAGAAGATGAGCTGTTCATTCACCCAACCTTCCCGAATATGAACCGCACCGATAAACGAATGGTGGTAACAGTGGACGTTAGCACCTCTCGCACGGTGGACGAAAAACGCAAATTGGTGGAACTCGTTACCAAATATGCGGTAGAAAAAGTGGGGATCGGGCAAGATGATATTGCGTTGCTGATCTATTCGCTACCGTTGGAAAATATGAGTTTCGGCGGTGGTAAAATTATGGTAGATGATGCCGAAGCAATGGCGAAAAGAACCCTGTAAGCGGTAGGATTAGGATGAAAAAAACGATATTAACCTCTTTGGTAGCGGCAGCTTTGGGATTGGTGACCTTGCCTGCGGTGGCACAGCCAGCCTTTACCCCAGCTAAAAATGCCGTGCCACAGTTGAAAACCCAAGTACCAGGTTATTTCCGCACGATGGTGGGCGATTTTGAAGTTACGGCGTTGTATGACGGCTCGGGCAATCTCGATACCTCACTTTTCACCCGTTTCACCCAACTCAGCCAAGCGGATTTGGAAAAAATGCTCGATGACGCATTCAGCCCTCGCACCTACACGGGGGCGGCAGAGGGGGCGATTATCGCATTCCTGATCAACACCGGCGATAATTTAATTTTGGTCGATTCGGGCAAGGGCGAAGTTGAGGCGGAAATGTTCCTTGACAAAAAAGGGCGTTTGCTCGACAGCCTCAACGCCGCAGGCTACAAACCTGAGCAAATCGACATTATTTTGCCAACCCATTTACACGCTGACCACATCAATGGTGTGGTGGCGAACGGCAAAATGGCGTTCCCAAATGCAACAATTTACCTGCCAAATCAAGAAAAAGCGTTCTGGTTGGATAGCCCGATTTCGCAATTACCTGCCGAAATCCAACCGCTTGTCCAGCTTGCTCGCTCTGCGGTTGAGCCTTATCTGAAAGCGGATCGGGTTAAATTTTACAACGCAGGCGAGGAAGTGTTCCCGAACGTGAAATCTATTCCGTTGTTTGGTCATACCCCAGGGCATAACGGCTTTGAGTTTAGCTCAAAAGGCGAAACCCTGTTGGTGTGGGGCGATTTAATGCACAATCAAGTGATCCAAATGGCTCACCCAGAAGTGGCGATTGAGTTTGATGCCAACGCCGAAGCCGCTCGCCAAACCCGTTTGGCGATGTTACCGAAAATCGCCGAACGCAAATTACTGGTGGCAGCGGCACACCTGCCATTCCCCGGCTTAGGGCATATCCGCCAAGAAAAAGAGGGCTATCGCTGGATGCCGATTGAGTATCGTTTGATCCGTTAGCCACACTAAAATTCGCCCTCGTCAAGCAATCTCAACGAGGGCGAATTTTATTTTTTCAGCGATCTAGACAAAGGTTCGCGAGGGCGTTATATTTCACACCGTCTTTACATTTCTCTCACACTTCTTTTTAAGGAATTTCAATGAAAAAATCGTTTTTAGCCCTTGCGGTGCTTGCCGTTTCTTACGTTGCCGTTGCAAATCAACCTGCTCACCCAACCGCTAACAAGGTTGCTCAATCACAAGCCGAAAAAAATGCGTTAGTGATTCAAACGGATTTTAGCCTTAAAGACGGGGCGGTTGCGGCGATGAAAGGGGTGGCGTTTGGCGTTGATCGCAGCTTGCCGATGTTTGATTTAACCCACGAAATTCCGCCTTATAACATTTGGGAAGCGGCTTACCGTCTCTATCAAACCGCCACTTACTGGCCGCAAGGCACGGTGTTTGTGAGCGTGGTTGATCCTGGGGTGGGTACGGATCGTAAATCGGTCGTGCTAAAAACCAAAACGGGGCATTATTTTGTCTCGCCAGATAACGGCACATTGGGGCTAGTCGCCGAAAATCTTGGGATTGAAGCGGTGCGTGAAATTGATGAAAATACTAACCGCTTGTCAGGCTCAGAAAAATCTTACACCTTCCACGGTCGTGATGTTTACGCTTACACAGGGGCGAGATTGGCTTCGGGCAACATCAGCTTTGAACAAGTAGGTAAGGAATTAGATCCAAAAGTGGTGGAAATCGCCTACCAAAAACCTGAACTGCAAGACGGCACGCTTAAAGGCAACATTCCCGTGTTAGATATTCAATACGGCAATATCTGGACGAACATCAGCGACAGCTTGCTTGACCAAGCAGGCATCAAAAAAGATAGCGAAGTGTGTGTCGAAATCAGCGAAAAAACCGCCGACAACACCAAAGTTTTCTATTCGGGCAGAATGCCATATAAGAGCAGTTTCGGCGATGTGGAAGAGGGCAAACCGTTGATGTACCTCAACAGCCTACTCAACGTGAGCTTTGCGTTAAATATGGAAAATTTCGCCGAGAAATACAAAATCAAATCAGGGGCAGAGTGGTCTGCCACCGTTAAATCCTGCGAGAAAAAAGCCGCAGAATAATCCACAAATAAGGGGCGAAAGCCCCTTAATTTTTAAGTAAAATACCCGCTTGTATTACCAAAATATCCGAGTAAACTGCAACCATCCAAATTTCACTAAAATTACAATGTCCGATAACATTTTTACCGTAACCCAACTTAACTACACCGCTCGCCATTTGTTGGAATCTGGCTTGGGGCAGATTTGGCTAATGGGGGAAATTTCAAACTTTACCCAGCCCGTGTCGGGGCATTGGTATCTCACCCTCAAAGATGAAAATGCACAGGTGAAATGTGCAATGTTCAAAATGAAAAATCAGCGGGTTAATTTTCGCCCTCAAAATGGAATGCAAATTTTGGTGAGGGCGAGTGTCAGCCTTTACGAACCGAGGGGTGATTACCAACTGATTTTGGAAAGTATGCAGCCTGCGGGGGACGGCTTGTTGCAGCAGCAATTCGAGCAGCTCAAACAAAAATTGGCTGCCGAGGGGCTATTTGCCACCGAACATAAAAAAGCCATTCCCACGTCGCCGAAACGGGTGGGGGTGATTACTTCGGCAAGCGGTGCGGCGTTGCAAGATATTTTGCACATTCTCAAACGGCGAGATCCCAACCTCGAAATCGTGATCTACCCTACCCTTGTGCAAGGCAAAGAGGCGGTGCAGGATATTGTCGCCACCCTTGATTTAGCGAACCAGCGGAATGAATGTGATCTGTTGATTTTAGGGCGTGGCGGCGGATCGTTGGAAGATCTTTGGTGCTTTAATGAAGAAAGTGTCGCCCGTGCGATTTTCCGCTCGCAACTGCCGATCATCAGTGCAGTTGGGCACGAAATTGATTTTACCATTGCGGATTTTGTCGCGGATCTGCGAGCAGCAACCCCTTCGGCGGCGGCGGAATTGGTCAGCCGAGATCAGCAAGAACGCAAACAGCAATTAAACGCCCTTTATCAACGTTCGCAGCTCGCTTTTGATCGCCTTTGGACGGATAAAATCGCTCAATTTGAACAGCTAAAATGGCGACTGAATGTTCAGCACCCTGCTCGCCAGTTGCAACAACAATCCCAACAACTGACGGCAATAAAACAGCGTATTACAAGGGCGGTGCAACAGCAGCTTGAACGCAAATCGCAAAACCTCAATCAGCTGGCGATTCGAGCTAAAAATCAACATCCACAACGCCAATTAGATCGCCAAAAAGCTCAATTAAATCAATGGCAAACTCGCTTAAATCAGCAATTTGAATGGCTCTTGCAGCGGAAAAAACAGCAGTGGCAAAATGTGCAACAACGTTTGGCTCGTAATCCGCTACCGCATCAACTTGCCACTTACCGCCAACAATATGAACAAGCAAACCAACGGCTAAATTATGCGATAGAAAAAAAATTTCTGACCGATCAGCAAAAATTCCGCCAATTATGTGCCAAAATAGAGGGGCTAAGTCCGTTGAAAATTTTGGCACGGGGTTACTCGGTAACTAGCCTTAACGGGCAAATTATTCAGAACGCTAAACAAGTGGCGGTGGGCGACCAAATCCGCACCCAATTATCAAAGGGCGAAATTATCAGCCAAGTGCTAGAAATTAAAAAATAAGAATGAATAAATTAACTGAACGCTTTTGGGAACAAAAAAGCCTACTGGAAATGAACGAAGCCGAATGGGAAGCCCTTTGCGACGGCTGCGGAAAATGCTGTTATCGCAAATATATTGAGGGGCGAGGCAAACGGGAACGGCTTTATTACACTTCGGTGGCGTGCAATTTACTGGATTTGAACACAGGCAAATGCAGTAATTATTCAAATCGCTTTAAATTTGAACAAGATTGCACCAAATTAACCAAAAAGAATTTGCCCGATTTCGGTTGGTTGCCTAAAACTTGTGCTTACCGCTTGCTTTACGAGGGCAAACCGCTGTTTGACTGGCATCCGTTAATTTCAAATGATCCTAACTCTGTTCAAAAAGCAAAGATTCAAATTCCAAACGGCATTCACGAAAAAGATGTGATCGACTGGTTTGAGTTTGTGATTGATGAAACCTAATTTTAATCGTTAAAAGGGGAAAATATGTACCAAGCTATTGCACATTTTCGTTATACAGAAATTCGCCACGATACCTTTCCGTTAGTGAGCCACGTTGTGGAACAGTGGCGGGATAATGGGCAGATTATCGGACGGGAATTTGGGATTACACGTTCGCCGCAGATGATTTCTGTGCGTGTCGCGATTCCAGAGCAGGATAGTTTAATGCCTGAATGGAATAGCGAGGGCGTGAATGAGGCTCAAAAGATGGCCCAACAAGCGGGCATTTTGTTCGATTCTTTTGAGATTGTTGGCTTAGATTATCAAGCCGACACCACGAGTAAAGACGATAAACCGAGTTTTTATATTCTTTACACCACCCATTTGGACAGTTGCTCGCCGCTTTATAATGGCGATGATTTCTGTCCTGTGCCACTTTACCGAGTGTTGCAAAATGCCCCAGAGCTTGCCAATCGTGTGATCAAATGGCAGGAGAACTGGCAGGCGTGCGATCAGTTGCAAATGAACGGCGATGCCTTAGAGCAAGAGGCATTAGCCCAAATTTCCGATTATGACAGCACGTTAAGCCAGCAGGGGATTGCATTATGCCGTGAAATTGAGGCATTGACGGGGATTCCAACTTACTACTATCTCTACCGCTTAGGCACGGACGAACAAACCGAGCGTGAGCGGAAATGCCCAGCCACAGGCAAAGATTGGTTGTTGGCAGAGCCGCTTCATCATATTTTCCATTTCAAATGCGATGAGTCTCGTTTGTTATCAAACCTCAGTTGGGAAATCGCGTGAATTTGATTAAGAAGATCAGCAACAAACTTTGCAGAATTTGGATTAACCAACGCCTTCGCAAGCGGTTAGATCAGCACCATTTTTCGGTGGTGTCGAGTAATTGTGTCGGGGCGTTGATGTTGCACGATTTAGGCGAGCAGTTTCGCTCGCCCTTCGTCAATCTTTATCTTACGCCAAAGGATTTTATCCGCTATCTGCAAAACATTGAGCATTATCAGCAGGTGGAATTGGTTTTTCCACCGCAGGAAAAGGCTTATCCAGTGGGGCAGTTGGGGGATTTAACGGTGCATTTTATGCATTATCATTCGGCACAAGAGGCAAAAGAGAAGTGGCAGGCTCGTGCCAAACGGCTGAATTTGGGTCAGCTTTTTATCATTATGACCGACCGAGACGGTTGCACCTTGGACGATTTAAAAGCCTTTGATGCTTTGCCGTTCAAAAATAAGGTGGTTTTTACCCATAAAGCCTACCCTGAAATTCGTTCGGCATTTTGGATTAAAGGCTTTGAGCATCAGCATCAAGTTGGGGATCTGTTTGAATTTTCGGGTTGGTTCGGCAAAAAATATTACGACCAATTCGACTATGTGAAATGGTTCAATCAAGCCTAAAACAAGCGGGTAGATCCTGAAATTTTTTAGGATCTACCCGTTTGCCACATAGAAAAAGCCAACCGCTTGGGTTGGCTTTTGGTGCTTATAGTGCTTAGTGAGCTTCTTGTTTTTCTTTCAACTTAATCAATTGCGACTCTAATTTTTTCTCGACCAAATTGATCGCATTGTAAAGATCTTCGTGATCCGCTTTTGCGAATAAATCGCCTTTTGGCGTGCCGATGCTGGCTTCGACTTCGTAGCTATTCGGCTGTTTATGAATCATAAAATGAGGGTTAATCAGTTGGGTATGTAGCTTATTGAGTTTCGCCAAACGTTCTTCAATGTGAGAGCGGATAGCAGGGGTAATTTCCATTTGTTTGCTAGAAATATTTAAAGACATAAGCAATTCCTTCTGGTTGGGTTGAATGAATACGCCCTAAAAATAGAGCGTTGAGGGGAAAATATCAAGTGCCGATCCGCAATAAAAATGCAAAAATTTGATCTACTTAACACTTTTCCCGTTTTTTTGACTATAATCTCGCCCATTCGTTTTGAAGTTGATGAAAAATGACAGAAAAAAATAAATTTCCCCCATTTCAAACCGCTTTCCTGCACCCTCGCTTCTGGGCATTGTGGCTGGGATTAGGGGTGTTCAAACTGATTTTATGCCTGCCTTATCCGATTCTCGTTAAAATTGGCAAAGCCCTCGGCAAACTGTTCGCCAGCCTTAAATTTGGCAAACGGCGGATTGCGATTGCTCGCCGTAATTTGCAACTTTGCTTCCCTGAATATCGCGAAAACCAAATCGAACAGATTTTGCGTGAGAATGTGGAATCGGTCGGAATGGCGATTATCGAAACGGGAATGGCGTGGTTTTGGTCGGACGCTCGCATTTTGAAGTGGTCGAAAGTCGAGGGGCTGGAACACCTCAAAAATCCACCGCAAGGCACAGGGATTATTTTCGTTGGTGTGCATTTCTTAACCCTTGAACTGGGGGCGAGGATTGTCGGCATTCATCATCAAGGGATCGGCGTGTATCGCCCGAATGATAATCCGTTGCTGGATTGGATTCAATTTCGTGGGCGAGTGAGATCGAATAAGGCGATGTTGGATCGCCGAGATCTACGAGGAATGATTAAGGCGTTGAAAGCAGGCGAAACCATTTGGTACGCCCCTGATCACGATTACGGCAGAAAAAATAGCGTTTTCGTGCCGTTTTTTGCGGTCGAGCAGGCTTGTACCACCGCAGGCTCGCGAATGTTGCTACGTTCCGCCCCGAATAGCATTGTGGTGCCGTTTAGCCCAATTCGTAATGCCGACTATTCGGGTTACACCGTTAAAATCAGTCCGCAGGTTGATTTTTCCCAATGTGAAAACGACCTCGACACCGCCACCCTAATGAATAAAGTGGTAGAGGGCGAAATTTTGCAGGCGACCAGCCAATATATGTGGCTGCACCGCCGTTTCAAAACTCGCCCGAATGAACAAGATTGCAGTTTATATGAGGATTTAAAATGAAAGTCGTACTCGCAACAGGCAACCAAGGCAAAGTGAAAGAAATGGCAGATGTGCTTGCCGAATTTGGATTTGAAGTGGTGGCTCAAAGTGAATTTGGGATCGAAAGCCCCGAAGAAACGGGCTTGACCTTTGTTGAAAATGCGTTAATCAAAGCACGCTACGCCGCCCAAATGACAGGATTGCCAGCTATCGCTGATGATTCAGGCTTGGCAGTGGACGCTCTTGGCGGCGAACCAGGGTTATATTCCGCTCGCTACGCAGGTGAAAATGCCGATGACGCACAAAATCGCCAAAAATTGCTGGCGGAAATGGCGAATGTGGTGGACGAAAACCGTACCGCAAAATTTATCTCTTGCATCGTCTTGCTTCGCCACCCAACCGATCCAACCCCAATCATCGCCCTCGGCGAACATCACGGCACGATTTTGCGTGAAGAACGAGGGGAAAACGGCTTTGGCTACGACAGTTTATTCTTCTCGCCCCAAGTGAATTGCAGTTTTGCCGAGCTTGTAAGCGGTCAGAAAAAGCAAATTTCTCACCGTGCCATTGCGTTGGCGAGCTTGAAAGCCCAGTTGGCAAAATAGGGTAGAGCAGAGCATAAAAAAACGGGATCATCAGATCCCGTTTTTTGTTACCGTCAGCGTGGATTATTTGAAGATAATCTCATCTTTCGGGTCAAATTTTGACGCGTCGATCACTTTATTTTCTTCAAAGAATTTTTTCAGCATTTCCGCATCAATGAAGTTGGTGTTGATGTAGGTTGGGTGTTTTTTCAACACTGGGTAACCATCGCCACCTGAGGCACAGTAATCTGGCACGGAAATTTTGTAGGTTTTGTTCATATCGAACGGTTTACCGCCGATTTTCACATCAGAAATTTTCTTCGCCGCACGATCAACGGTCATTGAAATGCCGGCAAATTGTGGATAAGCCCCTGTATTTGGCTCTTTGATCGCCACTTCCGTGAGGTAATCCAACAACTCTTGACCTTTCATTTCCACGGTGCTGATCATATTACCGAACGGTTGCACCGCAATGATGTTTTTATAAGTAACCGCACCTTCTTCAATCGAAGTACGGATACCGCCCGAATTCATAATCCCGATGTCCGCCCCCACACGTTGCATTTGTGATTGAGCGATTAAGCGACCAAGGTTGGTTTGGTGGAAACGCACGATATCACGGTTGCCTTCCAATTTGCCGCCTTTCACTTCACCCACCACTTGACCGAGCAATTTATCGCCCTCGTCTTGGTATTTTTGTAATTCTGCTTGAAGGGCTGGGTCAGCTTTGATTTCCTCTTTGTAGAGGCGATATTCGCTCGTGCCGTCTTCTTTCTTGATTTTTTCTTTCAAGTTGATCGGAATTAACTCATATTTCACGAGCTTAGTTTCGCCGTTTTTGAATTCGAAATCCGCACGACCGAGGAATTTACCCCATTCGCCCGCTTGCAAAATGTGCGTGCCGTTTTGATAGTCTGGGCGGCACTCTTCACCTGGTTTATATTTGGTTTTTAACGCCCCTTTGTCGTCTAAACAGAGGGTTTCGTGGGTGTGTCCGCCTACGATAATATCGAACGCCCCTTTATCGAGGGTGCGAGCCATCGTTACATCACCTGGTGCATTTGAGCCGTGTTTGCCATCATTGTAGTAGCCCATATGGGTAACGGCGATACGCACATCTGGTTTTTCCGTTTCGTTAATTTTCGCAAGGGTTTCTTTGGCGGTTTGGATTGGATTTTTGAACTCTAATCCGCCCGTATATTCAGGGTTGCCGAGCTTCGCCGTATCTTCGGTGGTTAAACCTACCACCGCCACTTTTAAGCCACTCTTATCAAACATCGCATAAGGGGTAACAAGCGGTTTGTTGGTCGCTTTATTGATCACGTTTGCCGAAAGTAGTGGGAATTTCGCCCATTTTTCTTGCATTTCAAGCTGTTGCAACGGGTTGTCAAATTCGTGGTTGCCGAGAGCCATTGCGTCATAGCCAATCGCATTCATACCTTCGATATCAGGTCTCGCACTTTGGGTGTCAGACTCTGGCACGCCCGTGTTCAAGTCGCCACCGTTTAACAAAATCACGGAACTGCCTTTTGCTTCGACCTCTTTGCGAATGTTATCCACCACCGCTTTTTGCGCTGCATAGCCATATTCGCCTTTTTCATTCGGCCAGAAATGCCCGTGCATATCGTTGGTGTGTAACACCGTGAATTGATAGGTTTTATCTGCCTCGTAAGCCATTGCAGAGGTTGCACCAAGCAACGCCACAGAGAGTAAAGTTTTTTTAAGTTTCATCGGAAGTTCCTCTTTGATTAAGAAAAGGTAATACAAGCGGTTAGATTTCGCCAAATTTTTGCGATCTAACCGAATAAAATAAAGATCCAAGTGATGCCAAACAGCACCATCGCCATAAACACCGCCGCCGAGCCAATATCTTTCGCCCGCCCTGAAAGCTCGTGGTATTCCTCGCCAACGCGATCCACCACCGCTTCCACCGCACTGTTCAATAATTCCGCAATCAGCACGATCAACACCGAGCCAACCAGCAAAATTTTCTCAATCGCCCCCTCGCCCAAAGCCAAGCCGAGCGGAATTAAAATAAAAGAAAGCCACACTTCTTGACGAAATGCGGCTTCATAAACATAGGCACTTTTCAGCCCTTTCATTGAGTACCCAGCGGCACGAATAATCCGCTGAAAATCAGCTTTATTTTCTGGTTTCATTCTAATGATTAACGTAAAGAAAAAGTGGCGATATTCTACCCGAAAGAAATCGTTTGCGGAATAGCCCAGCCCACAAGGAAACGGCTAAATGCGTAAAAAATCGCAAAGAAAAGACCGCTTGGGGGAAATCTTTGGGAAAAAACATTACGCCTTTTTAACTTTCTCACCTTGATTTTTTACACAAAAGACTTATAAATAATTAAAATGTGAGGAGGTAACTTATGCTTATTCTAATGATGCCAGTTTTCGCTTTATTTTACTGGATGTTCTATTCTGATACTCTGGTAAGAAGAATTATAGGCATATTGTTTTATGCTGATCTTTTCTTCATTGCTTATTCCATCATAGAATATGATGGTGAACGATTACTAAGATCCTTTTTATATGCCATTCCTATTACGGTTGTTGTTTATTATGGCATTATTAAATTTTTAGATCTCGGCATTAAATTCTGTGATTACATTTTAAAAAAGACTTCCTGATGTGTTTTGATAAATACAAGCGGTGGAATAACGAAAATTTTTGAAAATCCGACCGCTTGCTATAAAAAAAACCTAGCAAATCTGCTAGGTTTTTTGTTGGTTAGGGTTTATTCAAATAGCCCTTGATGTAATGATCGAACGATGTCGTCAGCATCCGAGCTTTTGACGAGGGTGCAGACGTTGTTGGTGCTGGCACCGTAGCTGATGAGGCGGATGTTGTAAGGTTCAAGCTGTTGGAACAGTTGTTTGGCAACGCCTGATTGGGTGTGTAAGTTGTTACCAATGATTGCCACGAGGGCGAGGTCGTGTTCCACTTGAACGTGGCAGTATTCGTTTAATTCATCGAGTAACGCTTGCGAGAGCATATCCGCACCCGATGAAGCCGAGCCTGTTTTATCTAAGGTTAGGGCGATGCTCACTTCGGATGTGGTAATCACATCAACCGAAATTTTGTGTTTTGCCAAAATCGCAAACACATTCGCCAAAAAGCCTTGTGCGTGTAGCATACTCAGGCTTGAAAGGGTGAGTAAAATTTGGTTGCGGCGTAACGCAATCGCACGGAAAGTTGGGCGTGGTTGTGGATCACGAGTTACCCAAGTGCCACCTTGCTCTGGGGCTTTGCTTGATCCCACATAAACAGGAATGTTACTTCTCACCGCTGGCAGTAAGGTGGCTGGGTGTAATACTTTCGCCCCGAAGGTTGCCATTTCCGCGGCTTCGTTAAAGCTCATTGTGTCAATGCGTTTCGCATTTGGGGCAACGCGAGGGTCGGTGGTGTAAATGCCTGGTACGTCCGTCCAAATCAGCACATCATTGGCATTTAACACTTCCGCAAGTAAAGCGGCAGAGTAGTCGCTACCGCCACGCCCTAGGGTGGTGGTTTTCCCCTCATCATCACGCCCGATAAAACCTTGGGTGATCGCAATTTTGCCCTCGGCAATTAGCGGTTTTAAAATTGCGTCAGCTTGTTGTTGGGTTTTTTCATCGTTCGGGGCAGCTTTACCGTAGTGGTTATCGGTGGCGACAATTTCTCGCACGTCTAACCAAACCGCAGGGTAGCCACGTTCGTTTAAGAGTTGGGTGAAGATTTTGGTGGACATCATTTCGCCGTGGGAAATCAATTCGTCCGAAAGTGCCGCAGAAGTCGCAAGGCTTGCCGATTCCGCTAAGGCTTCGATATGTTGCAACAAGCGGTCGATTTCCGCTGAAACTTCGTCTTGTTGCTGTAATTTTTCGATGATGTTGTATTGAATGGTGCGTACCGCAGCGAGGATTTCATCTCTGCGTTCTTTTTCACAACCGTTTGCCAATTCCACGAGGAAATTCGTTACCCCAGCCGATGCCGACAATACCACCACACGGGTATTTGGATCTGCCATAACAATGTTTGCACAGGCTGTCATTGCATCAAAATTTGCAACGCTTGTCCCACCGAATTTTGCCACAGAAAGATGTGCCATAAGTTTGTTCCTTGAAAGATAGATAGTTGTAGTCAGAGTGGACATTCGTGAAAGGAAATTGATAGATTATCGGTTGAGAAAAGATAATCATTTCAGAGCACTCCATTTGAATTTGGCGGTTGCCGTCATTCAAATGACAGCTGATAGGATTCAACCTGATTCAGCCGATGTTCATTCCAGTCTAGTGAATTCACACCTCGGCAAGCACTCCCATCACTTATCATCAATAGCCCTAGTTGCCTCCGATAAGTTGCCTGAGTGTTGCACCTCTCCCGCAATGGCGATGCCATTACTTTCTTTCAAAACCTGAAAGACGAGGGGGAAAATATGATTTTCTCGGCAGGGTGTCAAATGTTATTTTACACACCCGAGCAGATTGGCGAGAGATTGAGCGGTTTTGATTATTTCTACTTTTCTTTGCTTCGCCAAAGAAAAGTAGCAAAAGAAAGGCGACCCCGAACATTTTGCTTTTGTCTCGCTTGTTTCTAATTTCTGCGAACGATTTGTAAACTCGCTTGCTTCGCAAGCTCAGACAGTACAAATCGTTCTTGAAATTGACGAAACTGCTCAACGCAAAATGACGGGGAATTTTATTCGAGCAAGAATGGAAATTCTCTAAAAAATTACCGCTTGTAGCCCCCTTCCCATGCAGCGAGGGAAGATCATTTGGCAAGCGGTAGGATTTCCCGAAATTTTAATCCCACCGCTTGCATTCCTCATTATTCATTCGCCCTCAAAATCAACGGAGTTAAGTAATCGATCAGCACCTTGACTTTGGGAGAAAGATAGCGGCGGTTGGGGTAGAGTAGGCTGATGTCGAACGGTTGTTGAGCGTGGTCGGGTAGGATTTGCACCAACTCGCCAGTGGCTAACGCAGGGGCGATGAGGAACAGCGGCAGGTTGGCGATGCCGAGTCCGTTTTTGGTCATTTGCACGAGGCTGGTGCCGTTGTTGCTTTGAATGTTGGCGGTTGGTTTGTATTTGAGGGTTTGCCCCTGATGTTGAAACTGCCATTGGCTATGCCGTTCATACACGATAAAACGATGATTTTCCAACTCGGCGAGGCTGGTCGGCGTGCCGAATTGAGCGAGGTAAGCAGGGGAAGCTACTAGCAAATGGTGCGATTGTGCCACCCGTTTGGCGATGATTGAGCTATCTTCCAACTGCCCGATGCGTAACACCAAATCAAAACCGTCCGCCACCATATCCACCCGTCTGTCGCTAAAATCCAAATCGAGTTGCAAATTTGGGTAGGTGGCGAAAAATTGATCCAAATATGGCACGATAAAACGAATCCCAAAATCAATCGGCAACGAAATTTTGAGCTTGCCGTGCAGGGTGGAAGTGATGTTGCTTACGCAAGATTCCGCCTCTTGCAGTTCATTTAAAATCGGCAAACAGCGTTCATAATAGAGCATTCCTGCTTCGGTGGGCGAGATTTTACGGGTGGTGCGGTTTAGTAGCCGCACATTTAACGATTCTTCAAGCTGGGCGATCAATTTGGTCGCCATTGCGTTGGAAATTTGTTCAAGTTCCGCCGCTTGTTTGAAACTTTGGGTTTCAATTATCCGACAAAATAAACTGATTGCGTTGAGTTTGTTCATTTTCTTTCTTCTTTATATTGTATTTTTTGTTGGCTCTTGTTATCGTAAAAATAACATCGTGTAAAATCAACCAAAATGAAATAATCTGCCGATTATTTCATCTATTATTCAAAATTAGGGAATACTAATGGGTAAATCGTTAGTGATTGTGGAATCGCCAGCCAAAGCGAAAACCATTAACAAATATCTCGGCTCGGATTTCGTGGTGAAGTCGAGCGTGGGGCATATTCGTGATCTGCCAACCAGCGGTGGCGAGAGCGAAAAAACCGAAAAAGCCAAACCGATTTCAACCAAAGGAATGTCCGCCGAGCAGAAAGCCAAAATCAAAGCGGAAAAAGAGCGGACGGCGTTAGTCAAACGTATGGGGATCGACCCGTTCCACGACTGGCAAGCGAATTATCAAA
Source organism: Haemophilus paracuniculus (assembly GCF_002015115.1). Classification (GTDB taxonomy): domain Bacteria; phylum Pseudomonadota; class Gammaproteobacteria; order Enterobacterales; family Pasteurellaceae; genus Haemophilus_E; species Haemophilus_E paracuniculus. The sequence goes on from NZ_MUYA01000007.1 coordinate 83,099, forward strand.
TTTTGCCAGGTAAGGAAAAGGTGGTTTCCGAGCTGAAAAGCCTTGCCAAGAAAGCAGATCACATCTACCTCGCCACCGATTTGGATAGAGAGGGAGAAGCGATTGCGTGGCATTTGCGTGAGGTGATCGGCGGCGAGGATGCACGTTTTAGCCGTGTGGTGTTCAACGAAATCACCAAAAATGCGATCAAACAGGCGTTTGAAAAGCCAGAACAGCTTAATTTAGACCGTGTGAACGCCCAGCAAACTCGCCGATTCTTAGATCGTGTGGTGGGCTTTATGGTGTCGCCGTTACTTTGGAAAAAAGTGGCGAGAGGCTTGTCCGCAGGGCGTGTGCAGTCCGTTGCTGTAAAATTGTTGGTGGAACGTGAGCGAGAAATCAAGGCGTTCCAACCCGAAGAATTTTGGGAAATCCTTGCCAACACGGTGGCGAAAAAGGGAAAACTTCCGCTGGAACTGACCGCTTGCAAGGGCAAAAAATTCACGGCGAAGAACCAAAAACAAGCCGATGAAGCCGTTAAAGCGTTGCAAGCCAGCGAGTTTGTCGTTACCGAAATCGACAAAAAACCGACTTCGTCCAAAGCGAAAGCCCCATTCATTACCTCAACCTTACAACAAACCGCCAGCACCCGTTTGGGCTTTGGCGTGAAGAAAACGATGATGTTGGCTCAACGTTTGTACGAAGCGGGCTACATTACCTATATGCGTACCGACTCGACCAACCTCAGCCAAGATGCGTTATCAATGGCGAGATCCTACATTGAGAAACAATTCGGGGCGGATTATTTGCCAGCCAAGCCGAATTTCTACGCGAGCAAAGAGAAAGCCCAAGAAGCGCACGAGGCGATTCGTCCCTCTGATGTGAACGTGAAAATGGGCGATCTGAAAGGAATGGAAAAGGACGCGGAACGCCTCTACGATTTGATTTGGCGACAATTCCTCGCCTGCCAAATGACCCCAGCCCAATACGATTCCACCAGCTTGACCGTAACCGCTGGCGATTATGAACTTAAAGCCAAAGGGCGGGTGTTACGCTTTGACGGCTGGACGAGAGCCTTGCCAATTCAAGGCAAAACCGCCGAAGATCAAGAGTTGCCAGAAGTGAGCCAAAACGAAGTGCTAAAACTGGTGGACGTTGTGCCAAGCCAACATTTCACTAAGCCACCTGCTCGTTTTAGCGAGGCGGCTCTCGTGAAAGAGCTTGAAAAACGGGGGATTGGGCGACCGTCCACCTATGCGGCGATCATCTCGACCATTCAAGAGCGTGGCTATGTGAAAGTGGAAAATCGCCGTTTCTATGCGGAAAAAATGGGCGAGATCGTAACCGACCGCTTGAATGAATCCTTTGGCGATTTAATGAACTACGATTTCACCGCCAATATGGAAGACACCCTTGACCAAATCGCCTCGGGCAACAGCAACTGGAAAGAGGAATTAAACCGCTTCTTCGCCGATTTTTCCGAGCAATTAACCAAAGCAGAATTGGACGAGTTAGTGGGCGGAATGAAGCCAAATCATCTGGTGGAAACGGACATCAACTGCCCGACTTGTGCCAGAAAAATGGCGATTCGCACCGCTTCCACGGGCGTATTCTTAGGCTGTTCGGGTTACGCATTACCGCCGAAAGAGCGTTGCAAAACGACGCTTAACCTGATTCCAGAGGCGGAATTACTCAACGTGTTGGACGAAGATTCCGAAACCAACGCCCTAATGCAACGCAAACGCTGCCCGAAATGCGACACAGCAATGGATAGCTATGTGATCGACCCTGCTCGCAAATTGCACATCTGCGGTAACAACCCAAATTGTGAGGGGTATCTGATCGAGCAAGGTTCGTTCAAAATCAAAGGCTATGACGGCCCAATTGTGGAATGCGACAAATGCGGGGCGGATATGCACCTCAAACTGGGGCGATTCGGCAAATATATGGGCTGTACGGCGTGCGATAATACGCGAAAAATCCTCAAAAACGGTGAAGTGGCACCGCCTCGCGAAGAGCCGATTGCCTTCCCAGAATTAAAATGCGAAAAAGCCGATGCGTATTTCGTGTTGCGAGACGGGGCAAGCGGTGTGTTTATGTCGGCACACAACTTCCCGAAAGTGCGAGAAAGCAGAGCGCCGAAAGTGGCGGAACTGGCTCAATATCGTGAACGTCTGCCAGAGAAATTACAATATCTCGCCGACGCCCCAACCCACGATCCAGAGGGCAACGAAGCGATTATCCGTTTCAGCCGCAAGGAAAAACGCCAATACGTTACCTCTGAGAAAAACGGCAAAGCGACCAAATGGATTGTTGATTACCTTGACGGACGTTGGGTTGAACGCAAGAAATAAATTTCAAAAAATCCTACCCCTTGCAAGGGGTAGGATTTTTACAAATTTTCACTATCCAATCATCCAGCCAATCTAAACCAAATGAAACAAAGCAAACCTTTTATTCTACATAGCCCATTCAAGCCCTCTGGCGATCAGCCTTCGGCGATTGCGAAATTAACCGAGGGATTGAATGACGGCTTGGCACATCAAACCCTGTTGGGGGTAACGGGATCGGGCAAGACCTTTACCATTGCGAACGTGATCGCCACCCTCAACCGCCCTGCGATGTTGCTCGCCCCGAACAAAACGCTGGCGGCACAACTTTACGCCGAGATGAAAGCCTTTTTCCCCGAAAATGCGGTGGAATACTTTGTTTCCTACTACGATTATTATCAGCCCGAAGCCTATGTGCCGAGTAGCGACACCTTTATCGAAAAGGACGCCTCGATCAACGAGCAGATCGAGCAAATGCGACTGTCGGCGACCAAATCGTTCCTCGAACGGCGAGATACGATTGTGGTGGCTTCGGTGTCGGCGATTTACGGATTGGGGGACGTTGATGCCTATATGCAGATGATGTTGCATCTGCAAGTGGGGGCGATTATCGACCAACGCACTATTCTTTCTCGCCTTGCCGAGTTGCAATACACCCGCAACGATCAGGCGTTCCAGCGTTCCACTTTCCGTGTGCGGGGCGAAGTGATTGATATTTACCCTGCGGAAAGCGATGAAGTGGCGTTGCGAGTGGAACTCTTTGATGATGAAATCGAAAATTTATCCCTGTTCGATCCGCTTACGGGGCATAGTTTAGGCAAAGTGCCTCGCTACACCATTTACCCTAAAACCCACTACGTTACCCCCCGTGAGTGGATTTTGGCGGCGATAGAGCAGATAAAAACGGAACTTGCTGACCGCCGCACTTATTTCATTCAAGAAAATAAATTGTTGGAAGAGCAACGCCTGACCCAACGCACCCAATTTGACATCGAAATGATGAACGAGCTGGGCTACTGTTCGGGGATCGAAAACTACTCACGCTACCTTTCGGGGCGGAAAGAGGGCGAGCCACCGCCGACTTTGTTCGATTATATGCCGTCAGACGGTTTGCTGATTATTGACGAAAGCCACGTTACCGTGCCGCAAATCGGTGGAATGTATCGTGGCGACCGAGCGAGAAAGGAAACGCTGGTGCAATATGGCTTCCGCCTGCCGTCTGCGTTGGATAACCGACCGCTTCGCTTTGAGGAATTTGAGCGATTAGCCCCACAAACGATTTACGTTTCCGCCACCCCAGGTAATTACGAGTTGGAAAAATCGAACGGCGATGTGGTGGATCAAGTGGTGCGACCAACGGGATTATTAGACCCGATCATCGAAGTTCGCCCCGTGGCTACGCAGGTGGACGATCTGCTTTCGGAAATTCACAAACGGGTAGCGGTGGACGAGCGAGTGCTGGTTACTACGCTTACCAAAAAAATGGCGGAAGATTTAACCGACTATCTGGACGAACACGGCGTGCGGGTGCGTTATCTGCATAGCGACATCGACACCGTTGAGCGGGTGGAAATTATCCACGATTTGCGAATGGGAATGTTTGACGTGCTGGTTGGGATCAACCTGTTGCGAGAGGGGCTGGATATGCCCGAAGTCTCGCTAGTGGCGATTTTAGATGCAGACAAAGAGGGCTTTTTGCGGTCGGAACGCTCGCTGATCCAAACCATTGGGCGAGCGGCTCGCAACCTCAACGGCAAAGCGATTCTCTACGGCGACCGCATTACCAACTCAATGCAAAAAGCGATCACCGAAACGGAACGCCGCCGCGAGAAACAGCAAAAATACAACGAAGAACACGGCATTGTGCCACAAGCCTTGAACAAAAAAGTGGGCGAATTACTCGACCTCGGTCAAACGGACAAACCACGCAAAGGCAAGGTGGCAAAAGTTGCCGAAGATCACACCGCTTACAAACCAAAATCTCGTAAGGAATTGGAAAAAGAACTCAAATCCCTCGAACAACAAATGCGAGATCTCGCCAAAGATCTCGAATTTGAAAAAGCGGCGGCGGTGAGGGATAAAATCAATAATTTAAAAAATTTTTTACTTGAATTCTAAAAGTAGTTGAAAAAATTTATCCTTATTCTAAAATTCGGACTACTTTTTACTTAAATGGAGAATTTTTATGGCTTTAATCAATTGTCCTGAGTGTAACCATCAAGTTAGTGATCAAGCTCTGAAATGCACTTCTTGTGGAAAACAGTTGAAGAAACCTAAAAGAAGTTTTTTAGGTAAGATAATTAAATGGATTTTCATCTTATTTAATCTATTGATGATCTTTTGGGTAGTTGGTGGTTCAATGTCTGCTGGCGATACAATTAACTCTGCTACAAGTGAAGCTGCAAAAGCTGGAGCGACAATTGGTGCAGGACTTGGGCTTTCAATGGTATTGGGGTTATGGGTAATTGGGGATATTATTATTGGTATTCTCGTATTTTTAACTAGACCAAAATCGTAATTAGGTATCAGTTTTCAAAGCCCATTGATTTGGGCTTATTTTTTATCAGGAGATTATAAATGCAAACATTCAACATTGCAGTTTTAGCAGGGGACGGTATCGGTCCTGAAATTATGGCTCAGGCGATTAAGGTGCTTGATGTCGCTCAACAAAAATATGGTTTTAAACTCAATTATGCTCACCACGATATTGGTGGGATTGCGATTGACAATCACGGCAAGGCGTTGCCTGACAGCACGTTGAAAGGCTGTGAGGAAGCCGATGCGATTTTATTCGGTTCGGTGGGCGGCCCAAAATGGGAACATTTGCCAGCCAACGAACAGCCAGAGCGTGGGGCGTTGTTGCCGTTGCGTAAACATTTTGCGTTGTTCTGCAATTTGCGTCCTGCCACCCTTTACAAAGGCTTGGAACAGTTCTGCCCATTGCGTGCGGACATTGCGGCGAAAGGCTTTGATATGGTTACGGTGCGTGAATTGACGGGGGGGATCTATTTTGGTCAGCCGAAAGGGCGTGAGGGCGAAGGGGCGAACGAAAAGGCGTTCGACACCGAAGTTTATCATCGTTACGAAATCGAACGAATCGCCAAAGTTGCCTTTGAAACCGCAATGAAACGCCGTAAATTGGTAACTTCGGTGGATAAAGCCAACGTGTTGATGAGCTCAATTTTATGGCGTGAAACCGTGAACGAAATCGCCAAACAATATCCCGAAGTGAAGTTAGAGCATATCTACATCGACAACGCCACAATGCAGCTCATCAAACAGCCAGAGCATTTTGACGTGTTGCTTTGCTCAAACATTTTCGGCGATATTATTTCAGACGAATGTGCGATGATTACGGGTTCAATGGGAATGTTGCCGTCGGCAAGCCTCAATGAAAAAGGCTTCGGCTTATACGAGCCAGCAGGCGGTTCTGCTCCTGATATTGCAGGTAAAAATATTGCTAACCCGATTGCTCAAATTCTTTCAGCGGCAATGATGTTGCGTTATAGCTTTGGCTTGGAAGAGGCAGCAAAAGGGATTGAAAACGCGGTGCAAAAAGCCCTTGCAGACGGCTACCGTACGGCGGATCTCGCCGATAAATCCGCCCCAATTTCCACCAGCGAAATGGGCGATATTATCGCGAAAAATTTACAAGGTTAATCATTACAAGCGGTTAGATAAGCGGAAATTTCACGCAATCTGACCGCTTGTTTTCACAAGAGAGAGATAAAAATGACATTAAAAATCGGAATTGTTGGTGCGGGCGGCAGAATGGGTCGCCAGTTGATTTTAGCGGTGCAAAATCAAGCGGGCGTGCAGCTCGGGGCGGCGTTTGAGCGTAAGGGTTCTTCCCTCGTTGGGGCGGATGCAGGCGAATTGGCAGGGATTGGTTCGATTGGGGTAGTAGTGTCGGACGATTTGGAAAGCCAAAAAGCCAATTTTGACCTGTTGATCGATTTCACTCGCCCAGAGGGAACGTTGGAACATTTGGCGTTTTGTGTGGCAAATCACAAACCAATGGTGATCGGCACAACGGGCTTTGATGATGCAGGTAAGCAAGCGATCAAAGCGGCTTCGGAAAAAATCGGAATTGTGTTCGCCTCAAATTACAGCGTTGGCGTGAATTTGGTGTTCAAATTGTTGGAAAAAGCGGCGAAAGTGATGGGCGATTATTGCGATATTGAAGTGATTGAAGCCCATCATCGCCATAAAGTTGATGCCCCGTCTGGCACGGCGTTATCAATGGGTGAGCATATCGCCAAAGCCCTTGGGCGTGATTTGAAAACCCACGGCGTATTTGCCCGTGAGGGGATTACCGGCGAACGCAAGCGTGATGAAATCGGCTTTGCCACCATTCGTGCTGGCGATGTGGTGGGCGAGCATAGTGTTTGGTTTGCGGACGAGGGCGAGCGAGTGGAAATCGCCCACAAAGCGTCCAGCAGAATGACGTTTGCTAACGGTGCGGTGCGTGCGGCAAAATGGCTCAATCAAAAGCAAAATGGGCTGTTTGATATGACGGACGTACTTGGTTTGGATCAACTATAAGGAAGCGAAAATGGCAAAATTTAACCATATTGAAACGACCTTAGTTCAGTTAGGCAACCGCACCGACCCTCGCACTGGGGCGGTGGAAACGCCGATTTACCTTTCCACCGCTTACGGGCATAGTGGGGTGGGCGAATCGACAGGCTTTGACTACACTCGCACCAAAAACCCCACTCGCAGCGTATTAGAGCAGGGGATCGCCGGATTAGAGGGCGGCGATGCAGGTTTTGCTTTGGCTTCGGGAATGGCGGCAATTCAGTTAATTATGTCGCTGTTTAACGCCCCTGATGAATGGATTATTTCCAGCGATGTTTACGGCGGAACTTACCGCTTGTTGGACTTCTGCCACAAAAATAACAACACGGTGAAGCCCGTTTATGTAAACACGGCGGATTTGGCAGCGATTGAACAGGCGATCACCCCAAACACCAAAGCGATTTTTGTCGAAACTCCCTCTAATCCATTAATGGAAGAGTGTGATGTGGCGGCAATTTCCAAAATCGCCAAAAAGCATAATTTGCTGTTGATTGTCGATAATACTTTCTTAACCCCGATTTTGTTCCGCCCGATTGAACACGGGGCGGATATTGTGGTGCATAGTGCCACCAAATACCTTTCGGGGCATAACGATGTGCTGGCTGGCTTGATTGTGGCGAAAGGGCAGAGCCTTTGCGAACGCTTGTTCTATATCCAAAATGGGGCAGGGGCGGTGCTTTCGCCGTTTGATTCTTACTTAGCGGTGCGAGGTTTGAAAACCCTTGCGTTGCGAGTGGAACGCCACCAAGCGAACGCCACTGAATTAGCAAAATTCCTCGGCGAACAACCGCAAGTGGACAGCGTGCTTTACTCGGGCAAAGGCGGAATGTTGTCGTTCCGTTTGAAAGACGAAGCGTGGGTGAATCCATTCCTCAAAGCGATCAAGCTAATTACTTTTGCGGAAAGTCTAGGCGGCACGGAAAGTTTCATCACTTACCCCGCCACCCAAACCCATATGGACATTCCAGAACAAGAACGCATCGCCCGTGGCATTACTAACAACCTACTGCGTTTTTCGGTGGGTATCGAACACATTGAGGATTTGAAAGCGGACTTGTTGCAAGCTTTTGCTCAGTTGAAATAGAGCGACAAGCGGTTCGATTTCATCAAATTTTTACTAAAAGGGAACAAAAGTTCCCTTTTTGTTTTTCAATTTACAAAAAATCTCAGCAAAACCACCGCTTGGCTATTCCCTTTCGTGGTTTTTTCGGCTAATCTTTCGGCTCTTTTAGGTGGATAGACGGCTGGCTGTCTATCTTTTTGTCTTACAGAAAGTGAAAAAATTATGAGCAATTCATTATCTTCAAAAATTCTCGGCGGCAACTTGGTGTTGCGTATCGCCATTGGTATGGGGCTGGGGATTCTTCTCGCCCTTGTTAGCCCAAGTTGGGCGGAAAGCGTTGGCGTTTTAGGTCAATTCTTTGTGAAATCGTTGCGTGCGATTGCCCCTGTGTTGGTGTTCTTCCTTGTAATGGCATCGATTGCGAACAAGGAATTTGGTAGCGACAGCAAATTAAAACCGATTTTGGTGTTATATCTACTCGGCACTTTCGTAGCGGCTTTAACCGCCGTGGCGTTAAGTATGATGTTCCCAACCACCCTGCAATTAGTGGATAGCCCAGACGGTTTAGCACCGCCAGAGGGTGTGGCACAAGTGTTGAAAACCTTGATTTTCAATTTGGTAGATAACCCTCTCAATGCGTTGAGTAATGCGAACTTTATCGGCATTTTGGCGTGGTCAATCGGTTTAGGGATTGCGTTACGCCACGCTGCACCTAGCACCAAAACTTTGCTTAACGACTTCTCAAATGCAGTCTCTTTCGTAGTGAAAGTGGTGATCGCATTCGCCCCAATCGGCGTATTCGGCTTAGTGGCGGAAACGGTAGCAACTAACGGTATCGGTGCATTCGTGGGCTACGGTCGCTTGTTGGCGGTGTTGCTTGGTGCAATGGCGTTAGTGGCGTTCGTGTTGAACCCGTTATTAGTATTTTGGAAAATCCGCCGCAATCCGTACCCACTCGTGTGGACCTGTTTGCGTGAAAGTGGTGTAACTGCATTCTTCACCCGTAGCTCGGCGGCGAACATTCCTGTGAATATGGGCTTGTCTAAACGCTTAGGCTTGAAAGAAGAAATCTACTCGGTGTCAATTCCACTAGGTGCGAACATCAATATGGCAGGGGCGGCGATTACGATTACCGTTCTAACCCTTGCAGCAGCTTATACGCAAGGTATTCAGCCTGATTTTGGCACTGCATTATTGTTGAGCTTTGTGGCGGCAATTTGTGCCTGTGGTGCGTCAGGCGTGGCGGGTGGTTCATTATTGTTGATCCCACTGGCGTGTAGCTTGTTCAATATCCCGAACGATATTGCGGCACAAGTGATCGGGGTTGGTTTCGTGATCGGCGTGATCCAAGACTCTGCGGAAACCGCTCTCAACTCATCAACGGACGTATTATTTACCGCTGCGGTGAGTATGGCGGAAGATAATAAATAATCTTTCAGCCCTAACAAGCGGGTGGATTTGGCGAAATTTCGCAAATCCGCCCGTTTTGTTTTTGAGCCTTAGAAATTTTCAAAAATCCTACCGCTTGTTCGGGCAGAAATGCCACGAATAGTCGAAAAATGCAAAAAATATCCGCCTTTCCCCTTGTAATTTTGGCGGTTTTTGTCTAAATTCCCAAAGTTATTTTTCTTTTATCAGATAGGTCAAACAATGAACCAACTTGATTTAATCAAATCTTCCATTAAATCTATTCCAGACTACCCAAAAGCGGGCATTATTTTCCGTGATATTACCTCTCTATTAGAAGTGCCAACCGCATTCCAAGCCTCGATTGATGCGATTGTTGCCGAATTTAAAGATAAAGGCATTACCAAAATTGTTGGCACGGAATCCCGTGGCTTTATTTTTGGGGCACCCGTTGCGTTGGCGTTAGGCGTGCCATTTGTTTTGGTGCGTAAGCCGAAAAAATTACCGCGTGCGGTGATTTCCCAATCTTACACCCTTGAATATGGCGAAGACACCTTAGAAATCCACACGGATTCCGTCAAAGAGGGCGACAATGTGTTAATCATTGACGATTTGCTCGCCACGGGTGGCACGGTTGAGGCAACGGTAAAATTGATCCGCCGTTTAGGTGGCACGGTGGAAAATGCCGCTTTTGTAATTTGGTTGCCTGATCTCGGTGGTAAAGAACGCCTCGAAAAAGAGGGGGTAAATTCCTTTACCTTAGTGAGTTTTGAAGGACATTGATTGAGCAAGAACATTGGGCAAACGGCTCAATGTTCCTTTTATTTGTAGCTTATGAGTTATCAAGTCTTAGCCCGTAAATGGCGACCACAACGTTTTAGCGAAGTGGTGGGGCAGCAGCACGTTTTATCCGCCTTAGAGAATGGTCTGCGAGAGAACAGACTACATCACGCCTACCTTTTTTCTGGTACGAGGGGCGTGGGAAAAACCTCTATCGCTCGTTTATTCGCCAAAGGGCTGAACTGTGAAACGGGCGTTACGCCCAATCCGTGTGGCGAATGTGCGAATTGTAAAGCGATTGAAGAGGGGCGTTTTATCGATCTGATTGAGATTGACGCCGCTTCTCGCACCAAGGTGGAAGACACCCGCGAGCTACTTGATAACGTTCAATACAAACCCACGGTGGGGCGTTTTAAAGTTTATCTGATCGATGAAGTGCATATGCTTTCTCGCCACAGTTTTAACGCCTTGCTGAAAACCCTCGAAGAACCGCCTGAATACGTTAAATTCCTGCTGGCGACCACCGATCCGCAAAAACTGCCGATCACGATTTTATCTCGCTGTATGCAGTTCCATTTGCGCGCGTTGGAACAGTCGCAGATCAAGCAACATCTTGAATTTATCCTTAATCAAGAGCAGATCGCCTTTGAAGCCCCTGCGTTGGAAAAATTAGCCAAAGCGGCACAAGGCAGTATCCGCGATTCATTGAGTTTGACCGATCAAGCGATTGCAGTCAGCAATGGCAATTTAACCCTTGCTGCCGTCAGCCAAATGTTAGGGCTGATTGACGATCATCAACCCTTAGAACTCGTGCAAGCCCTCGCCCAAGCGGACGGTGAAAAAGCGATGGCTGTGATTCAAACCGTTGCCGAAAAAGGCGTAGATTGGGGGCAGCTGCTGAATGATGTGGCGGAAACCTTGCACCAAATTGCAATGTTGCAACTGCTTTCCCATTCCCACCAAGATGAAACCCAACTGCATTTTTTGGCGAAACAAATTCCGCCCGAAGATGTGCAGTTTTTCTACCAGCTAATGCTCACGGGCAAAAAAGAGTTGCCATACGCACCCGATCAACGTTCGGGGGTAGAAATGACGATCCTGCGAGCCTTAGCATTCCACCCAAAGCGGATTGAGCAGTTTGCCGTAATTCCCACAAGCCAACCTCAAACAGCTGCGGTTGAAACAAGAAAGGCAGAGCCTCAACGAACTCAACAAAATATTGCTCAACTTCGCCAACAATTAGGGCAAGATCAAGGCTCGCAAGCGGTCGGATCTTCGCCAATTTCGCCGAATAATCATTCCGCGGTGGCAAATAATTCGCCAAATCCACCCGCTTACAATCCGCAAAATGGTTCGCCCGCGTTAATGGCGATGCAGGCTCGCCAACGTTTGCAACAGGCTCAAACCGCCGTGCAACAGCAGGAAAAACAGCAGCAAGAAAAAAAAAAGTCTGAGCTAATTCCTCAAACCTTTTCTCAAACGGGGCAGGCGAATCAACATCAATCAAGCGATTTACAGCAACGCTTGATGAGTTTAGCCACCCCCGAGCAAACGGCAAAACCGAAAGCCGTTGAAAAAGCCGAAACCAGCAGCGATGAAGAATATCGTTGGACGTGGCTCAATCCCGAATTAGAAAACCAAGCAGAAAGTACCAAACCGTCCGACATCAAACAGGCGATTTTGCAAGAACGCACCCCCGAATTGGTGCAAAAAACCATTGCGATTTCCTGCGAGCAAGATGAATGGTGCAAAATCGTGAGCGAACTCAAATTAGGCGGGCTTTCTCGCCAAATTGCCCTCAACAGCTATTTAGCCGCCAAAGAGGGAAATCGGTTACAGCTCGTCCTCAAACCGTCAATGGCTCACTTAAACAGCCCCGAATCTCGCCAAAGCCTGCAAACCGCTTTGCAAGAACTCGGCTTTGATTATCAACTCGACATCGGCGAAAGCAACGATTTCCAAACACCCCTTGAATTTCGCCGCAAAATTTTTGAAAACCTCACCTTAGAGGCAAAAAAAGCGTTATTTGATGATCAGCCACTGAAATTACTACGAGAAGCCTTTGAGGCGGAAATTGATGAATCGACTATAAGGGCAGTTTAATGCACGCACTCGAAATCCAAAATCTAATCAAAACCTATCCAACGGGCGTTCAAGCGGTTAAGGGGATCAATTTAACCGTTGAGCAGGGCGATTTTTATGCGTTGTTAGGGCATAACGGGGCGGGGAAATCGACCACGATTGGGATTATCAGTAGCCTTGTCAATAAAACCAGTGGCACGGTCAAGGTGTTTGGCTATGATTTGGATCGCCAAAAAAGCCAGCTCAAACATCAGATCGGCGTTGTGCCACAAGAGTTTAATTTCAATCAATTTGAGAAAGTGATTGACGTGCTAACCCAGCAGGCGGGCTATTACGGCATTCCTTACAAACAAGCGGTGATTCAAGCGGAAAAATGGTTGAAAAAGTTGGATTTGTGGGAAAAACGGGATCACCTCACCCGCGAGTTGTCGGGCGGTATGAAACGGCGAGTGATGATCGCCCGAGCCTTGATGCACAACCCAAAACTGCTGATTTTAGACGAACCCACCGCAGGGGTAGATATTGAACTTCGCCGTAGCCTCTGGGATTTCTTGCGAGAGCTGAATCAGCAAGGCACGACCATTATTTTAACCACCCACTATTTGGAAGAGGCGGAAACCCTCTGTCGTCATATCGGCATTATTCAACACGGGCAGTTGGTGGAAAACACCTCGATGAAAGCCTTGCTTGCCAAGCTAGAAACGGAAACTTTTGTGCTAGATTTAGCCGAAAACCGACCGCTTGTGATCGAAAATTACCCCCACCAATGGCTAGATGAAACCACCCTTGAAGTGGAAGTGAAACGCCAACAGGGGCTAACCAATTTATTTCAGCAATTAAGCGAACAGCAGGCGGAAGTGTTGAGTTTACGCAACAAATCGAACCGCTTGGAAGAGCTGTTCCTCAAAATGGCAAATTAGGATCGGAAATGCAAAATTTTGTTGGTTTTTACACCTTAGCCGCCAAAGAATCCAAACGGGTGATCCGCATTTGGCGACAAACCCTTGTGCCACCGATGATTACCACCACCCTCTATTTTCTGATTTTTGGCAAATTGATCGGCGGACGGATTGGCGAGATGAACGGGGTCAGCTATATGCAATTTATCGCCCCTGGCTTAATGATGATGTCGGCGATTAACGCCGCCTATGTGAATACGGCATCTTCGTTCTTTTTGAGCAAATTTGTGCGAAACATCGAAGAACTGCTGGTTTCGCCCCTTTCCACCCATACGATCATTTGGGGTTACGTTCTCGGCAGTATCGTGCGAGGCGGTTTGGTTGGCTTGTTAGTAATGGCGGTAACCCTGTTTTTCGTGAGTTTTGAAATTCACTCGTGGTTGATGATTATCAGCACAATGTTGCTTACTATTATCAGCTTTGCCTTGGGCGGTTTGATTAACGCCGTGTATGCCAAATCTTTCGATGATGTCGGGATCGTGCCGACTTTCGTTTTAACCCCCTTAACCTATCTCGGTGGCGTGTTTTATTCGGTGTCGCTACTGCCCGAATTTTGGCAGGCGGTTTCGCAATTCAACCCGATTGTATATATGATCAACGGCTTCCGTTTCGGCTTTTTGGGGATCAGCGATGTGCCAGTGGCGTACACCTTTATCGTGCTAATCAGCTTTTCAGTGGGGCTATATTGGGTCGCCTATTGCTTGATCGAAAAAGGCGTAGGCTTGCGTACTTAGCGAGGAAAAAATGAAAAAATTTGCCTTAGCCTTATTCGCCAGCTTACTCACGGCAACCGCCACCAGCGAGCAGATTAACGTTTTTGCTGCTTCCTCAATGACTAACGTGTTGCAACAACTCGGCGAAAAATATCAGCAACAATATCCCGAAGATCAAGTGCAATTTTCGTTTGCTTCGTCTTCGGTGCTTGCCAAACAAATTGAGCAAGATGCCCCTGCGGATCTGTTTATTTCCGCCGATCAAAAATGGGCGGATTATGTGGCGGAAAAGCAACCGCAAAAAATTCAGCAAATCCGACCGCTTGTCAAGAACGATTTGGTGCTAATCGCCCCGAACGATAGCGATCTTCGCCCACAACCGATCGAGCAAATTGATTTCAAGCAGATTTTGCAGAACGATTATTTGTCGGTGGGTGACCCCGATCACGTTCCCGTTGGGATTTATGCGAAAAAAGCCTTGACCTCTTTCAATCGTTGGGAACAAATTGAGCCTCGTTTGGCGAGTGCGAAAAATGTGCGTGATGCCCTCTCTTTTGTGGAACGAGGCGAGTCGCCGTTAGGCATTGTGTATAGCACCGATGCCAACATCAGCACCAAAGTCAAAATTATCGCCACCTTTCCCCAAGTCAGCTACGGCGAAGTGGTTTATCCGCTGGTGCAATTAAGCGACAAAGCGGCGGCGAAACGCTTTGCCGATTATCTCGTTAGCGAGCAAGCCAAACCGATTTTTGAACAAGCAGGATTTCGTTTTTAGTCAATGTTTGAATTTAGCCCCCAAGAATTGAATGCGATTTGGTTGAGCCTCAAAGTGGCGTCCCTCGCCGTTTTGTTGGCGTTGCCGTGGGCGATTGGGGTGGCGTGGCTGTTGGCTCGCAAGCAGTTTTGGGGAAAATCCTTGCTCAACGGTTTGGTGCATTTGCCGTTGGTGTTGCCGCCCGTGGTGATCGGCTATTTATTGTTGATCCTAATGGCAAAACGAGGGTTGATCGGTCAGTATTTGTGGCAATGGTTCGGCTTTACGTTCAGCTTTTCGTGGAAAGGGGCGGTGCTGGCTTCGGTAATTATGGCGTTTCCGCTAATGGTGCGGTCGATCCGCTTGGCGTTTGAGAGTGTCGATCCCAAATTAGAGCAAGCCGCTCGCACACTGGGGGCAGGCCCGCTCAAATGCTTTTTTACGCTAAACCTACCCCTTGCATTGTCGGGGATTATCGCCGGCACAGTGTTGGGCTTTGCCCGTTCCCTCGGCGAATTTGGGGCGACCATTACCTTTGTGTCCAATATTCCCAACCAATCGAAAACCATTCCTGCCGCCCTGTTTACTTTTATTGAAACCCCGAACGGCGAACTTGCTGCCGCCCGTTTGTGTGCGGTGGCGATTGGCATTTCGCTAGTGGCGTTATTTTGTTCCGAATGGTTAGCCCAAAGGCAGAAAAAATATGCTCAACATTAACCTTGCACACCGTTTAGGCGAGCTGGATTTTCAGCTTGATCTCACCATTCCGACCCAAGGCGTTACCGCCATTTTCGGGCGGTCGGGGGCGGGCAAATCGAGCCTGATCAACTTTGTGGCAGGGCTACTTTCGCCCACTTCGGGCAAAATTTCCCTCAATCAGCGAGTGCTTTTTGATCGTGAACAGAAGATCAACCTGCCCCCCGAACAACGCCATATCGGCTATGTGTTTCAAGAGCCTCGCCTGTTTCCCCATTATAGGGTCGAAAAAAATCTCAAATACGGGATCAAGCGGTACGATCCCGACCATTTTTCGCAAATTACCCAATTATTAGGGATTAACCATCTGCTCGATCGCTTCCCCGAAAGTTTGTCGGGGGGCGAAAAACAGCGGGTGGCAATCGGGCGAACCTTACTGACCAAACCCGATATTCTGCTAATGGACGAACCCCTTTCCGCCCTTGATCTGCCTCGCAAAAAAGAGTTGTTGGATTATTTAAGCGAACTCGCCAAGCAGATCCAAATCCCGATTTTGTATGTGAGTCATAGCCTTGATGAAGTGGTGCGGTTGGCGGATCGTATTTTGCTAATCGAACAGGGCAAAGTGGCTGCCTTTGAGCAAACGAGCAAAGTGTGGCAAAGCCCTGCGTTTTCGGCGTGGTTGCCCCATTCGCAAAAAATTAGCCTGCTGGAATTGCCGATTTGTGAAGTGAATGAGACTTATCAAATGCTAGGTTTGCAATTAGGCGAGCAGAAATTATGGGTTTCGCCATTTCCTCGCTATCAACTCGGCGAAAAAATGCGGATTACCATTGCCAGCCGAGAGGTTTCTCTGGCTTTAACGCCCCCAAACCAAACCTCTATCCGTAATGTGTTGCAAGGCAAAGTGGTTGAAATTGAGCCGTTAGCGGATAAAGTGGATCTGGCGATGCAAATTGCCGAACATCGGATTTGGGCGACTATTAGCCGCTGGGCGTTTGATGAATTAGCGATTCAACAGGGGCAACAAATTTATTTGCAAATTAAAACGGTTTCCCTCTAAAAAGGCGAAAAAAATAAGAAATCCGACCGCTTGTGATTGATTTCATTCCTATTTTTGTCAGATTACTGTACAATATGGCACTATTTTTTAGCTAGAAAATAAATCAAGCCTTAAATATGCAGAACGAATCGGCACTGACTATTCCTGAACTGATTGACTGGACGCAAAAGCGAGAATTTTCCCTCTCGCTTTCGACGGATCGCCTTGCTTTCTTGCTGGCGGTCTCGATTTTCAATAACGAACAAGCCGAAGGCGAATTACTGGAAAGTGATTTGGTCGATCTGTTCCGCCACGTTTCTAATGCGTTTGAGCAATCGGAAGCGACCCTCGCTCAACGTGCCAACAACGCCATCAACGATCTCGTCAAACAGCGACTTCTCAACCGTTTCAGCAGTGAATTTACCGAAGGGTTAGCGATTTATCGCCTCACGCCATTAGGGGTGGGGATTGCCGATTATTATGTGCGTCAGCGTGAATTTTCGACCCTACGCCTTTCGATTCAGCTTTCGATTGTTGCCGATGAAATTCAACGTGCGTCAAGTGCGGCGGAAGAGGGGGGCGATGAATACTTCTGGCGAAATCAGGTGTTTGCCCCGTTGAAATACTCGGTGGCAGAGATTTTTGACAGCATCGATCTTTCGCAGCGAATGATGGACGAAAATCAGCAACATATTCGTGAACGAATTGCCGAATTATTAAGCAAAAACTGGCACGAAGCGATTGCCAGTTGTGAACAATTATTAGACGAAACCTCAGGCAACTTGCGAGAATTGCAAGACACCCTCAACGCTGCGGGCGACAAATTGCAAGCTCAATTATTGCGAATCCAATCCTGCCTAATTGGGCGTAATGATTTGGATTTTATCGACCAGCTCGTGATCAATTTACAAAACAAACTCGACCGCATTATTAGCTGGGGACAGCAGGCGATCGACCTCTGGATCGGCTATGACCGCCACGTGCATAAATTTATCCGTACCGCGATTGATATGGATAAAAACCGCGTATTCGGGCAGCGTTTGCGTCAATCGATTCAAGGCTATTTTGATGATCCGTGGCTACTTTATATTGCCAAAGCTGACAGCTTGCTTGATTTGAGAGATGATGAAACCCAGCTCAACGAAGCCGAAGCGGTAGGCGAGCTACCAACCGAATTAGAATATGAATCCCTTTCCGAAGTGCAAGAACAGATTGTCGCCCTAATGCAATCCCACCTCGCCCCTTATCGTGAACAGGGTAAACCGATTGATCTTGGTGCGATCTTACGCGAACAGCTTGCGATCTATCCGCTTTCACGTCATTTTGACGTGGCTCGCATTATCGTGGATCAAGCGGTTAAACTCGGAATGGCAAGCCTCGACAGCCAAGCCGTTTACCCACAATGGCAACCAATCAACCAAAACGGTGCCGAAGTGCAGGCGAATGTGATCGATCAATATAATAAATAAGGGTGCAAGCGGTCAGTTTGTACCAAATTTTGCAGAATAAAACCGACAGAGAATTTGAAATGACAGAAACCCAAGACCTTATCCCACAGAAATTAGCGGTGGCGATTGCAAATCCGATTTTTCCGCAACTGGATAGCCAACTGCGTGCAGGGAGACATATTAGCCTTGAATCCCTTGATGAACACGCGTTCTTGATGGATTTTCAAGCCGAGTTAGAACAGTTTTACCGCCGTTATCACGTTGAGTTAATTCGTGCCCCTGAGGGCTTTTTCTATTTGCGTCCGAAAGCGACCACCTTGATCGCTCGTTCGGCGATGTCGGAAATGGAAATGCTGGTGGGTAAGGTGCTTTGCTATCTTTATCTCAGCCCTGAACGCCTTGCTCAGCAAGGGATTTTCAGCCACGATGAGGTTTATGAGGAATTGTTAAACCTTGCCGATGAAACCAAATTGCTGAAAGCGGTTAATCCACGTTCGACAGGCTCAGATTTGGATAAAGCCAAACTCGCCGAAAAAGTGGGTGGGGCGTTACGTCGTCTCGCTCGAATTGGAATTATTACCCGTATCGGCGAGCAAAATAGCAAAAAATTTGTGATTTCAGAATCGGTGTTCCGCTTTGGGGCGGACGTGCGGACGGGCGATGATCCGCGTGAGGCACAATTACGCTTAATCCGAGACGGCGAGGCGACCACGCCAGCTGTATTGAATGAACAAGCGGTCGGTTCTTCGGTAGAAAATGCAAACGAACCAAGTGATGACGAAAGCAACGAGAATGATGAGGAAATCTAATGCAAGAGTTTGAATTACAATCTGATTTAGCGAAAAATTCAGAAATCGCACCGCTTGTTGTTCGTCCCGAGGGCGTTGCACGGGGCAAATTCCGTTCGCTGACCTTAATTAACTGGAACGGTTTTTTTGCCCGCACTTTTGATTTAGACGATTTGGTAACGACCTTGTCGGGCGGTAACGGGGCAGGGAAATCGACCACAATGGCAGGTTTTGTAACGGCGTTGATTCCTGATTTGACCTTGTTACATTTCCGTAACACCACCGAGGCGGGATCGACCACAGGCTCTCGTGATAAAGGCTTATACGGTAAGCTCAAAGCAGGCGTTTGTTATGCGGTGTTAGAGAGCGAAAATTCTCGCAAACAGCGTGTGATCACGGGCGTGCGGTTGCAACAGGTGGCTGGGCGTGATAAAAAAGTCGATATTCGCTCGTTCTCGTTGCAAAATGTGCCTGCGGATCAATCGATCATTTCGATCCTCACCGAACAAGTGGGCGACAAATCCGCCCGTGTGCTGGCGTTAAACGATCTCAAAGAGAAATTTGATGACAGCGAAGTGCAATTCAAACAGTACCATTCGATCACCGATTACCACAGTTTCCTGTTCGATCTCGGCATTATTCCAAAACGGCTACGTTCGCCGTCTGACCGTGGCAAATTCTACAAATTGATCGAAGCGTCCCTCTACGGCGGTATTTCGAGCGTGATTACTCGCTCGTTGCGTGATTATCTCTTGCCAGAAAATACGGGTGTTCGCCAAGCGTTCCAAGATATGGAATCGGCGTTGCGTGAAAACCGTATGACCTTAGAGGCGATTAAGGTTACCCAATCCGACCGTGATATGTTCAAAAAGTTGATCACCGAATCAACCAACTACGTTTCAGCGGATTATATGCGAAATGCCAATGAACGCCGTGGCAACGTGCAACAGGCGTTGGAACAGCGTCAGGCGTGGTATCAAGCCAAATCCAAATTAGAAATGGAACAGCACCGTTTTGTCGAATTTAGCCGTGAAGTGAGCGAAATTGGCGAAACGGAAAGCGGTTTAGAGGCGGAATATAATAGTGCGTCCGATCATCTTAATTTGGTGCAAAATGCGTTACGCCACCAAGAGAAAATCGGCAACTACCAAGATCAAGTTGATGAACTCAACGAAAAAATTGAAGAACAGCAAATCGCCCTTGAAGAAGTACAAGAGCAGTTAGAACAGGCTCAAATACGTGCGGACGATGCGGACGATCAAGTGGAAGATCTTCGTACCCAGTTGGCGGATTATCAGCAAGCCCTTGACGCTCAACAAACCCGAGCGTTGCAATATCAACAGGCGATCAACGCCCTCGAAAAAGCCAAACAGCTTTGCGGCTTGCCGAATTTAGATCTACACAATGTGGAAGATTATCACGCCGAATTTGCCGCCCAAGCGGACGAAACGGATGAACGCGTGTTTGAATTGGAACAGCGTTTGTCGGTGTCGGATATGGCGAAAAGCCAGTTTGACAAAGCCTATGATCTCGTTTGCAAAATTTCGGGGGAAACCGACCGCTTGCAAGCGTGGGCTGAGGCGAAATCGTTGCTTGCCAACTACGCCAGCCAAAAAGCAACCGCCCAACAAGCGGTGGCTTTACGCCAAAAATTAAACGAGCTTGAACACCGCTTGCAACAACAACAAAATGCGGAACGTTTGCTTGCCGAGTTCAATCAAAAAGCTCAAACCGAACTGGAAACAGCGGACGATCTTGATGCTTACTACGAAGAACAGCAGGCTCGCCTTGAAGATATTGAGGGCGAACTTGCCGAGTTGGTGGAAGCACGTTCTAGCCAACGCCAACAGCGTGAGCAATTAAATCAACAATATCAACAACTTGCACAAACCGCCCCTGCGTGGCACACCGCTCAATCGGCGTTAGTTCGTTTGCAAGAGCAATGTGGCGAAACCTTTGAGGCGAGCCAAGCGGTGATGCAGTTTATGCAAAACACCCTCAAACGTGAGCGTCAAGCGACCCTCGAACGTGATGAATTGGCTCGCAAAGAACAGGCGTTAGAGGCTCAAATTTCTCGCCTTAGCCAGCCAGACGGGGCGGAAGATTTCCGTTTAAATCAGCTTGCCGAGCGTTTTGGTGGCGTGTTGTTGTCGGAACTTTATGATGATGTCTCAATTGACGATGCCCCTTACTTCTCAGCCCTTTACGGCGAAGCTCGCCACGCGATTGTGGTGCGTGATTTAGAGGCGGTTAAAGCCCAGTTGGAAAAATTAGACGACTGCCCTGACGATCTCTATTTGATCGAGGGCGATCCGTCCGCCTTTGACGATGCGGTATTCAGTGCCGAAGAGTTAGGCGAAGGCGTGGTGGTGAAAGTATCCGATCGTCAGTGGCGTTATTCCAAATTCCCAGAAATTCCGCTATTCGGGCGTGCCGCACGGGAAAAACATCTCGAAACCTTAAAAATCGAGCGTGATGAAACCGCTGAACAGCACGCAGACCGAGCGTTTGAAGTGCAAAAATGCCAGCGTTTGCAAGAGCATTTGGGGCAGTTTGTCGGCACGCATTTGGCGTTGGCATTCCAGCCAAATCCAGAGCAGACAATGCAAGCGATCGCCAGCCAACGTGCAGAAATTGAGCGTGAACTCAATCAAGCAAGCGGTCAAGAGCAGCAGTTGCGTTCGCAATTAGAGCATTGCAAAACCCTGTTGCAAATGCTGAATAAAGTGTTACCGCAACTCAATCTGCTTGCCGATGAAACCTTAATTGAGCGAGCGGAAGAGTGCCGTGAGCAATTGATTGAAGCCGAGCAGGACGAACAATATATCCGTCAATTCGGCAACTATCTCGCCCAATTAGAGCCGATTGCGGTGGCGTTGCAGAGCGATCCTACCCAATTCGAGCAGTTAGAAGCGGATTACAAGCGGTCGGTTGAGCAACAAAAATTACTCAAACAGAAAGTATTTAGCTTGGCAGATGTGATCCAACGCCGTGTCCATTTCAGCTATCAAGAAACCGTTGGCACAGAGGGTTCAAGCCTGACCGAACAACTTCGCCAACGCCTAGAAACGGCACAGCGTGAACGTGAACAGGCACGAGAGCAATATCGCCAAGCCCAAGGCAAATTTACCGAATATAACCAAACTCTCACTAGCTTACGCAGTGCCTTTGACGCGAAAAATCAGATGCTCAACGAGCTAATTCAAGAGATTGACGATCTCGGCGTGCGTGGCGACAGCGGTGCCGAAGAGCGAGCGAGAGCGAAGCGTGATGAGCTTTATCAACGCCTCAACCAGCAACGCACCCGCAAAAATTACCTCGACAAACAGCTTGCGTTAATTGAAGCGGAAATGGATAACCTCAACCGTACCCTACGCAAAGCGGAACGGGATTACAAAGCTCAACGAGAGTTAGTGGTGGCAGCGAAAGTGAGTTGGTGTTTGGTGATGCGTCTTTCTCGCAACAGCGATGTGGAAAAACGCCTCAACCGCCGTGAGCTTGCCTATCAATCCGCCGAAGAGTTGCGTTCGATTTCCGATAAAGCCCTCGGGGCGTTACGCACGGCGGTGGCGGATAATGAATATCTGCGTGATAGCCTGCGTGCTTCGGAAGATAGCCGCAAGCCAGAAAACAAAGTGGCGTTCTTTATTGCGGTTTATCAACATTTGCGTGAGCGTATCCGCCAAGACATCATCAAAACGGACGACCCGATTGATGCGATTGAGCAGATGGAAATCGAGCTTTCACGCCTCACCAACGAATTGACCAACCGTGAGAAAAAATTGGCGATCAGTTCTGAAAGCGTGGCGAATATCCTGCGTAAAACGATCCAACGTGAGCAAAACCGTATTTTGCAACTCAACCAAGGCTTGCAAAATATCGCTTTCGGACAAGTGAAAGGGGTGCGTTTGGTAGTGAGCATTCGTGATACCCACGCCATTTTACTCAATGCGTTATCGAGCGAACGGGAACAGCATAGCGATCTATTTGAGAACCAAAAATTGAGCTTCTCAGAGGCGTTGGCGATGCTTTATAAGCGTGTGAACCCACATATCGACCTTGGACAACGCACCGCCCAAACCATCGGCGAAGAGTTGCTAGATTACCGCAACTACCTTGATTTGGAAGTGGAAACTTTCCGTGGGGCAGACGGCTGGATGCGTGCCGAAAGTAGCTCACTCTCAACGGGGGAAGCGATTGGTACAGGTATGTCGATCCTACTAATGGTGGTGCAAAGCTGGGAAGAAGAATCCCGCCGTATGCGTGCCAAAGATATTCTACCGTGCCGCTTGCTGTTCCTCGATGAAGCCGCCCGACTTGACGCACAATCGATCCTCACCTTGTTTGAATTGTGTGAACGGTTAGATATGCAGTTGCTCATCGCCGCCCCAGAAAACATCAGCCCAGAACGCGGCACAACCTACAAACTCGTGCGTAAAATCGCCAACAACCAAGAGTATGTACACGTTGTCGGCTTGAAAGGGTTTGGGCAACATTAACAAATAAAGGGACACGAGAGTGTCCTTTTTTTCTAGGATTTGACAGAAAAATCCCGCAAATCACTAGCAATCCCCCCCATTCTTGACTATTATTGAGCGAAATTACAAACGAGGTCTTTTATGCAATATATCAACATCGCAAACGAGGGAGTGAAGTCCCTTTCCCCTTATCAAGCTGGCAAACCGATCGAGGAATTAGAGCGTGAGCTAGGCATTTCCAACATCATCAAGCTCGCTTCCAATGAAAATCCGTTTGGCTTGCCAGAGAGTGCCAAACAGGCGATTTCCCAACAACTGAACGATTTAACTCGTTACCCCGATGCCAACGGTTTTGAGCTGAAAGCGGCGATTTCTCGCAAGTTTGGCGTGAATCCGAATCAAATCACGCTTGGCAATGGCTCGAACGATTTATTAGAGTTAATCGCTCACACTTTCGCCAACGAGACGGACGAAATTATCTACTCGCAATATGCGTTCATCGTTTATCCGCTCGTTACCAAAGCGATCAATGCGGTCGCTCGTGAAATTCCTGCAAAAAATTGGGGACACGATTTAGACGGCTTCCTCAATGCAATCAACGACAAAACTAAACTGATCTACATCGCCAACCCGAATAACCCAACGGGCAATTTCCTCGGCGAAGCGGAAATTGACGCTTTCCTCGCCAAAGTGCCAGAAAGCGTGATCGTGGTGCTAGACGAAGCCTACACCGAATTTACCGCCGAAAGCGAGCGGGTAGATTCCTTCAAACTTTTGCAAAAATATTCAAATTTAGTGATTTGTCGCACCCTATCGAAAGCCTACGGTTTGGCAGGGCTACGCATTGGCTATGCGGTGTCCAACCCTGAAATCGCCGATTTATTCAACCGCGTCCGCCAACCGTTCAACTGCAACAGCCTTGCGTTAGCGGCGGCGGTGGCGGTAATGCAAGATGACGATTTTGTTGCAAAAGTTGCCGAAAATAACCGCTTGGAAATGGCTCGCTACGAGCAATTTTGCCAACAACAGGGGCTAGAATTTATCCCATCCAAAGGCAACTTCATCACCATCGACTTCAAACGCCCTGCCGCCCCGATTTACGAAGCGTTATTGCGTGAAGGCGTAATCGTCCGCCCAATCGCAGGCTACGGAATGCCAAACCACCTACGCATCAGCATCGGCTTACCAAGCGAAAACGACCGCTTGTTTGGGGCGTTGTTGAAAGTTTTGGGCTAACAAGCGGTTAAATTTTTAAAAATTTCACTCTTTTCGGAATAAAAAATGGAAAAACTCACTTTAAACCCAATTTCCCGTGTGGAAGGGGAAATCAATTTACCTGGCTCGAAAAGCCTGTCAAATCGGGCGTTGTTGTTGGCGGCGTTGGCTGATGGCACGACAACCGTAACCAATTTATTGGACAGCGATGATATTCGCCATATGCTCAATGCGTTGAAAGCGTTAGGCGTGCAGTATCAGCTCTCGGCAGATAAAACCGAATGTACGGTGCAGGGCGTGGGCGGTGCGTTTGATTGGCAAAATGGCTTGTCGTTGTTTTTGGGCAATGCTGGCACGGCAATGCGTCCGTTGGCGGCGGCGTTATGTTTGAAAGGGCAGCGCGAGGCGGAAGTGATTTTGACCGGCGAGCCGCGTATGAAAGAGCGTCCGATCAAGCATTTGGTCGATGCGTTACGCCAAGTTGGGGCGGATATTCGCTATTTGGAAAACGAGGGCTATCCGCCGATTGTTATTCGCAATAAAGGTTTGACGGGCGGAAAGGTGCAGATTGATGGCTCGATTTCCAGCCAATTTTTGACGGCGTTGTTGATGTCTGCACCGCTGGCGAACGGCGATATGGAAATTGAAATCATCGGCGAGTTGGTTTCCAAGCCTTACATTGATATTACGTTGGCGATGATGAAAGATTTTGGCGTTACCGTGTCGCACCAAAATTATCAAACTTTCTCAGTGAAAGGTAATCAGCGTTATGTTTCGCCACAAAAATATCTGGTTGAGGGCGATGCTTCATCTGCCTCTTATTTCCTTGCAGCAGGGGCGATTAAAGGCAACGTGAAAGTTACGGGGATTGGTAAAAATTCGATTCAAGGCGACCGCTTGTTTGCCGATGTGTTGGAAAAAATGGGGGCGAAAATCACTTGGGGCGAGGATTTTATCCAAGCCGAGCAGGGCGATTTGCACGGGGTGGATATGGATATGAACCACATTCCCGACGCAGCGATGACGATTGCCACCACCGCCTTATTTGCCAAGGGTGAAACCGTGATTCGCAATATCTACAACTGGCGTGTAAAAGAGACCGACCGCCTTACCGCAATGGCGACCGAATTGCGTAAAATCGGGGCAGAAGTGGAAGAGGGCGAAGATTTTATCCGAATCCAACCCCTTGCATTGGAGCAATTCCAGCACGCCGAAATCGCCACCTACAACGATCACCGAATGGCGATGTGCTTCTCGCTGATTGCGTTATCCAATACGCCCGTAACCATTCTTGATCCAAAATGTACCGCCAAAACGTTCCCGACTTATTTTGAGGAATTTGCGAAATTAGTGGTAAATAGCTAGAAATGTAAGCAGTTAGATTTATCAAAATTTCACAAAATCAAACCGCTTGCTTGAAAATAAAATCCCCTTGAAGCAGAAACTTTAAGGGGATTTTTACGATTTGAAATTAGAGATAATTGTGGCTGATGTAGTTGAGTTTATCGTCTAATTTTAACACTAACGGCTGACCTGTTGGGATTTCAAAATCCATAATGTCTGCGTCTGAAATGCCGATGATGTGTTTCGCTAACGCACGCAATGAGTTACCGTGAGCGGTGACAAGAACGCGTTTGCCAGAGAGTAGGGCAGGGGCGATTTGGTCTTCCCAGAATGGTAAAACACGCTCTAAGGTAATTTTGAGGTTTTCTGCGTTCGGGATGACGTCCGCTGGTAAGTGAGCGTAACGGCGGTCGTTGTGGGCAGAGTTTGGATCTGCTGGATCTAAATCTGGTGGCGAAATATCGTAAGAACGACGCCAGATGTGAACTTGCTCATCGCCGTATTGTTCAGCGGTCGCTTTTTTGTCTAAACCTTGTAATGCACCGTAATGACGCTCGTTTAAACGCCAGTTTTTCACTTGTGGAATCCATAATTGGTTAGATTCTTCTAACACGATGTTACAGGTTTTGATCGCACGGGTTAAGACAGAAGTGAACGCGATATCAAACTCGTAGCCAGCCGCTTTTAATTTTTGACCCGCTGCTTTGGCTTCTTCAACCCCACGCTCGGTGAGATTAACATCACGCCAGCCTGTAAATAAGTTTTTCGCATTCCATTCACTGAAACCGTGACGGATAAAGACTAATTCCATAATGACTCCTATGGTTGATATGATTAAAAAGAAAACGTTATTCAATTTAACATAATCTACATTATGCGAAATTGAGTGAGATCTGAAATTGACCCATTCTAACATAAGTTACACATAAAGCGAATGGTCTATCATAAACGCACTAATACAAGTTTTTATATGATTTCGCAACATGCAGATAGAAAATGGACAACTTTTGTTGTCCATTTTTGCTTTTCATTGCTTAGAAATTCGCATTTCTCGGTGCGCGTGGGAATGGGATCACTTCACGGATATTTTGTAAGCCCGTAACGTAAACGATCAAACGCTCGAAGCCCAAGCCGAAGCCTGAGTGTGGCACAGTGCCGTATTTACGCAGATCACGATACCACCAGTAATCTTCTGGGTTTAAGCCCATTTCGACCATACGTTTATCTAACACATCCAAACGCTCTTCACGTTGTGAACCGCCGATAATTTCGCCGATGCCTGGGGCGAGGACGTCCATTGCCGCCACGGTTTTGCCGTCATCGTTAAGACGCATATAGAACGCTTTGATGTCTTTCGGGTAGTTTTTTACCACCACTGGCGATTTAAAATGCTCTTCCGCTAAATAGCGTTCGTGTTCAGACGAGAGGTCAATCCCCCACTCGACAGGGAACTCGAAGTTTTTGCCTGATTTGAGCAACACCTCAATCGCATCGGTGTAGTCAATTTGAGCGAATGGCGAGTTGATAAAGTTTTCAAGGCGTGTAATCACGTTGCTATCAACGTGTTTGGCGAAGAATTGCATATCGTCTTTGCGTTCTTCCAACACGGCACGGAACACATATTTCAACATATCTTCGGCAAGTTTGGCGTTGTCGGCAAGGGTGGCGAACGCAATTTCTGGCTCAACCATCCAGAATTCGGCTAAGTGGCGAGTGGTGTTGGAATTTTCAGCACGGAATGTTGGACCGAACGTATAAATTTTGCTCAATGCACAAGCGTAGGTTTCGCCATTCAACTGACCCGATACGGTCAAAAACGCCTCTTTGCCGAAGAAATCTTGACTGAAATCCACTTTGCCGTTTTCGCCACGTGGTAAGTTTTCTAGATCAAGGGTCGAAACACGGAACATCTCGCCCGCCCCTTCGGTGTCTGACGCAGTGATTAACGGCGTTGCCACCCAGTAAAAACCTTGCTCGTGGAAGAAACGGTGAATCGCTTGGGCTAAACAGTGGCGAACGCGTGCCACCGCCCCGATGAGGTTGGTGCGAGGGCGAAGGTGTGCCACCTCACGCAAGTATTCAATCGAGTGGCGTTTGGCTGCCATTGGGTAAGTGTCGGGATCTTCCACCCAGCCAACCACTTCTACATTTTTGGCTTGTAATTCAACCGCTTGCCCTTCGGCTGGCGATTCCACGATTGTTCCCGTTACGATCACTGAACAGCCTGCGGTTAAACGCAAGACTTCATCTTGATAATTGGCTAAATCGTTATTCACAATCGCTTGAATCGGATCAAAACAAGAGCCGTCATACACACTTAAAAAAGAAAGACCAGCCTTAGAATCACGGCGGGTACGCACCCAGCCTCGCACAGACACTTCTTCGCCTACGGCAACTTTGCCCGATAGGATCTCAGAAACGGAAGGAAATTTTGACATTTGCACCTCAAAAATAGGGAATTTCACATAAAAAATTGTCCCGTATTCTACAAGAAAATCACGAGAAAGATAAGGATATTATTCGCTCTTTACAAAAAAGAGGCGTAAAAACGCCCCTTAACTTACCGCTTGTGATTAGCGACACTGTGCCTTATGGCGTAATAGGTGATCGAGTAACACAATCGCCATCATTGCTTCGGCGATTGGCACGGCTCGGATGCCGACACAAGGGTCGTGGCGGCCTTTGGTGATCACTTCGACTGGCTCGTTGTTGAGATTGACGCTTTTGCCTGGCACGGTAATGCTTGACGTTGGTTTGAGGGCGATGTGGGCGATAATCGGTTGCCCTGAACTGATACCGCCTAAAATGCCGCCTGCGTGGTTGGAACAAAAGCCCTCTGGGGTCATTTCGTCGCGGTGTTGGCTGCCTTTTTGCTCGACCACCGCAAAGCCGTCGCCGATTTCCACCCCTTTGACGGCGTTAATCGACATCAAAGCGTGGGCGAGGTCAGCGTCAAGGCGGTCAAACACAGGTTCGCCTAAGCCGACTGGCACATTTTCAGCGATTACGGTTAATCTTGCCCCGATCGAATCCCCCTCTTTTTTCAGCTCACGGATCAGCTCATCAAATTGTTCCACCGCGACAGGATCTGGGCAGAAAAATGGATTGCTGTTTACCTGTTGCCAGTCAATTTTCTCAATGTTTTCAACGGTTTGCGGATTGATTTTGACCTCACCAATTTGAGATAAATAGCCCCGCACTTCCACCCCAAATTGTTCACGCAGATATTTCTTGGCAATCGCCCCAGCCGCCACTCGCATTGCGGTTTCGCGTGCCGAAGAGCGTCCGCCACCACGATAATCACGAATGCCATATTTTTGTTGATAGGTGTAGTCGGCGTGACCTGGGCGGAATTTATCCATAATCTCGCCGTAATCTTTTGAGCGTTGGTCGCCGTTTTTGATGATTAAACCAATGCTCGTTCCCGTGGTTTTGCCCTCGAATACGCCCGACAAAATTTGCACTTCGTCATCTTCACGGCGAGGGGTGGTGTAGCGTGAAGTGCCGGGTTTACGGCGATCTAAATCGGGCTGAATATCCGCCTCGCTCAATGCCATATTGGGCGGAACGCCGTCCACAATACAACCCAAGGCGATGCCGTGCGATTCGCCAAAGGTGGTTACTTTAAATAATTGTCCAATGCTGTTGCCTGCCATTGTGATTCCTTTTTGATCAGCAAGCGGTAGGATCATCAGAAATTTTTCAAAATCCTACCGCTTGCAAATGAGATTATTGATGTTGTTGTGCGAATTTTTGCATAAAGTCGATGAGGGCTTGCACCCCCTCAATCGGCATTGCGTTGTAGATTGAGGCACGCATTCCGCCCAGAACTTTATGCCCTTTCAAAGCGTGCAAACCGCAAGCGGTGGCTTCCGCCACAAATTTTGCGTTGAGTTCATCATCGCCTGTGGTAAAGGTTACGTTCATCAATGAGCGGTTTGCTTTCGCCACTTCGTTGCGGTAGAAGGTGCTGTTATCCAGATATTGATAAAGCAATTCCGCCTTGGCTTGATTGCGTTTTTCGACCGCTGTCAAACCGCCGTTCGCCAATAGATGTTTGAACACGAGGGAACAGAGATACCACGCAAAAGTTGGGGGGGTGTTGATCATTGAATCGGCATCACGCTGGGTCGCATAATTCCAAATGGACGGCGTGGCTTGGCGAGCCTTGCCGATCAGATCATCTCGGATAATCACAATCGTAATCCCTGCTGGACCGAGATTTTTTTGCGCCCCTGCGTAAATCACGCCGAATTTGCTGATGTCGATTTGACGGGAAAGAATGTTGGACGACATATCCGCCACCAACACTGCATTGCCGACCTTTGGAACCTCAAAAATTTCCACGCCGCTAATCGTTTCGTTCGGGCAGTAATGGACATAATCGTAATTGTCGGCGATCTCACTAAAATCAAGGCGATCCACACGCAATTCGCCCTCGGCAAGAATGTTGATTTCATCAATTTCGGCAAAATTGCGCGCCTCTTTCGCCGCCGTTGCCGACCAATGTCCGCTGGTTAAATACAACGCCTTGCCTTTCTCGCCAATCAAATTCATCGGCAACGCTGCAAACTGCCCTCTCGCACCGCCCTGCAAAAACAGGATTTGATAATTGTCTGGCACATTGTACAAGGCACGCAAATCCGCCACCGATTGCGTAGCAAGTTCCATAAACAACTTACCGCGGTGGCTCACTTCCATCACCGAAGTGTGCTGATCCTGCCAATTCAACAGCTCACGTTGAGCCTGCTCTAACACGGCAGTCGGCATCATCGCCGGCCCTGCACTAAAATTATAGACTTGTGTCATTGTGTTTGCCTCTTTATAAAGTGAATTTAAAATGGATTTATTCTAACTAAAAGCCTTGAATTTGTGGGAAATTTTTTGCATTAAATCTCGTTTTTCCCTGCCATTATCCCCTCAATATCCGCAATCTCTTTCGGGCAGCCGCAGGTGAGGTTCTTATTGCCGTATTCGGTAATCAAAAGGTTGTCCTCAATCCGAATACCGATCCCCTTGTATTTTTCTGGCACATTCGCACCGCTTGCAATGTAAAGCCCTGGTTCGACCGTCAGCACCATTCCGACTTCAAGGGGGCGATCTCGCTCTTTGCCGATTTCGCCCACGTCGTGCACGTCCAGCCCCAACATATGCCCCAAGCCGTGCATATAGAATTGGCGGTAGGCTTTGTCGGCAATTAACTGCTCAACTTCGCCCTGTAAAATGCCTAATCGCACCAGCCCTTCGGTCATAATACGGAGCGCTTTGTCGTTCGCTACCTTGATTGAGCTTTGTGGCACAAGCAGTTTTGTCGCCTCTTTCAAGGCTTCTAGCACGATTTCATACAATTCCCGTTGGGCTTCGGAAAATTTGCCGCTAATCGGAATGGTGCGGGTAATATCGCCCGCATAATGTGCAAATTCCGCCCCCGAATCGATCAGCAATAAATCCCCCGCTTTCAGCACCTGATCGTTCTCGTTATAGTGCAAAATGCAAGCATTTTCGCCGCTCGCCACGATATGATTGTAGGCAGGGAAACGTGCCCCAAAGCGGGAAAACTCGTGCTGAATTTCGCCCTCAATTTCAAATTCATAGCGGTTTGGGCGAGTTTGTTTCATCGCTCGAAGATGGGCTAACGCTGAAATATGGCAAGCCTGCTGAATCAGAGCGATTTCGGCGGTGGATTTAATCAACCGCATTTCCGACAGCATCGGCTGCCAATCGATCGGTTCGGCAAAATGCTTCGCCACTAGCGCATCGCCCCACGTTTGCACGCCTTTGGCGTAGTAACAAGCGGTCAGATTTTGCGTTTTTTCCGCAAAAATTGCCTCGATGTTTTCAATATCAAACGCATGATCGACATTCAACGCCTGCGGTGCATTTTCCACGCCTAAACGGCGACCGTTCCACGTTTCCATCAGCGGATCTTTGTTGCGAACGAAAATCACGCTTTCCGCCCTACCCTGCCGTTTAATTAGCAACAACGCCGATTTTGGCTCGCCAAAACCCGTTAAATACCAAAAATAACTGTCGGCACGGAACAGATAATCGCAATCCGCATTACGGCGTTTTTCGGTTTCGGTAAAAATGATGAACGCCGAATTGTCTTGCATTTGCTCAAACACACGGCGGCGGCGGTCGATAAATTCTTGTGGGGGAAGTTGGGCGAGATAAGCGAGATCCATAAATGTTCCTTTTGAAAATAATTGAAATTTTCGCATAGCCAGCGATGATTTGGGGTAAAATACCGCATTTTTGAGCGAAGTTAAATAGCAAGATGAAAGATACTCTATTTTCCGCCCCGATTGAGAAGCTGGGCGATTTTACCTTTGATGAAAGCGTGGCGGAAGTGTTTCCCGATATGATCCAGCGTTCCGTACCTGGTTATTCCAACATTATTACCGCAATTGGAATGCTTGCCGAACGTTTCGTTACCGATAATTCCAATGTTTACGATCTGGGCTGCTCGCGTGGGGCAGGGATTTTGTCGATCCGCCGCAACGTAAAAAAAGCGAATGTGCAGATTATTGGGGTGGATAATTCGTTGCCAATGGTGGAACGTTGCCGCACCCATTTGAACGCTTACCACTCGGACATTCCCGTGGATATTTTGTGCGATGATATTCGCCAAGTGGAAATCAAAAACGCCTCAATGGTGGTGCTGAATTTTACCTTGCAATTTTTGCCAAGATCCGACCGCTTGCAGCTGCTGACCAAAATCTATCAAGGGCTAAATCCGAATGGCATTTTGGTGCTTTCAGAAAAATTTACCTTTGAAAACAGTGAGATGAACGAATTGCTGATCGACCTTCACCACACCTTCAAACGTGCCAACGGTTACAGCGAACTGGAAGTCAGCCAAAAACGTTCCGCCCTCGAAAACGTAATGCTCACCGACAGCATCGATACCCACAAACAACGCCTACAACAAGCGGGCTTTTCCCAAGTAGAATTGTGGTTTCAGTGCTTTAATTTTGGATCGATGGTGGCGGTTAAAAGATAGAACTTTTATAAACAAAAAGGCTTTTTCAAAAAATGAAAAAGCCTTTTTACTTAGATGGCTAAATTAAGCACGTTTGAAGTCTAAGTGAACCAATTTTGGCTTGGTTGGGTGGCGTTGAATCGCTTGTACTTTTACTTGCTCTTCTTTGCCAGCAACAACGATGGTTAAAACTTCGTTGTAGAACGCATCTTGTGCTTGTGCGTTGTTTACTTTGTCGTGATCTAACACGATTGATACAGGCTCTGCGTTACCACCGTAGATGATTGCAGGCACTTGACCATTATGACGCAGGCGGCGGCTCGCACCCTTACCTTGCGTTGAACGAACTTCTGCTTCAAATTTGAATGACATAGTTTACATCTCTATAAAAATGGGAAAATCCCGTTAAGTTACAAAATAGCAGGCGACCCAGCTATTTCACGAATACTTCGACTAAAAAGTCGAGGGCGAATTATAGTGAGTTTGTCGCCATTAGTCAAACTCAAAACGATAGAATAAATCGACCGCTTGGTTGATGCTCGACATCCATTGCAAATACAAACTTGGGGCGAGGCGATAACGTAAAGTCAATTCCGTGAGTGGGGCAAAAATCCCGACCCCATATTTCACTTTAAAACGTGGGGTAAAGTTACCGCTTACCACTACTTTGGTGTTATCGCCAATCCCTGCGGTGGTTACGCTAAGGTCAGAAATGCCGAATGCACTACCTACCCCACCGACTAATTTACTGCTTTTCGACAGGCTCATACTGAGTAACGCTGCGGCGATTGAGTTGCTTGACCCTGCATCGCCACTATTTTCAAGGGAACGCCCCGTCAAAATATAGGATAAGGCTTGATCCTGCGACATTGACGGCTCAGAAAATACTTTAACCTCTGGGCTATCCGCCAAGCCCGTAATGCGTAGCCCCGCCACCACATTGGGGTTTTCCATTGCTTCTGGATTGCGGATCGCCTCGATGTTGAGGGTCGGCTGAGACGGCAAGCCCGCAAAGGTAATTACCCCACGGCGAATTAACAAATCTTGCCCAAAGGACGCATAACGCCCATTTTTGAGATTGACTTGCCCGTATAAGCCCAACCCTTGTTTGCCTTGACGAACGGTAATCAAACCGTCTAAATCAGTTTTGAGATCATAGGCACTTAGTTTCACATCGTTGCCGATATTGATTTTCACATTGGCTTTAACCGCCATTCCCGAGCTTTTCGGCTGAACAGGAATATCCAATTTGGTGGTTTTCTTCGAGACATTCGTGCCGTCAATAATGATTTCATCATCGCTGACCGTTACCGCACTTTCTGGCAAACTTTCCACCTCAATTCTCGCCCACGGAATATCAATAGTGCCGCCAAGCACTAGCTCTTTCGGGTTGGCTTTTACTTCGATATTTGGGGTAAATTCCACTTTTGCCATATTCGGAATTTCAACCCTAAATCTATCCGCTTTCGCACTGATACGGGTTTGCCACGCATCCAGTTTCCGCCAGTTCGCGTCGCCCTCTAAATAAAGGGCACTTTGATCCGTTTGCACTTTTCCGCTCAAAGTCGAACTCGTGCCGTTAAAGTTAATGTTCAAATTACCGTTAGTAACGTCAAACGGCATTGAAACGGATTTCGCTTTCAGGTTGGTTAAATTAAATTGACCGAATAACAACGGCGAAAGTGCCGTTCCCCCAACGGTTAAGCGAGCATTGATATTGCCATTGACGGATTCGCCACTGGATAAGAGCGGTTTAACCAGTTGCAGATTGATTTGATCGATATTGATCGAACCCGATAACGCACGTTTTTGGGCAATATCTTTAATCACTAAATCCGTGTTCAAACGCCCATTATTCTCAATTTTAACGTCCGTTTTCAGTTTTAAATTATTATCGGCAAGGTTCGCTACCACTTTCACGGGGGTTAACGTGAGAGGGAATTTTTTGCCCTCTAATTGCTGAACGAATTTAATCCCATTGGAATTTAATTCCACGTTTACTTGGGGCTGTTTATTTTTAAACCAAGAGGCATCGCCTTTGGCATTCACTTGCCCTGTTAATTGGCTGTCTGGGCTTAAATACTCTTTGATCGCCGCCAAATCAAAATTGCGAATTTCAAACGGCACATTCCCCTCTTGTCCTGCGTTAAAGGCACGCGGGAAACAGAGGTTTAATTTCGGATTTCGCCAGCAATGTGCCGACACATTCGCATTGATCTGCTTGTTGTTATAAGTGAGGTTGATCGCCTGATCATTTTTCCAGTCGCCGACAGGGGATTGAATGGTAATGTTACTCAACTGCCCTTTCCAGACCTGTTGCAAGCGGTCGAATTTCCCCGAAATTTGCAAATTCGCCCCCACTGGCGTGCCTTTTGAGGTCAGTTGCAATTTGTGATCCACCTCACTGCCCGAAGCCAAAATGGTGGCGTTATCCACTTTCACATCGCCAAACGCAAATTGACGCACCGCCAATTCCAGATCACCTTGAATAGTTTTTTCGGTGGTTACTTTGCCTTTTGCGGTCAGGCTATTCAGTTTGAATTGATCGTAACTCACATTATTCGCCACCAAATCCAAATTCAAACTCGGCTCGCTCACTTTACCTAATAAACGCACATTGCCGTTGATGTTGGCTTTGAGATTTGGCACTAGCCCTTGCAAATTCGGGGCTTTAATATCCGCCACAAAATCGGATTTTTCGCCTAAAATCCCTTTCATTGCGATGCTATTTTCGCCGTAAATCAGCGTGGCGTTATCCACGTTGAGTAGGGTTTTGGAATCCGCTTTTAACGCACCTTGCAACTGCAAATTTTTCTGCATTAAGTTGCCTTTCATATCCATATTGGATACGTCCACCGACCATTCATCGCCTTTCTCGCCACGCCCTGCATAGCCTTTGCTATTCAGCACGCCCGACAAAATTGCCGCCCATTCAGGGGTGAGGGATTTGGTGTTAATGCCGTCCAGTTGAGCTTTGGCGTCCCACTCTACCCCATTTTGCCAATCGACTTTCCCCACCAAATTCGCTTTGCCTTGCAAGGCGTTGAGGGTTAAATCGCTTAATTCAAATTGGGTTAATTCCCCTTTGCCTTTCAGTTGCAAATCGGCAGTTGGAATCCCCATTCCACTCGCATTCAGGCTAGTATCTAACTGATAATTAAGCAAATTTCCCGATAACGCCAAATTTACATTTTTCAATTTAAGGGGATCAACGCCCTTTTCTGGGACAAATGGATACGTTACATTGTCGCTTTTTATCGTTAAATTGAGGGGCGTTTTGGGTTGCGATAATTGCACATCACCCTTAATTGAAGCCGCAACCGCCCCTTTGGTCTCAATCGCTAACTTCGTTTTGCCGAATAGTTCGCCGTCCAAGTTCGCTTTGACTTCGCTTGCTGGCAATTTAAATTCAGGCAAAGCTGGCGAATTAGCGGTAAACGCCCACGCAAGGGGGTAGTTTCCGTCTAATTTTAGCGACCCTTTGCCTGCGATATTGCCCTTGTCGGTTTTCACATCAAATTTGCGTAGCTCAACTTTTTCCTCGTCCGACTGCCCTTCAATCAATGCAGAGGATACTTTAACGAGGGATTGTGGCGAGCCAAACGAGCCGTCTTTATTTTTGACTTTTTGCTCAATCTGAATATTTTTCGCCTCAATTTTAGGCACAGCTACATTCAGCGGTAATTTGATCGGATCGAGCTTCGTCAAAATCGGTTTTGCCAGTTGGGCTTTAATCTCTTTCCAATCCACCGCTTTTTTGGCTTTTGCCGATTTTTGCTCAGAACTCACCGCTTGTGGGGCGAGAGAAAGGGTCAAGCCCTCAATGGTGGTTGGCGAAAGTTGAATATCTTTCTCTTTGCCCGAAATGCCCGATTGAAAACGTTGCAAACTTACGTCCATTTCATCGACTTTCACTTGCACATTTTCGAGCGAGATATTTTTCACGGAAACGGGAATCGGCAATTTGATTTCGCCCAGCGGTTTGCTTTCCTCTTGGGATTGTGGCAATTTGCTGGTATCGACCGCCACCGACACATCTTTCAAGGCAAGATTTTCAAGGCACGCCTCTTTTTTCATCACACATTGGAAACCAATATGGATATTCGCCTCGCCTGCATTGACTTCCACGCCGTCCATTGTGTATTTGGCGTTCGTGAGCTTTAAGCCGTCTTGTAGCGTTCCCTCAATTTGGCTGAACGTGAGCTGATTATTCAAAAATCGCTCGACCATTTGTAATGCCGTGCGTTGCCCTGCCCCTGAAATCAAAAAGGCGATCAAGCCGATTAACAACAGCAATAACAGCCCAAAAATTCGGCAAAACCAATGTTTTTTCTTCGCTTTTGGTTTGGCTGGCGGTGGCGATTGTTCTGATTGAATTTGTTCGATTTGTGGTTCCATTTACAGCTCTGCCCCTAACCCAATATAAAACTTAATGCCTTTTTCTTTATTTGGCGAACGCACTGGGGTGGCGATGTCAAATTTGACCGCCCCAATCGGCGAAGCCCAACGCACGCCCACGCCGACACCACTATTTAGGTTGGTGCTTTTGAAATCGTTCGCCGCCAAGCCCGTATCATAAAAGGCTGCCGCCCACCAATTTGGGTAAACTTGATATTGATATTCGGCGGTTGCCGTCATCAAATGTGAACCGCCCGTGAGTTTGCCGTCTTTATCCCGTGGGGAAATGTTTTTATAGCCGAAACCCCGAATGCTATTGTCGCCCCCTGCGAAGTAACGCAAGGCTGGCGGAATGCGTTGAAATTCCCCTGCTTTCATATAACCGAGTTCGCCTCGTAGGAAGAAACGATGATTATCGAAGAAAGTGCGAATCCAAGCGGTTGAAAATTTGGCACTATAAAAATTCACGTCCGACAACCAAACTTTATTACCCCAATTTACTGTTAATTTGTGGGATTCGCCCCATAGCGGAAAACGGTTGCCATCTGACCGCTTGTAACCCACGGAAGCGGTCGGATAAATCAATAAAGTTTTAAATTTGTCGTTCCCCTGCGTAAAGGCATCGTAACGGGCTTTCACCCCCGTTGAAAAAGACCAACCCGTTTCGCTGTTCCAAAAACGTTGGAAACCTAAGTTTGCCGCCGTGGATTTGGTATCGTTTCGGTTTTCTCGCTCAATTCCCCCCGAAATTTGGTAATACTGATAGATCGGATCTTTCTTCACAGGAATGTTGTAACCAAATTCAAAAGATTGGCTAGGCTTAGAGAGATAAGTGTTGGTTTCTAAGCTATGCCCTCGATCATTAAGCCACGGCTTTTTCCAGTTAAGTTGCAGGCGTGGACCGTCATCGGTGGCATAGCCGATCCCGATTTCCACATCATTTTTCTTGCGAGGGTAAAAACGAACATCAAGATCCACCACCTTATTTTTTTCGTCAATATCTGGCTCAACCAACACGGACGAGAACCAGTTACTCGAAGAGTAATCGGTGGTGAGGGTGGATAAATCGTTGGCGAGATAAGGATCGCCCGATTTAATTTTGAGGATATTTTCCAAATAATCTTCCCGAATTTGGCTATCCTTAAAGGTAATTTTGCCGTAATGGTAGCGGTCGCCTGTGTCGTAGCCCAAACGCCAATCGGCGGAATGCTCTTTCGGATAAACTTCCAAGCGATGATAAAGCCATTCCGCATCAAAATAACCCCGCTTGTAAGCCAGCCCCTCTAAGCTACTTTTAAAACTATCGTAAACATTATGTTCGAGGATCGCCCCTTTTTTCGGGGCGGTTTTGACTAACTGCTCAAAGGCTTCATCGGTTTTGCCCTGCCCTGTGATGTTGATCTCAGTTTCGTCAATTTTGACACGCTCTTTATCGAGTTCCACATTCAGCACTAACAATGGCTTTTTGCCCGCCCGTGGCGTTTCGACAAATTGATATTTGGTGTTGTAATAGCCTTTGGCACGCAGGGCTTTATCCACCTGCTGCTGTAATTGATATTGAAAACGCTCTGAGCCATCTCGTTCTTCATTGGAAAAACGATCCACGAAGATCTTCACATTATCCCACGCCTCGGGGGCTTGTTCTTTAATCCCCTTAATTTCCAAATCAACCTTTGCCTCAACTTGTTCGGTAGCTTCTTGTTCGCTTGCTTCTTGCGTTTCCGTTGAGGTGGTTTCTTCCGCTAACGCCATTGTGCTAAATGCCAATAAACAGCAAGCCGTTAAATAATCTAATCGCATTAAATTCCCCTTTTTTCTAAAATTTTCCAACATCTAACCGCTTGCTATCGCACTAATTTGAGTGGATTTACTGCCGTTCCTTTTTGAGTAATACCAAAATAGAGTGCCGCTCGGCTTTGACCGCCCGAGTTGCCGACACTTGCAATCACTTGCCCAGCTTGAACACGGCTACCTTTTCGCACCGATAAGGATTGGTTAAAGCCGTAAAGCGAAATATCGCCGTTGCCGTGATCGATGCCGACCATTTGCCCGTAGCCTTGTAGCCAATCGGCAATAATCACACGTCCTGCGGCAATGGCTCGCACCGGCGAACCTTGCGGGGCTTGGATCACAATCCCATTCCAACCATTACCAAACGGCGTAACCACCTTGCCCGAAACAGGCATCATATATTTGCCCGATTTCGCCAAGCCCGAACCTGCTCGCACCTGCTGTTTTTCCTGCTCGGTGGCTTTGCGGTTCTGCTCTTTGTTGGTTTTTTCTTCCAGTTTGGCTATCGCCTCTTTTTCTTGGCGTTCTGCCTCTTGTTTCGCTTTCGCAAGTTGATCACGCAACGCTTTTTCGTTACTGCGTAACGCATCTAGCCGATTTTCATCTTGGGCGAGATCTTTATCAATCGAACGTAACGTACTTTCACGCTCGTTTTGCACCTTTTTCAACTCTTTTTCTTGCTTTTTCTGATCAGAAAGTTGCACCTGCTGACCTTTTTGTTGCCCGCGTAATTCATCACGGCGAGCTTTTAATTCTGCTTGGGTTTTGCGTAATTCGTGAATCGCATCAATTCGCACCTGATTCATATTTTTGTAATAGGTACTCATTCGATCTGCTTCTTTGGCATCCGCCGACAGCAATCGCTCTAAAATAGAGGGGTGAATCCCCGAACGGTATGCCGAATCAAGCTGTGCTTTTAACCGCTCTTTCTGCTCTGCCTCTTGTTTTTCTAGCTTTTGAATTTCTTGCTCGGTGTTTTTAATCGTTTTACGAATTTCCGAGAGGCTCATTTCCGTGCGTTGCAATTTATCCAGCACTCGCCCCATTTCAATTTCTTGATTTTTTAAGGTCGATTGCAACGAATCACGCTTTTTGCGTTGTTCGGCAATTTTGCTCTCTTGCTGTTTAATTTTTTGCTGGGCTTGGGAAAGATTGGTATTCGCCACCGCAGGCACGGCAACCACCGCCCCGAGCGAAATAAGCAAAATAGATAAACGATGAAATTGCACGGTAAATCCTCTACTCAAATCCGAAAACGAAAGAAAAATCTGACTATTCTAATCAAAATGGCTCTAAATAACTATATTAGGATTTATTTCCACCCAAAATGTTCCATTTATCCCGAATAAAGTTGACGTTTTTTGATCGAACGCAGAAAGTTTTGTTAAATTTTACGCTAAACTATTAACAATTTGTATGTTTTGAGGATAGAAAAATGGCAACGCTCTTTGTTGCAGGCACGGACACCAACGTAGGAAAAACTATCGTTACCCGTGCGATTTTACAAGTGCTAAATCAATATGAAATTCCCGTGGTGGGCTACAAACCGATTGCCTGCGGGGGCGATGATTCATTACCGACCGAACCAAACGCCGATGATTATGCCTGCGAAGATAATACGGACGTGCTGACTATTCAAGCCAGTTGTGCCACGCCCGTGCATTATCGAGAAATCAACAGTTATTCGTTCATTCATTCCAGCACCCCAGTGTTTGCAGCGTTGGACGCAGTACGGAATATCCACGTTGAAAAATTAAATGCAGATTTAGACCGCTTGCAGAAGAAATTCCCCCACGTTGTGGTGGAAGGCACTTACGGCTGGCTGACCCCGATCAATAAAAATCTTAGCTTTGCCGATTGGGTACAAAGCCACCAAATGCCCGTGATT
This sequence comes from Haemophilus paracuniculus, assembly GCF_002015115.1. Taxonomy (GTDB): domain Bacteria; phylum Pseudomonadota; class Gammaproteobacteria; order Enterobacterales; family Pasteurellaceae; genus Haemophilus_E; species Haemophilus_E paracuniculus. Next base: position 123,817 of record NZ_MUYA01000007.1, read on the forward strand.
TTAGTGGTCGGCATCAAAGAGGGTTGCGTCAATCACGCCCTACTCACCGCCGAAAAAATGAAACAACAAGGGGTAAAAGTGGTTGGCTGGGTCGCTAATCGGGTAAACCCTGGGCTACGCCATTATGCAGAACTGATCGAATTGTTAAGCCAAAAAATTGATGCACCGCTTTTAGGGCAAATTCCCTACATCGGCAGCCCTGAAAAGAAAGATTTGGCACAATTTATTCAAAATCCTGAACCTTTATTTCACTATTTCCGCAAGTAAATAATTTGACGAATAGCGTGAAACGATCTAGCATTCACGCTATTCTTTTTTCACTCAACGAGGGCTATCAAATGGCTGAAACCACCAAAAAACAATCGTTCCAAGATATGTTGGATTATGTGCATCTTTATCGCTTAAAAAATAAATTGCACCGTGAAACGGCGGATAACGACCGTAAAATCCGTGATAACCAAAAACGCGTTCTTTTGTTAGAAAATTTGGATCAATACATCACGAACGAAATGTCGATTGCTGACGTGCGTGCGATTATCCAAAATATGCGTGATGACTACGAAAGCCGTGTCGATGACTATATGATCCGCAACGCCGAACTTTCCAAAGAACGCCGAGCAATCCGCCATAAAATGGCAGAACACAAGCACGGTAAAACGGATAAGTAGTCAAAATTTTGAGAAATCTTACCCCTTACAGTTATGCTTTTTGAGCAACATTCTCTACCACATTCCCATTCAACACCGCTGGGTGCAGATGGACATCAAGCTGTTTGAACGCAAAACGGATATTATGCTCTTGGAACAGTTGGTTAATGCGGTAGTGTAGGAAATTGGTGGTTTCGGTGCGGTCGCCGAGTTCGCCGACAAAAACGATCAATTCGTGTTCCAACGCATTTTCGCTGAAATTAAGAATGTTTACTTCTGGTTTTGGATCGGCGATCACTTTTGGCGATTCACTAACTGCTTGGAATAACAGCTCACGCACTAAATCCAAATCCGCCCCGTAATTGACTTTGAGGAAAATTTGCAGGCGGGTGATCGTATTATTGAGCGTCCAGTTGATAAAGCGATCCGTAACAAAGGCTTGGTTTGGTAGTACCACTTCCATATTGTCGGAATTGATTAAGGTGGTGGAACGCAGGCGGATCTTAGTGATAAAGCCCGTATGCTGCCCTACGGTAACTTTATCGCCGACACGGATCGGGCGTTCAAACAGTAGGATCGAGCCAGAAACAAAGCTGCCGAAAATCTCACGCACCCCGAAACCGAGACCGACTGAAAGGGCGGTGAAGACCCATTGGATCTTGCCCCACGAGATTCCTAACGCCCCGAATGCGGATACGCTACCGATCACGATGATGATGTAACTCAACACGGCACTGACGGTGTGTGGCGTACCTTTGGCGAGCTTAATCCGAGAAAAGAGGGTAATTTCTAAAATACCCGCGATATTTTTCACGAGGGCGTAAGTTACTACGCAATACACCACCGCTCGTAGCAAGTTGAGCAAGGTAACAGTTTCGACCTGCGTGCCGTCCACGCTTTCCCATAAAATCACGCCGTCTAAATAGTAGGCAACGCTCAATAGATCCGACCAGATCATATAGAGCAACGTCCCTAAAATAACCCAGCCGATTAAGTTCGTCATTCGGTAAATTTGCTGATTGACTACCGAGAGTTTAATCACATCATCGGTTTTCTCTTTCGGCTCTTCTTTACCCGTTTCATTCAGTTGGGCTCGCAACGCTTCACGCTTTTCTTGCAAACGGCGATATGCCATTCGGCGGGCGGAAATTGCCACCGAGCGGTAAGCAAAATAGCGACCAAACACCCAAACTAACGCGACAAAATAGGTGTTGAGCAGGTGGCTAATTAAATAAACCGCCGTGTAGTAATAGCCCATTACAATCAGTACGATCAAGGTAAGCGGTGCGATAATTAAAACTAATTGCAACAGCTTAAATAGGCTGATACTACGGATTGTGCCGTCCTCGTTGCGGGTGTTGGCGTATTCTTGAATCCCTCTGCTGAGTAGCGGTCGCACCACAAATAAACACAACGCAAGGGCTACAATTGTCATTACCTGCCCGATCACATCATTGGCAAAACCGATAATTTCCACCTGAGACGGAACATAAGAAACCACCAACAATGCCACGATCCAGATCGACAAGCGGATAATTCGTTCAAAAATCGCATTACTCGCCTGTGGCATTCCAAAGTGGCGGAACGCAATGCCGTTCGGACGTAACAGCGAAAGCACGGTGGCGAAGAAAAGCCAAATTAACGACAACTGCAAGCCCCAACGCCAGCCTAACAGGGGATCATCAAAGAAAAAATAGACCACGACACTATACGACACCGTAAACAATAAGGTGCTTTGTAGTGCAAGGATTAGCGTCCAGAACATTGCCTCTGGGGTCAGCCAATGGCTATCTCGTTTGAGGGTGTTTACATCGTTGGCGATTGCCGATAAACGGCGTTTAATTTGCGGTTTTTTCCACACAATTAACGCATATAAAATCAGCAATAATGAAATAAATGCCAAAGTTGGGGCAAGGTTGGCATTTAAATTTTCAAATCCAATATAAGCCGATAATTCACTTAATTCAGAAATCGCCAATTTTGGAAAGGATTTTAACCACGCAAAATCAATCGGATTATTACTTTTTACCCAGAAACTTTGCTGTTGTAATTTCTGTTGTAATGAATCACTAATGGCGGTAACTTGTTTTTGATTACTTTCAATTTGATTAGAAATGGTTAATTCATTGTTTAGGGTTTTAATAATATCTTCTAAAATCGTTTTGCGTTCCGTCAATAAATTACGGAACGCCATTTCTTCCTCTTCTAAGAAAGGCTCTTCTTGGGTTTCATTTACCTTTTTAATATATTCATCAATATTATAAAGTTCATCGTGCTGTTGGGTATATTCAAAAATCGCCACCCGCAAATTGGCAATGGATGCCGATAAATTTTTAACGATATTACCCGTTGGTAATGATTGTTTCTGTTTATTGATAATTTGAGACAAGGCAAGCGTCCCTTGTAAAACGCTAATTTGTTCCTCAATGTTGCGTTGGGTTTGGGTTAAACTTTCGAGAACATTTTTAATTCGCAAATTATCTTGGGATAAACTATTTAAGCGTTGGGTTTGCTGTAAGAGATATTTCCCCAATTCGATATTGGTGTCTAATTCCTCTTTGATATAGTAATTTAAAATCGAACTATTCTCTTTTTGGCTTTCGATTTGCAAGGCTTTTTGCTGAGAATCTTTTAACCGTTTTTCATTCAGCACATCTTGCATCACCGTTAATTGCTTTTGCAATAATTGGGATTGTAAATTCGCCTCATTACGTTTGATTTCATCAAATTTAATAATGTTATCGCTGTATTGAATCAATAATGCATTATATTTTTCATCGGTTTGAATATAATCAATTTCAGCGGTTAATTTATCTTTTAATGATTGGCTCATTTGAATACTATTGCGTAGCCGATTGATTTCATCAAGGCGTTTTACATTTTCCGCAATCGCATTTTGACTGGTGGTAACTAAATTACGATCTAAATCCAAGGTGGAATTTAAATCGTTAATCGTAGCTTGAATCACCTGCAATTTCTGCTGGGTGCTTGTGTGGCGAGTTTCTAATTCTGCAATGGAAAGGGGCTGATAAGCATTCGCTGACACAGAGTTAATCGCTAATTTTAATTCTTGAATACTTTCAGCGATTTTATTATTTTCCGCAGGAAGATTTTTAATGCGTTCTTCTAATTGAACAATTTGAGCCTCTCTATTACGTTTTTGCTCAATAAAATATAATGCACTGCCCAAATTTTGCGTTTGAGCATTGGTATTTTGCGAGCCATTTACCCCCGATTTAATCGCATTGATTTGCGATTTAATATCTTCTTCGTTAATTTGACTATCATTCGCCATTACAGACGAAGAAATAATGGCTAAAAATAATGCTAACCAAATTTTTCTAAACATCATTTTTAAATTCCTTCACATATTCTTTTAATTGTTTACGAGAGACTTTAATCCCGCCCTGCTGCCATTTTTCGCTATCAAAGGGGAAATAAGAGATCGGCTGTTTAAATTTTTCCAGTCGCTGTTGAGCGAAAATTTTTAATAATCCGACCGCTTGTTCGTTAAATTCTGTTTCAAATTCCACCAAGGCAACGGGGCGTTCGCCAAATTCGATATCGTCAATCGGCACAACAAACACATTTTTCAGCAAATTCGACTGAAACAGCACCTTTTCAATCTGTTCGGGCTGAATGTTTTCCCCCCCCGAAATAAACATATTGTCCAGCCGCCCTTTTACTTGCAACTTGCCGTCTGACGTCCACTCGCCACCGTCTTTGGTGGCAAACCAGCCTTGTTCGTTTACAAGGGGTAGGATTTTTGGATTTTTCCAGTAGCCCAGCCCCAAACCAGCCCCTCTCACCCAAATTTCGCCCTGTTCGATCCGCACGTCCCGCCCTTTTAATGGCTTTCCGACCGTTTGTAAACCTTGCGGTTCCGCACAAATGGTTGATGCCATTTCCGTCATTCCATAGCCAGAAAACGTTACAACGTTTTGCTTTTTTGCTTGCTCAACCAAATTTTGCGGAATACTCGCCCCACCTAACAAAATTTTTTGTGAATGAGAATGGTGGGAAACGGTCTGCAAATAGCGTTGTAGTTGGGTTGGCACAAGTGAAGCGTGGGAAACCTGTTCAAGGGTGGGGTAAAAATCCGCTTTCTGCTCACAAATCACCAGGGTCGCCCCCTGCAACAACCAACGCCACACAATGCCCTGCCCCGAAACGTGGAACAGCGGCAAGCTCAACAGCCAACTATCTGCGTTGCCAAACGCCATTAACTCGCACACGCCCTCGGCATTATCGAGATGATTTTGAATGCTATGCACTACGGCTTTCGGCGATCCCGAAGATCCCGATGTGAGGGTAAATGTGGCGGGTTGTTCGGGGCAAAATTCCCCTAAACAAGCGGGTGGATTTTGTGAAATTTCAATAAAATCTTGATCGGTCAGACAAATTTCTACCCCATTTTCCGCCAAAATCTGTTGTTGCTGAAACTCGGTTAATTGAGGGTTGAGCATTAAAATTCGCCCGCCCAACGCTAGCACTGCACAATAGCAGAGCAAGTCCGTTAAACGGTGCGAGCCGCAATAGGCGACCAACGTATTCGGTTGAATTTTTCTTGCTTGTAACAGGGAAATGAGTTGGCGGATTTGCTGCTCCAATTCTGCCCAAGTGATTGTAATTTCAGAGGAATTTCCCCCTTTCCACCGAATAGCTACCTGTTGAGCAGACTGCTCTGCCCAGTAAGCGGTTGGAAAGCAAGGAAATTTAACCATTGGAATTATTGAAAGAGTTTTTGGGTTTTCTCGATAAGGGATTGAGGCACGTTCATCGCTTCCATTACCCCAATCAAAATCAGCCCTTTGCGAGCGGTATTATTATTGGTAATCACCCAATAAGAAGAATCAGGAATTTGCTTCGCTTTCACGCCGCTGCCCGTTGCCAGAATGGTTTGCTCGTTGTGAGCGAAATAACGGCGTTCGCTGCCTTGCACGCTTTCGGTGGCTCGGGCAAATCCCTCGGGATCTGCTTGATGAAGCACCCCTAACACCTGCAAAAATCGCACCACCATTTTGGTTTGTCCTTTAAATTCATTCGATTTAAACAAGGCTTCTAACTGCTGTGCAATTTCAGCACTATAATCTTTTTTCCCTTGTTTTTTCGGCGTGGCGAGTTCTTTCAAGCCCTCAATCGTGCCTTGTTGCACTAGCACGAACGGCTGCGGCGAAGACGGCAAACGCAATAAACGGCGAAGAATATCGGACGCACTTTCGCCGATAAATTGGGTGCGACTGGCAATATATTGATACAGTTCATCATCAACTTCGATCTGTTTCACTCGTGATCCCCTTGTTTGACGAATTAAAATTGATCCAAAAAAATTCTGCGTATTATAATACAGTTTTTGGATCTTTTAATAGGATCTCACCTGTTTAACCGTACAATTTTTCATACAATGCAAAAAAATTTATTACATTATCAATATCAACCTGCCGCCTTAAATCCCAAGGCAAAAACAATGGTTTTCCTGCACGGATTATTTGGGGATCTCAACAATCTCGGCGTGATCGCTCGTGGATTTTCCGATGATTACAACATCTTGCGGGTGGATCTTCGTAACCACGGACAGTCGTTCCATTCCGATGAAATGAACTACCCTGCAATGGCGGAAGATCTGCGAGATCTGTTCCAACATCTCAACCTAGATCCTGCGATTGTGGTCGGACATTCAATGGGGGGCAAAACCGCAATGATGTTGGCTCAACTCTCCCCTGAATGGATTGAAAAGCTGATCGTGATCGACATCGCCCCCGTTAAAAACCCCACCCACCGCCATAATCATATTTTTGCGGGATTATTTGCGGTGCAACAAGCCCAGCCCACCACTCGCCAACAGGCAAAAAATGTGATTGCCGAGCATATCCCCGTTGAGGGCGAACAGCAATTTATGCTGAAATCCTTTGATGCGGAACAAGCGGGGCGTTTCCGTTTTAATTTGGCAAGCCTACACCAAAACTATCTCAACATAATGGATTGGCAACCCGTTTATTTCGACCGCCCTACTCTCTTTATTAAAGGGGGATTGTCCGATTATATTCAGGCAGAAGATAGCGAAGCGATCCTCGCTCAATTTCCACAGGCGAAATTTTTTGTGGTAGCAAACGCCGATCATTGGGTACACGCCGAAAAGCCTGAGGCGGTTATTCGAGCAATTCAACGTTTTTTATAGTGTTCAATTTTGTTTACTTTCTATAAAAAAGTTTACACTGACTATTTCTCTGTTAGAATATCGTCCTTTTTATAACAACTCTCTTTGAGGTTTTACTATGCAAAACAAAACATTTGGTAGTGCCTTAATCGTTGCAGGAACAACGATCGGGGCGGGAATGTTAACAATGCCATTCGCATCCGCACAAATGGGTTTTGGCTATACATTAGTGCTGTTATTTGCACTTTGGGTTTTACTTTCATATAGTGCGTTACTGTTTGTTGAGGTCTATCAAAAAGCGGAACGCCAAGATGCAGGAATCGCTACCCTTGCTGAACAACACTTTGGAATGATAGGGCGTGTAGTATCCACGCTTACCCTCATTATTTTTATGTATGCTATTTTAACCTTTTATGCTGGTTGGGGTAGCGATACTCTTCCAATTCAATTTTTGTCTAACAACAAAGATATCTCAATTATTTTATTTGTAATTATTTTTGGAGGAGCTGTTTCAATTAGTACAACAACTGTTGATGGTTTTACTCGCGTACTATTTATATTGAAATTAATCACGTTTGTTTTCGTACTCTTTATGATGTTGCCGAAAGTGACAATAGAAAACCTCAGGGCAATGCCGTTGCAATACTTACTGATCATCTCAGCCAGTAACGTTTTCTTTACATCGTTCGGCTTCCACGTGGTGATCCCAAGTATTAACAGCTACCTTGACGGCGATGTAAAACGCTTACGCATTGCGATTATTGGCGGTACTGCCATTCCACTCGTTGCCTACATTTTATGGCAAATGGCAACCCACGGCGTATTCAACCAAATGCAATTCGTGGAAATTATCCGCCAAGATCCAACCCTCAACGGTTTAGTAGCAGCGACCTATCAAGCCACAGGAAGTAAATGGCTAAGTAACGCAATGTTTCTTTTCTCTGCACTTGCACTAATTACCTCATTCTTAGGGGTTTCTCTTGCATTGATAGATTGCTTAGATGATCTATTCAAACGTGTAAATATTGCGGCTAATCGAATCAGTATTAGCTTACTTACTTTTGTTCCAGTATTAGCACTTACATTATTTTATCGTAATGAATTTTTATCGGTGCTTGCCTTTGCAGGTCAAATGTTCACTTTCTACGGCTTAGTGCTACCCGTGGCAATGGCGTGGCGTTTAAGACAAAAACACCCAGACCTGCCATACCGCGTAATGGGCGGCAACCTCGGCTTGCTCGTGGCATTGGTGCTAGGCTTAATCATTATGTTCGTCCCGAACTTAATTGAAGCAGGTTTATTACCAAAAGTAGTGGGATAATCCACAATTTCCTTACAAGCGGTGGGATTAGCGAAAATTTCGCTAGTCCCATTTTTTATTCCATAAATAAAGATAGATATAAAAGAACAATACGATTTTCTAAAAATTCCTCTAAAGCCCCGAATACCCACACTTTTTTTGTAAATTTTATTGCAAACCCACTGCAAAAGACATAGCATATTGAGAATAAATCGTATTTGTAATTAAGTAAGGAGATTCTATGCGTGTTAAAGCACTTTCCCTCGCTCTTTCTACTCTGTTCGTTAGCGTCAATAGCTATGCGGTGGATTTGTCGAAAGAAACCAACGAATATCGTCAATATGTAATCGGGCAGATTGACCAACTCGTTACGGAAACGGAAAAATTTGCGGGTTATTTGAAAGCGGGCGAGGTGGAAAAAGCCAAATATGCTTACCCGCGTGTGCGTATGTATTACGAGCGTTCCGAGCCGATTGCGGAGAGCTTTGGCGATCTTGATCCCCGTCTTGATGCTCGTTTAGCGGATTTAACCGAAGAAGGCAAAACCGAGCAGGATTGGACAGGTTTCCACAAAATCGAAAAAATCCTGTGGGAACAAAATTCCACCAAAGGGACGGAAGCCGTTGCCGATCAATTATTGAAAGACATTAAAGAGTTGCGTGCCAAAATTCCAACCGCGGAAGTAACGCCTGAATTGATGATTACGGGATCGGTGGATTTGCTCAATGAGGTTTCCACCTCAAAAGTAACGGGCGAGGAAGAAATTTTCTCAAAAACCGATCTTTTCGATTTCAAATCGAACCTTGAAGGGGCGGAAAAAATCTATCATATTTTCAAACCGCAATTAGAAAAGAAAGATCCGAAACTCGCCAAAACCATTGGCAATCGCTTTGAGGCGGTCAATAAATTGTTGGAAAAACATAATCAAGCCAAAGACGGTGGCTACGATTATGTTGGTTACGACAAATTGAGCAAAGAGGATATTAAAGCCCTCGCCGAAGCGGTAAACAAGCTGGGCGAACCGCTTGCTCAAATGGGTATCTTATTAGGAAAATAAACGATGAACGACACCAACCATTTTGGTCGGCGTGATTTTCTGAAACAAATGACCCTCGCAGGGGCAGGCTTGATGACTGCCTCTGCGGTGGCTCAGCCAAATTGCACACCGACAACACCACAATCCTCTGCCCACGCCTTTTACGGACAACATCAAGCAGGCATCAGTACCCCTGTTCAAAAGCATATTTATTTCCTCGTGGCGGATTTAGCCACCACCGATCTTGCCGAGATTAAAGCAATGTTCCAAACGTGGACGGCATACAGCAAGCGGTTAGTTGCAGGGAAAAAAGTGCAAGAATACGGCTCGAACAGCTATATTCCCCCCGAAGATACGGGCGAGGCGGACGATTTAAATCCTTACAATCTCACTCTGACCTTTGGGGTTAGCCCGACCTTTTTCGATAAGCTCAACATTACCCACGCCAAACCTGCGGCGTTGGTTGATCTTCCCCATTTCCCTCGCGATCAACTGCAAGCCAACTACACGGGCGGCGACATCTGCATTCAAGCCTGTGCCGATGATCCACAAGTGGCGTTCCACGCCGTACGCAACCTTGTGCGAGCCGCACGGGGCGAAATTACGATGAAATGGTCGCAGGCGGGCTTTAATTCCTTTGAAAATGGCAACACCCCTCGCAATTTGTTTGGTTTCAAAGACGGCACGGGCAATCCGCAGACGGAAGATGATCTCAACAAAACCGTTTGGACGCAAAGCAACGACTGGCTAAATAATGGCTCTTATCTGGTGGTTCGCCGTATCCGCACCTTTTTGGAAACTTGGGATCGCACCAACCTCACGGGGCAAGAAGAAACCTTTGGGCGTTACCGCCAATCGGGTGCACCATTCGGCAGTCAAAAAGAGTTTGATGCGATTGACATCAACAAAAAAGACGAAAACGGCAAACCGATTTTCCCCGATATTTCCCACGTTACCCTTGCGAAAAAAGCAGGTTTTTCAATGCTCAGACGCTCTTTCTCTTACGCCTCAGGCATTGACGAAAAAGGGCAATTTGATGCGGGCTTGTTATTCATCTCATTCCAAGAAAATCCCGAACGCTTTATCAAAGTGCAAAACACAATGGGCAATCTGGATAAACTCAACGAATACATCACCCACATCGGCAGCGGACTTTTCGCCTGTTTTGCAGGGGTAAAAGATGAAAACGACTACCTCGGTAAGGTGTTGTTTGAAGCCTTGAAAATCTAACGGCAAGGGGTGAGATTTGATAAAATTTTCGTCAAATCTTACCCCTTGCAAACGTAATTCATTAGAAAAATTAAGGCAAACCCCGTCAAAGTGTGTAAAAAAACGGCATTTAAACCAAATTTAACTAATTTATGTGATAAATTTTTTTAATCCCTCTTTCCAAATGAAAAATGGCTTGTTAGACTTCCCCTCGTTTTAAACAACACAACATTTCAAACTTAAAATTTAATTCATTAGGAGTGCAAAATGAGCGACTTAAACGCCCTTTTCCAAAAAATCAAACAACGTGATCCTAACCAAGCACCGTTCCACCAAGCGGTGGAAGAAGTGTTCGGTAGCCTTGCTCCGTTCCTTGCTAAAAATCCGCAATACACCAAATATGGTTTGTTAGAGCGTATTGTTGAACCTGAGCGTGTGATTTCTTTCCGCATTACTTGGGTGGACGATCAAGGTCAAGTGCAAGTAAACCGTGGCTACCGTGTGCAAATGAACTCGGCGATTGGCCCGTACAAAGGCGGTTTGCGTTTCCACCCAACCGTGGATTTAGGCGTGTTGAAATTCTTGGCGTTTGAGCAAGTGTTCAAAAATGCCCTCACTACCCTACCTATGGGCGGCGGTAAAGGCGGTTCGGACTTCGATCCAAAAGGCAAATCCGATGCGGAAGTAATGCGTTTCTGCCAAGCCTTTATGAGCGAATTATTCCGCCACATCGGGGCAGATACGGACGTACCAGCAGGCGACATCGGCGTGGGCGGTCGTGAAATCGGCTTCTTATATGGTCAATACAAAAAATTACGCAATGAATTTACCTCAGTCTTAACGGGTAAAAGCCTCACTTGGGGCGGTAGTTTAATCCGTCCAGAAGCAACAGGTTACGGCACGGTTTACTTCGCTGAAAGTATGCTCAACACCCGTGGCGAGAGCTTTGAGGGCAAACGTGTAGTGATTTCAGGTTCGGGCAACGTGGCACAATATGCGGCAGAAAAAGCGATCCAAAAAGGGGCGAAAGTGCTTACCGTGTCTGACTCAAACGGCTATGTGTTATTCCCAGCAAGCGGTATGACCGAACAACAACTTGCCGACTTACTCGTGTTGAAAAATGAACGCCGTGAACGTTTATCGGTGTATGCGAAAGAGCAAGGCATTCAATACTTTGAGGGGCAAAAACCGTGGGGCGTGGCGTGTGAAATCGCACTACCTTGTGCAACGCAAAACGAATTAGACACCGAAGATGCGAAAACCCTACTCAAAAACGGCTGTTACTGCGTAGCTGAGGGGGCGAATATGCCATCAACCTTAGGGGCAGTGGAAGTCTTTATCAGTGCCAAAATCCTTTACGCACCAGGTAAAGCGTCAAACGCAGGTGGCGTAGCAACTTCGGGCTTAGAAATGAGCCAAAATGCGATCCGTCTCTCTTGGACGCGTGAAGAAGTGGATCAGCGTTTATTCGACATTATGGCGAATATCCACCAAAACTGCGTAGAGAACGGCTCAGAAAACGGCTTCGTGAACTATGTGAACGGTGCGAACATTGCAGGCTTCAAAAAAGTGGCGACCGCAATGTTAGAGCAAGGGGTGGTTTAATTCCTCCCCCCTCCCTCCCCCTCCCCCGCAAGCGGGGGCGGGAATTTAGTTACCGAATGAGCGATCATTCGGTTTTTTTATGGCAAAAATTTTCCAAGATCTGACCGCTTGTTTTTGTTAAAATCCCGCCAATTTTAATTTTTGTGAACTGGCTCACATTTTTGTTAAGGTTTATTCGTTATGATTAAACCATTCTTAAATTATTGCAGAGGGACGAATGATGAAATTTGCATTACGCTCATTGGTGTTAGGGTTAGGCTTTGTGGCAGTGGCACAGGCGAATCCGTTGGTCGGGGTCAGTTTTTACAACTATGATGATAATTTTATTCAGCTAATGCGTGAAAAATTTGAGCAAAAAATCGCACAAAAACCGCATTTAACCGTGCTATTAAATGATGCTCAAAATTCCCAAACGGTGCAAAACGATCAAGTCCAAACCCTACTCAACAAAAAAGCCAAAGTGATTGCGGTCAATTTGGTTGATCCTGCGGCAAGCGTTACCGTGATCGGTAAAGCGAAAAATCAGCTCAACACCCCCGTGATTTTCTTCAATAAAGACCCTGGCGAAAAAGCGATCAATAGCTACAATAACGCCTACTATGTGGGAACAGATCCACAGCAATCGGGCAAAATTCAAGCCGACTTAATCGAAAAACATTGGAAAGCGAACCCAACCCTCGATTTAAACCACGATGATGTGATTCAATATGCCCTGCTCAAAGGGGAATCAGGACACCCCGATGCGGAAATCCGCACCCGTGCTGTAATTGAGGCGTTAGAGGCGAAAGGCTTTAAAACGGAAGCGGTGGAATTTGATTCGGCAAAATGGAATAAACAGATTGCCAAACAGAAAGTTACCGAATGGTTGGCGGGGGATAACCGCGACAAAATCGAAATTATCATCGCCAATAACGATGCAATGGCATTAGGGGCATTGGAAGCCACCCGCACCCAACGCAAACATTTGCCGATCTACGGTGTGGACGCAATGCCCGATGCGTTGAAATTGGTCAAAGCAGGCGAACTAGCTGGCACGGTGCTAAACGATACCGACCGTCAAGTGGCTGAAATTTTGAGCTTAACCGAAAAATTGGCAACGGGTCAAACGGTTGAAAATCGCGTAATCCGTGTGCCTTATGTGGCGGTGGATAGCCAAAATATCTCGCAATTTATCAAATAAAACGCACACAAAAAGAAAGGGGCAAAACGCCCCTTTTTTATTTGAGTAATTCTGCAAAATTCCAACCAAATCGCTCGCCTAAATCCAACCATTGCTGATCAAGGGGTGCGTTAATTGAAATTTTTTGAGCGGTTCGAGGGTGAACAAAGCCCATTTGGTAGGAATGTAACATCAGCCGATCACAGCCCGTTTGTGCCGTTAAAGCTCGATTTTGGTGCAGATCGCCGTAGTTAGTATCGCCCAAAATCGGGTGAAACAGATGCTTCAAATGCCGTCTTAGCTGATGTTTCCGCCCCGTTTGCGGAAAAAGTGCCACCAGCGAATAGCGAGCCGTTGGAAATTTCCCTGCGGGATAAGGCATTTCCACTGTTGCGAGGGAATGATAATCGGTAATCGCCTGTTGCGGCTCTTTCGCTTGGGAAAATTTATCGGCAATTTTATCCAACTGCACTTTGAGGGGATAATCTACCCTGCCCTCGCCCAATAAATAGCCCCGCACCACCGCCAAATAGCCTTTTTGCACCTGATGTTGCTCAAACTGCTCGCTCATTATCCGAGCCATTTCGCTGTTTAAGGCAAACAGCAACACGCCAGAGGTGGGACGATCCAAACGATGAATCGGAAAAACATGCTGCCCGATTTGATCCCGCAAAGTCTGCATTGCAAACACCGTTTCGTGCTTGTCCAACCAACTGCGATGCACCAACATTCCCGCAGGTTTGTTGATCGCGATTAGCTCATCATCTCGATATAAAATCTCTAATTCCATTAGGCGGTTTTCAATTTTTGTTCTAATGCTAACAGTGGCTGACACAAGGCGGAAAGATAAGGCTCGTTCTTCAACGCCTCTTCCAAATAGGGGGTAATCGCAAAATTAGTCGGTAAATCAGCATTGGCGTCAAGCAAAGCATTCATTCGGGGAATGAAAATCCATTGTAACCATTGGGTTGGGCTGAGTGTGCCTACGCAAAATGGCTGATCGTTCGCCAAATCTTCCGCGGAGGGCGGCGTGGCTTCCCAAAGTTGGTGGATTCGCAGGGCTAATTGTAAATCGGTCAAATGTTGTCGAATTTCTCTTTTCATTTTTATAGACAATTTCTCGTTGAACGGTAATAATGCGGAAAACGCAAATTTTACCACTATCTTTCAACAACAATCTATTTCTATGCAAAACAATCAACCAACCATTCTGCAAAAAATCGTGCAAGACAAAGCCCGTTGGGTGGAAAATCAGCAAGCTAAACAACCCCTCGCCAGCTTTCAAGCTCAAATTCAGCCGAGTGATCGGGATTTTTACCACGCATTCGCAAAAAGTTCGCACAATCTACCCGCTTACATTTTGGAATGTAAAAAAGCCTCGCCCTCAAAGGGTTTGATCCGTGCCGATTTTGATTTAGATGCCATCGCCCAAGTCTATAAAAATTACGCCACCGCAATTTCCGTTTTGACTGATGAACAGTATTTCCAAGGGGATTTCCGCTATATCAAGCAGGTGCGAGATCAAGTGCCACAGCCGATTTTGTGCAAGGATTTTATGATTTCCCCTTATCAAGTTTACCTCGCCCGTTATCATCACGCAGACGCAATTTTGTTGATGTTGTCGGTGGTGGACGATCAAACCTACCGTGAACTGAGCGATCTCGCCCACCAGCTCGGAATGGGGGTGCTGACCGAAACCAGCAACGAGCAAGAATTTGAACGTGCCTTGGCGTTGGGGGCAAAAATTATCGGGGTGAACAACCGTGATTTGCATACTTTGACGATTGATATGAATCGGATTGTCGATTTGGTGCAGAAATATGCGGATAAAATCCCACCAGAGGTGCGTTTGGTGAGCGAATCGGGCATTTACGATCATCAGCAGGTCAAGCAAATCAAGCCTTACGCCCACGCGTTTTTGATCGGCAGCAGCCTAATGGGTAGCAAAGATCTGAATAATGCGGTGCGAGCGGTGATCTTCGGCGAAAATAAAGTGTGTGGCTTAACCCGCCCGCAAGATGTGCAAGCGGTTTATCAAAACGGGGCGTTATACGGCGGGCTGATTTTTGCGGAAAATTCCCCCCGCCAGCTTTCCCTGCGTCAATCCCAAGAATTGGTGGTGCAAGCCCCGTTGCGTTATGTGGGCGTGTTCCAAAATCAAGCGGTCGGATTTGTCGAAAAAATTGCTAAACAGCTTGAACTCTATGCAGTGCAACTGCATGGCAATGAGGACGAACACTATATCGCCGAATTAAGCGAAAAATTGGGCGATAAAATTCAAATTTGGCAGGCGATTTCTTTTGATAGCCAAGATCAAAAAAATGCCACAATCACACCGCTTGCGTGGCAGGATAATCCCCGCGTGGCTCGCTACATTTTAGATAGCAAAACTGCCCAGCAACAAGGCGGCACGGGCAAAGCCTTTGATTGGTCGCAAATTCCTGCGGAAATCAAAGCCAAAGCTCTGCTCGCAGGGGGGATCAACCTTGACAATATCGACCAAGCCCTACAACAGCAATGCTTGGGTGTGGATCTCAATTCAGGGGTGGAAAGCGGGAAAGGAATCAAAGATCATCAAAAATTATCACAAATTTTTTACAAAATTCAGCAAAATTAGCTCTTTTTTGTATCGTTTGTGGCGAGATTCTGATAACCTTAGCCACTTTGCAAATCCCCAAACGAAAAATAGGATTTAAAATGAACTGGAAAGCATATAAAAATTGGGCGTTATTAACCGCCACGGTTCTCGCGTTAGCAAGCTGTTCGTCAGCCCCGAAAAAAACCAGCAAAAGCGGTTATAACCAAACTGAAATGGCGAAATTGGGGGCGGTTTATCAAGGTCGCCAATTTATGCCTGAATATATGAATTTTGCCCGTGTGCCAAAAGTGGGCGTAAATAAAGAGATCGTCAATCAACGTGATTTCGTGTCGCAACTTAACTATGTGCGAGCCTACTCGGCAGGCATCACAGGTCGTTACGCAGGCGTTTACAGCAAGGTGCAACGCTGGGTGCAAGCGGGTGGAAAAATCAGTGATTTAGCAAAATATGGGATTAACGCCAACATTATGCGTGGCAAAGACGGCTTCCAAAACGTGAATATGACAGGCTACTACGCCCCCGTGTTAAAAGCTCGCTACACGCAACAAGGCGAATTTCAACACCCACTTTACGCAATGCCAACCAACAAACGCTTCACCCGCGCCCAAATTTACGCAGGGGCATTAGAGGGCAAAGGCTTAGAACTCGCCTACACCAACTCAATGGTGGATAACTTCTTCCTCGGCGTGCAAGGCAGCGGCTTTATTGATTTCGGCAATGGACGTTTACAACACGTTGCCTACGCAGGGCAAAACGGCTTTAAATATGCAGCAATCGGTCGTTTATTAGTGGAAGACGGCGAAATTCCAAAAGAGAAAATGTCGAGCCAAGCGATCAAAGATTGGGCGAAACGCAACCCAAGCCGTGTGCAATCTTTATTGGAACGCAACCCCTCTTACGTTTTCTTCCGCTTTGACGAAACCCAAGACGTAAAAGGCTCGGCAGGTGTGCCGTTAGTGCCTCTCGCCTCAGTCGCTTCCGACAAAAACCTCGTGCCGTCTGGCAGCGTGCTGTTAGTTGAAATGCCGTTAATCGACAAAAACGGCAACTGGACGGGCAAAAACGAAATGCGACTAATGGTCGCCCTTGATGTAGGCGGTGCAGTAAAAGGACACCACTTCGACATTTACCAAGGCATCGGCGAAAAAGCAGGCCATACCGCAGGCTTACTCAAACACTACGGACGAGTTTGGGTGTTGAACTAATCATTTTCCCCTTATAATTTTTTTATAAAGTAGCCAGTTAAACTGGCTACTTTATATATTTTTCTTGCCTTATTAACGAAAGGTATTTATAATTCGAAGCCTTGCACTTTAGTGCAATCCTATGAGGGCATTGTTGGTATCTCGCAACGATATTCGGCTTACTTAGTCAGGTTCGGAAGAAAGCAGCTTGGGTCGAAATTCTCGTGTGCCGAGAATAGCTGGCAATGTCCTCTCCCGTTTCTGCTTGCATATAAATTTCCTAATATCCTACCGCTTGCTATTCAGGGTCTAACCCCAAGCGTATGGCAAATCGCATAACTCAATTCAGAACGGTTGAGAGTGTAGAAGTGGAAATCTTTCACGCCCTCTTTTGAGAGGATTTTTACCATATCCATTGCGATGCTTGCCCCCACAAGGTTACGGGTGGTTTGGTCATCGTCTAAGCCTTGATACATTTTGCTCATCCAGCTTGGGATTTTCACGTTGGTGATTTTCGCCATTTTTTCGAGTTGCTTGAAGTTGGATACGGGCAAAATCCCCGGCACGATTTCCACATCAATCCCCACGGTGGCACAACGATCACGGAAGCGTAAATAGCTGTCGATATCGAAGAAGAATTGCGTAATCGCACGGCTTGCCCCTGCATCAATTTTTTGTTTGAGGTAGAGCAGATCCGATTGGGCTGATTTCGCCTCTGGGTGAACCTCAGGATACGCCGCCACCGAAATTTCAAAATCTGCCACCTCTTTCAATAATGCGACCAAATCTGACGCATAAAATGGCTTTTTCGCATAGCCCGCAGGCTCATCGCCACGCAGGGCAACAATGTGGCGAATGCCGTTATCCCAATAATCTTGGGCGATTTGACGAAGTTCATCGGGGGTTGCGTCAATGCCCGTCAAATGTGGTGCCGCAATGATCCCTGTTTCTTGTTGAATGGTTTTCACGATGGAATGGGTGCGATCACGCTCGCCCGAGTTCGCCCCGTAGGTTACAGAAACAAATTTCGGTTTAAGCACTTTGAGACGATGAATTGAATCCCACAACAGGTTTTCCATTTTTTCATTTTTCGGCGGGAAGAACTCAAAAGAGACGTTAATTTTGCCGTTCAAATCGGCAACGCTTTGATTTAAAAGGTCAATTTCTTTGGCGTAGCTCATAGGCTTTTCCTTATTATTCGTGGGTATGAGGTTTAGTTTGCATACTGAACGGCGGTGTTGTTGATTTAATTTAAGACGTTCAGCCGTTTAGACGGCTAAAACTTTAACGAGAATGGGTTGGGGTGTCAATTTAATAATTTTCACGATCAAGATAAATAATTTTCATATTAACTAATCGTAAGCGGTAAGATTTCTAGTAAATCCTCAGAATGCCCAATTTTACCTGATAAAAAACCCGTTCCGCTGAACGGGTTTTCTGTTTTTTAGGTTATTTGGTTAAATCAACTTGATATACCGCAAACCCTGTTTCGTCCGTACCCACTTTTTCCATTGGATATTGAGCATTCTCTTTGATGAATTGAGCCGCTTTTTCCGTTGGTGAAGTTTCAAAACGCACATCAAGTTTTACCTTGCTGTTGATTGGGGCGATTCGCCAGTTTTTATCTGCCGTTGGGCTGACTTGACCTTTCGCCTTGCTTTCCGCAGAAATGTAATTCGCAAGGATTTGGCGGTTTTCATCAGGGGCGGCGAAAACGATATTTTTGTCGCCCGTGCCTGGGAATTTACCACCGTAAGCACGGTAATTGTTGGTCGCAATCAAAAACTCAGCTTTTGGATCAACAGGTTTACCGTTGAATGTTAAGTTGGTTACACGGTGTGAATTTGGATCAATCAATTTACATTCGCCGTCATAACGAGCGGGTTTGGTAATGTCGAATTGATAATTTACCCCGTCAATCACATCAAAGTTATAGGTGCGGAAACCTGTCCAATTCAATAAACTTTGTGTTTTTTCGCTGGTTGGGGCGATTTGATTGAACATTCCTGCACTACATTCGAGCCACTCTTTCAGCTCTTCGCCTGTGATTTTTAATACCACTAAGGTGTTTGGATAGAGGTATAAATCCGCTGCATTACGGAAAGTTAATTCGCCTTTGTCCACTTCGGTGTAGCCCGTTGGATCGTTTTTACGACCACCCGCTTTAAATGGTGCACCTGCACTTAAAATCGGCAAGCCAGCCAGTTGTGGTAAGCCTTTCACCACGTTTTCCACATAGGCTTTTTGGGCTTGGTTTACGATTTGAATGGTTGGATCGTCTTGCACTAAGGCTAAGTAGCTGTACATATTGTCGGTCGCTTTACCGATTGGCTGCGACACAAATTTACGGGTTGCCTCGTGGGTATCTTTCAATAACGCCACCATTTCTGGGTGGTTTTCCACGAGGGATTTTTTATTTTCCGCATCGTAGATTGGGCGTAATGCCGCTTTGCCGTCCACCACTGCCCATTTACCATTTTGTTCGGCAAGGCTTAAATCAATCACACTGATATTGTTACCCCAATACCCTGCCATACTTTCTGGCACGCCTTTCATTGTGCCTTTCACGATGTCCGCATTTGGCGATTTTTCAAACTCTTTATTTGGGAACAAGCGGTGCGAATGCCCGAAAATAACCGCATCAATGCCTTTTACATCGGCGAGGTAGAACGCACAGTTCTCTGCCCCCTCTTTATAAGGTTCATCAGACGGACCTGTATGTGCCAACGCCACCACAATATCCGCCCCTTTTTCTTTCAAAATCGGCACATATTTTTCAGCGGTTTTAACAATGTCTCTCGCCTCAACTTTACCCTCTAAATTTGCCTTATCCCACACCATTACTTGCGGTGGCACAAAACCGATATAACCGATTTTAACCGTTTGATTTTTACCGTTTTGGTCGATAATCGTTTTTTCTTGGATCACATAAGGGGTAAAGGCGGGTTCGTCTGTGCCAGCTTTTACGATGTTCGCATTGATAATCGGGAAATTCGCTTGCTTGATCGCTTTATCTAAATAATCCAAACCGTAGTTAAATTCGTGATTACCGAGCGTTCCCACTTCATATTTCATCGCATTCAACGCCATAATGGACGGCTCTGGTTTATTCTCTTTTGAGCCTGCGGCGGCTTGATAATCTGAAATTGGATTACCTTGAATTAAGTCGCCGTTATCCACTAACACGCTGTTTTTCACTTCTTTGCGAGCTTGGTCGATCAAGGTTGCGGTGCGAGTGAAACCGAATTTGTCGGTCGGTGCGTCTTTGTAGTAGTCAAAATCGGTTAAGAAACCGTGTAAATCGGTGGTCGCAATAATGCGTAAATCCGCCTGATTCGCACCGCTTGCAAAGGCAAAACGGTTCGCCCCTAGCACTAACATTGCACTTGCACTTAATTGAATAAATCGACGTCTGTCCATTTTAGATTTCCTCTGTTGTAGAAATAAAAATAACCCCACCACATTGTGGGCAGGGTTTAAAAATTAGAAAGTTTCTTTGGCTTGTTTGGTTAATTCCGCAGGCAAGTTAATGCCTAGCTCATTTGCCGTTTTTTGGTTAATCGTGAGTTCCAACTGCTCTACTTGCTGGGTTGGAATTGAGCCAGCTTTATCGCCACGCAACACTTTCGCCGCCACTTTTGCCGTTGCCACGCCAATATCATATTGATTGACTGAATAAGCGGCTAATGCACCTCGTTTTACCGTGTCTTTATCCGAGGCGAAAACAGGCAATTTTGCTTCCAATGCCGCTTTGTGTAAGGCTTCATAAGCGGAAACCACCGCATTATCTTCGGAAATATAGATCGCTTGCACCTTGCCATTTAAGCTACGAGCCGCCGTACCAATGTCCGCACTACGTTGCACCGCCACTGGAACGATTTTGATCCCAGCCGTTTTGCTCGCTGTTTCTAACTCTTTCAGCACGCTCACGGAATTTGCCTCGCCTGCACTATACACATAGCCTAAGGTCGTTAAATTTGGCACCACGGTTTTGATTAAGTTAAGTTGTGGCTCAATTGGACGATGATCAGAAACGCCCGTTACGTTCGTACCGCTTGCGTCCCAAGATTTAACTAATTTCGCCCCAACAGGATCAGTTACCCCTGAAAACACAACGGGAATGGTTTTAGTTGCTGCCACAACAGGTTGAGCAGACGGGGTGGTAATCGGAATAATCACATCGGCTTTGTCGCCCACAAATTTACGGGCGATTTGAGCGGCTGTCGCAGAGCTACCTTGTGCTGATTGGAAATCAATTTTGATATTTTTGCCTTCCACAAAGCCTTCACGAGCCAATTCCTCGATCACCCCTTGGCGAATAGTGTCTAACGCTGGGTGTTCAACAATCGCGGTGATTGCCACATTTTGCACTTTATCTTGGGCAAAAGCACTGACAGCAAAGGCACTTAATGCAGTAACTAATAACGTTTTGCGTAATTTCATTGTGATCTCCTTTTCGATCTTGGGTTATTTTGCTGTACTATCTTTACTGTACTAGCTTGATAGTACAAAACATCGTTAAGATATGCGAAAGCCTGATAAATAGCAATTCTTGCACGGTGCAAGCGGTTAAATTGTAGACAATCTTTACAAATTCGCCAGCAAAAAACAAAAACCGCTTATAGCGTTCGCTACAAGCGGTCAGTTTGTAGCGAATTTTTAAGATCGCTTAAACTAATTTCAAATGTGATTTCTTTTTCGGACTACTCTGCCCTGCGTTCGTTTCAGCCTGTGCCTGATGACGAGCCAAATAGCTCTCTTCGCTATAATGCTCTTCTTCTTGGAACATCACGCCATCGCCACTCTCTTGGGCGTATAACGCCACTGCCGCACCAAATGGAATGTAGAGATCCCGCAACATTCCTTGAAATCTCGCACTAAAACGAATGGCTTCATCATCGACCACATACTGCCCAATTGAGCGAGGGGCGATATTAAGAATGATTTTGCCGTCTTTAATAAATTCAATCGGCACATCCACATCGGGATAATCCGTATCCACCAACAGATATGGGGTCAAATCATTATCAATAATCCAGTTATAGTAGGCGTGATAAAGGTAAGGGCGTAACGGTTTCATTAGTCTTTATCGTCCATTAAATGTTTCGGGGCGGCACCGCCAACGGATTGCATAAATGAATCACGTTGGAAAACACGGTTCATATAGGCTTTGATCTGCTTACCACCATTGCCAGGGAACTCTACGCCGAGGCTGGTCATTCGCCATAATAATGGGGCAACGTAGCAGTCAATTAAGCTAAATTCATCACTCATAAAGAATGTATTTGCCGCAAAAACAGGGGCAACGGCGAGAATATCCGAGGTTAATTGAGTAAGGGCTTTTTTACCCTCTTTCGATTCGGGATCTTTATTCACAATATCAATCAACGAATACCAATCATTTTTAATGGTGTGCATTGTTAAACGATATTTGCCCCGTTGCATCGGATAGACAGGCATCAACGGCGGATGTGGAAAACGCTCGTCAAGGTATTCCATAATGATGTGAGCATCAAACAGGGTAACTTCACGATCAACAAGGGTTGGAATTGAACCTCTTGAATTATGTTCCAATAAATCTTCTGAAATTGTACCTTGTGGGATATTTTCAATATCGTGCGGAATCCCCTTCTCGGCTAACACGATACGCACTTGGTGGCTATACACATCTGTTTTTTCTGAATATAACGTCATTCCTGCACGCTTACTTGCACTCGTCATTTTCTACTCCGATAAATTAAAAATTCTGCGGATTATACCATTTCCAACCCAAAGATAACAGCCCAAAACCGCAAATAAAAAAGACCACATCAGTGGTCTTTTTATCCAAATTACATATTTAGAGGAAAATCAAACAATCACTTCCAATCCGCCCATATAAGGTCTTAACACTTCTGGCACGGTGATTGAACCGTCGGTGTTTTGGTAGTTTTCGAGGACGGCAACGAGAGTGCGTCCAACCGCTAAACCAGATCCGTTGAGGGTGTGGACGAGGCGAGGTTTTTTCTCGCCTTTGGCACGGCAACGGGCTTGCATACGGCGAGCTTGGAAATCCCACATATTTGAGCAAGAAGAGATCTCACGGTAGGTGTTTTGAGCTGGCAACCATACTTCCAAATCGTAGGTTTTGCACGCCCCGAAACCCATATCGCCCGAGCAAAGTAGCATTTTGCGGTATGGCAAGCCGAGTAATTGCAACACTTTTTCCGCGTGGCCTGTCAATTCTTCGAGGGCTTCCATTGATTTTTCAGGGGCAACGATTTGTACCATTTCCACTTTGTCGAACTGGTGCATACGGATCAAGCCACGGGTATCACGCCCGTAAGAACCCGCTTCGGCACGGAAACACGGGGTGTGAGCGGTCAGTTTGAGCGGTAAATTTTCTTCCTCTAAAATTTCATCACGCACGAGGTTAGTAACAGGCACTTCGGCAGTTGGAATGAGGGCAAACGGCTTTTGCACCACGTTCGGATCTTGACCTGCTAAGGGTTGGGTGTGGAACAGATCTTCGCCGAATTTCGGTAACTGCCCTGTACCGAAAAGGGTGTCGTGATTGACCAGATACGGCACATAGGTTTCCGCATAACCGTGTTGTTCGGTGTGCAGATCCAACATAAATTGCGATAAAGCACGGTGCAAGCGAGCGATTTTGCCCTTCATCACTACAAAACGGCTACCCGCCAATTTTACGCCCGCAGGGAAATCTAGTCCGTCCAACTGCTCGCCAAGGGAAACGTGATCTTTCACTTCAAAATCAAATTGACGTGGCTCGCCCCAACGTGAAATTTCAAGGTTTTCACTATCATCTTTGCCGATTGGCACTTCGTCCGCTGGCAAGTTTGGCACGGAAAGCAACAAATCACGGATTTCCCCTTGCACTTTATCCAATTCCGCTTTGGCGATATCAAGTTCTTCCCCCATTGAATTCACTTCTTCTCGCAGAGCGGAAATATCCTCGCCCCTCGCTTTTGCCGCACCGATATTTTTTGAGCGAGCATTGCGTTCTGCCTGTAAATTCTCGCTTTTCACTTGCAAGTTTTTACGTTGTTCTTCAAGGGCTTTCACACGCTCAACATCAAGGCTAAACCCACGTTTGGTTTGCAAAATGTGAGCCACTTCGTCTAAATTGGTTCGCAGTAAATTTTGATCAATCATTGTAATTCCTTTGAATAGCTAAAATTTTCAGATAACCGACCGCTTGTTAGCCACGGTTGGCGTTTTTCATAATCCGTTCTTTGGCGACTTTCCATTCACGATCTTTGATGTCTTCACGTTTATCGTGCAATTTCTTCCCTTTCGCCACCCCAATTTTGACCTTCGCCCACGCATTTTTCCAATAAAGGGAAAGTGCCACCACAGTAAAGCCATCACGGTTCACTTTTCCGTAGAGCGAGTCTAATTCTTTCTTATTTAACAATAACTTACGGGTGCGAGTGGGGTCGCAAACGATGTGGGTGGAAGCCATATTTAACGGCGTGATCGTGCCGCCAAATAAAAAGGCTTCGCCGTTGCGGAACATCACATAACTATCGCCGATATTCGCCTTGCCAGCTCGCAAGGATTTCACTTCCCACCCTTGCAATTCCAGCCCTGCTTCAATCTCTTGCTCGATAAAATACTCGTGTCTGGCACGCTTGTTGAGGGCAATCGTGTTTGAAGCAACTTTTGGTTTTTTTGCCATAATTCCGTTCAATCCAATAAAAAATTAGGCGTGATTTTACCTTAAATCACGCCTGCTCGACAAATAATTACCGAAATTTTTAACAATCTACCCGCTTGCTTTTGCCTGTTGTTGGGCTTTTTGACGGCGGATCTCTTTCGGATCGGCGATCAAAGGGCGATAAATCTCAATGCGGTCGCCATTTTCGACCATATCCGTCAATTTTGCAGGGCGACTAAAAATCCCCACTTTATTTTCTCGCAGATCAATTTCAGTAAATTTTTCCAACACCCCCGACTGCAAAATCACATTCTGCACGGTGGTTAAATGTTCTAATTCCACTTTTTGCAGAAAATAACGCTCGGGGTAAGCGTAAACCACCTCAACCACTAATTTTTCAGACACCATACACCTCTTTCGCTCGCTGTTTAAAGGCATTGACCATTTTAGCGGTCAGTTCTTGGAAAATTTGCCCAAACACCATTCCAATCATCGGGTTGGAAAATTCAAATTCCAAATACAGGGAAATTTTGCAACTCTGCTCGTCAAACGGCTCAAATGTCCACGCCCCTTTTAACTGGCGAAAAGGGCCGTTCAATAAATTCATTTCAATTTTTTGGTTGGGAATCATTTTATTGTGGGTGCTGAACGTTTGGCGAATCCCCAATTTTTGAATATCTAACTCGGCACTCAACGCATTTTCGCCGAGGGACAACGTTCTCGCCCCCACACATCCCGACAAAAACTGCGGATATTGTTCATAATCGTTCACTAAACGATACATCTGCTCGGCACTATACGGCACAAGGCTGGATTGGTTTACGGTTGGCATAAGTAATAACAAAATAAAATTTTGAGCAAGTATAGCAAATCTTATCGCTATCCTAAACTTCAAATATGCAGTTTTAATCTAATGGGTAGATTAAAAAATTTTTTTCAAATCTACTCGCTTGGTTTATATACATTTTATTAAACTTTACCAATTTTTATAAAATTTAAGCAACCGTTTGCCACCCTTGCAAAATCTTGCGTTTTACGTTTAAAAATCGCTTTTTTTTTTGTAAAAGGCTTGTTATAGTACGCACCTCTTTTGTTCAATTTGAGAACCGTTATGACCGCACAAATTGCCGTGATTATGGGCAGTAGTTCCGATTGGGAAACGATGAAAAATGCTTGCGAGATACTCGATCAATTCGGGGTGAGCTACCACAAGCAGGTTGTTTCCGCTCACCGTACCCCTGATTTAATGTTTGAATTTGCTGAACTCGCCCGTGAACGAGGCTTTAAGGCGATTATTGCTGGGGCTGGCGGTGCGGCTCATTTACCGGGTATGGTGGCGGCAAAAACCACTTTGCCTGTAATCGGGGTGCCAGTGCAGTCCAAAGCCTTGAACGGTATGGATTCGTTGCTCTCAATCGTACAAATGCCGGGGGGCGTGCCAGTGGCGACAATGGCGATCGGCAAGGCTGGGGCAATTAACGCAGGGTTATATGCGGTGCAGTTGCTTTCCGCCTTTGATGAAAATCTTGCCGAAAAACTGACCGCTTACCGCCAAACCATTTCTCAACAAGCTCAAGCGAGTGATGTTCAACTCTATGAATAATCCCTTTTTGAATACCACCATCGGCATTATCGGCGGTGGTCAGCTCGGTAAGATGATGGCACAATCGGCGAAGCGACAAGGCTACCGTGTGATTGTGCTTGATCCGCAAGCCGATTGCCCCACTTCGCAAGTGTGCGATCAACAGATTGTGGCAGGCTATGATGAGCCGCAAGCCTTACGCCAACTTGCTGAACAGTGCGATGTGATTACTTACGAATTTGAAAATGTCGATTGCGACACCATCGCCCAAACCCTTTCCCCAACCCTCTTTCCCCAAGGGATTCGCACCTTGCAGGTTTCCCAAAATCGCTTGGCTGAAAAAGCCTTTTTAACGGAACAAAATATCCCAGTTGGGGCGTTTCAAACGGTGCGATCCGTGCAAGATTTAGCCAGTGCGATTGAAAAAATCGGCTACCCTGCGGTGTTGAAAACCACCCGTTTCGGTTATGACGGCAAGGGGCAAGTGGTGCTAAAAAGTGAGGTGGATTTAGATAAAGCTCGCCAGCTCGCCGAAAGCCAAGAGTGCGTTTTAGAGGCGTGGGTCAATTTCGAAAAAGAAGTGTCGATAATGATCGGGCGGAATTTGAACGGCGATTGCTCGATTTTCCCTGTGTCGGAAAATATTCATCTCAACAACATTCTGCATTTATCCATTGTGCCAGCACGCATTTCGCCAAGTCTTGCCGAAAAAGTGCAAGCCTGTGCCGAGAAAATCGCCAATGCGTTGAATTTAGTGGGAATGTTAGGCGTGGAATTTTTCGTGACCGAAAACGAGGTGTATGTGAATGAAATCGCCCCTCGTCCGCACAATTCGGGGCATTATTCGATTGAAGCCTGTAATTTTTCCCAATTTGATACGGCGATTGCGGCGGTGTTGAACTTGCCAATGCCGAAAATTCGCCTGAATTCGCCGGTGGTAATGGTAAACGTGTTAGGGCAACATCAACAAGCGGTTTACGCCGAAAAAGCACGCCAGCCACAGTGGCATTTCCACGACTACGGCAAGCACGAAAGCAAACACAATCGCAAAATGGGGCATATCACGATCTTAGGTGAGATCGAAGCGAGCCTGAATGCGATTACCCAAACGCAGATTTGGTAACAGGTACAGGGTGCGTCTCTGTACCTTTTTTATTTTAATTTTTTGCCCCCTACCCCGCCTATGGCGGCACTTCCCCCGTAAACGGGGGAAGTGGTCGAGCAAAACGAGACCGAAGAGGGCAAACAAGCGGTCAGATTTTTGTAAACATTTACGAGGAACTATGAATAAACGTATCTTTGTCAGAAAAAAAGCGGACTATCGTCAAGAGAGCGAGGGGTTACGCCAAGGGTTAAATCAAGCCTATCAACTCGGTTTGAATCAGCTTGATAGCTATATCATTTATGATATTTACCAAATCAGCGAGCAAACCTATCAGCAAGCTAAAACCTCAGTATTTTCTGAGGTAATGGTTGATGAGGTGTTTGAGAACCTTGATTTGGTTGAGGGCAAATACTTCGCTTATGAAACCTTGCCAGCTCAATACGATCAACGTGCCGATAGTGCGATGCAATCGATCCGCTTGTTGGATACCCAATCCCAAGCGGTAGTTCGTTCGGGTAAAGTGATCGTGTTCGATAAAGCCTTGACCGCCGAGCAACTGGCAAAAGTGTCGCAATATCTGGTGAATCCGATTGAAGCCCGTGAAAAAGATATGCAAAGCCTTGCGTTTTCAATGGATTCCACCCCAAAACCGCTCAAAGATTTAACGGGCTTTAACGCATTTTCTGAGGCGGAACTGACCGCTTTAAAAGCGGAAATGTCGTTGGCAATGCCCCTTGAAGATATGCAGTTTATTCAACAATACTTCCGTAGCGAGCAGCGTGATCCGACTGAAACGGAAATTTACGTCCTCGACTGCTATTGGAGCGATCACTGCCGTCACACCACTTTTGAAACGGTGCTAGACAGCATTGAGATCCAATCCGCCCTGTTCCGCCAAGAAATGCAATCCGCCTTTGAGGATTACCTCGCCTTCCGCCAAGGGCTAAACAGCGAAAAACCGATTACGCTAATGGATATGGCGAGCGTGGTCGGCAAATATCATCGCAATGTGTTGCAAGATAGCACCATTGAAGTGAGCGAAGAAATCAACGCCTGTTCGTTCTTTACCACCATTGAAAACAACGGCAAGCCCGAGCAGTGGCTGATTCAATTTAAAAACGAAACCCACAACCACCCGAGCGAAATTGAGCCGTTTGGCGGCGCGAGTACCTGTATCGGCGGTGCAATTCGTGATCCGCTGTCGGGCAGAAGTTATGTCTATCAAGCAATGCGAGTGTCGGGCAGTGGCAACATTCTGCAAAAACGAGAGGACACCCTCGCCCACAAATTACCGCAAGTGGAGATTTCCACCGGCACGGCAAAGGGCAATTCCTCGTACGGCAATCAAATCGGACTGGCGACCACCTATGTGAAAGAGCTTTACGATGATTCCTATGTGGCAAAACATATGGAAGTGGGGGCGGTTGTCGGGGCAGTGAAAGTCGGCGATTTCAAACGTGAAAGCCCTGCAAGCGGTGACATTGTGATTTTAATTGGCGGTCGCACGGGGCGAGACGGCATTCAAGGGGCAAGCGGTTCAAGCGTGGTGCATACCAACGATTCCCTCGAAACGGCGTCCAGCCAAGTGCAAAAAGGCAACCCGATTGAAGAACGCAAACTGCAACGCCTGTTCCGCAACCCTGCCGTGACTCGTTTAATCAAAAAATGTAACGATTTCGGGGCAGGCGGTGTATGTGTTGCGATTGGCGAACTTGCCGAGGGGATTGAGATCCACTTGGACAAAGTGCAAGTTAAATATCAAGGTTTAAACGCCACCGAACTCGCCACCAGCGAATCCCAAGAGCGTATGGCAGTGGTGATCGATCCGAAAGATTACGATCAATTCGTGGCAGAATGTATCAAAGAGAATATCGAATACGCCCACGTTGCGACCATTACCGACCGCAGACGATTAGAGATGTTCTACTTCGGCGAAAAAGTGGTGGATATGGGTGCCGATTTCTTAGCCACCAGCGGCGTTCGCCAGCACGCTAATGCGGTGTTAGTCGATAACGCTGCCGCAAATCCATTCCAACCAAAACCATTTAGCAAATCGGCACTCTTAGCAGAATTAGCCAGCCTCAACGTGGCTTGTCAAAAAGGTATGGCACAACAATTTGATAGCAGTATCGGGGCGACCACTGTGTTAATGCCGTTTGCCGGCAAACACCAATTAACCCCTGTGCAAGCCAGCGTGCAAGCCTTGCCAACCCTTTACTCAACGAGCGACACCGCCACGATCTTAACCTACGGCTTTATCCCTGCGATTTCGCACTACTCGCCGTTCCTTTCCTCAATTTATGCGGTGTTGGAATCCCTCGCCAAAGTCTATGCGGTGGGCGGAAATAAAGAGAGCCTCTATTTTTCATTCCAAGAATATTTTGAGAAATTAGGTAAAGATCCGCACAAATGGGGCAAAGTTACCCAAGCCCTACTCGGCTCGATTTACGCTCAAAAAGCAATCGGTTGCCCGAGTATCGGCGGAAAAGATAGTATGTCCGGCACATTCAACGATTTAAATGTGGTGGAAACCTTAATTTCTTTCGCTTGTACCCCTGTCAAAATCGCCGATGTGATTACCCCAGAGCTGAAAAAAGCAGGCAACAAACTCTACTTCGTGCCAGTCGTCAAAGATGAACGTGGCTACCCAGATGTGGCGAAAACCGTGGCGAATTACGAACAAATTCATCAGCTTATCAAACAGCAAGCGGTGGTTTCCGTCTATGTTTTAGAGCAAGCGAGTTTGGCGGCTTCCCTCGTCAAAATGGCAATCGGCACCGATTTAGGCTTTACCATTCAAAGCGAAAACGCCCTTGATTTCGCCCCTGCTTCCCTTGTGTTAGAAGCCACTGGCGACTTGCCGTTTGAGTTAATCGGCGAAGTGAGCGACAGATTCCAAATCAACGGCGAAAACTTTACCCGTGGCGAGATCGAAAATGCCTATTTGCAAACTTTCGAGGCAATCTACCCGCTTTATCAAAACACGAATAAAGGCAACTGCGAAAACCTTGCCGCCCAAGGGAAAACCAAACGCTACTACCCTGAATTTGTCGAAAATGTGAAAGTGGTGATCCCAGTTTTCCCAGGCACAAACTGCGAATACGACAGCGAAAAAGCGTTCCGTGATGTGGGGGCAAGCACTCAAACCGTGCTGATCCGCAATAAGCGTGAGGGTGATATTGAACAATCGATTGATGAATTGGTGCAAGCGATTGAAACCGCCCACATCATTATGTTCCCCGGTGGTTTTTCCAGTGGCGATGAGCCAGACGGCAGTGCCAAATTTATTGTGAACGTGCTGAAAAATGCCAAAGTGAAACAGGCAATTCATCAGCACCTCGCTCAGCAAAAACTGATTTTAGGTATTTGTAACGGCTTCCAAGCCTTAATCAAATCGGGCTTGTTGCCGTATGGTGAGATCCGTGATTTGGACGACAACGATTTGACCCTCTATCACAACGACAGCCACCGTCATATTTCGACCACCGCTCGCACCCGTGTGGCGAACACCAATTCGCCGTGGACACAAGGCTTTGAGCTTAACCAAATCCACGAAGTGATTTTCAGCCACGGCGAGGGCAAATTAGTGGGCGTAGATGTGGAAAAATTCAAACATCTGACCGCTTTCCAATACTGCGACTTTGACGGCAACGCCAGCGAACACGGTAAATTCAACCCGAACGGCTCACATTATGCGATTGAGGGCTTAATCAGCGAAAACGGCTTGATCCTCGGCAAAATGGGACATAGCGAACGCTACGGCACGGGGCTTTACAAAACCCACACAATTTCTGATCGCCAAGACATTTTCAAAAATGGCGTGGCATATTTCCAACACAACGAGGTGAACTAATGAAACTGCTCTATGAAGGCAAAGCCAAACAACTGTTTGAATGTGAAGATCCAAACCAAATCTATGTGCATTACAAAAATAGTGCCACCGCATTCAATGGCGTGAAAAAAGAAGAATTTGAGCAAAAAGGCGTGCTAAACAATAGCATTACCTCGCTGATCTTCGACTATCTCGCCAAAAACGGCGTGAAAACCCACTTTATCAAGAAAGTGAACGACACCGATCAGATTTGCCAACACGTTCAAATCGTTCCCCTTGAAGTGAT
Source organism: Haemophilus paracuniculus (assembly GCF_002015115.1). Taxonomy (GTDB): domain Bacteria; phylum Pseudomonadota; class Gammaproteobacteria; order Enterobacterales; family Pasteurellaceae; genus Haemophilus_E; species Haemophilus_E paracuniculus. The sequence goes on from NZ_MUYA01000007.1 coordinate 155,178, forward strand.
TATCCGCAACATCGTGGCAGGTTCAATGGCGACTAAATACGGCATTGAAGAAGGTCGCGTGCTTGCCAAACCTGTGTTTGAATTGAGCTACAAAAACGATGCGTTGAACGATCCGCTGATCAACAACGATCACGCCGTGGCACTCGGCATTGTGAGCGAAAGTGAATTAGAGGACATCAAGCAACAGGCGTTAAAAATCAATGAGTTACTCAAAGCCTTGTTCTTGAAAGCGAATTTAACCCTTGTCGATTTCAAAATTGAGTTCGGTAAAACCAAAGACGGCGAAATCATTCTTGCCGATGAAATCTCGCCTGACACTTGCCGTTTATGGGAAGTTGGCACGCAGGAAAAACTGGATAAAGACCGCTTCCGCCGTGATTTGGGCGGCGTAATGGACGCTTACCGTGAAGTGTTACGGAGATTAGAGAATGTATAAAAGTTTAAATGAGGAATGTGGCGTTTTCGGGGTGTGGAATCACGCCGAAGCCAACCAAGTGGTTTACTACGGTTTGCATAGCTTACAGCACCGTGGACAAGAAGCCGCTGGGATCGTGGTTGCCGATCACGACACAATGCGAGGACACCGTGATCTCGGCTTGTTGGCGGAAGTGTTCCGTGATAAACAGAAACTCGAACGCCTCAAAGGACACGCGGGGATCGGACACGTTCGCTATGCCACTTCGGGCAGCAGCAGCGTTCGCAATACCCAGCCGTTTTTATACCGCTTCCACGATTTAGACGTGGCGATGTGCCATAACGGTAACTTGATTAACAGCCGTACCCTACGCAAATCCCTTGAACAAAAAGGGGCGGTGTTCTATTCCTCGTCTGATACGGAAGTGCTGATCCACCTGATCCGCCATAGCCAAAAACCAACCTTTGAGGAACAACTGAAAGAGAGTTTACGCACCATTAAAGGCGGTTTCACTTACCTGCTTTTAACCAAAGACACTCTGTACGGTGCGGTCGATCCAAACGGCTTACGCCAATTAGCGGTCGGCAAAATGCAAAACGGGGCTTACGTTCTCGGCAGTGAAACCTGTGCGATTGATGCGGTTGGGGCAGAATTTGTCTGCAATATCAAAGCAGGCGAATTAGTGATTATCAACAACGAAGGAATGCGGATCGAGCCTTACACCCAAGTGGAACGTGAAGCGATTGCGGCAATGGAATACGTTTATTTCGCTCGCCCTGATTCCGATATTGCCGAAGTGAATGTCCACGCCGCACGCAAACGTTCGGGCAGAATCCTCGCCCGTGAATATCCAACCCCGAATGCGGATATTGTGATCGGCGTACCAAATTCTTCTCTTTCGGCAGCGACAGGCTATGCGGAAGAAAGCGGTTTGCCTTACGAAATGGGCTTAATCAAAAACCAATATATCGCTCGCACCTTTATTCAACCCACCCAAGAATTGCGTGAGCAAGGGGTGCGAATGAAGCTCTCGGCGGTGCGTAGTATCGTCAAAGGTAAATCGGTGGTAATGGTGGACGACTCGATTGTGCGAGGCACAACCAGCCAACGCATCGTCCGCTTGCTGAAAGAAGCAGGGGCGAAAGAGGTTCACGTTCGAATCGCTGCCCCACCGCTGATCTTCCCAAGCTATTACGGCATTGATATTTCTCGCTCTGGCGAGTTAATCGCTGCCAACAAAACCATTGAGGAAATCTGCGAATACTTAGGGGCGGATTCCCTCGGCTATTTAAGCGAACAGGGCTTAATTGATGCAGTGGGCTTAGACACCGATCAGCCTTACGGCGGTTTATGTATGGATTGCTTTAACGGCGACTATTGTGCCGGTCTTTATGACTACGAAGATGAGTTCTACCGTGAGCTTACCCCAATCCAAAAAGCCTTTTTACAACATCGATCAAACAAGGAATAACAATGTCATACGCATATAAACAAGCTGGCGTGGACGTGCACGCTGGTTACGAAACCGTAGAACGTATCAAAAAACACGTCGCCAAAACTCACCGCTTTGGCGTGCTAGGCGGATTAGGTGGCTTCGGTGGCTTATTCGACCTCGGTAGCCTCAACTACAAACACCCAATTTTGGTCTCTGGCACGGACGGGGTTGGCACCAAATTACTACTCGCCATTCAACAGCAAAAATTTGACACCATCGGGATCGACTGCGTGGCAATGTGCGTAAACGATGTGGTAACGGTCGGGGCAGATCCGCTCTACTTCCTCGATTATGTGGCGGTCGGCAAAAACAAACCCGAAGTGGTGGAACAGATCGTGGCTGGCGTGGCGAAAGGTTGCGAACTGGCAGGCACGGCGTTAATCGGTGGCGAAACGGCGGAAATGCCCGATATGTACGCCCCCGAAGATTTTGACCTCGCAGGCTTTACCGTGGGCGTGGTCGAAAAAGACGAAATGTTACAGCCAAACCAAGTACAGGCTGGCGATGTGTTGATCGGTTTAGCGTCTAGCGGTATCCACTCAAACGGCTACTCGCTGGTGCGTAAATTATTCTTCAAAGATAATCAATTTGGCTACGATCACCAATTCCCTGAGCTCAACGGCAAAACCCTCGGCGAAGAATTGCTGACCCCAACTCGCATTTATGTGAAAGAGATCCTCGCCCTGCACAAACAGAAATTAGTCAATGGCGTGGCACACATTACAGGGGGTGGCTTTATCGAAAATATCCCGCGTATGTTCAGCGAAGATCTGACTGCTAAAATCCAAATGGGTAGCTGGGAAGTGTTACCGATTTTCTCGCTAATGCAAAAACTCGGCAACTTCTCACAAGCGGAAATGCTCGGCACATTCAACCTCGGCGTGGGAATGGTGGTGGCAGTGAAACCTGAAAATGTAGAGCAAACCCTCGCTACCCTCGCCCAATTTGGCACGACCGCCAGCGTGATCGGCGAAGTGGTAAAAAAATCAGAGAATCTGACCGCTTTAACAGGCAATGAGGTTGTACTATGAAACCTTTCCGCCTTGCGGTAATGGCAAGTGGCAACGGCTCAAACTTTTCCGCCATTCAGCAAGCCACCCAAGACGGCAGGATCAGCGGTGAGATCGTCTGCTTGATTTACGACCGCAAAGAGGCGTTCGTGCAAGAACGAGCCAAACAAGCTGGCGTGCCAAGTTTTTATGTGAGCCTCAAAGCCAGCGGTTCAAAAGTGGCTTATGAACAGCAAATCGTGCAGATTTTGCGAGATCATCAGGTCGATTGCGTGATTTTGGCAGGCTATATGAAAATCGTGGGCGAAACCCTACTTGCCGCCTACGAGGGCAAAATGCTTAATATCCACCCTGCTTTTCTGCCTGAATTCCCAGGGAAACAGGGCATTTTAGATGCGTTCAACGCAGGCGTTTCGCAAACGGGCGTCACGGTGCATTTGGTTGATGAAGGGGTGGACACGGGCAAAATTCTGTTGCAAGAACGGGTGCCAGTGCTGCCCGAAGATAGCCTCGACAGCCTCGCCGAGCGGATTCATCAAGTGGAACATCGCCTTTATCCGCAAGCGATTGAGGCATTTTTAACCCAATTTGAAAAGGAATAACGATGAAATTACTTGTTATCGGCAGCGGCGGTCGCGAACACGCCATTGCCAAAACTCTCAAACAGTCGCCGAGCGTGTCCGCCGTGTATTGTGCCAAAGGCAACCCACGAATGAAACAAGACGGCATTATCACGGTAAACCTCAGCGAAACAGACGGCAAAGCCATTGTCGAATTTGCCCAAGCCAACCAAATTGATTGGGTGTTTGTCGGGCCAGAGATCCCACTCTTTTATGGCGTGAGCGATGCGTTAGAACAGGCTGGCATTCCCGTTTTCTCACCAAGCCAAGCGGCGGCAAAATTGGAATATTCCAAAGATTTCGCCAAACAAATTATGCAAAAATATGGCGTGCCAACCGCCAAATCCGCCACCTTTACCGATTTTGAACAAGCAAAAGCCTATGTGCTGGAACAAGGTGCGCCGATTGTGATCAAGGCAGACGGCTTAGCCGCTGGCAAAGGCGTAGTGGTCGCAATGAGCGAAGCGGAAGCCATTTCCGCCCTTGAAATGATGTTGGTTGATGAGCTTTATGTGAACCAAGACGACCAAGCTCGCGTGGTGATCGAGGAATTTTTAGAGGGCGAAGAATTTTCGCTATTCAGCTTCGTCAATGGCGACAAAGCGTGGTTTGCCGGCATTTCGCAGGATCACAAACGAGCCTATGACGGCGATCAAGGCCCAAACACAGGCGGAATGGGGGCATATTCCCCTGTGCCACAATTCGGACAGGACGTGATCGATGAAGCGATGAAAATCGTGGTGCAACCAACGATTGAAGGGCTAGTAAAAGAAGGCACGCCATACAAAGGCGTTCTCTACGCAGGTTTGATGATGACCAAAGACGGCATCAAAGTGATCGAATTTAACGCCCGTTTCGGCGACCCTGAAACCCAAGTGGTGCTACAACGCTTCGAGAGCGATTTCGCCCAACACATCAGCGACATTCTCAACGGCAAAGAACCGCAAATCAAATGGAAAACCCACGGCATTACCCTCGGCGTAGTGGTAGCTGCCGAAGGCTACCCAGCCAAAGCAGAAAGCGGTTTTGACCTCGGCGAATTAAGCGTCCCAGCCGACAGCAGCCTGCAACTGTTCGGGGCGGGTATTACCAAACAAGGCGACAAATTCATCGCCAACGGCGGCCGCCTATTCCTCGTATCCGCCACCGCCGACAACGTCAAACAAGCCCAACAGCAAGTTTACGCCTACCTCACCGATAACCCAATCCCTCACACTTTCTACCGAAAGGATATTGGGTTTAGGGCTGAGAAATAGCTCTAATAGCAAGGGGTAGGATTCTGCGAAATTTGTAGATTCCCCCCACTGCACAAAATCGTGATTCAGGGGATTGAAAGCCAAATGTTTTTCGTGGGCAGGCATTTAAGGCTTGCTCTACGCGTTCAACATCAGCTTGGGTAATCTCGCTTAAATCACTCCCTTTTGGAAAATACCGACGGACAAATCCGTTGGTATTTCCGTTTACACCCCACGCAAAAGCCCCCGCAAGCGGTCGAAAAAGGGCAAAATTAAGCAACAAGCAATGTTCGCCAAACTTAAAACCGCCCGATTTATGCGACAAACGGCAAACGCCCAAGGACTAAGCCTTGGCTACACAGGGCAAAATGCCTTTATTGCTAACGTACACCAATTCGGCTTATCTAGCCGTGTGTCGAAACGAGCAAGATACAAAGTCAAATACGATCAACGGGAATTGTTAGGTTTTACCGAACAGGATATCGAAATGATTGAGGATTTAGTGATTGAAAGGCTAGCGAAGGGGTAATAAAAAAGGCGGTTAAAACCGCCTTAACATTACCGATAGTGAGGATTTTTACCGAGGCGTTTAATGCTCTCGATTTCGGCTTCTATGCTATTTTCTTTTACTTCCGTTTCTTTATCTGAATTTTCTGAAACAAACCATAGAACAACCGCTAAACCAAATAAAATACTTAACGTGAGCGGAATATCTTCAAACATTAAAAACAGTAAAAACCAGCCCAAGAAAAGCCCTAATCCAATCGCAATGAAACGCCAAAATACCACAACTAAGGATAGAGCTATCACACCAATAAAAACCGATGCAGCTACGGCTATAATGATCCCCAAAATAGAAAACCAAAACAGACCACCAAAGAATAACGCTACACCAAAGAAGTAAATTAACCCAATCATTGCACTTCCCCCTATCAATTTTCCTTAAATTAAAACCTCTTTTCGATAATGTCAATACTAAAACCACACTAACACAAAAAATTTACAATCTAAGAAATATCTATAATTTATTCTTTGAACTAAGGATACTACGTCTATGGCAAATAGTAATTTGAAACTCGAAGTCATTTTATCGGCTGTTGATAAACTTACAGCACCGTTCCAAAATGCGAGTAAAAAAGTAATCGAACTCGCAAAACAACTCTCTAAAACAAAAAGAACATTGGGTGAATTAAGTTCACAATATAGTGATAATCAACGAAAAATTAACCTATATGCAAAAACATTAAATCCTCTCAAAAATCAACTTACAGAAACCAACCGAAAGCTCAAAGAAGCCCAAAATGAAGCTCAACGTTTAGCAGATAAATTTAATGCAACGGCGAATCCCTCAAAGCGTTTAACCAAACAATTTGAACGTGCAAAAAATGCCGTAAAAAAATTAGAGCAAGCCCAACAAGCACAAAATCTCAAATTAGAAACCGCTCGCAAAAAATTAGCGGAAAGCGGGATCAATACCGCACGTCTCGCCCAAGCACAACGTGAGCTACGCAATCGAATGAATGAGGCGAATGCCTCTATTGATCGCCAACAAAGAAGATTGCAACAACTCAATCAACGAGCGAAAGCCAATGCAGTTTATAGCAGACGAGTTCAATCCGTTAAGCAGATGAGCGAGTTTACAGCTAATTTAGGGCAACGAGCTATGGTTCAAAGCTATGCGGTTGGGCGAGCAATGGTATTGCCGCTATTTGTTGCTATTTTCCCTTTCGAGAGCATTCCTACTTGCACTATTTCAATTTCCCCTACGCAGGATTATCAATATCAATAAATTCCACCTCTACCCCATAGGTTTCGGCGAGCCATTCGCCGAGGGCTTTTACGCCGTCTCGTTCGGTGGCGTGATGACCGCAGGCGTAGAAGTAGATGCCTTGTTCACGGGCGGAATGGGTGGTTTGTTCGGAAATTTCGCCCGTGATAAAGGCGTCAATTCCTTTGGCGGCGGCGAGGTCGATGTAGCCCTGCCCGCCCCCTGTGCAGATCGCCACGGTTTTGATCGGTTTTTGGGGGAAATCAGGGTGGAAGTCGCCGCAGAAAGTGGGTTGGCGGTTGAGTGCTTTTGCTAACCGTTGGTAAAGTTCGTCCGCCGAGATCGGTTCGGCAAATTCGCCGTAAACGGGGATTGAGTTCGGTTTATCTTCTAAACCTTGCAAGTTAATCGCCCCAATATGGTTGGCGAGTTGGGCGTTATTGCCGAGTTCGGGGTGAATGTCGAGGGGCAGGTGGTAGCCAAACAAGTTGATGTCGTTTACCAGCAGGGTTTTAATCCGCTTGCCTTTCATTCCACGAATACACGGGCTTTCGCTTTTCCAAAAATAGCCGTGGTGTACCAAAATCGCATCGGCGTTTTTTGCGACTGCTTTTTCAATTAGCGGCAAACTAGCGGTAACCCCCGTGATGATTTTGCGGATTTCCCGTTTGCCCTCGACCTGCAAGCCATTTGGGGCGTAGTCGGCAATCGCTTTACTGTTGAGTTTTTCGTCTAAAATTTGTTCGAGTTGAAGATTGGTGAGCATTGTTCTTCCTTTTATCAATAAAAATTTTGAGCAGTATAGCACGGTTTATTCCGTGCAGAATTTTGAGTATGATACGCCCTCGTAAAAATTTCCGAAAATCAGACCGCTTGTAGGGGCAAAATGGCAAAAAAACGAATCATTGTGGGGATCAGCGGGGCGAGTGGCTTTCAATATGGCTACCACACCCTGCGGATATTGCGGGCGTTGGGCGAGGTGGAAACCCATTTAGTGATGTCGAAAGGGGCGGATCTGACCCGTTCCTTAGAAACCGATTATCGCCGTGAGGATTTAATCGCCCTCGCCGATCAGGTACATTCCATTCAAGATGTGGGGGCAAGCATTGCCAGCGGTTCGTTTAAAACGCTGGGAATGATTGTCGCCCCTTGCTCAATGCGAACCCTCGCTTCGGTGGCGAATGGGTTTAGCGACAATTTGCTGACCCGAGCCGCCGATGTGGTGCTGAAAGAACGCCGCCGTTTGGTGTTAATGGTGAGAGAAACGCCGTTCAATTTGGCACATTTGGACAATATGCGAAAGGTAACGGAAATGGGGGGGATTATTTTTCCGCCCGTGCCAGCCTTCTATCAAAAGCCGACTTCGGTGGAAGAAATCATTACCCACAGCGTGCAACGGGCGTTGGATCTGTTTGAGTTGGATATTAAGATGAAACGTTGGGGCGAATAGCCCCAACTTTTTGGCTAAACCAGTTGCCCGTTGTCGATTTTTAGCACTTGATCGAAGTTTTCCAGCCCTTGCAAGCGGTGGGTTATCATCAATAAAGTGCGATCTTGGCAATGGTTAAAAATCAGTTGTAGGATCTGCTGTTCCGTGGTGCGATCCAGCCCTTCGGTTGGTTCATCGAGCAACAATAATTCCGCCTCGCTCAACAAGAGACGAGCTAGCCCCAAACGGCGTTGTTCCCCGCCAGAAAGAGGGCGACCGCCGTCCCCCAGCCATAAATTCAAGCCGTCTGGTTGATCGGCGAGATAGCCCAAACCGACTTTTGCCAACACGTCCAACAATTTTTCATCACTGGCTTGCGGATTCCCCAATTTGAGATTATCCGCCAAACTGCTGCTAAAAATATGCACTCGCTGACTTAACACCGCCGTTTTTTGGCGTAGGGTATTTTCGGCATAGTCGGCAATCGGGTAAGCATTTAGCCAAATCTGACCGCTTGTAGGATCATAATTACGGGTCAAAAGTTGGAAAATGGTCGATTTGCCACTGCCCGTTTTGCCTAAAATCGCCACTTTCTGCCCTTTCAAAATCTCAAAAGAAATGTTGTTCAACGCAGGTTGGATCGATTGCGGATAGGCAAAAGCGACCTTTTCAAAGCGTACAAGGGGTGCGTTTTCCGAAAATTTCTGCCATTGCTGCGAGCCATTAAACTGCACCGTTGGCGATTGTTCAGTGATTTCATTGAGGCGATCCGCCGCCGCAATCACCTGCCCTAGGTGCAAAAAGGCGATTCCGATTGGGGTTAAAATTTCCAACGAAGCGAGGACACAAAAAATCACCAACGCAATCAAGGCTTCGCCATATTCCACATTTGGCATTGTCGCCGTGCTGAACAGCAAAATCACGGTGCAAACTAACAGCCCGTTCGCCACCAACAATAACGCATTGGACAATCCGCCAAGCTGACTTTCTCGGCTTTGGGCAGCAAGCCAGTGTTTTTCCGTCTGTTGCAATTTTTCGGTGGCATTTTGTTGCACGCCAAACAGTAAAAATTCCGCATTGAGCTGAATCCACTCAATAAATTGGGAACGATAACTCGCCCGAGCCTGCACCACATTTCGCCCCGTTTTCTGCCCTAAACGGTAGAAAATAGTCGGAAAAATCGCCAATAAGGCAAGCAACGTGCCGCAAATCACAAGGGCTAACAGCGGCGAAATAAAGGAAAGCCCGATACCCATAAAGGCGATTACCATTACCGCACTCACAAACGGCGAAAGCAGATTGAGATAAAGGGTATCGAGGGTATCCACGTCCGCCACCAAGCGGTTCAATAATTCACTATGGCGATAGCGATTTAACCCCACAGGGCTAAGGGGAATCAGCTTTTTGAACACTGCCACTCGCAAACTCGCCAACACACGGAAAGTGGCATCGTGAGTAACGAGGCGTTCAAAATAGCGAGCGATCGTGCGTAGAATTGCCAATCCTCGCACCCCTGATGAGGGATAGAAAAAATTGAAAACAAAGATTGATCCCGCCAAAAATGAAGCGGTTAAAAACCAGCCCGACAAGCTCAATAAGCCAATGCTGGCGGTTAAGCCCGTAATCGCCAGCACCATACCCAACAACAACCGCCCGAAATGGGTGCGGTAAAGGGTTAGAAAAGGAAAAAGTGATCGCATTATCAAAAATTACCTATGATGATTTGGTTTTAGATTGCTTTTTCATTCGTTCTACATAACGATTTAAGCCAATCGCCAAACAAATTAAAAATAAGGCGAAACCTGCGAGGGGGAATGTTAAGTCCATCATTTTTCTCCTATAAATTGCGTTTTATTATTTCTCAGTAATTTAGCAATAATCAAACACGCATAAACGACACATAATAATAAGAAACTATTTCCACATTTGACTAATAAGGTTTTATCGCCGTATAACACAACAGGGATTGCAAGTACGGCGACTTTGGCAATATCTTCTAAAATTTTCGCCCACGCTTCAATAGTTTCAATCGTATTGGGTAAACTTAATAAATTCCACATTGCAACATCTCCTTTTGATATTTAATGTCGCAAGTCTATACCAAATTATTCCCCTTGAAATATTGAGATCTCAATTAGTCGATCAAGATCACAAAATAAATTTACTGCTTTAACGTTTCTGCAAATAAACCCATTTTTTCAAGCATTGCAAAATCGCCTTTTTGCACAATCTGCCCCTGTTTCATTACCCAAATTTGATCGCATTGTTTGAGATCTTCAATACGGTGGGTGATCATTAGGGTGGTTTGCTCTCGACTGAGATTGTGCAAGGCGGCTAAAACCTGCTGTTCCGACTGCATATCAAGGCTGGCGGTAGGTTCATCTAATAAAAGTAGCTGATAAGGTCGCAACAAGGCTCGGGCGATGGCAATCCGTTGGGCTTGCCCGCCAGAAATGCCTGCGTTGCCGTCTTGCACTTGACGATCAAAACCAAGCCGATAGACAAATTCATCGGCTTTGGATAATGCTAACGCCCGCTCTAATTCGGCATCGGACACATTCGGATTACCGAGCAAAATGTTCTCTTTGAGCGTGCCTTTCATCAGTTGCGGATTTTGCCCCACCCACGCCAATTTTTCACGCCACACGGCAAGGTTCAGCTCTCGCAATTCCACCCCGTTAATCGCAAGGCTTCCCTCGTAAGGCAAAAAGCCAAGCAACAGATTCATCAACGAGGTTTTGCCCGCCCCACTCTGCCCGATTAAGGCGATATGCTGATGGGCGTTAATCTCAAAATTAAGGGGCTGCGAAAGGGGCTTACCTTGTGGCGAAAGCACCACACAATCCTTCGCACGGATTGCAAGCGGTTGGTTTGGCAAAAATTTCTGCCCTTCCGCTGGCACTCGCACTTCTTGGCTGAGAAAATCTTCTAAACTGTCCGCCGCCCCAATCGCCGCCGCTTTGTCGTGATAATAAACGCCCAATTCACGCAGGGGTTGGTAAAACTCGGGGGCAAGCATTAGACAGAAAAAGCCGATAAACAGCGACACGCTCGTGCCGTAATCGCCAAAGGTGATTTCCCCCAAATAGTAAAAACCAAAATAGACCGCCATTACCGCTATCGACACCGCCGTAAAAAATTCCAACACGGCGGACGACAAAAACGCCATTTTCAAGACGTCCATTGTGCTAAGGCGAAATTGCTCGGTACTTTGATGAATTTGCTCAGTTTGAGCCTCGGCTTGTCCAAACAGGCGAATGGTTTCCAGCCCTTTCAAGCGGTCTAAAAATTGCCCGCTTAAACGGGATAACGCCCCAATATTGCGTTGGTTGGCTTCGGTCGCTTTAAAACCCGCTAACGCCATAAAAATCGGCAAGAGTGGCAAGGTAACAAAGAGGATTACCCCCGCTGCCCAGTTGAGGGGAAACACAAAACAGAGAATGGCAAGCGGTACGATTAACGATAAAAACTGCTGCGGCAAATAACGGGCGTAGAATTGATGAATGTTATCCACCTGTTCCAACATCATTGTCGCCCAACTGCCGACAGGGCGTTGTGAAATGGACATCGGTCCTGCAAGGGAAAGTTTTTCGATCACTAATTTTCGCAAATGCAAACGTAAAGTCTGCCCCGCATTAAAACCTGCTCGCTCTCGCCCCCAAATCAGCACCGCTCGCCCCACAAAACAGCCAAACAGGGCAACAATTTGCCAGAGAAAATCGCTCGGCAACTGTTTTTGCACAATCATTTTTTCCAACATTGAGGCAAGCAAGCCCATTTGGGCGATCATCAAAATCGCACTCAATCCGCCCAGTAGCACATTCAAATAGAGCCACTTTTTGACGACTTTTTGTTGCTGCCGCAACCATTTTTGCAGGTATTTTTGTCGCTGTTTTTCCATTTTGCGTTTTCGTTTTCTTCTCAATGGGTTAGAAGTATAATGCAAAACCGATTTCAATCCCAACCATAGAGGAAAAATAATGAAAACTATTGAGCAATTTGTGCAACTTATCGCTCGTTTGCGTGATCCTGAAAACGGCTGCCCTTGGGATTTAAAACAAGATTTTAACTCAATGCTTCCCCATTTATTAGAAGAAACTTACGAAGTTGCCGAAGCGATTCAACAGCAGGATCGCACCGCTTTACGCGAGGAATTGGGCGATTTGTTGCTACAAGTGGTATTTCTTAGCCAGTTGGCGAGCGAGGAAGGAACTTTCACTTTTCAAGACGTACTAAACGACATTCACGACAAAATGATTTACCGCCACCCCCACGTTTTTGGCGATAAATCCGCCCAAAATAGCGAAGAAGCCCTCAAAAATTGGGAAGAGCAAAAAGCCAAAGAAAAAGCAAAAAATACGAAACATCATTCCATTTTAGATGATTTACCTTTCGCCCTGCCTGCCCTCACCCGAGCCAATAAATTGCAAAATCGTTGTGCCAAAGTCGGTTTTGACTGGAAAAATCCGCAGGACGTGCTTGCCAAAGTGGAAGAAGAACTCGCCGAAGTGAAAGCAGAAATGGCGGATTTTCCACAAGGAGCCAGCCAACTAGAAGAAGAGTTGGGGGATTTGATGTTCGCCACCGTTAATCTCTGCCGTCATTACAAAATTGACGCAGAAACCAGTTTACGCAATGCCAATCTTAAATTTGAAAAGCGGTTTAGAAAGGTGGAACAAGCGGTGCGATCCCAAGGAAAAAAGGTGAAAGATTGTACCCTCGCCGAACTTGATGCGGTTTGGGAGCAGATAAAAAATGTAGAACAAATTGACAAAAATTGCTAAAATCGCCACACAAAACGACATTGTCAATGAAACTTGAATTTTCGTTTACAGAAAAACAACACTAGTCGAAAAATAGGAACAACTATGCCAAAGATTTTATTAGTTGATGACGATATTGAATTAACCGAACTACTCGCCGAATTGCTTGCCCTCGAAGGCTTTGATATTCACGTGGTGCATAATGGGCAAGAGGCATTGAACGAGCTAGAATTACAATCCTACGATCTGATTTTGCTAGATGTGATGATGCCCGTTCTCAACGGCATTGAAACCCTCAAACAACTGCGTCAGAAATATGCCGTTCCCGTGTTAATGTTGAGTGCCAGAGATGATCAAATCGACCGTGTTCTCGGCTTAGAACTGGGTGCGGACGACTATCTACCAAAACCATTCAACGACCGTGAATTAGTCGCTCGAATCAAAGCGATTTTACGCCGTGCCAATATGCAAACCCCATTGCATTTGGAATTGCAATCAATCAACACCGAAGATAACGGCAAACAGCTCTCGTTCGGGGGGGTTGATCTTCACCCTGGTCGCCAACAAGAGATTTTTGAGGGCAAGGATCTCGACCTCACTGGCACGGAATTTGCTCTATTACAAATGTTAATGCGTAACCCAGGGCAGATTCTCTCGCGTGAGCTGTTGAGCCTTGAAATCCTTGGCAAACGCCTCACCCCTTACGACCGTGCGATTGATATGCATATCTCAAATCTGCGTAAAAAATTGCCAGAGCGTAACGATAATTTACCTTGGTTCAAAACCTTGCGTGGTCGGGGTTATTTACTGGTTACGGAAAAATAAATCACTCAATCCCTCGTTTTACGAGGGATTTTTCTACTCACTTCTTTCAACATTTCAACCCAATGAAAAAAATATTCGCCCTGTTCGGCTCGATCCGACAATACCTCACCTACCAAATTTTCGCCTATTTTGGCTTAGTGTTTGTGATAATGCTCGCCATTGCCTTTATTTTGCCAAAACTCGATGCCCGTGCATTCAGCCATTTGGAAACCGATGAAAAAGCCTTTTATCAGCAAGAAAGCCAAACTCTGCTCAACAAATACAATATGGACGAAGTATTTGAGCGGAAACTCGCCCTTGACAGCCCGAATGGCTTGAATTTGATCGTATTTGATCCGAAAACCAGCATTTTTATCGGGGCTTCGCCAAAACAAGTGAAACCTTTGCAGGTGTTTATCTACCGCGCCCACAGCCCCGAACAGCCCCTACGCCGAATGTTCGACAACATCGAAATTTACGGGCCGTTTTCGGTGAAATCCGCCCAACGTGAGTATTATCACTACTTCGTCAAAACCGTTGATCCGCAACAAGAGCTGTTTAACATCTTCTTTGATTCACCGTGGCTAATGCTTTTCATCTTGCTAGCGGTCAGTATTCCAATCCTTTTTTGGCTTTCTTACAAAATCGCCCAACCCGTCCACGCCCTACGCCTGTCGGCGAATGCGGTGGCTTCGGGCAATTTGGCGATCAATCCCGAACTCGAAAACGGCTCAATTTACGAAATTCGAGAGGTGGGCAGAAGTTTCAACCAGATGATTCAATCCCTGCAACAACTTCGCCTGCACCAACAGCGATTGCTGTCGGACATTTCCCACGAGCTAAAAACACCGCTTGCGAGAATGCAACTCGCCACCGCCATTCTTCGCCACCGTTCGGGGGAATCGAACGAACTGACACGGATTGAGAACGAAATCCAAAAACTGAACGCAATGGTGCTGGATCTGCTTTCCCTCTCTCGCCAAGAATTGAACCAGCACCTCACCCGTGAGATTTTCCCTATCGAACAGATTTGGCAAACGGTGCTAGACGATGCCAATTTTGAAACGGAACAAAACGGCATTATGTTGCTGATCCGCAACCGCATTTTTTCGTCCAAACCAAATTTAATCAACGGCAACGCCAACATTTTGGCAAGTGCGGTGGAAAATGTGATCCGCAACGCCCAAAAATACGCCAACCAACGGATCAGCGTAATGCTCTACCTCGACAAACAAACCCTTGTGATTGCGATTGAAGACGACGGCGAAGGCGTGCCGGAACACGAATACGAACAAATTTTCCGCCCGTTCTACCGCGTTGATGAAGCCCGTGCCAGACAAACAGGCGGCACAGGCTTAGGACTCGCCATCGTGCAAAACGCCATCCAACAACACAACGGCACTGTCGCCGCCTCAAAAAGCCAACTCGGTGGTTTAAAAGTCGAAATTCGGCTACCGCTTTGGATTGAGTGATACAAGGGGTGGGATTTTGGGAAATTTCGTTGTTCATTTGTAACAAAGGCGGATATAAAATCCGCCTTTACAAATTATTATCTCGCTCGATCAAACTTCCCCCGTCACTTTGCGTTGAGCGGTTTCGTCAATTTCAAAATAAAAGGACGCCAGCGTGGCGTCCCTACCGTAGGGACGCGATGCTCGCGTCCCCAAATTTTCAAAAGCAAGCGGTAAGATTTTTTAAAATTTCTCTTATCCTTAGTTTTCCTATCCCCAAAATAAAAAGCGAACCGCCAAAACGATTCGCTTTTTATCAAAATAAGATGAGCCGGTCGATAAGCCGAGTTCTGTCGTGGACAATCATTCATCTAGACGTACGTTCGCACGCACGTTCAAGCAACCTACCCGAACTCTGAGCGGGCAACCCATTGAGTTCCTATTTGGTCTTGCTACGAGTGGAGTTTACCCTGCTGTGGAATGTTACCACCCACACGGTGCGCTCTTACCGCACCCTTTCACCCTTACCGAAATATCGGCGGTCTGCTCTCTGTTGCACTGGTCGTAGGCTCACGCCCCCCAGACGTTATCTGGCACTCTGCCCTGTGTAGCTCGGACTTTCCTCTCGTTCACTTGTCCCCTAGTTCTCGCAAAGCGAATTTGAGGGCTTCAATAAACCAGCGATTGTCTAACCGACTCAGGGGGCGGATTATATCCTCTTTATTCCCTTTTTGCAAAAATCAAATTTAATATTCTCAAGAACATAAAATCCCACCCCTTGCATATCCTTCCTGAAAAGCGTATCTTTCCGCCAAATTTCCTTTTCCGACTCTCATCACAATGCTTGACCTCAAAACCCAACTTGCCGATTTTAATCAACAGCAAAAAAATGATTTTGCTCAATCTGATATTTTTGATCTATTGCATCAACGCAGCGATTTTTACGATCAACTTTTGATCCAACTTTGGCAAGAATATGGCTTGACGGAACGGGCGGATCTTGCCTTGATTGCGGTGGGAGGCTATGGGCGGAAAGAGATGTTTCCGCTGTCGGATTTGGATATTTTAGTGCTGACCGAGAATCCAGTTGATGAACGAACGCGAAATCAGCTTAATCAACTGTTCAATCAGCTTTGGGATAGTAAATTTCAGCTCGGCACGGCGATTCGTACGGTGGCGGAAAGTGTTGAAATTGGGCGGGCGGAAATTTCGGTGGCGACCAATATGCTGGAAAGCCGTTTTATTACGGGCAATTTTGCCTTGTGGCAGCAACTTTCCAATGCGATGCAACAAGCAGATTTTTGGCGAATCGAGGATTTTTTCGCGGCAAAAATCGCTGAAAAAAACGAGCGTTACGCCCGTTATCACAACACCAGCTACAACCTCGAACCCGACCTCAAACATAGCCCAGGTGGATTGCGAGATCTGCACCTGATTGGCTGGATTATGCTACGCCATTACGGCACTTATTCCTTTGAGGATCTGCTACGGCGGGGGATTTTATTCCCCGAAGAATACAAAGAATTGAGCCACGCCCAAGCGGTGCTGTTTCGTATGCGGTTTGGCTTGCACCTGCAACTGAAACGCTACGACAACCGCCTACGCTTTGATCGCCAACTGCAATTAAGCGAACAGTTGGGCTATCAAGGTTCGGATAATCAAGCGGTGGAAGCGATGATGAAAGCCTTTTTCCAAGCGACCCAATCGATCTCGCAACTTAGCCAACTGCTGTTGGATAACTTTAAACGCACGGTGTTGCTACCACCAAAATTAGCCGAAAGGCAACCGCTTGACCCCCATTATTTTGTGCAAGATAACGTTATTTTCGCCGAAGATTACGCCATTTTTGAGCAAAAACCTTATACAATTTTAGATCTGTTTTTACATCTCTGCCAAAACCCTAACAGCTCACCAAGCGTTACAACGCTACGCTTTTTACGGTTAAGTCTGCAAAAATTGCGTTCGCCATTAAGCGAATGTCCGCAAGCTCGTCAGCGATTTATCCAACTTTTTTCCCAACCCAACCCGATTTCACGGGCGATTGTGCCAATGCACCAACTCGGTGTACTCGACCGCTATTTACCCCAATGGCACGCAATCAAAGGCTTAATGCAATTTGATCTTTTCCATATTTACACCGTTGATGAACATACGGTGCAGGTAATGTTACAGCTCGAAAGTTTTTTAGCGGAAAAATCGGCTCAAACCCACCCGCTTTGTTCGGCGTTATTTACGCAATCAACTCATCGCCCTCTGCTCTATTTAGCTGGGCTATTCCACGATATTGCCAAGGGACGAAATGGCGATCACGCCACACTCGGGGCGGTGGATATGTATGAATTTGCGATTCAGCACGATTTCAGCCCTGAACAGGCGGAACAAATGGCGTGGCTAGTGCGAGAGCATTTGACGATGTCAATTACCGCCCAACGCAGGGATATTCACGATCCTGCGGTGATTGAGCAATTTGCTCAAATTGTCGAAAATCAGACCGCTTTAAGCGATTTAGTCTGCCTGACCGTTGCCGATATTAAAGCCACCAACGAAACCTTGTGGAACGATTGGAAACGTTCCCTATTCACCCAACTCTACCAATTAACCGCTCAACAGCTCAACAAGCGGTTAGATTATCAACAAATTGCTCAACAGCACCGCTTGCAAGCGTTGGAATTGATAAAATTTACCCTCACCCCAAGCCAACACAAGCTGCTACGCGATTTTTGGCAGCCTTGCCCCGAGAGCTATTTTTTACGCAACACGCCGAAACAGTTGGTTTGGCACGCCCTCGCCTATTTAAAAACGCCAAAGCGACCGCTTGTGTTGGTCAGCAACGAACACGCACGTGGGGCGACCGAAATTTTTATTCATTGTGATGATCAACCGCAACTTTTTGCCCGTATTGCTCAACTGTTAAGCAGCAAAAAAGTGAGTATCCACGATGCACAAATTATTACGTCAGAATCAGGGTTGGTGTTCGACAGCTTTATCATTACTGAATTGAACGGCAAAGGGCTGGATAATTTGCGTAGCGAGCAAATTCAACAAGCATTACAAAAGGCATTGACTGAACCCACACCGTTCAAACCAAGCCGTAAACCAATTAAGCACCAAACCTTCAAACGCCAAACCAAAATCCGCTTTTTGGCAAATTCTCAACCCAATCAAACGGCATTTGAGCTATTCACCCTCGACCGAGAGGGCTTACTGGCTCAAATCAGCCATATTTTCAACCAACTGAATTTAATTTTACTAAACGCCAAAATATCCACCATTGGCGAACGGGTAGAAGATTTCTTCGTTGTGGCAACAGCTGATCAACAAGCTCTTTCAGCGGAACAGCAAAAGGAATTAAGCGAAAAATTATTGAGTGAGTTGGGTGGGGAATAATAAATCGAAAGGGGATAAAATATATCCCCTCTTGGAATAAGAAATTAAGGACGAATATCGATTACAGGATCTTCCTTTCTAGACTCTAATAATTTTTTTAGCCATTGATCATCTGTATCACTTTCATTAGAAAATAGATCAACATTAGGATTCACATTTTTATTCGTAATTCCTATCCAGTTAGCTAAACCTTCTGTAAATCTCATTCCTGATTTGAAAACAGTATAGACATTTCTTTCATTATCGTCAGAAGATATTTTAAATAAAGGAACTGTTAATTGTTCTCTTAATTTATTATGTAACATTCTGATTTTATTATTTTCTACCGTAGTATGGTTTAAACCGTGATCAGAAAAATAAACCATTGAGAACGTTCTTCCAGTATTGTTTTTCTCAGCAACTAACATTTGATAAACTTTTGAAATAAAATCATCCGTTTTTCTTATAGATGAGATATAACAATTGATTTCCCGATACTCTGGTTTAACCTCAGAATCCTTAAAAATCTTAGGATATCCAGCTAATCGATCACAAGGATTTGGATGACTACCATATAAATGCAATACAATAAATCGTTTTTTTGAAGATTTTTTATTTAAAACATCCTTAAATTTGGGTAATAACTCGTTATCACTGGTATTTTTTGCACGATAATCGCCCCACTTTAAGAAAATTTTATTCTCACTTTTCTTAGCTAATGCAGCAATAGGTGTATCTAATCCACTTAAATAACCTTGGTTAGAAATCCAATAAGTTTCTATTCCTGCTGATTTAATTAGATCTATCAAAGAAAAATTATATTGTTCGGTTTGTTTTTCATAGTTTGGCTTTGTAAGCATTAGCTTTAATGCAGCTGCCGTAGTTTCCCTTGGCGATGTAAAGCCATTTATCAAAACACCATTTGAATTACTCATAAAAGGAGTATTTTCTACGGGATAGCCATAAGCATTGTGATAATCTCTTCTTGCACTTTCACCGATAATCAGAACGTAATCATCATATTTTGAGCTATCATTTAACTTACTTTGTCCCCAATCACTTTTTATTGCAAGCCCATTTAAAACATTAAGTTCTTTAATTACTTTACTCAATTCAGTTACAAACTTATCTTGAAAAGATATTAAATTTTTTGGAAGTAAAAAAACGATTAAAGCTAATAATACAATTGGCTGCCCTTTCTTCAAGATCTTTCTATCTGATAAAAAGAACCTTGATATAACAAAGAAAGGAATGCATAAGAAAGAATAGAGATAAAGTTTAGAAGGGATATTCTTTAAGAACTCTTTTGCTTCTGTAACATCAGTTGCAAATACAGAAATAATACTTTCATAAGAAGGTTGTCCATAAAGAGAACCAATAGGAATATATAGTGCCAATAAGATAAGAACAGGGAAAATAACACCCCAATAAACAAACTTGTTTATGTTAGAAATTAAGATAATAACACTTAGAATAAAAACATCATATAAAGAAGGTGTTTTAGAACCATTTAATCCTTTAAAAATCCAGAAACATCCTAAAAAGATTAAACTAAATGAAATAACAAATAATACTGTCTCTACGAATTTGTTTGTTTGTTTGTTTGTTTGTTTGTTTGTTTGTTTGTTTGTTTGTTTGTTTGTTTAGCATTGTAAGTCCTTTCTATAAAAATAAAAGAAGAAAGAAGCCTTATTTAAAAAATAAGACTTCTTAATCAATAATTTAGAAAATCACACTACGATGATTTCAACAATCCCGAAGAACCTTCCGAATAATCTTTTGGTTGATCTTCTTGACTTTGCTCTTCTTTAACGACTTCTAAACGAGCCTGTTCAAAAAACTCAATTTTTGATTCCGTTGGTAGCAAAGTTTCTGAACCTTGTGCCAAGTGGGTGTAGAGTTTTTTGTAGTCTTCTGCTAAAGTCGCTAATAACGTCGCAGATTGCTGGAAATGTTGTTCCAACTGCACTTTTTGCTCTGCCACTTGTGCTTTTGTAGCTTTTAGCTCGCTTTCAATTTGGATTTGCTTTTGCACGTTGCCTTTCATCATTCGCAACACGACAAATCCCACCACAAGACCAACGATGAACGCCGCAATAATGGCTGTCCAAACATTTCCTGACCATTGTTCCATTTGTTTTCTCCTATCTTGAAAATAAAGGGATAAATACCCGCTTGTTTTGTATCATTTTTCACAAAAAATAGAAAGCAAAAATCGAATTCCGTTGCTAAAAATGTGAATGAGCTAACATTTTTCAAAATTTTGTGCAAAAAGTGTTAGCTTTTTTGCCAGAAATCTGTATAATTCGCCCACCCTGTTTTTGCTTGGTTTTCCCGCCAAGCAAGTTTGGTCAGAATTGACTCGAAGGGGTCGGATTCTTACCGTATTAGGTAATATCCTGTTGGATATTGGGTTTAACTTTAAATTTTGGTATTTAAAATAATGAAAACTTTTGTAGCAAAACCAGAAACCGTAAAACGTGACTGGTATGTAGTAGATGCGACAGGTAAAACTTTGGGTCGTTTAGCTACTGAATTAGCACGTCGTCTTCGTGGTAAACACAAGGCTGAGTACACTCCACACGTTGATACAGGTGATTACATCATCGTGATCAATGCGGAAAAAGTAGCTGTAACTGGCAAAAAAGAAACAGACAAAATCTACTACTGGCACACTGGCTATGTAGGTGGTATCAAAGATGCAACCTTCAAAGAAATGATTGCTCGCCGTCCAGAAGCAGTGATTGAGATCGCAGTTAAAGGTATGTTACCGAAAGGTCCATTAGGTCGTGAAATGTTCCGTAAATTAAAAGTTTACGCAGGTAGCGAACATAACCACGCTGCACAACAACCACAAGTTTTAGATATCTAATCACGGAGCATAAAAATGACAGCAGCAAATCAAAACTACGGCACAGGTCGCCGCAAAAGCTCTTCAGCTCGTGTATTTATCAAACCGGGCAGTGGTAACATCACTATCAACCAACGTTCATTAGACGTATATTTCGGTCGTGAAACTGCACGAATGATCGTACGTCAGCCATTAGAATTGGTTGAATTAACTGAAAAATTAGATCTTTACATCACAGTTAAAGGTGGTGGTATCTCAGGTCAAGCAGGTGCAATCCGTCACGGTATTACGCGTGCATTGATCGAATACGATGAAACTTTACGTCCAGCGTTACGTGCTGCGGGCTTTGTTACCCGTGATGCACGCCGTGTTGAACGTAAAAAAGTGGGTTTACACAAAGCACGTCGTCGCCCACAATACTCAAAACGTTAATTTTATTTTCGTTTCAAGAAAGGCAGGATTATTCCTGCCTTTTTCGTATCTTACTTTTAAGGTTATTTTATGTCATACAAACATTTAGATTATCGTCCCGAAGTGGATGGCTTACGAGCCTTAGCAATATTATCTGTTTTTATTTATCACTTAAATCCAAGCTGGCTTGCTGGTGGATTTTTAGGGGTAGATATTTTCTTTGTGATCTCGGGTTATTTAATTACTCGTATCATTACTAATGAAATGGCAAGCGGTCAGTTTTCCTTTAAAACCTTCTACCAACGAAGAATAAAACGTATTTACCCTGTTTTCATTTTGGTTGTAGCTCTCGCTTCTATTTTCTCATCAATGTTCTTTATTCGCTCCGAAGGTGAATTATTGCGTAAAACAATCGAGTTAGCCCCCGTCTTTGCATCAAATTTTTATCTTGCCTATCGACAAGGTTATTGGGATATGAGTGCTAATGAAAATCCTATTTTACATTTATGGTCGTTAGCCGTAGAAGAACAGTATTATCTTTTCTTTCCTATTATTCTATTTTTTGCTTTCAAAAAAACAAAAAATACGGCAGTTTTTATGAAAGTGGTAATCGGTCTATTTGTATTTTTTATGCTTACAAATTTCATACCTCAAACCGCTTATGAAAAAATCGGTATTTATAATATCTACTATACATCTAACTTACGTTTTCCAGAATTATTAGTAGGTTCTTTTATTGCCTTATTACCGAGATCATCTAACCAAAATAAAAATACAGCCATTAGTCTAATAAGTTTATTTGGACTTTTGCTATGCTTATTTCTTTTTAATAAAGATCTGCCTTATTTGGTTGGTGTAGCAATACTACTCCCCTGCTTTCTCACTGCTTCGCTTATTTATAGCACGCAAACTAGCAATATTATTAAAAAAGTATTTTCTTTTAAACCAATGGTATGGGTAGGTAAATTATCTTATTCTCTCTATCTCTTTCATTGGTTATTTATTGCAATTGCTCACTATATTACAGGAACAAATACATTATCAAAAAATATAGTTTTATTCATTATTGCTGCTACATTTA
This sequence comes from Haemophilus paracuniculus, assembly GCF_002015115.1. Lineage (GTDB taxonomy): Bacteria > Pseudomonadota > Gammaproteobacteria > Enterobacterales > Pasteurellaceae > Haemophilus_E > Haemophilus_E paracuniculus. The sequence goes on from NZ_MUYA01000007.1 coordinate 177,877, forward strand.
TTTGTTCTATTGTAAGTTACTATCTACTTGAACAACCATTAAGAAAATCTAAGCTAAATTTCAAACAAGCGGTTATTTTGCTTTATTTTATTCCTTCTCTTTCCGTAATCGGTTATAATATTATGGCAAAGAAATGGGTAATGGAAAGAACAAATTATGCCAATAATGAAGTGGCACAAGATGAAGTAGAAAACGCCCTACCTACCTACCTACCTACCTACCTACCGCCTAACATAGCATTAATTGGCGACTCCCACGCTGGGCACCTCCAACCATTCTTAGATTATGTCGGCAACAAAGAAGGTTGGAAAGCAACTTTCTTAGAGCCTGAAATTCGCTGCTATGATTTAAATGCACAAGAACCATTGGCTAAATTAAGTGCAGAAGATAAACAATTATGCCAAAGCCAAAGATTAAATGATTATTCTGTTATTTTTGTCTCAATGTTCTATAATTTAAAACGAGGAACAGAACCACTTCCTCGTATTACCGCTCGTGAATTTAAAGTAGAGAATTTTGATGAAAAATTAAAGGCAATGTTGGTGGAATTAGCTAAAACTAAAAAAGTTTATATTTTCGCTGATATAAAAGTGGCTAATCGCTCTCCTCTACGCTCCCTATTTTTAGCAAAATATGGTTTAGATAAATTTCTTGATCCTCTTCAAGAATTGGGGAATACGACAAAAACAAATGAAGATCTTCGACAATTAGTTAAAGATATACCCAATGTCGAATTTATTGATCCAACAAAATATCTACCAGAGGGCTATTTACTCAATGGCAGATCACTTTATATCGATCAAGATCATCTTTCTAAATTTGGTTCGCTTCAAATGGGTAAAAACTTTGCCCAGCAAGCCACACTAATTAGTGAAGATGTGCGAGAAAAATGGTTGAAAACAGCGAAATAACTTCTTAGAATTACCATCAAATTTACTCTTAACAGCCGTGAAAACGGCTGTTTTTATTTAAGGATTTCCTATGTTAGCAATAATTTCCCCCGCCAAAACCCTCGATTTTGACACCCCTACCCCCGATTTTGCGTTTTCTTTGCCTGATCTGACCGCTTACAGCGAGCAGTTGGCGGAAATTTGTCGGCAATTTAGCCCTGCGGAATTGGGGTCGTTGATGTCGATTAGCGATAAATTGGCAAGTTTGAATGTGGCTCGCTTTGCCGAGTGGCAACGAGAACACAATCCGCAAAATGCCAAAATAGCGTTGTTCGCTTTCAAGGGCGATGTTTACACGGGGTTGGAAGCGGAAACCCTTTCGCCTGAACAGGTGGCATTCGCCCAGCAACATTTACGCATTTTGTCGGGGCTTTATGGCTTGTTGCGTCCGCTAGATTTAATGCAGCCCTACCGCCTTGAAATGGGGACGAAACTTGCCAATCAGCAGGGCAAAGATCTCTACCATTTTTGGGGCAATATCATTACTGAACAGTTGCAACAGGCGATTGATCAGCAAGGCGATAACATTTTGGTTAATCTCGCCTCAGACGAATACTACGGGGCGGTTAAGCCACAAAATCTGACTGCTCAAATCATCAAACCGATCTTTTTAGACGAAAAAAACGGCAAATTTAAAGTGATTAGCTTTTACGCCAAAAAAGCCCGTGGAATGATGGTGCGATTTATGTTGGAACAGCAACCGACCAGCGTGGAACAGCTGAAAGCCTTTAATTATGGCGGTTATTGGTTTGACGAAGCGAGTTCGAGCGACACGGAATTCGTTTTCAAGCGTGAGGAACAGCAATGAAATCCCTCAAAATAGCGGTTTTAAGCCTTGTTCTCACCGCTTGCGTGTCAAAATCCCCACAATTTGCCTTGCCTGAACAAGTGAATTTTGACGGGCAAACGTTCGTTAAAGCCACCGATAATCAAATCAGCGAAATGCAACAACTGCTCTATTTACCGCAATCAAGTGAGCAAAATCCGAATAACTGGCAAAAAGGGATTCTGTTTTTTCTGGATAAAAATAGCCAGCAAAAAAGCCTTACTGAACGGATTGCGTTAAGGGAAAAAGCCTTTAAAAAACAAACAGATACCCTCGCCAACGTGGAAATTGTCGGCAACGAATTGCGTAGCGAAGTGGTTTATCCGCCAACGGAACGCTTTAACGATGTGCAGCTAGAAGTTTCCCGAGGGCGTGATCTTGCCTGCGGATTCGGGCAGATGCAATTCTCTGACAAGCGGTCGGTTTCCGCCAAAAAATCGCCCAATCTGACCGCTTACCAATCGCAGGTCGCCAAATTGGCTCAACAATTTGCCGAATTACCGTGGCAGATTGAATGTAAATAACCGAAAAGCCCCATTTGGGGCTTTTCCCCCTACCCTACCGCCCCCAGTTCCGCTAAAATAGCCACCATTTTCACTCAAATTATCGAGAACAAAATGTCGCTCATTTCAACCAAAGATCTTAAATTGCAAGAGCAAGAATTACGTCAAGCGGTCAGTTCCGCTTTATTTTTTGCGGAAAAAGCAGGGGCAACCGCCGAAGTTGCCGTTACCAAAGTGTCGGGCTTGTCGGTTTCCACCCGTTTGGAACAGGTGGAAAATATCGAATTTAATAATGATGGGGCGTTGGGGATTTCCGTCTATCTCGGCAAGCGTAAGGGCAATGCGTCCACCTCGGATTTACAACCACAATCCATTCAGCGTGCGGTGGAATCCGCCCTTGCGATCGCCAAATATACCTCAGAAGACGATTGTGCCGGCTTGGCGGACAAAGAGATGATGGCGTTTGATGCACCGAATTTGGATCTCTATCATCACGCCGAGATCACAGTCGATCAAGCGGTGGCTTTGGCGGTAGAAACCGAACATCACGCTTTGAACGCAGATGAAAAAATCGTCAATAGCGAGGGGGCAACTTTCAATTCCCATAGTGGCGTGCGGGTTTACGGCAACAGCCACGGAATGTTGCAGAGCTACCTTTCTAGCCGTTATTCCCTTTCGTGTAGCGTGATTTCTGCCTTTGAAGATCAACTCGAACGTGATTATGAATATACGATTTCTCGCGAATTTGACCGCTTGCAATCGCCACAATGGGTGGGGCAACAGGCGGCGATCAAGGCGGTGGATCGGCTCAATCCGCAAAAAATTAAAACCTGCGAAGTCCCCGTAATTTTCTACAACGATGTGGCGACAGGCTTAATTGGACATTTGGCAGGGGCAATCAGCGGCGGGGCGTTGTATCGCAAAGCGAGCTTTATGCAAGACAAATTGGGTGAGCAGATTTTGCCCGACTGGTTTGCTATCAGTGAACGACCGCACTTACTGCGTCAGCTTGCTTCCTCGCCGTTTGACAGCGAGGGCGTTCGCACCCAAGCCAGAGAAATCATCACGGGCGGCGTGCTACAAAGCTATTTGATGACCAGTTACAGCGGTCGCAAAATGGGCTTGCAAACCACAGGACACGCAGGCGGAATCCACAACTGGCTAGTGAAACCCAACCGCACGGGCGGACTGCAAACCTTGCTGAATGAAATGGGAACGGGCTTGCTCGTTACCGAAATGCTCGGTAGTGCGATTAACGGCGTAACGGGGGAATATTCCCGTGGGGCGGCAGGTTTTTGGGTCGAAAACGGCGAAATCCAATACCCCGTTGCCGAAATCACCATTGCAGGGCAACTTCAAGAAATGTACCGCCAAATTATCGCCGTGGGCGATGATGTCGAACATCGTTCTAATATTCAAACTGGCTCGATTTTGCTTGAACGAATGAAAGTCTCTGGCGAATAAAACAAGCGGGTAGATTTTAGCAATTTCAGGACGCCAGCGTGGCGTCCCTACCGCAGGTTCGCAATGCTTGCGACCCAAACTCAAAAACAAGGGGATAGATTTTGAAAATTTTTTCAAATCTATCCCCTTGTCATTTAATCAGCAAGAAAAAGTGGCCCTAATGGCGTTTTCGGAATACCAAATTCCACGGGGTAATGGACATCAACCAGATAAAGCCCTTCGGCTTTGGCGGTTGGGGCGGCGAGTTTGCGATCTTTTTGATCGAGCAGCCATTTGATCCAGCTTTCTTCTTGTCGCCCTGCCCCCACTTCTAGCAGGCTACCCACGATGTTTCGCACCATATGATGCACGAACGCATTGGCTTGAATATCCACCACAATATAAGCCCCGAAGCGGTTCACATTGAGATGATGTACATTGCGGTTTGGGCTGTGAGATTGGCATTTTGCGGCACGGAACGAACTGAAATCATTTTCACCGAGCAAAAACTGCCCTGCTCGGTGCATTTTTTCCGCGTCTAACGGCTGATGATAATGGGAAACGCCTTTCGGCAAAATCGCGGATCGCAGATTGTTATTGTAGATAATGTAGCGATAACGGCGGGCGGTGGCACTAAATCGGGCGTGGAAATCGTCTGGCACTTCCACCGCCCATTTCACCGCAACATCATCGGGCAGATGGGCGTTTGTGCCGAAGCACCAACTTTGCAAGGGGCGAACCGCGTCCGTTTCAAAATGCACCACCTGCCCCGTGCCGTGAACGCCAGCGTCCGTCCGCCCTGCACAAAACACTTCGCAGGGGGAATTTGCCACCACCGACAGGGCTTGTTCTAAGGTTTGTTGCACGCTCGGCACGCCCTCTTGCCGTTGCCAGCCGAAGTAGCGACTGCCGTCATACTCAATGCCTAATGCGATTTTCATTGAAATTCCCCCTGCAAGCGGTCTGTTTTCATCAAATTTTACTTGTTGATCAAGGTTAAAAACTCTTTTCGAGTTTCACGATCTTCAAGGAAAACGCCGCCGAATGCAGAGGTTACCGTATAGCTGTTAGTATCTTTCACGCCACGGCATTTTACGCAGAAGTGGGTTGCTTTCACATAAACCGCCACATCGTCCGTTTCCAAAATGGTTTGGAATGCGGTTAAAAGCTGTTCGGTAAAACGCTCTTGCACCTGCGGACGCTGGGCGAAGAATTGCACCACACGGTTGATTTTGGATAAGCCGATCACCCAATTTTTCGGGTAATACGCCACCGCCACTTTGCCGTCAATCGTAACAAAATGGTGTTCGCAGGTGCTGGTGAGGGTAATATCGTCCACCAACACCATTTCGCTCACTTTCATTTGGTTTTTGATCTTAGTGATTTTCGGGAAAGTCGCGTAATCTAAGCCGCTAAAAATTTCGTCCACATACATTTTGGCAAGGCGGTGTGGGGTTTCTTCAAGGCTGTCATCACGCAGATCCAAGCCTAATAATTCCAACACTGAACGCAAATGTTGCTGAATTTCGGCTCGGCGGCTGTCTTTATCTTTGGTTAATGTAATGGTTGGGGTTTCAATGCCCTTTTCGAGCAAGGCTTGACGCACTTGTTGGGCTTCGAGAGAGAGTTGGCTCATTGATTTTCCTCTAAAATTTAAGGGCGAAATTCTAGCAAATTCACATCAAAAAAAATAGCGGTAAAAGTCGGTTAAATTAGTGTAAAATCGTGCCATTTTCTCACTTTTTGCCAAAATAATGATTTATTACCACTTTAATCAAACGGCGTTTCCTCTTTTGCAGACCCCTTCGGGGCAGGATTTTGTGAAATCCTTGCTTAACACGCAAAATTTTGAAAAATCCGACCGCTTGTTGGGCTTTTCAAAGGGGCGGGGCGTAACGTGGTTTCTTAATACCCAGCCCGAATTGGGGGTAAACAGCGTGCTACGCCACTATTTGCGGGGCGGTTTGTTCGGTAAATTGATTAAACAGCACTACTTTTTTAACGGCTTAGATCGCACCCGTGCAATGCAGGAATTTGCCCTGCTCAATCAAATGGTGGCGTGGAATTTGCCCGTGCCTCGCCCGATTGCGGTTAAAATCGAACGCCGTTTTTGCGTCTATCAAGCGGATATTTTGCTCGAAAAAATCGACCAAACGCAGGATTTGAGCAAATTTTTACAAAACCACCCCCTTGCAACGGCTCAATATCAACAAATCGGCAAGCTAATTCGCCGTTTGCACGATCATCAGGTTCATCATTCCGATCTCAACATTCACAACATTTTGCTTGATGATAAGGGGCAATTTTGGCTGATCGATTTTGATAAATGTGGCATTGCGGACGGCGAAAATTGGAAAGCGGATAACCTCGCTCGCCTGCACCGTTCGTTCTTAAAAGAGCAAAAACGCTTGAATATCCATTTTCAAGAAACGGATTGGCAGGCGTTGCTGTCGGGTTATCAAGAAAACGCTTAACCCTTGCAAAAAATGGCGAAATCTTTACTATGATCCGCCTTAATTTTTTCATTACCTAAATAAAATTCAAATGCACCAAGAAACAACTTCAACCGAAAAGAAAAACACCTATAATTTCAACAAGTTACAAAAACGCCTACGCCGTAATGTGGGCAATGCGATTGCCGATTTCAATATGATTGAGGATGGCGATAAAGTGATGGTTTGCCTTTCAGGGGGCAAAGATAGCTATACGTTGCTTGATATTTTGCTCAATTTACGCCTGAATGCCCCGATCCATTTTGATATTGTGGCGGTGAATCTCGACCAAAAACAACCGGGGTTTCCTGAACATATTTTGCCCCAATACCTCGACAGCATCGGCGTGGATTACAAAATCGTGGAAGAAAACACCTACGGCATTGTGAAAGAGAAAATCCCCGAGGGCAAAACCACTTGTTCGCTCTGCTCTCGCCTACGCCGTGGGATTTTGTACCGCACCGCCACCGAGCTGGGGGCGACCAAAATTGCGTTGGGACACCACCGTGATGATATGCTTGAAACCTTGTTCCTCAATATGTTCTACGGCGGCAAAATGAAAAGTATGCCACCGAAATTGATTAGCGATGACGGCAAACAAATCGTGATCCGACCGCTTGCCTATTGCAAGGAAAAGGATATTGAAAAATATGCGGAAGCGAAGCAGTTCCCGATTATTCCGTGTAATTTGTGCGGTTCGCAGCCGAATTTGCAACGTCAAGTGGTAAAAGAGATGTTGCAAAAGTGGGATCGCCAATACCCAGGGCGAATTGAAACGATGTTTAGTGCCTTGCAAAATATCGTGCCGTCTCATCTTTGCGACCCGAACCTGTTTGATTTTAAAGGCATTAAACGCGGCGAACTACCCGAGGGCATTGAGGGCGATATTGCCTTCGACAAGGCGGAAATCCCTGCCATTCCTGTGGTGCAAGAGGAAGACGAAAGCCCAGACTATACGGAAAACGGCGTGATTCAATTCAAGGCACTCTAAATTTTCAAAAAACAGCCCGCTTGTAAGGAGCATTTTGCTGATAATATCCAAAAGATGATGGAGCAACTGGAATTAGATGGTGTAATGCAAGCAGACGAAACCTTTACTACTATTTCCTATAAAGGACAGCACAAAAATTTTAACCTACCACGCCCACCGCATAAACGAGGAATAGTGTGGCAGCAAAACGTGGTTTAGCCAAACAGCAATTTGCATTCGGGTGTAAATCTCAATAGGCTATGAATTGCTAAGCTAGTAAATTTAGGCCATCCCAATGCAGCGGACTTACGAAAGTGTTAGGCGGTAAAATCGCTCAAGATTCAGTATTTGTAACGGACTCACTCCGCTCTTATTAGAAATTGTCGTTTGATATGGAATTGAATCACATTCGAATTCCAAGAAACAAATACAAAATGCCAAAGTAGAACGATTGAAATTGCTAAACGTCCTACATTGCCGATTTAGGAGACAAAATGAATAACCAAATTTCTATTCAAGATATGCAAAATACATTATTTGAGGGGGATTGTTTGGAAATTATGAAAAAATTTCCTGATAATTCCGTAGATATGGTTTTATGCGATCTGCCTTATGGTACAACTCAGAATAAATGGGATAGCGTAATAGATCTCAATTTATTATGGAAAGAATACAATAGAATTGTTAAATCTAATGGCGCGATTGTTTTAACTTCGCAAGGCATATTCACTGCTAAATTGATCTTATCTAATGAAAAGGATTTTAAGTATAAAATTGTTTGGGAAAAATCAAAACCAACCAATTTTCTGAATGCTAAAAAACAACCTTTACGGAAATATGAAGATGTTTGCGTATTTTATAAGAAACAGCCTACTTATAATCCACAAATGAAACAAGGCGAACCATATAATAAAGGTGTTAGAAAAGATCAGCTAACAGGTAGCTATGGAGACTTTAAACCACAATTAGTAAAAAGTGATGGGGAGCGATACCCAACCGATGTAATTTATTTCAAAACAGCCGAAAGTGAGGGGGAAGTTTTGCACCCAACACAGAAACCTGTTGAGTTGGGACGTTATCTCATTAAAACATATACAAATGAAAACGATCTTATTTTAGATAATACATTTGGAAGTGGAAGTTTTTTAGTTTCAGCCGCATTAGAAAATAGACGTTTCTGTGGAATTGAACAAAATAAAAATGCCACATTATTCAAAGACAAACATATTGATTATATTGATTTAGCTTTAAATAGATTGAATAAAGCTGGTGCAAATGTAAGGGTTGTAAGATGAGTAAAGCAAAATTAAATTACAATGAAAGAGCTTGGGCTATCGATGTAATTAGCCATATCAACTTATTTTGTTCTAAAAATAACTTGTTCGTGAAGAAAGCGGGTGGTGAAAGAACCTTAAAAGATCATAGTAAAAAAAGTCTTTTTCCTGATGTTCTCTTGTATGGTAATGAGAAATTTGGCGATGTTATTCAAGGTTGGGAATTAAAAATGCCTGATACGCCAATTACTGATATAGAACTAATAGAAAATGCACAGTTAAAAGCTAATAAACTTGGATTAAATTCATTTCTTTTGTGGAATGCGAAAGAGGCTGTACTCTATATTAGGGAGAATAATTATTTTTCAATCAATAAAACTTGGGTAGAGTCAGATATTCATAGTAGAGAAGATGTAGAAAATAATCAAGATAAATGGAAATGCATTCTTGAAGATATAATTATCTATATATCACAGATAATTTCTGATTCAAATTATAAAAATGTGGGATTGTTAGAGTTAAGCTCAAATTTATATGTAGATAGTTTGAAAAGTTTTAAACAAGACTTATCTTGCAATTTTGAATCTAGTGCCATTAAAAACTTTGACTTTGATATAGAAATTACTGAGTGGTTTAATGAAAATCCAACAAAAAACGAAAATAAGTATTCTGTACTGGCTGATTTTTCGATTCTTTCTTGGGTAAATAGATTATTATTCTCTCATTATTTGAAAACATTTAACCAAGATGCCGAAATAATTAACAACTTAACTTTAAGTTCGTCTATTGATGATGTCATTGAAACCTTTAAAAAAATTACAGAAAAATGTGATTTTATGAATGTATTTCTATCTAATGTTGGAGATAAATACATTGGAGATAAATTCTTATCGTATTGGTTAGAATTAAATGAGCTATTAAAAGAAATTCGATTTGATAGGATTGATAACAACTACCTGCACAATGTTATTGATTCTGCGTTATTGCATTCAAGGAAGAAAGTTGTTGGACAATTTTCTACCCCAATAAATTTAGCTTATTTTCTTGCAAGTATAACAATTAAAAATCGCACAGCTAATATAATTGATGCCTGCTGCGGAAGCGGTACTATTCCAAAAGTTGTTTACCAAATTAAGAGAGAATGCAAAATTCCACCTAATGAAGCCTTAAATCAAGTATGGGCAAGTGATAAATTCTCATATCCATTACAGCTTTGCTCTATTGCGTTATCAGATCCGCAAGCATTAGGTAATCTTGTTCAAGTATTTCAGAAAGATGTTTTTGAATTGCAGCCAAATACTGAAATTTCCTTTGTAGATCCATTTATAGAACAAACTGTAACAAAAGAACTACCAGTTATGCATGCCGTTATTTCTAATTTACCATTTGTAAGATTTGAAACAGCAGAAATTCCTAATAGGAAGAACTTAAGCAATTTAGGATTAAGCAAAAAGTCGGATTTATATGCTTATATCATTTTTCATCTTTCTAATTTAATTGAAGAAAATGGAAGAATAGGTGTTATTATCTCAAATTCTTGGTTAGCAAACGAATGGGGATAACAATTCAAAGAAAACTTGTTAAAACATTTTAAATTGTTAAAAGTAATTTGTTCTTCAAAAGGAAAATGGTTTGAAAATGCTGATGTTGTTGCTACTTTATTGGTTCTAGAGAAAAGCAATCAACATGCCGAATATGAAATAGATTTTATAACCACCAATACTTTAATAAAGGATTGGAATAAATCCGTTCTAACCGAAATGGTTACAGCCACGCTAAGCTCTAAAATAAAATCCGCTCATTTATCAAAAGCAACATATAAAGTTGAAAAAATAAGAAAGTTCCAAGAATTAGGAATTTCTTGGAATGCGTTATTTAGTAACCTTGATTGGATTGATTTAGTTGCGGATAAATTAATAAATGTTAGCAATTATATCAAAATAGCTCGTGGAGAACGTCGTGGGTGGGATAAGATGTTTTATCCTGAAAGTAAACATCAAATAGAATCTAACTATATCAAGCCTGTTGTGATGAGTTCAAAAGATTTGCCTGACTCTTTAATTGGAGCGGCTAAAAAAGAAGCATTTTGCTGCTCTGAATCTATTGAAGTATTAAAAGCTAAGAATCATTTTGGAGCATTAGAATGGATTTCTAAATTTGAAAAAGGAACAAATGGGAAAGGAAAACCACTCATTGAAGTTTTAAGTCGAACCAATCATTTTTGGTATGAAATGAAACCAAATACTTTGGCTGATATGGTTATATCAATAAATCCTGATAAAAAGATATACGTTTATCGATTGAAAGATCGTTCTTTTGTTAATCAACGATTGATCAGTCTAGCTGTAAAAGATATGGAACAATTAAACTTACTACACGCTTTATTGAATAGTGTAATTTCATTATTCTATATTGAAAGCATTGGATTCGGGAGAGGTTTGGGAGCGTTAGATTTAAATTCAACGACAATATCGAAAAAGTTAATGATATTAGATCCTAATTTACTTTCTAAGGAGCAGTCCATAGAAATAGTAAATAAATTTCAGTCCATTTTAAATAGAAACATACTAGATCTTCCTATTGAATTACAACAAGAAGACCGCATCGAGTTTGATAAGGCTGTATTTAGTGCATTTAATATCAATCTAGCCCCCGAAATTGTCTATGATAGTTTGTTAAAAATCTACAATATCCGACAATCGGTAAAAAACGATAAAAGTAGGTGATGAAGAATTAAGGCGACCAAATGTCGCCTTTTAAATTCTCACAAAATAGTATCTTAAAATACAGCCTTATTTTTATAAGAAATAAGTTTGGGGGATTAGTTACCCAACCACCCCATTCCAAGTAGGTAATTCCACCACGCCATTCCGACGGTTGCGTGGATAATCAAGCTACCAAAGGCGATGATTGCCCCTGCGGTCCACCAAGATTTGATGTCGTTATAGCCTGCACCAAAGGTGATCGGGCCTGGGCCACCGCCGTAGTGGGTCACAGAACCGCCGTAAGAGTTAGAGAATAGCAAGCCAATCGCTAATAATTCCACTGGCGCACCAGCCACTTTCCCCACGGTCGCAAACACGGGTACCATCGCCGCTACATAAGCACCGCCAGATGCGAACAGATAACGCACGGCGACGCTCAACAGTAAAATCACCATTAACGCTAAGGTGCCTTGATCGCCAAAGTTGAGATTTTTGCTGAGGGTGTCGGCTAACCATTCAAAGAATTTCGCTTTTTCTAGCACGCTGGACATACCAATGATACCGCCGTACCAAATTAAGGTATCCCAGCCTGCTTTGTTTTTGCGGATATCGTCCCAAGAAACAATGCTCAACACGATACAAAGCACCATTGTGATTAACGCCACGGTGGTTGCGTTCACGTTTAAGAAATCAGCGAAGATCCAGCCGAATAACGCCACCACGAACAACACCGCCAACGCTTTTTCACGGAAAGTGATCGGGCCTAATTCTTCCAAGCCTTTGCGCGCGATCTCTTTGTTGTCCACTTTTTTCATTTCAGGTGGTGAGATCAAATAGCAGATAAATGGAATGATGAACAAACACAATAAACCCGGCACAGAGGCGGCTAAGAACCATTGAATCCAGTTCATATTAAAGCCAAGGATCGGTGCCATTAGCGAGAGGGCTAACGCATTTGGTGCCATTGCGGTTAAGAAGATGTAGCTGGTTGTTTTCACCACCATATACACATTCATCAGCAAGTAACGCCCTGCTTTTTTCGGGCTGGTTTCAGGGTCTGACCCCAACGCCACCGCGACGCTATTGATGATCGGGAACACAATTCCCCCTGCGCGTGCCGTGTTGGACGGCGTGGCTGGCGAGAGCAATAAATCCAAGAACATCGTCACATAGCCCAAACGCAAGGTGGTGTTCCCCATCGCACCGATCATATGGTAGGCGATCCGCTTACCCAAGCCCGTGATCACGAACGCTGAACTGAGCGTAAAGGCGGTGAAGATGAGCCACGTTGTCCCCGATTGATAACCGCTCAGGGTTTGGCTCACTTTGACAAGTTCTTTTGCGCCCTCAGTGTTACCGATGGTCGCGGCAGACGCTGCCACTGCCGCCAATAAAATGACGGGTTCGCCATAAGGTTTAATCACTAATCCGACAATCGTTGCCAGATAAAGACCAAACAAACGCCACGCAATCAGAGAAAGCCCCTCTGGTGCAGGCAGTAAAAACACGATCGTTGGTATGGCAACCAAGATCGCTAATTTTTGTGCTTTGGATAAAGCCATTTTTAGTTACCTCTTAAAAGAAGATGAAAGAAAAAGGTGAGTGCCAATAAATCGGCACTGCCACCTGCACTGAGATTTCGCTCAATGCAAGCCTGATCAAGGGCGTTCAAACTGGCGATACACGCCTCTCGATCCTGTAAAAAATCGGTATTTTCCAACCGCTTGTGTGCCTCGTTTTGCACAAATGTCAGCCCTGCCAGTCCCCCTCGGTGAATGAGGTTGGTGTCGGCGTTGTCCGCCATCAGTGCGGTGAGTAGGATTAAGCCTTGATGTTGCGGATCGCGTTGGTTATCCAGCAATGGCAACACTTTTCGCACCAGCGGAAAGCCAGCCTCTGCCTCGCCCCTCGCCCCCGTCAAACCGTATTCACGGAAGATCCGAATCCCTGCGGTAAGCGGTTGATTTTCAGGGACATTTTGCAATTCCTGCGTAATCCCTTGGGTGATCTGGGCGACCGTGTGGCAAATCTGCGAAATATCCGTTTCGGCGGATAAGGCAAAGGCTCGCCCCATCGCACAACAAACTAGCCCAAAGGCGAAAATCGCCCCTTTGTGGGTGTTGATCTGGTCGGTGGCGTGAAACATCGCCTGTTCCGCTTGCTGTCCAAGCGGTCGGATTTCCGCCAAAATTTGCGATTCGGGCAGGTCGGCGGTCTCGATCCCCCGTTGCACGAATTTCGCCCAAAACGGTCGCAAAGCTGCGGCACTTCGCTCAAAGGTGTGATAATCCATATCCTTGTGCGCGCCGTTGTTTTGCCGATCCACCAACCCCGGCTTTGGGGTCAGGTCTAATTCGGCAAGCAGGGCTTGATTGACCTTATCAGCGATTTTTTCCGCCAAATAATCCCCTCTCACTCGCCGTTGCATTTCCGCCACGATTTCGTCTAGCGAATGGCGGCGGCTACGGGTGCAGATTTTGCCCTCATCGTTACAAAGCAAGCAGGGACGCGGTGGCAAGCCAAATTCCGCTCGGCTCAATAATCGTCCGCTCGCCTCGAACACATCGAAATCCCATAGGCGTGCCAGTGGTGAGCTTTGTTCAAGGGCGATCAAGGCGCGTTTTAAGGTTGTCGCCTCAATCGGTAGCGAAAAAATCGCCTCGTGTCCCGTTGCAAGGGGGCGGATAAATTCGGCGGTCGGTTTAATGCCAAGGGTTTGAAATAAAGCGGTAAGTTCAGCTAAACCTTTTGTAAACACATAGTCTAGCAACGCATTTTTTTTGACCGCCCCGACCGCCAGCAAGGTGAACGAAAGCACCGTCTGCTGATAGTCGGTAAGGCATTGTTGCTGTAACAAGGCACGCGCTTCCCTCGCATTCAGCAAGGTTTCGAGGGAAATCGCCTCGCCCTCGATGTCAAAGGGCGGGCAAATTTTGGCAAAAATCATACCGCTTGCACTCGCTTAGGCTTTGACTTGGTAAACGGTGTCAATCACCGAGCCATCACGATAACGCACCACCGCTACGGGCTTGTCGGTAAACTCAATCGGTTTCGGCTTGCCAGTAATGCTGTACGCCCGTTCGCAAAGTTGCTCAATGGTAAACAGCGGAATTTGGGCATTTTGTAACGCCTCGATCAGCTCTGGGCGTTTTGGATTGACCGCCACCCCGTGATCCGTGACCAAAATGTCGATGTTTTCGCCCGGCGTGACGCAGGTGATCACTTCTTCCACCACCGTTGGAATCCGTCCACGCACGAGAGGGGCAACGATGATCGAGAGTTGGGCGGAGGCAGCGGTGTCGCAGTGTCCGCCCGATGCCCCACGGATCACCCCGTCAGAGCCAGTCAGCACGTTTACGTTAAATTTGGTGTCGATTTCCAACGCACTCAAAATCACCACATCTAAACGCTCAACAGACGCGCCTTTTGAGCTGTAATTGGCGTATTGGTTGGCGGAAACCTCGATATGATTCGGGTTGCGCGCCAAAGATTCGGCGGCGTCTTTGTCGAAACTTTGTACGTCAATCAATTTTTTGATCAGCCCAGCCTCGTGCAACGCCACCATTGAGGAGGTGATTCCCCCAAGGGCGAAATCCGCCGTGATGTTTTGTTTCCGCATTTTGTCTTCAAGGAAACGCGTAACCGCCAAAGACGCACCGCCCGATCCCGTTTGCAGGGAAAAGCCCTCTTTAAAATAGCCTGAGGCGAAGATCACTTCTGCCGCTTTGCGTGCGATCAACAATTCACGCGGGTTGGTGGTCATTCGGGTTGCCCCACCGCCGATTTTTTTCGGATCGCCGACCGCCTCAACCTGCACGATCAGATCGACCTGATCCTGCGGAATACTGGCAGGGTGATGGGGATACGCCACCAACTCTTCGGTCAGTAGCACTACTTTGTCGGCAAATTCCGCATCGACTTTGGCATAGCCGAGCGAGCCACATTTGCTTTTTCCGCTGTAACCGTTGGCGTTACCAAATTCATCGCAAGCTGGCACGCCTAAAAACGCCACGTCAATTTTCAATTCGCCACTTTTTACCAAATGCACCCGTCCGCCGTGCGAGTGGATATTGACGGGTTCGGCTAAAATGCCTTTGGAAATTTCGTCCGCCAACTGCCCACGCAAGCCCGAAGAATAGATCTTCGTCACCACGCCATTTTTGATGTGTTCCACAATCGGGAAATGGCTATCAATCAGCGAGCTAGACGCAAGAGTCAGATTTTTAAAGCCCATTTCGGCAATTTTCGCCATCACCATATTCACCACGAAATCGCCACCACGGAAGGCGTGATGGAATGAGACCGTCATTCCGTCTTTCAGCCCCGAACGGCGGATCGCCTCTTCCAAATTGGCACATAATTTGCGATTTTTCGCGGTTCGCACTAATGCCTCCGCTTTCGGCACGGCTTGGTAAGCGGTCAGATCCGAGCGAAGTTTTGCAAATTGTTCAACACGTTGTTCTCTTGTTTTCATTGTTTATTCCTCACGAATGCCCGATTTTGCACGCTCTAACACTAATCTCGCCCGTTCGATGATCGGGGCGTCCACCATTTTGCCGTTGAGCGACACCACGCCAAGCCCTTGTGCCTCAGCCTCTTGCGCCGCCTCAATCACCGCTTGGGCGTGATCCACATCTTTTTGAGTTGGGGCGAACAGGTTGTGCAGTAGCTCAATTTGGCGAGGGTTCACCAGCGATTTGCCGTCAAAGCCGAGCTGCTTGATCAAACTCGCCTCACGCAAGAATCCTTCCTCATCGTTAGCGTTGGAAAAGACCGTATCAAAGGCTTGAATCCCTGCCGAACGCGCCGCTTGCAAGATGGTGCAACGGGCGAACAGCAATTCAATCCCCTCTGGCGAGCGTTCCGTTTTGAGGTTACGCACATAATCTTCCGCACCGAGGGCGATCCCGATCAGGCGTTTTGAGGCAAAGGCGATTTGGTTGGCTTGGGTAATGCCGAGGGGGGATTCAATCGCCGCCAAGAGTTTGGTGCTACCCACTTCTCGTCCGCACGCTTTTTCGATCTCGGTGATGGCGTTATCCATTGCGATCACATCATCGGCGGTATCGGTTTTCGGCATTCGCACCACGTCCACCCCAGCGCGCACCACCGCATTCAAATCAAGCAGACCAAATTCAGAATCAATCGGATTCACACGCACCACCGTTTCCATCGCTTGATAGAGCGGATGTTGCAAGGCGTGTGCCACTAACATTCGGGCGGTGTCCTTCTCTTTCAGGGCAACCGAATCTTCCAAATCGAACATAATCGAATCTGGCTGATAGATAAAACTATTACTGATCATCGCCGCATTTGATCCTGGCACGAATAACATACTGCGTCTTAATTTCATAGCACCGCCTCCCAATTCACTGGCGTATCTGTGGCACGCAACAGGGCGGCTTTGAGTCTGGCACGCAACACGCAGTCTAATGCCCCTCTGTCCTCCACAATCACTTGCACATCGGTAATTTGTAGCTGAGAAAGCACCGCTTGCACGGTCTGATGAATGTCCTCACCAAACTGCTTGCCTACGGAACTGTTGATCTCAATATCGACCCCATCATTCGGGGCAATTCGCACTTGAGCATCGCTCGATTCCAGCGTGCCAGCCACGGCGGTTTTGGTTATTTCCATAAAAATTCCTCTTGTTGTAATGATAAAATCGGTGGTTAGTTCGCCCCGGCTTGGCGTTGCAAAAACTGCAAGGTGGTTGCTGGCACAAAATCCGCCAACGCCTCAAAATCTTGCCTTTCCAACAATTTACGCACTTTGGACGCAGAAATCGGCTCATCATTAAGCGTGATTCTTTCCAGCTCAACCACTTGAATAGACGGATTTTCTAACGGGGCTTGTTGCAACCAATACGCCATTTTGCGGTTATATTCGGCAGTAACTTCACAGATCGGTTCAGAGCCGACAAAACGGTGGGTAATCCCCAAACTTGGGGCGATATGTTGGCGGAATAATTTGAGATCCAGCTCTAAATAACAGTCGTCTGTTAAGCCTTGATCTTTCAGGAAATAGTTGGGGAAAGTGGCACGGGAAATAATGTAATCCGAGCCTTTGTGTAACGTAATGCGATCCAAATCGGCGATCCCTTGCTTGACTAATGCAAACCGATCTTGAAAGCTAAATTGGGACGCGTTTTCGCTCACGATGAAAAGATGAAGATGATCGCACTGGGCGAGGGCTTGTTCAATCAGGTAACGATGCCCCAACGTGAAAGGATTGGCGTTCATCACAATCGCCCCGATTTTCTCGCCTGCCACCCGTTGAGCCTGCCATTTCGCACACTGCTTCGCAAGGCGAGTTGAGCTATTTTCGAGCAGCACCACATTCGGATAAGCCTCGGCAATCGTATAAAAACCGCACTGATTAAACACCTGTTCGTACTCGGGTTTGGTGTAAATAAAGAGATCGGGGCGGTTCAGCTCATAGGCAAAATTGACCATTTCGGTTAATAATCGAACCGCAATCCCCTCGCCCCGTAGTTCAGATCGAATTGCAATACATTTAAAGATATTACCTGCAATGCCACCACACGCCAAAATTTCGCCAAAACGATAAACGATCACAAAATATTCAATTTGCGAATCTAATTTCAGATCATTTTTTTCTAAAAATTGGCTGATAGCGGTCAGTTTTGTTTTATTTTTTACGCTGACGCGTTCGAGTTGCATAGAATTGATAAAAAAACTAAAAAACGGTGTGCATTCTAGCGGATTATTTGGATTATGCTAACCCAAAAGAGGTATGACTTGATGTGAATCAAACTCTATCACTGCTATAAAATATCCCTAAAATAGAAATATAAAAAAGCAGTGAAAATAATTTAAAATTTGTCTTAAAATTGTGAAATAAATGTAAACAAAAAGCCTTTGAAATTATTTTCAAAGGCTTTTAAATTCACTTTCAATTTATTTTTTATGCAAAATATCCACCAACGCCTGAAATTTCTGTTTACGATCAATGGTGGTATCCGCCACTTCATTCAACGCATTCACTAGATTCGGCGATTGCTCTTGCTTTGGATAAGCATACAACGGCACGCCCTGCGAAAGTTGCTCGACGTAAGCGGTGAGATCTTCCAATAATTTTACCTTTTCAGGATTATCGTGATATTGCTGGAATAAATCGCTGATCGACTGCTCAAACTGCTCGGCTTTACTGTCGATTTGTTGCTGGCAATACTTCTGCCATTTGATCTGCTCGGCTCGGTTGAGAGTATGCGGATAGTGTCTCGCTCGGTAATGAAACAGCAACTTCTCTACTCGTTCATCGGCAAATTTCAAGCCGTGATTAGCAAGCTCTTCGGGCGGCAACGTGCGTAAAATCGCCATATTGTTTTTATCCGCAGGGCTGAAAAAGTTTTCGTAAAGGGTGGTTTCCACATTGGTGGCTGGCTCAAAGGTGCGATCTTCGCTAAACAGTTCGCTCATTTTCTCGCGAATCAAACTTTTTTGAGCTTTTAATTTGGCGAGATTTTGCAGACAAAATTCACGATCTATGCCTAAACGTTCAGCATTTTCGGGCAAAAGGGTTTTGGCTGGGGCGATAATCGGGCATTTGTTAATATGCACCAATTTCAACGACACAGGGGCAATGCCCTCGGCTTCCAACTCGGCTTTTTTGGTGTAAAGACGCTGTTTCAACACTTCGGCAGGTTGAGCCAACAATTCATCAACATTGCCCGCCAAATCACACACGATCACCGCATTTTGATTGGTCGGGTGCCACGCCAACGGCACAACCCACGCGGTGTTGCCACGATAATTGCCCAACATTCCCGAAACGTGGACAAGCGGTGTCATCTCGCCCACATCAATCATCTGCTCAACCGCTTTTTTACCCCGATTTTCAAAGAAAAATTGAAATAATTTCGGCTGTTTTTGCTTAATCAACTTCGCCATTTCAATGGTCGCATACACATCCGCCATTGCATCGTGGGCGTTGCTATGCTCAATGCCGTTCGCTTTGGTTAGATTTTCCAGCTTGAAACTCGGCAAACCATCCTCATCAAACGCCCACTCAATCCCCTCGGGACGCAACGCATAACAAGCTCGCACCACATCCAGTAAATCCCAACGAGAATTGCCGTTTTTCCAACTGTATTCGTAAGGATCGAAAAAATTGCGGAAAAAGGTGTAACGGGTCATTTCGTCATCATAGCGAATGTTGTTATAGCCCATTACGCAAGTGTTCGGCTGGCTAAATTCGGCGTGAATTTTCTCGGCAAATTCGGGTTCACTCAGCCCCTCAGCGTTACATTGTTGCGGTGTAATCCCCGTTACCATCACCGCCTCGGGGGCGGGCAAATAATCAGGGGTCTGCTTGCAGAAAAACATCACAGGCTCGCCGATAATATTGAAATTTTCATCGGTGCGAATCCCCGCAAACTGAGCAGGACGGTCGCTGGCAGGGTTAATCCCAAAACTTTCGTAGTCGTAGATAAAAAAAGTCGATTTTGGCATTGGCTCAATAGATTGACAGAAATTTGCACGGATTTTAGCACAAACAAGCGGTGAGTTTGGGGGGATTTTTGTGATCTTGATCGAAAAAGAGAAAACCTAGCCATTAGACTAGGTTGTTAAAAAGCGATAAGCGTTACGATATTTTTCTGCTCTGGCTAAATCTTTTTCATTGATGTGAGGCAATCGGCTTAAATCCATATTGTGAGTCAAATCAGCGATTTTGACCTTTCGAGCAATACCATTCTTTTTGATTCGCTCTAAATAGGCTTGATAATCTTCACCTTGCCGTTTTGTGATTGCCTCGACAGCCTGAGCCACAACTTTACCAAATAATTGCTCAATTTGTTCGATAGTAATCACCGTATCTTCTACAATATCGTGCAACCACGCTGTGGCAATCACCTCATCAGATTGATCCGCTACAAATTTCGCCACAAATTCAAGATGTAAAAAATAAGGTTTACCTGCTTTATCTTGCTGGTTGGCGTGCCAATGTTGAGCAAACTGTTTAGCTTTATCGGCAAGCATAAGCACTAATGCACCTTAATAAATTGAATGGCTTCCTTTTCCGAAATTTCATTATAAGCATCAAAATCACTGATCAAAATTTTATCCGCCCAAAAAGTGCCAAATTGCGTATCCCAATCCTCTTTCTCGGGTTCATAAACCGCAAAAGAGAGCCAGTCATCTTTCACGCCTCGAATAAGTTTTTGCAAGCCATTTCCCATTTCGGCTAAATAATACTGATACATCATTTCTTTTCCCTAATTGAAGTGATTAATTTAGGTTCGTCTAATTTAGCACTTAAATTCTGCATTTCAAGAAAAATTTGCTGTTTTTCTGATTGCGAGGTGGTTGGATCTCTAAATCGTTCATACAACCGATGCAATTTTCCATTTTTCAACGCAAAACTTTGCGAAGTGTGATATTGCATCTCAAAAATCACATCTTCTTTTTCGATTAATGTGGTAATAAAAGTATTGATCCCTTTATAAACTGAACCCGTTTTTCAACTATTTTTAACAATAATAGTTTTATAGCCTTTATCTTTTAATTTTTGTTGCATCATTTGATATTGTTCAACAAAAGTTTCAACCTCGAAAATTGCCGTATAACGCAGAATATCTTTAACGCTATTTAATGCTTGTTGCTCGCCCATTCCTGCTAGCATTTCTGTCGCCACTTTACGTTTTAATGAATCGAATGATTTTAGCCGATGTTCTAGCCCTGCGGATGTGGCTGAAACCGATGAAATAATCGACAGCATATCCTCAGTAATTTTAGGCTCAATTTTTTCTACCCTATCCCTTAAATGCTTGATTTTATGCTGCATAATCGCCTCAGTAATAATGTTTCATTAAATCAATTTTAACAAAACAAGCGGTTAGTTTTCGGGGAATTTTTGTGATCTGGATCGAAGAAATAAAAAAATCGCCCAACTTGCGGGCGATTTGGAAAAATTAAATTTATTTAATCCGTTGAATTATTTAGGTAGCGATATTGTTTACAGGCTTGCTGGTTGCCATTGTCGCAGGCTTGACCAATATATTGTTTGGCTTGTGCTTTATCTTGTCGCACAAAATTGCCCTTTTGATAAATTTCACCCAAGCGTAATAATGCCTCGTTGGAATTTTGTTGAGCTGCTTTTTTATATAACTCAACCCCTTTCACATAATCTTGCCTAATAAATTTTCCTTCAATATAGAGATCGGCTAAATAAATTTGCCCCTCAGCAAAATCTTGCTCGGCGGATTTTTTCGCCAATTCCACCGCTTGCACAAAATCTTGTCGCACGCCTAGCCCGTTTTGATACATTTTCGCCAGTTGTAATTGAGCTTGGGGATAATTTTTATCCGCAAGCACTTTTAATTTCGGCAATGCCTCAAAATATGCATCTCTGTTTAATAAAGGTAAAATTTCATCAAATTCTTTCGCCATTTTTTGTTGTGCATATTGTTGGTAAAAATAGCCACCGCCACCAATCAATCCTAATAATACGGCTAATATTGCGATTTTTTTCATTTTATTACTCCTCTGGTTTTAAAATACTCTGCATTGTTTTCTTCATTGCAGGATACATCGGATAATGATAATCCCATAGCATTTGGTAAAGTTGTTTTTCTTGCTCTTGTAATCTTTTGAGTTCCAATTCATCAGAAACATTTTCAACTTCAAAAATATCCTTCCTTTGAAAAATCTCATTTTGTTCAAAATCATTTTTAGCGATTAAATCGTATAGGGTAAAACTATTTTGATTTTTAATATCAAACAAATACCATTTCAATATCTGAATTTCATCATCATTTAATGATTTAGAATTATTTAAATAACGATAAACCCTTTCCCGATTTTGTTCTCGCTTTAAAATCAGATCCACCTGTTTTTCTTTTTCTACAAAAGTAGATAGAACCGTTTTTACTCGTTCTTCCTGCTTGCCAATTTTATTACTTAACGAAGTTAAATGGCTTTCAGCTTGCTTAACGTTTCGGGTAAATTGCTGATAACTGAAAATAGCAACAATCACAGGAATTACCGTAGCAATCGCTAAAAATATCCCTAATAATGCAAACACTTCCACTGTGGCTTGCCATTTTTCCGTTGAAGAAAATTTCCCAAACAATAAACAGGTCGCCAACGCAGATAGTGCAAGGGCAATCACGCCCCAAACAATATGCCAATAATATTTGGCTAAAAAGCTCTCTTTTTCTTGTGTCATTATTTAATCCCCTGCTCGTTTAATCTGCGGTAATTATCACAACCTTTTTGAATGCCTTTATCACATTCTATGCCGTAATATTGCTTAGCTTTGCTCAGCTCCTTCCTATCTTCAAATCTCTCCCCTATATTTTCAAATCCTAGTTCTTCTGCTTTTTGAAACCATTTAAATGCTTTTTCATCATTCTGCTCTAAACCCTTTCCTTCCATATACGCTTCTCCTACCACAAATGCATATTTACCAAAAGTTTGTTCAGAGGCTTTCTCAATAAGCTCAGCAGCTTTGACTTCATCTTTTTCTATCACATTGTTACCTTTTAAATACACACGTGCTAACAAAAATTGAGCCAAAGCATCGCCTTGCCCAGCAGCTTTTTTCAACAAATCAACTCCTTTGGCTTCATCTTTTTTTACACCTTCCCATTTTCCTCCCAAGTACATCGCTCCTAAAAAAATCTGAGCACTGGCATTTCCTTGTTCCACCGCTTTTTGAAACCATTCAACCGCTTTGGTGTAATCTTTTTTTACACCTTTACCATCAGAAAACATACTCCCTAACATATATTGAGCTGCTGCATTTCCCTGCTCTGCCGCTTTTTGAAACCATTCAACCGCTTTGGTGTAATCTTTTTTTACACCTATACCATCAGAATACATATCCCCTAACTTATATTGAGCTTCCGCATTTCCTTGCTCCGCCGCTTTTTGATACCATTCAACCGCTTTGGTGTAATCTTTTTTTACACCTATACCATCAGAAAACATACTCCCTAACATATATTGAGCTTCCGCATTTCCTTGCTCCGCCGCTTTTTGAAACCACTCTGCGGCTTTGATGTTATTTTGAGCATTCATATTTAACCAGTTGTAATACATTTTCCCTAACTTATATTGAGCTTTGGCATCCCCCTGCTCGGCTAATTGTTTTGTGGTAGCAAAATCAGGCTTATTCTCTGGATTAGCAAACGCTATGGTACTCACCCCCAACGAGGCAATTAAGGTAACAAAAAAAGTTTTAAACATTGGAAATTCCTCTCTGTTGATAAAAAAGTGAAAATTTCCCGAATTATACTGTTGTTTTTTTTTTGTACAGTTTGCTATGATTTTTTGCACAGAATGTAAGCGGTAGGTGGGCGGTTTAAAAAAGAGGCAAAAAAAAGAAATGAAAGGCAATAAAAAACCACCCCAAAGGTGGTTTTAAATCATTTAGCGAAGCACAACTGCCGTGCCAGTGGCGACCACGATAAACATTCCCTTATCGCCGCCCATTGATTGATATTCCATTGAAACACCCACCACGGCATTCGCCCCGATTTTTCGAGCTTCTTTCTCTAATTCGGCGAGGGCTTCTTTGCGAGAGGCGTTGAGTTTGCTTTCGTAAGCCCCCGAGCGACCGCCGATCACATCGGTAATGCTGGCGAAGAAATCACGGATAAAATTCGCCCCTGAAACCACTTCGCCAAACACTAAGCCTTTGTATTCGGCGATTTCTCTGCCTTGAATGGTGGGGGTGGTGGTAATAATCATCAACGCCCCTTATTCGTCAATCACCACTTTGGCGATGTAGTCGAGGTGGCGATATTGTTGGGCGTAGTCGATGCCGTAGCCGACCACAAATTCATCGGGGATCGCAAAACCCGCCCACTCGACTGGCACGTCCACCTCACGGCGAGAGGGTTTATCTAACAGGGTGCAAATCGTAACCGAACGAGGCTCACGCAGTTTAAGCATTTCACGCACTTTGCTGAGAGTAAAACCCGTGTCGATAATATCTTCCACGATCAACACATCTTTGCCGTGAATTTCGCCGTCCAAATCTTTCAAAATTTTGACATCACGGCTGGATTCCGTCCCCGTGCCGTAGCTCGAAGCGGTCATAAAATCCACCTCAACGGGCAAATTAAGCTGACGCACCAGATCCGCCATAAACATAAAAGATCCACGCAACAACCCCACCACCACGAGCTTTTCACAATGGTTATGTTGGTAGAAATGGTTGATTTCTTGGGCAAGTTCACGAATGCGAGTTTGCACATCGTGCGAGGCGATCATTGTTTCAATATGATGTTTTTTCATTGTCTGTTCCTTTCTCAACAAAATCGGGCTAATGATACCATTTTCCCTTGCAAGGGGTAAGATTTTGGGAAATTTAATTCTGCGTTGAGAGATTTTACGCCGATAAGAATACTTTATTTTTACTGATGTTATCATTACAATAGGATTAACAATCATTACATTTGCGAGGTTTATTGATGAGTTATACAAATTTTAATATGCGGCTTGATGACAACTTGCGTGGACGAGCCTATCCAATTTTGGAACAATATGGGCTAACTCCAAGTCAAGCAGTGAGAATGTTTTTTAATCAAATTGCCCAAACGGGCAAAATTCCGCTTTCATTTGATTGGGTAGAGGTTTCCAACTTAACGCCCAAAGCCCAAGCCCGTTTACGCCAAACCGAACAAGAGTTTGCTAATGGCGATTACACTTGCTACGAAAGTCTTGATGAGCTTAATCAGGCAATGGAGAAAGTATTTAAAAAGGCTTTGAAAATAGGGAATGTTAGGCTATTGTAATTATTTCTAATTAGGTTATAGATTTGATTGCATTAACAACTTTTGATTACAAAAAACTGTATTACGATAGATGTAATACACGCTCATTTTCGTTATTTGTTAATCATAATCCAGAATGGATGACTATAATTGCAAAAATTGGAGAAAATTTAAATTATCTAGCGGTAAATGTAATATGTCAAAAAAAGAAGAAAGATTAATGGTTGATTATCGTATCATACCCGAAAACCTTAAAAACACTTTGCAATTTCTTCAAAAGAAATTGCATTAAAAAACAAACAATTAAAATTAACACATTAAGAATCTATTATGAGTTACGATATTCAAAAAGAAACTGGAAAAGAATTAAATAAATTATATGAATCAGATTTGTCAATACATAACTGGTATAGGTTTGTATTATCTTTCCCACCACATTTAGTTAGAAACTATATTAATGAATTTAATTTGTCGTCAGAATCATATGTTTTAGACCCTTTTTGTGGTACAGGAACTACATTAGTCGAATCTAAAAAGCTCGGAATAAAATCTATTGGTTTTGAAGCTAATCCTGTTGTTTATATGTGTGCCTCTGCTAAGGTCGATTGGAATATAGTCGAATATGAAATGCTTATTGAAGCAGAAAGCATATCAACGATTGCTCAATCTAAAATTGACTCATCAATAGAGCAAATCAAATTAGCTGAAAATAAAGAAAATTTGATAATTAAAAACTCTATAAGTCCTATTCCTTTACATAAAACATTGATATTAGAGAAAGTTATAAGCAGTTTTAATAGTAAATATGAAAAATTTTACAAAACAGCATTGGCTAGAGAAATTGTTTTCTCATATAGTAATCTAAAATTCGGACCAGAAGTTGGTGTAAAAAAGAAGAAAATTGATGATGTTGATGTTGTGTCCTTATGGCTCAATAGAATTAAAAGTATTATTACCGACATTAATGAAAACTCAAAAAATAAATATATCCTTTCTAAAGTTATTTTAGGAGACTCTAGAAATGATTTATATCAAATACCTGATTCATCTATAGATGCAGTTATTACATCACCACCATATCCTAATGAGAAAGATTATTCAAGAACAACAAGACTAGAATCTGTATTACTTAACTTTATAAATGATAAAGAGGATTTACGAAAAATAAAAAAATCCTTACTAAGATCTAATACTAGAGGGATTTATAAAGATGATGATGATATAAAGTGGGTAGAAAATAATACTACAGTAAATGAACTAGCTGATAGTATTGAAAGAAAAAGACTGGAATTAGGGAAAACATCTGGATTTGAAAAATTATACCATCGAGTAGTAAAATTATACTTTGGCGGAATGGCAAAACACTTGAATGACTTAAAACCAAAATTAAAAAATGGTGCGAAATTAGCCTATGTTGTTGGAGATCAATTTTCTTATTTTAGAATACCAATCAGAACAGGAACCATTTTAGCTGAGATAGCTCAGGAATTAGGTTACAAAGTGATAAGGATAGATTTATTTAGGACTAGGTTAGCTACTGCAACCAAAGAAAATATAAATGAAGAAGTTGTTGTTTTGGAGTATGTAAAATGAGTATATATGCACGTATTATTGAAGGAATCTTCTTCGACAAATATAAACAAGGTGATATTCGCATTGAATTTTTAAGAGAAGATATTATAGAAAAAGCGAATGTTTTAAACATTAAACTACCTAAGAATCTTGGGGATGTAATCTATTCATTTAAATTTAGAAATGAATTACCTAAATCAATCAAAGAAACTAGTATAGGAAATAAAGAGTGGGTAATAAAAAGCATAGGAAAATCAGTTTATTGTTTCGAATTGGTTGAATATGCAAGAGTAATTCCTGATAAACTATTACACACAATATCCATTCCTGATTCTACGCCACAAATCGTGAAAGAATTTTCTCTAAATGATGAGCAAGCTTTATTAACAAAAATAAGGTATAATCGCTTAATAGACTTATTTTCAGAAGTAGTTTGTTATTCACTACAGAATCATTTAAGAACATTCATACCAAATGTAGGACAAATTGAAACAGATGAAATTTATATTGGTATAGATAAAAAAGGGAATAAATATGTATTCCCAGTTCAAGCCAAAGGGGGAACTGACGAAATAGGCATTGTTCAAATAGAACAAGACTTTTTATTATGTGAACATAAATATAGTAATTTAATTTGCATACCTATAGCTGTTCAATTTATTGACTCAGATAAAATAGCCATGTTCAGTTTTATTAGAGAGAATGGATTAATAAGAAAATTGGAGGAAAAGCATTATTTATTAGTTTGTCAGGATAATCCATAAATATCTATAATTTAGTAATGAAATGACTTTAATCATGTTTTGTAGTATAAGAGCATCAGAAAATTTACTGCGGTTGGATCTGCTTTTCAGGATATGTATATTTTCTACATAATACCGAAAAATTTTGCGAAAATCCCACCGCTTGTTTTAGTGAATATCTAAGATCAAAATCTTCGATTTGCGTTGATAATTGTAGCTTTCTCGCTTTTGCTGCGGTAGGTCGTCCACTTCGGCAAGTACGAAACCTCGTTCTTGAAACCATTGGGTGGTTTGGGTGGTGAGGACGAACAATTTTTCAATCCCTGCCTGAATGGCACGCCGTTTGATCGCATTGAGCAATATATCGCCCCGAGCGGAATCGCGATAGTCGGGGTGCACCACCACGCACGCCATTTCCGCCATTTTTTCCTGTTCATACGGGTTGAGGGTGGCACAGGCAATCACCGTGCCGTCTCGTTCGATAATGGTGTAGCGGTGGATTTCCATTTCGAGCTGTTCGCGAGAACGTTTGACCAAAATCCCCTGCTCTTCAAACGGGCGAATCAGATCGAGCAAAGCAGGAATGTCAAACGAGGTCGCAATGCGGATATGCTCGGAACTCTCTTCCGAAAGCTGCGTACCGATACCATCCCGAGAAAACAGCTCTTGCAACAACGCCCCGTCCGTTTTGTAGCTTAACAAGTGGCAACGCTTGATCCCCGCTTGGCTCGCTTGAATTGCCGAATGCAAAAAGCGAGCTTTGGAATCGTGATAATCGCCTCGCTCAATCATCGCCGCTAAATAGCCTTTCGCCTCACGCGGGTGCAAATCGGCGATAATTTGCCCCGTTTCGTCCGCAATCCCCTGCTCGGCACAAAAGCCGATCAGCTTGTCGGCTTTGAGTTTAATCGCCACTTGGGTCGCAATTTCCTCAAACGGCAGATTAAACATTTCACCCGTTACCGAGGGGGCAATCGGACCGATCAGCACCACTGACTGTTGAGCCAGTTGCTGTTGAATGGTGTCGGTATCAATACGGCGGATTTTGCCCGTCAAGCCGTAATCCACCCCGTCAATCACACCAATCGGTTGAGCCAGCACCAAATTGCCACTCACCACATTCAGCAACGGCGAATGGGGCAACCGCAACGACAAGCGAGCGAAAAGATCATAATGCACCTTACCCACCGCCTGCTTAATCAGCTCAAAACTTTGAGCGTCCGTCACTCGAATATGCCGATGATAGGCGGTTGAATGATTATGCAGGGCGAGCAGTTCATCAATCTGCACCCTCGCCCCAAACACGATCACAATTTTGATCCCCAAACTATGCAGTACGCTGATGTCGTTGATGATCCCGACAAAATTTGGATCTGCCACCGCATTGCCGTCCAACATAATCACAAAGGTCTTGCCTCGATGCATATTCACATAAGGTGTGGACTGCCTAAACCATTGCACTAATTCCGTATTTCGCATTTTTGCCCCTTACAAGCGGTGAGATTTTTTGAAATTTTATAGTTGCTAGTTATACTCTCAAATGAATAAATATGCAATTATTTTGCATAAAATTTAAAAGAATCATACCGCTTGCAAAGCGGATAACAAACAAAACGGCTTGGATAACCAAACCGTTTGAAATTACAAAATCCCAGCCTGCTGAAAAAACGCCCGATAGGCTTCCGCTTTTTTGGCAAGGCTGAGCGGATAAGCTCGCGAGGTGGACGGCAAGCGATACAAAAACAGCTCTCGCTCGGGCGTGTAAGGGAACGGGATAAAAGCGTTGGTTTTCGGCTCTTTGACTTTTTCGGGCAAAAGATCGAGCAAGGTTTCGGTCGCCTTGCCCCCTGTAGTAAACAGCCATTTGACTTTGGGTAGCTTAGCAAGCACTGCGGTTAAATCAACAGGATCAACAATCTTTAAAAATTTATCAGACGCATTGCCCTGCTCACGAATCGCCGTTTGAGCGGTGGAACAGAGGGCAATCCCACGCTCTCGCAAAAATTGCTCAATTCGAGCAGGATCAAACCGCTTTTCATTCGGCACTTTAAAATGGTCAGGATCATCAAAAAAGACAATCCCATAAATCCGCCACATATCATTCTGAAAATTCGGATAATGAAATTCCATACAGCGTTTTTCAGGCGTGGGTGGAAAAGTCCCCATCATCATTACGGTAGCGTTCTCGGGCAAAATAGCGGGGAAGGGGTGGGTTTCGATAGGCAATTGTAATTTGTTCGCTAACTTTTCGGTGGTGTTCATTTGCTATCCTCTTAAAAATGACGAGGAGTATAGGTTGGTTACAGGGGCAATACAAGCGGTACGATCCGTAAAAATTTCGGCAAATCGGGGATTTTTCCATATTTGTTCGTGATCTTTTTACTCACATAAAGTAAAATTCGCAGGATTTTTTATCACTCATTCGGAGAACTTTTATATGGCAATGAATAACATTTTAGGTTTATTCGCTCAATCGCCACTTAAACCCTTACAGAAACACTCAACCAAAGTAACCGAGTGTGCGGAATTGCTTGTGCCGTTTTTTGAAGCCACTTTCCAAAATAATTGGGAAGAAGCGGAAAAAGTGCGTGGGCAAATCATTGATTTAGAACGCCGTGCAGATGCGTTGAAACGTGAAATCCGCTTGAAATTGCCTCGTGGTTTATTTATGCCTGTTGAACGTACCGATTTATTGGAATTGGTTACTCAACTCGATAAACTTGCTAACTACTCTCGTGATATTTCTGGTCGTATTATCGGTCGTCAATTAGTGATTCCTGCCTCAATGCAGCCTGCCTTTAAAAATTTCCTCGCTCGTAGCCTTGATGCGACACGCCAAGTGCGTAAAGTGGTTGATGAAATGGATCAACTGCTTGAAACAGGTTTCCGTGGTCGTGAATTGAAATTCGTAAACAATATGATTTTGGAATTGGATGCGATTGAAGATGATTCAGATCAGTTGCAAATTATTTTACGCCGTTCATTGTTAGAGGTAGAAAAAGAGCTGAATCCTATTGATGTGATGTTCCTCTACAAATGTATTGAGCGTGTGAGTTTATTGGCGGATCAAGCACAACGCATTGGTTCTCGCATTGAATTGATGTTGGCTCGTTCGTAAGGGGGAATCAATGGAACTTATTAACGAATATGGCACGGTTTTAGTGATTATCACTGCCATTTTTGGCTTTTTTATGGCATTTGGTATCGGGGCGAACGATGTTTCTAACGCAATGGGAACGTCCGTGGGTTCTGGTACGATTACCGCCAAACAAGCGATCTTTATCGCAATGATTTTTGAATTTGCAGGGGCGTATCTTGCGGGGGGCGAAGTAACCGAAACCATTAAAAGTGGTATCGTGGACGTGAGCCTGTTCGCTGGTCGCCCTGATGTGCTTGTTCTCGGTATGATGTCAGCACTTTTCGCCGCAGGGACTTGGTTGTTAGTTGCCTCTCGAATGGGCTGGCCAGTTTCAACCACCCACTCAATCATCGGTGCGATCATCGGTTTTGCGTTAATTACCGTGGGCGGTGAAGCAGTGAAATGGGGCGAATTAACCAAAATCGTTGGAAGTTGGTTCGTTACCCCAGTGATTGCAGGGGTTGTGGCTTATTTGATTTTCATTAGTACGCAAAAATTTATTTTTGATACGGAAAATCCAATGGCAAACGCTCAAAAATATGGCCCGTTCTATATGGGTTTAACCTCGTTTATTTTGAGCATTGTAACTATGACCAAAGGT
Source organism: Haemophilus paracuniculus (assembly GCF_002015115.1). Lineage (GTDB taxonomy): Bacteria > Pseudomonadota > Gammaproteobacteria > Enterobacterales > Pasteurellaceae > Haemophilus_E > Haemophilus_E paracuniculus. The sequence goes on from NZ_MUYA01000007.1 coordinate 208,839, forward strand.
TTAAAACACGTTGGTCTTAACCTTACCACGGGCGAAACAGTAATGATTTCTTCGGCAATCTCTCTCGTTTCAATCGTGGTTTGTTATTTCTACTTCCGCAGCCAATCTTTTGCGAACCGTGTACAAGGTGGTTCATTCGGTGGCGTTGAAAAAGTATTCAGTATTTTGATGTTACTCACCGCTTGTTCAATGGCATTCGCCCACGGTTCAAACGATGTAGCGAACGCAATCGGGCCGCTTTCTGCGGTGGTTTCCGTGGTGGAAAGCGGTGGCGTGATTCAAGGTAAAACCGCATTAGCCCCTTGGATCTTACCGCTTGGTGCAATGGGGATTGTTACGGGTATGGCGTTAATGGGCTATAAAGTAATGGGAACGATTGGTACGGGCATTACCGACTTAACCCCAAGCCGTGGTTTCTCGGCGGAATTTGCCTGTGCAATGACCGTGGTAATCGCCTCGGGAACGGGCTTACCAATCTCAACAACCCAAACCCTCGTGGGGGCAATTTTAGGGGTGGGCTTTGCTCGTGGTATCGCCGCTCTTAACTTGGGTGTAATCCGCAACATCGTGGCTTCGTGGGTAATTACCTTGCCAGCAGGTGCGATTATTGCGATCATCATCTACAACATTTTAACGGCTATTTTCAGCTAATTTTGTGGGAAGTAGGCTCGCCTACTTCTCTTGGATTTACTTTTTTCTTTTTATGCAAGGATATTCTATGATGAAAAAAATGACCTCAGCCTTACTCGCAAGCCTCTTTCTTGGCTCTGCGTTACCCGCTTTTTCAGCGGATTACATCACTGAAAATTTAAACACTTATATGCGGAAGGGGGCTGGCGATCAGTATAAAATCTCGGGAACGATCCAAGCAGGCGAAAAAGTAACCGTTTTAGACCGCAAAGATGGCTACACCCTTATTCGTGATAGCAAAGGGCGTGATGGTTGGGTGCTTTCCCGAGAGATTTCTCAAACCGCAAGCCCGAAAGATTTGATTCCGCAATTACAGCAACAGGTGCAAGATCTTTCGATTAAGCTCAAAAATGTGGATTCTGATTGGCAACAACGTACCGCTGAAATGCAACGCCGCACCCAACAGGCTTCGCAACAAAGTAACGAATTGATTGAGGTGAATGCCCAATTAAAACGTGAAATTGAAGTGTTGAAAAACAAAAACCGTGATTTGGAAACAATGCAAGACGCAGAAAAGCGTGAAATCATTATCCAATGGTTTATTTACGGTGGTTCGGTGCTGGGCGTAGGTTTGTTACTCGGTTTGTTAATTCCGTTTATCTTGCCTCGCCGCCGTAACAATGGTTGGCGTTAATTTGCGTTAAACGATAAACAAGCGGTCTGATCTTGGAAAATTTTTCCAGATCAGACCGCTTGCTTTTTAGGCTTTTTAAACGAAGCGACTAGAACGAAGGCGATGAATTGAGCCATTTCCCTCAATCACTAGCGTTTCGCTACAAAGGCGATTTTGCTCTCGCTCAACCCCTCGCACCAAATCGCCGTGGGTGATCCCCGTGGCACAAAATACCACCTCATCGCTCGACACCAGTTGCTCTAAGGCTAAAACTTGATTAACCGCCACTTTCATCGCTTGGCAACGGGCGATTTCCTGTTCCGCTATCGCCACATTTTCAGGGGAATTGCCTTTCACCACATCACGGGGCAACAAACGAGCCTGCATATCGCCCCCCAATGCTCGCACCGCCACCGCAGCCACCACCCCTTCGGGCGCGCCACCAATGCCATACATCAGATCAATCTGGCTATTCGGCAAACAGCACTGAACTGCCACCGCCACATCGCCGTCAGGAAATGCAACCACTTTTACCCCTAATTGTTGCAATTCAGCGATGATTTGATCGTGGCGAGGTTTGGCGAGAATGGCAACGCAGAGATCCGCAAGCGGTCGGTTGGTGCGTTCGGCAATTTGCTGTAAATTTTGGACGAGGGGCAGATTCAAATCCACCAACCCTTTTAACGCCTTGCCAACCACCAATTTTTCCATATACATATCAGGTGCATTCAAAAAGCAACCACGCTTACCCGCCGCCAGCACCGCCAACGCATTGGCTTGCCCCATTGCGGTCATTCGCGTGCCGTCAATCGGATCAACGGCAATATCCACCGCTAAACTTTCTTCTCGAAAACTACCCGCTTGCGAATTGCCCACTCGCTCGCCAATATACAACATCGGGGCTTCATCAATTTCCCCCTCGCCGATCACAATTTCCCCGTCAATCGGCATTTGGTTAAGTTGCTCACGCATTGCTTTCACGGCGGCTTCGTCCGCCAAATTCTTATTTCCTCGCCCAACCCAATCAAAAGCGGCAATGGCAGCAGCTTCGGTAACTTGGGCAAAAGAGAGTGCAATCGTTTTATTCACGGCATTTTCCTTCTTCAAAATTAAAACTGATTTTATTTTAACAGTTTCCACAGAAAAATCGTCAAAGTGGTAAACTTTTCAATGGAAATCCTGTCGTATTTAGGTATAATCTTGCCACTTTCATTTATTATTTAGAGGAACTTATTATGTCAGCAGCCATTCTCGATCAACTCGAAGGAAAAATTAAGCAAGCCGTTGAAACTATCCAACTTTTACAACTTGAAGTTGAAGATTTAAAAGCCCAAAACGAGCAAGCTAACCAAGCAAACCAAAATTTACGTCAAGAGTATGAACAATTAAAAGCGGAACAACAAAACTTCCAAGAGCGTTTACGTTCACTTTTAGGTCAAATCGACAACGTTTAATTTTTGAATGAAATGAAAACGGCTATTTAGTAGCCGTTTTTTATTAAACAGCAAACTCAACTATGGCAAAACTCTATTTTTACTACTCGGCAATGAATGCGGGCAAATCGACCCACTTACTGCAAGCCTCTTACAACTATCAAGAAAGAGGAATGAAAACCTTAGTTTACACCACCGCCATTGATGATCGTTACGGCATCGGCAAAGTCAGCTCTCGCATCGGCATTTCGCAAGATGCTCATCTATTTCGAGAAGATAGCGATTTATTCAAGGAGATTGAAATCGCTCACCAAAGGGAAAAATTAAGTGCGATTTTAATTGACGAAGCCCAATTTTTAACCAAAAAACAGGTTTATCAGCTCAGTGATGTGGTCGATCAGCTCAAAATTCCTGTATTATGTTACGGATTACGCACGGATTTTCAGTCGGAATTATTTGAGGGAAGCCAATATCTGCTGGCGTGGGCAGATGAATTAAACGAGCTCAAAACCGTCTGCGACTGTGGCAAAAAAGCCCATTTTGTCGTGCGTTTAAATCAACAAGGCGAAGCCGTCAGCCACGGCGACCAAATCCAAATCGGCGGCAACGACACCTACCTTTCCGTGTGCCGTTATCACTACAAAGAAAAATTAGGAAAATTATAAAGGCACAATGTGCCTTTTTTTAATTTTGATAGGTGTAAGTGCGGTAGAGAAAGGCGGTTACTAAGATCGCCAACATTATTAAAATTTGGATCAAACGTGTTTTGGTTAATTTTTGGGCTGCCATTGTGGTTTCCTTTGCTGAAATGGGTGCATATTCTACCCTACTTTTGCGGTGCTTGACCAAAAAGTTGTTGATACCACGCTGAATTTGGTGATCTCGCCCCTGAAACTGTCCAGTTGTCCTGCTCAAATTCGAGCTTAATCATTCCCACTTTGGCGGTATCCCATAATTTAATCCCTCGCTGTTCAACCCGTTCCACCACCGATTGATTCGGCATTCGCCACGGGTTCCACCGCCCCGTTCCCACCACTGCTATTTGCGGTTTGGTTTGAGCTAATAAGGTTTCGCTGGTGCTGGTTTTACTGCCGTGATGAGCCAGTTGCAAAAAATCAATTTTTCCGACCGCTTGGGCAAACCGCCGCTCTTCCCCCTGCCCTGTGTCCCCCGTAAAAAGCCACTGCAAACGGTCAGATTCCGCCAAAATAATGCAAGAATCCTGATTTTTCGCCCGCTCAACGGTTTTGTGTGGGAAGATCGACGTTAAGCGAAATTCGCCAAATTGCCACTGTTGCCCTGCTACACAAGGCTCAGGGGATTTATCCCCATAGCGAATTTTGCTCGATGAAATCAATTTTGCTTGCGGAAAGGCAGTCAGCAAATCCACCACCCCACCCGAATGATCGTTATCATCGTGGCTTAAAAAAATCGCGGCTAACTCAATCCCCTCTCGCCTGAGGTAAGGCAAAATTTCCAACTTCGCCATTGAATTTCGCTGTTGTGCCTCGCCCCAACTTCCGCCAGAATCAAACATCACCGCCTTTTTCTGCCCCTGCTCGTGATAGACCAACGCCATTGCCAAGCCTTGCCCCACATCAAACATAAGCCACTGCGAGGGATCTTTTTTCCAACGCAATCCCCAAAAACCAAGCTGAAAAATCAAGGAAATTATCGCCATTCTTAACCAATAAATTCGTGATTTTTGATAGAGCCAGCCGTATAAAATCGCCAAAATCATTCCATTCAACCCAACTAGCAACCATTGTTGCTGGCGACTGAATATCCACCAAAAATCCGCCATTGGGGTAAGGATTATCAGGCTTTGTTGAGCCAACCAACCGGCAAGCTGCCAACTCAAAAAGAGATTATCTGTGAGCAAACTGATTAAAATCAACGGAACAAGCACGAGGCTATACAACGGCACGATCAACAAATTCGCCAGCAGAGCCAACGGTGTGCTGCCCTCAAAGAAAAAGAATTGTACGGGGGCAAAAATCAGCCCAATTCCTAACTGCAAATGGACCAACCCGACCAGCAAGCGGGTAGATTTCGAGAAATTTCGCCCTAGCCGAGCTTGCCATTGGGAAAGAGAAAAATAGCGATACCAGAAAATCAAACTCGCCACCGCCAAAATGGACAGCCAAAAACTTTCGGACAGGATCGCCAGCGGATCAAATAACAGCAACACCGCCACCACTCGCCACCAAAGCTGCCACGCCGAATAGTGGCGGCGGGCAAATCGGCAGAGCAACACCACGCTGATCGCCAGCAAAGCTCGCAAGGTTGGCACGGAAAATCCTGCCAGAAAGCTATATTCCACCGCCAACAGAAAACCGACCGCATAGGGCAAAATTAGCGGTAATCGTACCGCTTGCAGAGGGAAAAATCGCCACCCCCCCCATAGCCCAAGCTTGGCGATCCAAAAGCCGATCCCCATTGCAAGGGCGATGTGCAAACCCGAAATCGCAATTAAATGGGCGGTGGTGGTTTGCTGGAAAATCGTCCATTGCTCGTTCGGCAGCCACGCCCGCTCGCCAAAGGCTAAGGCGAGCAACAGCCCTTGGGTGGCAAGATTTTCCGTCTGCTGAAAAGTGCGGTAAAACCATTGGGTGCGTAACGGAAAGGTGGTTTGCGGTAAGATTTCAGCCTGTTTAACGGTTGCCGTAGCGGTCAATTTTTGAGCCAACAGCCACCGCTGGCGAGAGAAATTGCCCTCATTCAACCGCCCCGAAATCGGGCGTAAATTGAGTTGAGCTTGATAAAGCTGATTGAGTTTTAACGGCGTTTCCGCCTGCCAATTCAGATAAATCGACTCGCCAGAATCGAGTTTGGCGATTGCCGTTTGATAGGGATTTTGGTCAAGGATCTTGACGATCTCAATCCGTTGAGAAGATTTTTGGGCGGAAACTTGATTAGCCCGTTCCGCCAGCTGAACCACTTGCCCATAACTCAATGCCACCGCCCCTGCAACCACCGCATAAAGCCATTTTCGCCGCAAGATCGCCACCAATAGCGACAAAATCGCTCCATAAGCCACCCAATTCAGCCCCACTTGTGGCAACCACAAAATCGGCAACAACGCCAAACAAAATCCAACACACGCCCGATCTAAATTCATCTTCCCCTCTCTTGACGGAAAGTATGCCGAATTTTTGAATGGCTGTCTGAATGGATTGTGAATTAGTCGATCGGGATCACAAAATTCGATGAAATCGAACCGCTTGTGTTTACTTTATTGCCATTAAAGCATTGCTATGTTTACAATAACGACATCTTTACTTCGAGGGGGAAATAATGCGTATTACACTCAATGTAGCGAAAGTTGTGTGGGGTATATCTATGACCGTTTTTACAATTTGGCTAAGTTGTGAACTTTTTGCCCCTCTATTAATTCATTTATTTTCATCTGACCTAAGTTGGTTTGCTTTCCTGTTGGCATTCTTGACAAGTTTATTCTTTATAATTGCTGTATGGGGATTTTTGGGCTACGGAATATCAATTATTGCAACTGCCACAGGATTTGCATTAGGGCTGATCGTAGAAATGTTGGTGTGGTGCTATCGTAAAATTCGCTTATGATTTATGAATTAAAAACAGAACTTCGATATAAACTGCGTATTGCAATGGCGAGCTTTTGGGACGATGATGATTTTGAAGTCAGCATCAATGTTACCCCTGATTTCGATGGATATAACCGCAATGTGGATGATGATTGCGTTGTTATTGATTTTGATCTTCTCTTTACCTCTCTCAATCGAGAGATGGAAGCCTATTTTTTGACTTGTGAGTGCGGTGTGTCTGAGGATGTTGGAATCGATGCCCCAATTACCTCAAAAATATTAAACGATACTATCATTTGGGATATTCCCATTGAAGATTATGGTGATATTTTGGCTAAACCCTATTCCAACTATTCAGAAGGTATTTTGCGTTTAATCTTTGATAAAACCCAATATACGCAAGCTACTTTCCAACTGATTCGAGAGCTAAAATTACTCGCCAAAGAGGGGATCAAGACAGCAGGTTTAACCGAACAGGATTTTACGTGTTCTTATGGTATGGCGGATTGGTTCTTGCCTAAGCTAGCTACAAAATATGCCCATATCACTCATTTACCGATTAAAACATTCAATCCTTATGACTGTTCTTCCCTTGATTTTATTGAAAAATATCCTGTTGATTAAAATATTGCTTGGGCGTATAGCTTAGCCCATAGCCTGTAATAATAGTTTCCTAATGGTAAAGGTCGTGGGCTTAGTCCACCTTATGCGGTTCGAATCCGACGTTTATTACAGGCTTCCTCAACGATTTGAAACCTTTCAAACTTTTCTTATTTACTTCCCTGCCTTTCTAAAAAACAAAATTATGACTTTATCCCACCGCTTGCCTAACCACTTTTAAGGCGATTCGGCAAGATCCCTTGAAATAATTCTCGGCTTTTGAGGGGTTGAGAGCCGAGGTAGGGTTTAAGGGCGAGGCGGGTGAAGCGTTTGGCGGCTTGTTGGGTGGATTTGTCGGTAAAGTCGAAGGCTTCAAATGCCAGCAAATCTTTACCGAGAAAGCTAAGGTTATTTTGCAGTAACGAGGCGATAAAGCCCTGATTTTCACGGAATTGATACCACATTTGCGGATCGACTGGCTCGCCCGTGGCGGCACAATGGGCGAAATCCACCCCGTAGCCAAGGGCTTTTAGCACCCGAAATTCAAAGGTGCGTAACGCAGGTTCGACATTGTCGCCGTGGCTGGCGAGTTGGGTGAGGCAATGCAGATAGTGCTGAAAAAGCTCGGGATAAGCGGTCTGTTGTTCCAATACTCTTGCCAGCACTTCGTTTACATAAAATCCGCTGTATAACGCCAGCGTTTGCATTGGTAAGGCGATTGAAACGGGATCGGCTTTGGTGAGGGTTTTGAGTTCGCCTCGTCCTGACCATTGCAGAAGTAGAGGGGTGAAAGGTTGCAACACGGCTTTGAGCGGCGAGCGAGGTCGTCTCGCCCCCTTGGCAAGCAGGGTAATTCGCCCCTGCTCTTCCGTAAAAAAATCCACCAACAGGCTCGTTTCGCTGTATTCCCTGCGGTGTAGCACAAAGCCGCGTTGCAACATTATTCGTCAATATAGCCTAAACTTCTTAACGCACGTTCGTCGTCCGCCCAGCCTGCTTTGACTTTGACCCACAATTCCAAATGGACCTTATTATCAAACAGGCGTTCCATATCCGCTCTCGCTTCGGTGCCAATCACTTTGATCTTCTGTCCACGGTTACCGATCACCATTTTTTTCTGCCCCTCACGTTCCACAAGGATCAAACCGTTGATCTCGTAAGTGCCACGCTCGTTGGTTTTAAACTGCTCGATTTCCACCGTTACCGAATACGGCAGCTCATCGCCCATAAAACGCATTAGCTTTTCACGGATAATTTCCGATGCCATAAAGCGTTGCGAACGGTCGGTAACGTATTCCTCTGGGAAATGATGCACGCCCTCACGCAGGGAAGATCGCACGATCTGTTGCAACACATTGACGTTATCGCCCTTTTCGGCAGACATCGGCAAAATCTCTTTAAAATCAAACTTTTGCGAAAGCATTGTGATGTGCGGCAACAGTTCCTCTTTCTCTTTGATGTTGTCGATCTTGTTGATCGCCAACACCACGGGGGCTTTGGCTTGACGCAGTTTGTTTAGCACCATTTCGTCATCGTCCGTCCATTTCGTGCCTTCCACCACGAACACGACCAAATCCACATCGCCAATCGCACTACTCGCCGCACGGTTCATCAAGCGGTTAATCGCCCGTTTTTCTTCAATGTGCAACCCAGGGGTGTCCACATAAATCGCTTGATATTGATCTTCAGTGTGAATGCCAACAATGCGGTGGCGAGTGGTTTGGGCTTTGCGAGAGGTGATCGAAATTTTCTGCCCCAAAATTTTGTTGAGTAGGGTCGATTTCCCCACATTCGGGCGACCGACAATGGCAATAAAGCCACAATAAGTTGTTTGTTCTGTCATTGTTATTCTCTGATTAAAATTTCAAAAAATCTAACCGCTTGCACGCTAAGAAAAGGCAAGGGTAATCCCTAATTCCGCCAAAATGGCTTTTTCTTCTTGTAAATCGTTCAAGACAAGCGGGTTGTTTACTAAAAAATTTGGCTCAAAACGCAACTGCCATTCGTGGCGTTGGGTGTTGAGCTGTAAGGTCTTCGGCGTTATCGTGGCTTGACGCGAGCGATTGAGCAAAATCGCCAAACGGAAGACGCACAAAAGCGTGAGTATGTCGCGATATTGATAACGATTGATACTGCGAATATCCCTTTTTTGCACCGTTTTGAGATGAAAACGGATCAACATCGTCAGCAGGGATTGCTGTTCGTAATCAAAACCCGGCAAAATGGTTTGCGAAATAATGTAAGCGGAATGTTTGTGCAAATTGAGGTGGTTAATCACGATCCCAACCTCGTGCAGTTGGCTAACCCATTTCAGCATTGAACGCAATTCGTCCCCTTGACGGCGATTTTTCCAGACGGTTACTTGCTCAAACAGTTGCAAAGCGGTCTGTTCAACCCTTTTCGCTTGGGCGACATCAATATCAAACTGTTTCGCCAAAGCATCAGCGGTGCGTTGGCGAATATCGTCCACTTGGAATTGGCGTTCCAAGCCATACATCACCCCCTCACGCAACGCCCCGTCTGAATAACGCATTGATTGAATTTCAAAGGTGTGGAACAACGCCAACAAAATCGCTAAGCCAGGCACAAGCACATCGGCACGCTCTTCTAATAATCCGTTGAGTTCAATCTGTTTTAGCGAGGGGAATTGCAAACAGCGTTCAATCAAAGTTTGCAAGCGAGGTTCGGTAATCAAGCCGTCTCTATATTGGTTTGCCAACAGCACTTTATGCACGGTTTTGATCGTGCCAGACGAGCCTAAAACATTCCGCCAGCCAAGTTCGCAGTAATCCTGTTTGAGATCAGCAATTTTCGCCATTGCGTGCTGGTAGGCTTGCTCAAATTGGGCTTGGCTCAACGTGCCATTTTCAAAAAAACGCTTGGCAAAACTCACGCAGCCCATATGGCGACTTTCCGCCCGTAATGGCGTGAAATCATCGCCAATTGCCATTTCCGTTGAGCCGCCGCCAATATCCACCACCAATTTTCGCCCTTTTTCGGGTTGCGTATGGCTAACCCCCGAATAAATTAAGCGGGCTTCTTCCTCGCCAGCAATAATTTCAATCGGGTAAGGAAAAACCGCTTGGGCTTGGGCGAGGAAATCCGCTTTATTCACCGCTCGGCGTAAGGTGTAAGTGCCAACCACTTTCACATTTTCAGGGGCAAAGCCTTTCAAGCGGTCGGCAAACAACGCCAAACACGCCACCCCACGCTCAATCGCTGCCTGACTTAGCACCTGCTGACTGTCCAAACCGTCCGCCAACCGCACACGGCGTTTCAAGCGTGAAAGAATTTGGATCGAACCATTCACAATACGGGCAATGATCATATGGAAACTGTTCGATCCGAGATCAATCGCGGCAAATTCTCTGGGTGGGGCGACAGGCTTAGTCATTGGGACATTCCTTTTCAAACGAAATTGGGGGCGATTCTAGCATTTCTCGGCAATTTCTGCACCGAAATTACAAGGCTAATTTCCAGAAAAAAGCCATTTAATTTTAAAATTAAAATAAATCTGTGAACTGGCTCACAAAAACGAAATCATTTGATTGCGATTTAGGCAAAAAGTCGCACAATACGCCCATTATAAGAAAGAAAAGGAATAACAACCGAAATGGACGGCTTAAATTTTAAAAGTAGAACGGAATATCTTGGCTCAATTTTCCGCTTAATTGAGCAATTTGAATTGATTTCTCGCACCGATCTCGCCAAATTATCAGGGCTTGCCCCTGCCACTATTACCAATCTCACAAAATTGTTGATCGATCACCGTTTTGTGTTGGAACGCACCACCCAAGCCAGTACCTCACGGGGTCGCCCTGCGGTGGGGTTAGCGGTTTCGCCCCTCTATTGGAAATTGTTGAGTGTCGTGATCAGCGAAAGCCAGCTCACCCTTTCATTGAGCGAGCTTGACGACACTTTACTGGCAGAACAGCATTATTTTCTCGACCTTAACCTACCGCTTGCAGAATGGATCAGCAACAAGATCCTCACGTTCAAGCAAGCCCACTGCGAGCCAGACCAACCGCTACTTGCGGTTTCGATTAGCGTGCGTGGCAAAATCGATCCGAGTAAAACGGCAATTATCCAACTCGGCTCAACCCCGCTACATTGCCCGATTGTGGAAACCCTCGCCCCGCAGTTGGAATGTCCGCTGCTGTTAAATGAACATTTTCAGCTCTGGCTTTTGACGGAATCCACCAAAGGCAGTTTGATTCGCCACCATAATGCGATTTTCCTCGAATTGAGCGAGCAAATTCGCCTTAGCGTTCTCGTCAAAGGCGAGCTGTTGCATAAACGGGCGAAAATGAACGTGGACAAAATGCTAATGCCGCCGTTTAGCGAACTCAGCGAGCAAATTTACCCCGAATTGCCGCCGATTGAACGCTATCAATTACACAATCAAATCAGCCTGTCGGCACTATTGCGTTTGATTGATCGCCATTTACCCAATTCGCACACTACAAGCGGTGCGAAAATTGATTTTTTCTGCCAGCAAGTGCAACAACAAAACGCCAATGCACTGCGGATTTTGAATCACCTCAGCCAAAATCTCGCCTATATGCTGATGAATTTAACCAACCTCTTTTCGGTGGAAAAAATTATGCTCAATTCGCCGTTTTCGGCGATCAAAAATGTGCTGTTTGAGCAGGTTTCCCACCATTTGCAACAGCATTTATTAGGGGAAGATCGGGTGGTGGATCTGGTGGAAAGTCAATATGAAAAAGAGGACGGGCTGATTCCGAATATGGCGATCAAGCAACAAATTTATGCAGGAACGCTATTCAATGGCGTGAATTTGTAGTATGTTTATCGTCCATTTTTCAACGTAACCAACCGAAACCTATGTTAAAAACGTGGCTCAAACTGACCTTACTTGCCGTTTTTTGCCTCAATCTCACCGCTTGCGGCACGATTGTCAGCCTATCAAACGGTGATTACTCGGTTTATGCGGGGGTGGGGAAAGATTTTGAAGTAATGCAACAGGGCGAGATCGTGGGCGTTCTCGCCGTGATTGATTTACCGTTGAGTTTTGTGTTAGACACCTTAATGCTGCCCGTAACCCTCAGTAAATAATCCTACTCTACTCGACTTTCCGCAATCGCATTCAGGGTTTTCTGTTTCTGCTGTTTGGCTCGCTCTGGCTCGGCTTTGACGAGCAAGGTGTAAATCAAATCCAACACAAAAAGTTGAGCCATTTTGGTGGTAATCGAATCCCCTTGCATATAGCCTTGACGATTACCGTTAATCAGCACATAGTCCGCCACTTCGGTAATCGGCGAGCGTAAATTGTGGGTCAGAGCCACCGTTTTCGCCCCATTAAAGCGGGCAATTCGCAGGGCTTTTACCGTCTCTTCGGAACTGCCCGAATGGCTAATCCCAATCACAATGTCGCCCTGTTCCACCAACGCCGCTTGCATATACATAAAATGGTTATTGTTGCTGGAATCCGTATGCAAACCGATTCGCATCAATTTATGTTTCGCATCTTCGGCGGTTAAGCCTGACGCCCCCATTCCAAACAGAAAAATCCGCTTGGCTTGGCGAATTTCCGTTACCACCTGTTCTAAGGTGTCGAAATTGAGCAAATTGACCGTTTCCGCAATCACATTGCCCAAACTTTGCTGTAATTTCACTGCAATTTCTTGGGGCTGATCGGAATCCAAAATCCGCCCGTCCAGCAAAGATCCATTAACCTTGGCGTGGGTGGCGATTTCAATCGCCAAATCTAATTTGAAATCGGTAAACCCTTTATAGCCCACTGTGCGACAAAAACGGATAAAAGTCGCCTCGCCCACATCAAATTGCTTTGCCACTTCGGCGAGGGAACATTGGCTGATCATTTCAGGTTGCAACAAAATCGCCGTGGCAATTTTCTTTTCGGTTTTGGTTAAACTGTTTTTCAATGCCCCGATCGTGTCTAAAATCTTGCCTCTCGCTGACATTTTGCCCCCTTATAACAACTCAATCGGCACTTTTACCACTAATTTACGTAACGGTTGCGGATTGCCTTTCACGCAATTCCCTGGTTTGTGCGGTTCATAAGGCAGGAAAATCGCAAACATATTCGGCTTCAACACCACTTCATTTTGATTTTCAATCTGATCGGTCAGTTGATAATCCTCGTCCTCACGATAATCATCAAACAACGCCAAATTTGGTTGCGACAAGCCATATTCGATCATTTCCTCGCCCGCAATCAACAACTGAATATCAATGAATTTACGGTGCATTTCCGCTTGTTTGCCAGCGGCTTCGCTGGTCTCAAATTCCATCACATTCATACGGATATTCGGTTCAAGATCCTGCCAACCGAGGGGCAAATTGGCTAAATCAAGACTGTTTAATTTAGCACAAAGACGAGCAAATACAGGGGGAAGGGATTTGGCATAATCAGCACGGGATAGATCGCCTAATAACATTTTGACCTCTCTTTTACTTCAAAAAATAGATTGATGATGAAGTTTACTTTCAAAGGCGATTAGCTTAAATTTTTTAACACCGAATCACAAGGGGCAAAGTTGATTTCTGTGATCCCTTTCGCAAAATTGAATACAAGCGGTGGGATTTTGCCAAATTTTTCAAAATTCCACCGCTTGTTATGGTTTATTCCGTCAAGATATGGCGTTTATTCTCTCGAACGGGTGGGGAAATGATCCCTTGATCTTCTAACTGTTCTATCAGCCTTGCAGCTTGGTTGAAGTTGATTTGGAAGTGGCGTTGTAAGCCGCTGATAGTTGTTACACCACTTTCTCGCACATAGGCGATCACTTCATCCATTGGTGGTGTTGGCATTGTCGGTATTTCAATCCACTCATTCATATCATCAATCTCAATTTGATCGTTCATTTTGTTTTCCTCATAAAAAATCGTTTCCGCCCAGAATTAGGCAGAAACGATTTTAGCAAGGCACTACGACATCTGGTGTCGCATTCAATTCAAAAATTGAAAATTATTGTCCGACACTGGATAAAATGCGGTCAGCAAATTTGCCGATACTCACTACGAAGTTGTTGGATTTGTTCCAATCGTACAAGGTGCGGTAGTTATTCGACACGAGAAACGCTCGCCCCACCTCTTTATCTGGGCGAACTAGCCACAATTTTGTGCCGTTGAGTTTGGCGAGTTTTTGGCTCTCTTGGGCGTTTGGATAGGCGAGATAAACGCCCATTGCCTGCCATTCCGCAAGGCTTTTCGCTTTTTTGTCCTCAATGCCTGCGAAACTTAAATCAATCGGTTGAGCGAGCTTGACTTCCACGCCCCACGGTCGTTGATTATCCCAGCCCACGCTCGACAGATATTTGGCAATCGAGGCGAATGCGTCATATTGATCATTCCAAATATCTTTTTTGCCGTCGCCGTTGCCGTCCGCTGCATATTTGAGGTAGGTGGTCGGCATAAATTGAGTTTGCCCCATCGCCCCTGCCCACGAGCCTTTCATTTCGCTACGGCGAATGGATTTGTCGTCCAGCATTTTCATCGCATTGACGAATTCTTGGGTGAATAATTTTTCACGGCGACCGTCAAAGGCAAGGGTGGCAAGCACCGAAAGCACGTCAAAGTTGCCTTGATAACGCCCGAAACTGCTTTCCATTCCCCACAGGGCGAGAATGTACTCTTTCTGCACCCCATATTTTTTGCTGGCTTTGGTAAGAGGCTGCTGATAAGTCCACCAACGTTCCGCCGCCATATCCACTTTGGCTGGGGTCAGCACTTTGTTGAGGTAATTGGTTACCCCATTTGGATTCGGCGGTGGCGGAGGTAAATTCGGATCACGCTTGCGAGCCGCTTGCTGTTCGTCCAATTCCACCGCACGGTAAACGTAATTGATCTGCTGCTGCGAACTCAACGTCTTCGCCGACACCCCAGCCCCCGCCGCTTTACGTTTTAAGAAATTCACATAATCATTAAAATTGCTGACGGAACGCCCTTTGCTATATTTAGCGTCCATTGCCAGCCCTGATACGGATTGAGTGTTATTTGAAGAACAGCCCGTTATTGCAAGGGTAATAATTGTTAAAGGAAGAAGAAATAATTTTTTCATTTTACCTACTTTTTAATCTATAAATTTATCGCCTAATCAATGACGACTGATTTCCCCGTCATTTTGCGTTGAGCGGTTTCGTTAATTTTAAGGGAAAGGACGCCAGCGTGGCGTCCCTACCGTAGGGTCGCAATGCTTGCGACCCAAACAGGTGAAGAAAGAAAAGTCGATCAAACATTCACCATTCGATTAGGACGAATCACATTATCCTGTCGAATTTCCGCCACGCCTAGAAATTGATCGTTGTCGGAAAAAAGTCGCACCAAACCTTGTAATTGTTGCGGATTGTCGAATTTCACTCGCTGACCAAATCCCACCGCTTTGGTTTGCTCAGCGGTCAGGCTCAATTTTGGCAGGCTGGAAACGGCACTATCCATTGGTAACAAATGCTGATCCAACTCTGCAAGCGGTTGGTTTTCCGCAAATTTTTGCAAATCGTCCCAGCTCATCATCGCTTCAATTGGATAGTTTGCCACCGCCAAACGGCGTAACATTGTAACGTGAGCCCCACAACCGAGGGCTTCGCCCAAATCGTCCACCAGCGTACGAATGTAAGTGCCTTTGGAACAATGCACTTCAAGGGTTAAGTACGGGGCTTGATAATCGATAAAGGTTAGCTCAAAAATCGTAATCGGGCGAGCCTCTCGCTCAACGGTAATCCCTGCTCGGGCGTATTCGTAAAGGGGCTTGCCTTGATATTTGAGGGCGGAAAACATTGTCGGCACTTGCAAAATCTCGCCTCGAAATGGCTCTAACGCCGCCAAAATATCCGCTTGTTCCACCGCAACCGCTCGGGTTTGCACCACTTGACCGTCTGCGTCCGAAGTATCGGTGCGTTCGCCCAATTTGGCGATCACTCGATAGCGTTTGTCGGAATCCAACAAAAATTGCGAAAATTTGGTCGCCTCGCCCAAGCAGATCGGTAACATTCCCGTGGCAAGGGGATCTAACGCCCCCGTATGCCCTGCTTTATTGGCTTGAAACAGGCGTTTGACCTTTTGCAAAATATCGTTAGACGACATTCCCTGCGGTTTATCCAGCAGAAAAACGCCGTGAATATCCCGCCATTTTTTGCGTGGTTTCGACACTTACTCGCCCTCATCAACGTGGCGAGCTTGGTCTTGACGCACCACGTTGGTAACGAGGTTGGACATTCTCATTCCCTCAACTAACGATTGATCGTAAACAAATCGCAACTCTGGCACGATGCGTAACCGCATTGCTTTGCCGACAAGGGTGCGAATGTAGCCCGAAGCCTTGTTCAAGCCCTCTAAACCTCGTGCCACCGCACTTTCATCGTTATCAAATAAGAACGTAACGAAAATTTTGGCGTAGGCTAAATCACGGCTGATTTCCACATCGGAAACCGTTACCATTCCGATCCGAGGATCTTTGACTTCACGTTGCAAAATAATTGCGATCTCTTTTTGTAATTCTTGTGCCACACGGTCGGCACGGCTAAATTCTCTTGCCATTGTTGTTCTCTCTTTTGGTTAAATAAAAAATGGATAATGCCACGATAACGTGGCATCTTTTTGGATAGACACTCAATTAGCTGGATAGTTTTAACACCACCACGCCCGCCACCACCAGCAACACGCCGAGGTATTTGCCGAGATTAGCAGGGTCGTTATAAAACATCACGCCCACTAAAAATGTACCCACCGCCCCGATGCTTGTCCAGACGGCGTAAGAAGTGCCAATCGGAATGGTGCGTTGAGCTAACCACAATAAAGCACCACTGGCTGCCATAAAAGTGATTGCTACGAAAATCCCCAACCAACGGGTTTCCGCCTGTTGTGCCATTTTCAACCCAACGGGCCAGCCGATTTCCATTAGCCCTGCTAAAATCAAATAAATCCAAGCCATTTGCTTTCCTCATTAAGTTTAACTGAATTTTTCCTTATGACTTTTGGGATTTTTAAAAGCCATAAGGGAAAATGTAAGCGGTAAGATTTTACGAAATTTTCGCTATTAAGGGCGGATATAAAATCCGCCCCTACATTTTAATCATTGCTCAAACAAATCCCCCGTCATTTTGCGTTGAGCGGTTTCGTCAAATTCAAGCTAAGGACGCCAGCGTGGCGTCCCTACGTAGGGACACGATGCTCGTGTCCCAAATATGTTCCAAAATAAGCGGTAAGATTCGTAAAAATTTTCCACAATCCCACCGCTTGCACAGGTTAGATCGTGCGTTTAACTTCTACGATTTCAAACACTTCGATCTGGTCGCCGACTTTGACATCGTTGTAGTTTTTCACGCCGATACCACATTCCATACCGTTACGCACTTCGGATACGTCATCTTTGAAGCGGCGTAGGGATTCCAATTCGCCCTCGAAGATCACCACGTTATCACGCAAGACACGGATTGGGTTGTTGCGTTTCACGATACCCTCGGTAACCATACAACCTGCAATCGCCCCAAATTTCGGGTGGCGGAACACATCACGCACTTCGGCAAGTCCGATGATTTCTTGTTTAAATTCAGGTTGTAACATACCGCTCATTGCCGCTTTGATTTCGTTGAGCAACTCGTAAATGATTGAGTAGTAACGTAAATCAATGCTTTCGGTTTCAATCACACGGCGGGCGGACGCATCGGCACGCACGTTAAAGCCAACCATAATCGCATTTGAGGCGGCGGCGAGGGTCGCATCGGTTTCGGTGATTCCACCTACGCCCGAACCCACGATTTTCACTTTCACTTCGTCCGTTGAAAGTTCCATTAACGCTTGGCAAATTGCTTCCACCGAGCCTTGAACGTCCGCTTTCACGATTACGTTCAATTCCGCCACATCGCCTTCCGCCATATTGCTAAACATATTTTCCAGTTTCGCTTTTTGCTGACGTGCCAATTTCACTTCACGGAATTTACCTTGACGATAGAGTGCCACTTCACGGGCTTTCTTCTCATCACGCACCACGGTCGCTTCATCACCGGCGGCTGGCACGCCTGAAAGACCAAGCACTTCAACAGGGATTGACGGGCCTGCGGCATCAATATCTTTACCGTTTTCATCACGCATTGCACGCACACGACCGTATTCAAAACCGCAAAGGACGATGTCGCCACGGTTGAGCGTCCCTGATTGGACAAGGATTGTCGCCACTGGACCCCGACCTTTATCGAGGTAAGATTCGATCACCACACCGCTTGCCATTCCGTCTTTCACTGCCGAAAGTTCTAACACTTCCGATTGTAGCAAGATCGCATCAAGCAATTCGTCCACGCCTGTCCCTTTTTTCGCTGACACATACACAAATTGGGTGTCGCCACCAAATTTTTCCGCGATCACATCGTGTTGTAATAATTCGGTTTCGACACGATCTGGGTTGGCTTCTGGTTTGTCGATTTTGTTCACCGCCACCACCATTGGCACACCTGCCGCTTTGGCGTGTTGGATCGCTTCAATCGTTTGCGGCATTACGCCATCGTCCGCTGCCACCACAAGCACCACGATATCTGTCGCTTTCGCACCCCTTGCACGCATTGAGGTAAAGGCAGCGTGTCCTGGGGTATCGAGGAAGGTAATCATCTTGCCATCATCGGTTTCAACGTGATAGGCACCAATGTGCTGGGTAATACCGCCAGCCTCGCCTGCCGCCACTTTCGCTTTACGGATATAGTCGAGCAAGGAAGTTTTACCGTGGTCAACGTGTCCCATAATGGTAACCACGGGTGCACGGGTAACTTTTTCGGCGTGAACATCACGATCTTCGAGCACCGATTCTTCCAACTCGTTCTCTTTACGCAAGATCACTTTGTGTCCCATTTCTTCCGCCACTAATTGTGCGGTCTCTTGGTCGATCACTTGGTTGATCGTAACCATTTCGCCCATTTTCATCATTGTTTTGATGATTTCGGTCGCTTTCACTGCCATTTTGTTGGCAAGTTCCGCCACGGTAATGGTTTCGCCGATCACCACATCACGGGTAACAGGCTGGGCTGGCTTGGTAAAGCCTTGCTGAATTGCACTGCCTTTTTTGCCGTGTTTGCCCTTGCCTTTCGCATCTTTTTGATTACGGCGATCCGATTGACGTTCGTTTTTGTTGCTTTCATCATCACGACCGCCTTTTTTCGCTTTTGCCACCGCAGGTTTACCACGGCCACGATTGCCCTCACTACGGCGTTCGGCATCACGCTCGGCTTCTCTCGCGTAGCTTGATGTGAATTTGTCGTCTTCAAAATCTTCGCCATTTTCTTGGGCTTCTTCACGTTCAATTTCCGCTAAACGGCGTGCATTTTCTGCCGCACGTTTGGCGTCCATTTCCGCTTTTTCGCGAGCCAAGGCTTCTTGTTTACGGCGTAATTCCGCTTCTTCTTTTTTCTTCGCCTCTTTTTCTGCATCGACCACTTTTTCCGCTTTCGGTGCAGGTTTTTCTTCGGCTTTTTTCTCTGCTTTCGGCTTGCTGTTTGGCATTACCGGCATTGCGTGGGCTTTTTTAGCGGTCGGTTCTGCCGTTTGTTTTGCAGCTTCGGCGGCTTTTGCCTCGGCTTCTGCTTTGGCTTTCGCTTCTTTTTCCGCTTGTTCTTTTGCCGCTTTTTCAGCTGCTAATTTTTCCGCTTCCGCTTTGGCTTTTGCCTTGGCTTCTTTCTCTGCCTTTTCTGCACGGGCTTTTAGCACTTCGGGATCAATCGGTTTCTTTTTAGTATGTAATTCCACCGCTTGCGTTTTGCCGCTGGTAGTGGTGGTGCTTACCGTATCGTTATTTTTCTTTCGCCCTAAGGTTAATTTGCCTTTTTTCTCTGTTGTTTCGGTCATTGTTGTGTCCTCTCTTAGCTAAACCAACAAATTTGACGAGCCGCCATAATCAGTTCGCCCGCTTTTTCTGCCGATAATTCTTCAATATCCGCCAAATCATCCACGCCTTGCTCTGCAAGATCTTCAAGGGTGGTGATCGATTTTTCCGCCAAACGGAACGCAATGTGGCGATCCATTCCCTCTAAGTTGAGCAATTTCTCGTCAATTTTCGCCTGTTTCAAGGCTTCTTCTTCGGCGAGGGCTTGGGCGGTAATCGCATTTTTGGCACGGCTTTGTAGCTCTTCCACCAAGTCTTCATCTTCTAAGCCATCAATCGCCGTGATCATATTCACTGGGGCGTAAGCAATCGCCTCTAACGAAGTAAAGCCTTCTTCGATCAACACTTCGGCAAACTCTTCGTCAATTTCTAACGCAGACACGAGTAATTTAATCACTTTGCCGTCTTCTTCTTGATGTTTTGCTGAAAGATCATCGGTAGTCATCACGTTTAACGCCCAGCCCGTTAATTGGGTTGCCAAACGCACGTTTTGACCGTTGCGACCAATCGCCTGTGCCAAGGCACTCGCTTCCACCGCAATATCCATTGAGTGGTTTGCTTCGTCCACCATAATCGAACTGGCGTCCGCTGGTGCCATTGAATTGATTACATATTGAGCTGGGTTGTCGTCCCAAAGCACGATATCCACTTTCTCGCCGCCAAGCTCGTTACTT
Organism: Haemophilus paracuniculus; assembly: GCF_002015115.1. Taxonomy (GTDB): domain Bacteria; phylum Pseudomonadota; class Gammaproteobacteria; order Enterobacterales; family Pasteurellaceae; genus Haemophilus_E; species Haemophilus_E paracuniculus. Next base: position 229,259 of record NZ_MUYA01000007.1, read on the forward strand.
ACCGCTTGCACACGCGCCCCACGCATACCCACGCACGCACCCACTGGGTCAATGCGTTTATCGTTGCTTTTCACCGCAATTTTTGCTCGCGAACCTGGATCACGCGAAGCTCCTTTAATTTCGATCAACTCTTCGCCGATCTCTGGCACTTCAAGGCGGAACAACTGTTCAAGCATAATCGGCTTAGAACGCGTTACGAAAAGTTGCGGACCTTTTGATTCAGGTTTGATCGCATATAGCACACCACGCACACGGTCGCCTGGGCGGAAATTCTCACGCGGAAGCATATCTTCACGCACGATCACCGCTTCGCCTTTGATGTCTTCGGTTTTGCCGGCTAATTCAAGGAAAATACTCTCACGGGTTACTTTCTTCACGGTTGCGGTAATGATTTTGCCCTCGTAAGCACGGAATTCATCAATGATTTTGTTGCGTTCCGCTTCACGGATTTTAGTTTTGATTACTTGACCGAACGTCTGAATCGCCACACGACCAAATTCGATGGATTCCACTTCATCTTCCACAAAATCACCAAGTTGCACATTTGGATCTTCAAATTGTGCCGCTTCAAGGCTGATTTCACGGGTCATATTGGTTACTTCTTCCACCACTAACCAACGGCGGAAGGTTTGGAAATCGCCCGTTTTACGATCCACCACCACACGCACATCAATATCAAATTCTTTGCTTTTTTTGGTGGCAATCGTCAAAGCTGTTTCAAGGGCTTCAAAAATGGCATCTTTTGGTAATTGTTTCTCGTTTGATACCGCTTCGGCGGCTAATAAAATCTCTTTGCTCATTGCGTGATACCTTTACAATTAAAAATTAAATACCGGAATTAAGTTCGCTTTTTGGATATTGCCGAACGCAAAGGCACGTTCTTCGTTATCCACCGTGAGGGTAATCATATCCCCGTCCACTTTTTCAAGTTTGCCCTGCCATTTACGGCGATCGAACATTGGAATGCGTAAGTGAATCACAATCTCACGCCCCACAAAACGCTCGTAGTGGGCAAGGGTGAACAGCGGGCGATCTAAACCTGGGGACGACACTTCAAGGTTATATTTATCCGCAATCGGATCTTCCACGTCTAAAATCGCACTCACTTGACGACTCACGTCCGAGCAATCATCAATGGTAACACCGCCCTCTTTGTCAATATAAAGACGCACGGTTAAAAAACGCCCTGCACGCTGGCACTCAATCCCCACAAGCTCACAGCCCATAGATTCAATCGTACCTGATACAAGATCTTCGAGTTTTTGTTCTAAGGTTGCCAAAACTTCCTCCAAATCACAGGTATAAAAAAAGAGCCTCACCAGCTCTCTTGATACGTTTCACATTGTACCAGCCACAAAAAAGCCCCAAACAAAATTGAGGCTTTAAGCGGTTTGTTTTACGAAAATTTTTGCCAATTTGCAAAATCACCATAAAACAAAACTCACCGTCTTGACCAAGACGATGAGCCTTAAAACTGGTTGCGGGGGCTGGATTTGAACCAACGACCTTCGGGTTATGAGCCCGACGAGCTACCAAGCTGCTCCACCCCGCGTTCGATGTGGTGCATTATAGGGGATAAATTTTTTCGTGCAACCTTTTTTTTTCAAAAAATTTATTATTTCCGTTTGAGTGTTAAAAGTTTAGGCAATTCAACTATTTTTTGTGCAAAATTAGCGGCACTTTAAGCATTTTCGGAAAAATTACACTTTCATTGGGAACAATGTCTAGGTTAAAAAATCACAAAGAAAACTTGTGAACATCACACTTACTATTTTTATAGTATAAAGACAAAAAAACCGAACAACTTTCGCTGTTCGGTTTTATTTTTGAGAACTTACCGCTTACACATTCGGCTGTGGGTTCACATTTGAGGTAGAACTATTATCTTCTTCATCAAGTGTGGTTGTACCATTTTGGTCGTTGCTACTGCTGTTATTGTTATCATTCCAGCCAGCAGGTTCGCCCACAGGTTTACGTTCCATTAAGTTTTTGATTTGTGGCATATCAATGGTTTCGTACTTCATTAGGGCATCTTTCATTGCGTGTAAGATGTCCATATTGTCGAGCAAGGTTTGTCTGGCTCGTTCGTAGTTACGCTCAATGATCGCACGCACTTCTTCGTCAATCAATTTCGCCGTATCTTCGGAAACTACTTTCGGGGCGAATGCTTCTTCCTCTTTATAGAGAATTGGCCCGAGATTTTTCGAGAAGCCCCATTCCGTTACCATTCGGCGGGCAATGCCCGAGGCGACTTGAATATCACTAGAAGCCCCCGTTGAGATGTTCTCTTTGCCATAAATCAACTCTTCCGCCAAACGTCCGCCGTAAATGCTGGCGAGTTTGCCTTCGAGTTGTTTGTGGGTAATGCTAATTTTGTCGCCCTCTGGCAAGAAGAAAGTTACGCCTAATGCTCGCCCGCGTGGAATAATGGTTACTTTATGTACGGGATCGTGTTCTGGCATTAGGTAACCCACAATCGCGTGTCCTGCCTCGTGGTAAGCGGTCGATTCTTTCTGCTCTTCGGTCATTACCATTGAACGGCGTTCTGGCCCCATATTGATTTTGTCTTTCGCTTTTTCAAAATCATTCATCGTGACCACTTTTTGATTGGCTCGTGCCGAGAATAATGCGGCTTCGTTCACCAAATTCGCCAGTTCCGCCCCTGAATAACCAGGGGTGCCGCGTGCGATAATCATCGGATCAACATCAGGTGCAAGCGGTACTTTTTTCATATGCACTTTCAAAATTTGCTCACGTCCTTTCACGTCTGGCAAACCGACCATCACTTGACGGTCAAAACGCCCTGGACGTGTTAATGCATTATCCAACACATCAGAACGGTTAGTCGCTGCAATGATAATCACGCCCTCGCTGCCCTCAAAGCCGTCCATTTCGACCAACATTTGGTTGAGGGTTTGTTCACGCTCATCGTGACCGCCGCTAAATCCAGCCCCACCACGTTTGCGACCGACTGCGTCGATCTCGTCAATAAAGATGATACAAGGGGCATTTTTCTTGGCTTGCTCGAACAAATCACGCACACGCGAAGCCCCCACGCCGACAAACATTTCCACGAAGTCTGAACCTGCCATTGTGAAGAACGGCACTTTCGCCTCGCCAGCAATCGCTTTGGCAAGCAGGGTTTTACCCGTCCCAGGTGGGCCGACCATTAAAATCCCTTTCGGAATCCGTCCGCCCAATTTTTGGAATTTGCTCGGATCTTTGAGGAAATCCACCACTTCGGCAACTTCTTCCTTCGCTTCATCGCAACCTGCCACATCAGCAAAAGTCGTTTTGATCTGGTCTGGGGCGAGCATTTTCGCTTTGCTCTTGCCGAAACTCATTGGGTTGCGTCCGCCACCGCCCTGCATTTGTCGCATATAGAACAACCAAAAGCCGATTAACATCAGCATCGGGAACCACGAGATCAAAATCTGCGAAAAAATGCCACGTTTTTCCTGCGGTTCGCCCACCACCGTTACGTTCTTTTTCAACAAATCGTTGAGCAAATCACGGTCGTACATCGGCATCACCGTTTGGTATTTCGCTCCGTCATTTTTGGTGATGGTCATCACTTCGCTGCCGCTGGCAAAATTCACCTCTTTCAAGCGATTATCTTTTAAATCGCTAATAAAAGTGGAATATGCCGCACGGTTTTCACCCGCGAAGTTGTTGTTAAATCCTTCAAATGCCGTCATCAGCACCACGGCGACCACGACCCAAAGCAGGATATTTTTAATCATATCGTTCAAGATGGATTTCCTCTTAACATTGAAAACCTGTAAAGATTACTACAAAAGCGGTGGGATTTGGCGAAAAATTTGCAAAAATTCTCGCAAATCCGACCGCTTGCATCAGCCTTTGTAGCCTGTTGCCACAATATACACTTCTCGCGAACGATCACGGGAAGCCTCTGGCTTACGCACTTTTACCGTGCTAAACATTGAGCGGATTTGTTTGAGATAGTCATCAAAGCCCTCGCCCTGAAACACTTTGACCACAAAACTGCCTTTTGGTGCTAACACTTGGCGACACATATCCAACGCCAATTCCACCAAATACATCGCTCGGGGAATATCAACGGACGGCATTCCGCTGAAATTAGGTGCCATATCCGACATTACCACATCAACCTTGCCCTCGCCAACCCGTTCCAGCAACGCATTCAGCACACTTTCTTCACGGAAATCGCCCTGCAAAAAATCGACCCCGACAATCGGGTTCATATCCAAAATATCGCAGGCAATCACTCGCCCTTTCGAGCCAATTTGCGTTACCACATATTGCGACCAGCCCCCAGGGGCGGCACCGAGATCAACCACCGTCATTCCGTGCTTAAACAAGCGGTCGGTTTGTTGAATTTCATCTAATTTAAAATAGGCACGGGAACGCAATTTCTGCTTGTGTGCCTTTTGGACGAACTGATCCTTAAAATGTTCCGCCAGCCAACGTGATGAACTGGCACTGCGTTTTCTGCCCATTGCTTCCTTTTTACGGTTTTACAAAAGTGATAAGTCTAGCACAATGTAAGGGCAAATTGGGGCGATTCAAGCCCTTAACTTTATGGAATAGTTAAATTTTTGTGATAGCCAAACACGATAGCGAAAAAATCGCCAATTATTTTCAAAAAACAGCAACCGTTTGCGTTTTCAAATTTACAAAAGGCGAGAAGATCTGTATAATCCGCCCGCAATTTTTCCCCTTTCATTTTTTATTTTTAAGGAACTATTGCAATGGCATTACGAATTAAACAAGAGGCATTAACCTTTGATGATGTTCTTCTTGTTCCAGCCCACTCTACGGTGCTTCCAAACACCGCCAACCTTTCCACCCAACTTACCAAAGAAATCCGCTTAAATATCCCAATGCTCTCGGCGGCGATGGATACCGTTACCGAAACCAAATTGGCGATTTCCCTTGCCCAAGAGGGCGGAATCGGCTTTATTCATAAGAATATGTCCGTTGAACGCCAAGCGGATCGCGTCCGTAAAGTGAAAAAATTTGAGAGCGGTGTAGTTACCGATCCGATCACCGTCAGCCCTGATCTTAGCCTTGCCGAATTGGCGGAATTAACTAAGAAAAACGGCTTCGCAGGCTACCCTGTGGTCGATGCAAGCGGTAACTTAGTGGGAATTATTACAGGGCGTGATACCCGTTTTGTGAAAGATTTGAGCAAAACCGTTGCCTCAATGATGACCCCGAAAGAGCGTTTAGTTACCGTCAAAGAAAACGCGTCGCGTGAGCAAATTTTAGATTTAATGCACCAACACCGTGTCGAAAAAGTGCTAGTGGTAAATGATGATTTCCAACTTAAAGGAATGATCACCGTTAAAGATTTCCAAAAAGCGGAACAAAAACCGAACGCCTGTAAAGATGAATTAGGGCGTTTGCGTGTCGGAGCGGCGGTGGGTGCTGGCCCTGGTAACGAAGAACGGATCGAAGCCCTTGTGCAAGCAGGGGTGGACGTGTTGTTAATCGACAGCTCGCACGGTCATTCCGAGGGCGTGCTACAACGTGTGCGTGAAACCCGAGCCAAATATCCAAACTTACCGATTATCGCAGGCAACGTTGCCACCGCCGAGGGGGCGATTGCCCTTGCGGACGCTGGGGCGAGTGCAGTAAAAGTGGGGATCGGGCCAGGCTCAATCTGTACCACCCGAATCGTAACCGGCGTGGGCGTGCCTCAAATTACCGCCATTGCAGACGCTGCCGAAGCCTTGAAAGAGCGTGGGATTCCTGTGATCGCCGACGGCGGTATCCGCTACTCAGGCGACATCGCCAAAGCGATTGCCGCAGGGGCAAGCTGCGTAATGGTGGGATCAATGTTCGCAGGCACGGAAGAAGCCCCTGGCGAAATCGAGCTTTACCAAGGACGAGCATTTAAATCTTACCGCGGAATGGGATCACTCGGGGCGATGTCAAAAGGCTCATCGGACCGCTATTTCCAATCCGACAATGCTGCCGACAAACTCGTGCCAGAGGGCATTGAGGGACGCATTCCCTACAAAGGCTACCTCAAAGAGATTATCCACCAACAAATGGGCGGCCTACGCTCTTGTATGGGCTTGACCGGCTGTGCCACTATCGAAGATCTTCGCACCAAAGCTCAATTCGTACGAATCAGCGGTGCAGGTATCAAAGAAAGCCACGTACACGATGTAACCATTACCAAAGAAGCCCCGAATTATCGGTTGAGCTAACAATGCAAGGGGTAAGATTTTTTGAAATTTCATCAAATCTGTCCCCTTGTATTATTCAATTTAGAAATATTATCTCACACAAATACTTTATATTTAACGGAGCTATTATATGAAATTTAGAGATGCTAACCATTCTGGAACAGGTGATATTATTATTCAAGAAAATAATAATACAAATATAGGAAAACTTTATATCCAATGTACTGATGAAGAACTATTTGAGGAAAGAGAATTTAGACAAAATCAACTTAAAAAGGAATCTCAAAGAAGAAAAAAAGAAAAGGAACCATGTGTAATATTTTCAATTATTATATTACTGCTAGCTGCTATTTATGGTTATTATAAAGATCCGAATTTTTCTAACTTTGTAAATTGGATATATACATTTCCTGGAGCTATATTCAGCCTACTTTCTATACGAGCTTATCTAACGCCAAACCAATATGAACAAAAGCATTTAAAAGCTTTAAATGAAATTAGAGATATTCTTAGAGAACGTGGAGTAGAATAATTTAACTATACTAAAATATCCCCGAATTTTTTCACAATAGAGAGCAACAATGACAAACATTCATAACCACAAAATTTTGATTTTGGACTTCGGTTCACAATATACGCAACTGATCGCACGCCGAGTGCGTGAGATTGGGGTTTACTGCGAACTTTGGGCGTGGGACGTTACCGAAGCACAGATCCGTGAATTTAACCCTACGGGGATCATTCTTTCAGGCGGGCCTGAAAGCACCACCGAAGCAGGTAGCCCTCGTGCCCCTGAATATGTGTTTAACGCTGGCGTGCCAGTGCTAGGGATTTGCTACGGTATGCAAACAATGGCGATGCAGTTGGGCGGTTTAACCGAAACTTCTGATCACCGTGAGTTTGGCTACGCTGCCGTGGAATTGCAAGCCAGTGATGCGTTATTTGCAAAATTAAACGATGATCTCACCGCTTGCACCCCGAAATTAGACGTTTGGATGAGCCACGGCGATAAAGTTACTCGCCTACCTGCTGGCTTCCAAATTACCGGCGTTACCCCAACCTGTCCGATTGCAGCGATGTCGGACGAAAGTCGCCGTTTCTATGGCGTGCAGTTCCACCCCGAAGTTACCCACACCAAAAGCGGTTTGGAATTATTAACCAATTTTGTGGTGGGAATTTGTGGCTGCGAACGTAAATGGACTGCCGAAAACATTATCGAAGACGCAGTAGCTCGCATTAAAGAGCAAGTGGGCGATGACGAGGTAATTTTGGGTTTATCGGGGGGCGTGGACTCTTCGGTAACCGCACTCTTGTTGCACCGTGCGATCGGCAAAAACTTGCACTGCGTTTTCGTGGATAACGGCTTGCTTCGCCTCAACGAAGCAGAACAAGTAATGGAAATGTTCGGCGATAAATTCGGCTTGAACATTATCCACGTTAATGCGGAAGATCGTTTCTTAAACGCACTGAACGGCATTGCCGACCCAGAAGCGAAACGCAAAACCATCGGCAAAGTGTTCGTGGACGTTTTCGATGATGAATCGAAAAAATTGACCAGCGTAAAATGGCTCGCCCAAGGCACGATCTACCCTGATGTGATTGAATCTGCGGCGAGCAAAACGGGCAAAGCTCACGTGATCAAATCACACCACAATGTTGGCGGTTTACCGGACTATATGAAACTTGGCTTAGTTGAACCGCTGCGTGAATTGTTCAAAGATGAAGTGCGTAAAATCGGCTTGGCACTTGGCTTGCCAGCGGAAATGATCAACCGCCACCCATTCCCCGGCCCAGGCTTAGGGGTGCGAGTGTTAGGCGAGATCAAAAAAGAGTACTGCGATCTGTTGCGCAAAGCCGATGCGATCTTTATCGAAGAATTGCACAAATCGGGTTGGTATCAAAAAGTCAGCCAAGCCTTTACCGTCTTCCTGCCAGTTAAATCGGTCGGCGTAATGGGCGATGGTCGCAAATACGACTGGGTTGTTTCCCTGCGTGCGGTCGAAACTATCGACTTTATGACCGCCCACTGGGCTCACCTGCCGTATGATTTACTCGGCAAAGTGTCAAACCGCATCATCAACGAAGTAAACGGCATTTCTCGCGTGGTTTACGATGTCAGCGGAAAACCGCCAGCGACAATCGAGTGGGAATAATTTTCCTGCATTTCATTGTTTTTCATAACATTTCAAAAATCACTTTAAGCCCTGTAATTTCAGGGCTTTTATCTTTGTATAGCTAACCTCTTTACAAAAAGCTTACTTATTTTTGCATTTTGTGCTTTCTTCTTTTGCAAAATCCGCTAAAATGATTTGCGAATTATTCTCACTAAAAACTAAAAGGAGTTTCTATGTTAAGAAAAGCACTTTTCACTTTAACGGCAGTAGCGGCGTTTACCGCTTCGGCGTTGGCAAAAGATGTTACGATTCCAACCGCTCGTGGCGAGGTTACGCTTCAAGCCCCACCGAAGAAAATTGCGGTGTTTGATACGGGTAGCCTTGATACCTTGCAGGCGTTGGGCGTGAAAGTGGATGCCACCCCTGATGCAGTGAAAGCCTTGCCTTACCTTGAACCGACTTTTGCTCAATCGAAAAAAGTCGGCACATTGTTCGAGCCAAACTTAGAAGCGTTGAATGAATTACAGCCTGATTTAATCATTGTCGGCACACGTTCGGCGAAGAAATTTGACGATGTGAAAGCCCTCGCCCCGACCATTGATTTAACCGACAACGGCGATAAGTTGATCGAGAGCGGTTTAACCCGTATCGACAGTTTCGGTAAATTATTCGATAAAGAAGCCGATGCTGCAAAATTGAAAGGCGAAGTGGAAACCCTGTTCAACCAAACCAAAGAAGCGGTGAAAGGCAAAGGTAACGGTTTAATCATTCTCGTGAACGGCGGAAAAGTATCGGCGTTTGGTAGCGGTTATCGTTTAAGTTGGATTCACAACGATTTAGGCGTACCAATGGCGGACGAGACGATCAAATCCGCTGGACACGGTCAGCCGATTAGCTTTGAATTTATCCAAAAACTCAACCCAGATTGGTTATTCGTGTTAGACCGCATTGCGGCGGTTGGCGAGGAAGGTCAATCGGCGAAAGAGGTGTTGGATAACGATCTCGTGCGTCAAACCAAAGCGTGGAAAAATGGGCAAGTGGTTTACCTCAGCAGTGCCTCTTACCTCGCACCAGGTGGCGTGGAACAGATCAAGCAAGATTTAACGGCAATTAAAACGGCGTTTGAGAAAAAATAATCCATCATAAAATCTTGGGCGTGAGCTTCACGCCCTATTTTTATCAACTCTCGCCCACTTGTGGGAGAGAGACAGCAAAAAATGCGTTCAGCATTTTTGGCAGAGAGAGGGAACAAGCGGTAGGATTTCCGCTAATTTTTCCCTCTCCCTGATTTTTCTTCTTAACGAAGAAAAATCTGTCCCTCTCCCGCAAGCGGTAGAGGGGATAATTTATCTTTCTAATGAAATTATCATTAAACCAACTCAGCTTTCTTCTTTTGTTAATCCTCTGCCCAATCAGTATGGCGATTGGGGTGGCGGATTTTAATTGGTCGCAGGTGTGGCAAAATCCTGAGCAGTTGCAGCTGTTGCTCGTGAGCCGTATTCCTCGCACCTTGGCGATCATTTTAGTGGGGGCAACCCTCAGCATTGCTGGAATGGTGTTGCAAATTGTGCTGAAAAACCGTTTTATCGAGCCGAGTATGATCGGGGCAAGCCAAAGTGCCGCGGTCGGGATTCTGCTCGCCAGCCTCTTTTTTCCTGCTTCGGCGTTGATCGTCAAAATGTCGCTGGCTACCCTGTCTGCCCTGCTCGGAATGGGGATTTTTATGTTGCTCATTCGCCAGCTTCCCCCTCATCAACAACTGATGCTACCGCTGATTGGAATTGTGTTCGGCAATGTGATTGAGGCTGTAACGACCTTTATTGGCTACCAAACGGATATGCTACAACTGGTTTCGGTCTGGTTTGCGGGCGATTTTTCGGGGGTGCTGTCGGGGCGATATGAACTGCTCTGGCTGACAGCTGGCTTGGCGTTGGTGGTCTATTTAATGGCGGATCAGCTCAGTATCGCAGGGCTAGGGCGGAATATCAGCACCAGCCTCGGCATCAATTATCAACAGATGACGTGGCTCGCTCTGATTGTGGTGGCGATGATTACCGCCGTGGTGGTGGTAACGGTCGGGCAAATTCCCTTTATCGGCTTGGTCGTGCCGAACATTATTTCACGCTTGGCAGGCGACCGACTTCGTCAAAACTTGCCTGCGGTCGCCCTATTCGGGGCAACCCTTGTGCTGATTTGCGATATGCTCGGACGGGTGGTCAACGCCCCGTTTGAAGTGCCGATTTCGACCATTTTCGGCGTGTGTGGCACGCTCATCTTTCTCTATTTGCTGTTTCGGGGGAAAAAATGACCAAATCCTACCGCTTGTTTGGCTGGCTCGCCTTGATTTTACTCGGCGTGTGCGTCTTTTATATGACCTACAACAGCAACGGCAAATGGGCGTTCGTGCTGCCGTTTCGTGGGCAAAAATTAGCCCTGTTGCTGATTATCGCCTACACTATCGGCGTTTCGACCCTGCTGTTCCAAACTCTCACCCACAACCCAATTTTAACCCCCAGCATTTTGGGCTTTGACTCGCTTTATCTGCTCACCCAAACCACCCTTGTGTTTTTGTTTGGTGGCATCGGTTTTACCCAGCTCGATCTCGGCGGTAAATTTCTGTTTGAAACCTTGCTAATGTTGGGCGGATCGCTACTGCTGTTTCGCACCCTGACCAAGAGAAATAGCGATCTGACCCGAATGATTTTGGTCGGCGTGATTTTCGGCGTGCTGTTTCGTAGTTTGAATAATCTGCTACAACGAATGATCGACCCGAATGATTTTGCGGTGGCACAAGGTTCGTCTTTCGCTCAATTTACCAGCGTAAAGCCAACTTTACTTTGGATTGGTGGGGCGATTGTGATCCTTAGCCTAATTTGGGTGTGGCAACAACGGCACAAGCTCGATGTGTTGCTACTCGGCAAGGATCAAGCGGTCGGATTAGGGCTAGATTATGCCAAATTCTCTCGCCAGCTGCTGATTTGTTGTGCTGTGTTGGTGTCGGTTTCCACCGCCCTTGTCGGACCGATTCTCTTTCTCGGCTTGTTGGTGTGTGCGATTGTCAATGCGATCAGCCCGAGCATTCATCATCACATTCGCTTACCGCTCACCTTCCTCATTTCGGCGATCACCCTCGTGGCAGGGCAAGCCCTGTTTGAACAAGTGATGAAATTGCAAGGGGTGTTGAGTGTGGTGATCGAATTTGTCGGCGGTTTGGTGTTTATCTATTTAATGCTTAGACGGAAAAAATAATGATTAAAATCAATAATATACAGCATAAAATCGGCAATGCGACTATCCTAAATAATATCAACTTAACCATTCCTAACGGCGGGATTACCGCCTTGATTGGGGCAAATGGGGCGGGCAAATCGACCCTGCTCTCGCTGATCGCACGGTTACAACCGATCCAGCAGGGGCAAATTCTGATCGACCAAATGGATATTGCCACAACGCCCTCTCGCACTATCGCCCAACATCTGGCGATTTTGACCCAAGATAACGCCATTCATAGCCGCATTACGGTGCAGGATCTGCTGATGTTCGGGCGTTATCCCCATCATCAGGGCAAAATTCAAGAACAGGATCGCCAAATTGTCGCCCACGCCCTCGACCGTTTTGAACTCACGGCGTTTGCCGACCGCTATTTGAGCGAACTCTCGGGCGGACAACGGCAACGGGCGTTGATCGCAATGACCTTCTGCCAACAAACCAGCCACGTTCTGCTTGATGAACCCCTCAACAACCTCGATATGTTCCACGCTCGTGAGCTAATGCGACTGCTACGCAAACTCACGGACGAACTGCAACTGACCACCGTAATGGTAGTGCACGACATCAATATGGCAGCCGCCTACGCCGACACTATTGTCGCAATGAAAGACGGCGAAATCATTATGAGCGGCAACCCCAACGACCTCATCACCCCCCAAACCCTCAAAACCGTGTTCAACCTCGATGCGGAAGTGTTGGATTACCAAGGGAAAAAGTTGGTGGTGCATCATATTTAGTGATGCAAGCGGTGGGATTTCACAAAATTTTCACTATGCTCACTGATTTCAAATCATAAAAAAACCGCCCTTTCAGGCGGTTTTATGTTATTTAACGAAAATTATTTTTTCTTCGCTTTTGGGTTTGGTAGATCGGTTACCGAACCTTCAAATACTTCGGCAGCTAAGCCAACTGATTCGTGTAGGGTTGGGTGAGCGTGGATTGTTAAAGCGATATCTTCTGCATCGCAACCCATTTCGATTGCCAAGCCGATTTCGCCGAGTAATTCGCCACCGTTCGCACCAACAATCGCACCACCAAGAATGCGGTGAGTGTCTTTGTCGAAGATGAGTTTGGTCATACCCTCTGAACATTCAGACGCAATCGCACGACCTGATGCTGCCCACGGGAATTTCGCCACTTCGTAGTTTAAGCCTTCTTGCTTACACTCTTTCTCGGTTTTACCCACCCACGCGACTTCTGGCTCGGTGTAGGCGATTGACGGGATTACTTTTGGATCGAAGTAGTGTTTCATTCCTGCGATTACTTCCGCCGCAACGTGGCCTTCGTGAACACCTTTGTGGGCTAACATTGGCTGACCAACGATGTCGCCGATCGCATAGATGTGTGGCACGTTGGTACGCATTTGTTTATCTACCGCGATAAAGCCACGCTCGTCCACGTTCACGCCTGCTTTACCTGCATCGATCAATTTGCCGTTTGGCACACGACCGATTGCGACAAGCACCGCATCATAGCGTTTGGTGTCGTTGCACGCTTTGCCTTCCATTGTAACGTAGATGCCGTCATCTTTCGCATCAACGGCGGTTACTTTGGTTTCAAGCATTAACTTGAATTTTTTCTCGATCTGTTTGGTGTAGATTTGCACCATATCTTTATCCGCGGCTGGGATAACTTGATCGAACATTTCCACCACTTCCACTTCTGAACCGAGGGCGTGGTAAACCGTACCCATTTCTAAACCGATGATGCCACCGCCCATAATGAGTAATTTTTTCGGTACTTCTTTTAATTTAAGGGCATCTGTTGAATCCCAAATGCGTGGATCTTCGTGTGGAATGAATGGTAATTGAATTGGGCGTGAACCCGCAGCGATGATCGCATTATCAAATTTAATGGTGGTTGGGTTGCCATCACGATCACGAGCCACAAGGGTGTTTGGATCAACGAATGAAGCCAAACCCTCAACCACGGTTACTTTACGTGCTTTCGCCATTCCAGCCAAACCGCCTGTCAATTTCGCCACCACGGCATCTTTACCTGCACGCACTTTGTCTAAATCAATGGTTGGCTCGCCAAAAAATACGCCGTTTTTGTCTGCGTGTTTCGCTTCTTCAATTACTTTCGCCACGTGCAATAAGGCTTTTGACGGGATACAACCTACGTTTAAGCACACACCGCCGAGGGTTGAGTAACGTTCTACGATTACGGTTTCTAAACCTAAGTCAGCACAACGGAACGCCGCAGAATAACCCGCAGGACCTGCACCAAGCACCACCACTTGTGTTTTAATTTCTTTGCTCATTTTTTATTCCTCAATATTCTCCCCTCTTTGCAAAAGAGGGGCTAGGGGGAGATTTTGCAAGCGGTCAGATTCGCTGAAATTTTCGCTTATCCGACCGCTTGTTAATTACATTACTAAACGGCGAATGTCCGCAAGTACACCGTTGATGTAGCTGATGAATCTCGCACCGTCTGCACCGTCAATCACACGGTGATCGAACGATAATGAAAGCGGTAACATTAAGCGAGGGGTAAACTCTTTACCATTCCAAACTGGCATCATTTCAGATTTTGACACACCGAGGATCGCCACTTCTGGGGCATTCACGATTGGGGTAAAGTGGGTTGTACCTAAACCACCAAGGCTTGAAATCGTGAAGCAACCACCTTGCATATCAGAGGCAGTTAATTTACCTTCACGGGCTTTTTTCGACACTTCCATTAACTCGCGTGAAAGTTCGATAATGCCTTTTTTGTTCACGTTTTTGAACACTGGCACAACTAAGCCGTTCGGGGTATCTACTGCCACACCGATGTTGATGTATTTTTTGAGGGTCAAACGCTGACCGTCTTCTGAAAGCGAGCTGTTGAAACGTGGGAAGGCTTCTAACGCTTTCGCTGCCGCTTTCATAATGAACACCACAGGGGTAATTTTCACATCGAGTTTTTGTTTTTCAGCGAGTTTGTTTTGCTCTTTGCGGAATTCTTCTAACTCGGTAATGTCGGTGCGGTCGAAGTGAGTAACGTGTGGAATCATTACCCAGTTGCGGTGTAAGTTCGCACCTGAAATTTTGTTAATGCGTGATAATTCAACTTCTTCGACTTCGCCGAATTTGCTGAAATCGACTTTCGGCCACGGTAATAAGCCTAAGCCAGCACCATTCGCCACGCCTGTGCCTGCAGGTGCTTTGCCTGATTGAACATCTTCAAACACTTTCACCGCAGTTTTAACGTAAGCCTCGATGTCTTCTTTCAACACACGACCTTTGCGACCTGTGCCTTTCACTTTGTCAAGGTTAATGCCGAACTCGCGTGCTAAACGGCGGATCACTGGGGTTGCGTGTGCGTAACCTGCACTTGCTACCACTTGTTCTTGGCTTAAACCTGCTACGTTGCCTGATTGAGCAGGTTGTGCTGCTGGTGCTACTGCTTGCGGTGCAGGGGCTGCCACTGGTTGAGCTTGTGCCGCAGTTTGTGGTGCTGCGGCAGGGGCTGCTCCTTGCACTTCAAATCGCATAATCAACGAGCCAGTTTTCACTTTGTCGCCAGATTTCACGATGATCTCTTTCACCACACCTGCAAATGGGGCAGGCACTTCCATTGAGGCTTTGTCGCCCTCAACGGTAATCAACGATTGCTCTTCGCTTACGCTGTCGCCCACTTTGACCATAATTTCAGTTACGTTCACTTCATCGCCACCGATGTCTGGCACGTTTACATCTTTCACGGCAGAAGCCGCCGCTTGTGGTGCGGCTTCCGCTTGAACAGGTGCAGAAGTTGCAGGGGCTGATGATTGAGTTTCAAATTTCATAATCAATTTGCCCGTGGAAACTTTGTCGCCCACGTTGATTAAGATCTCTTTTACCACACCTGCGAATGGGGCTGGCACTTCCATTGAGGCTTTGTCGCCCTCAACGTTGATGATTGACTGCTCTGCTTCAACGCTGTCGCCGACTTTTACCATAATTTCAGTTACGTTTACTTCATCGCCACCGATGTCTGGTACATTTACTTCAACCACCGCTGATGCAGTTGCTGCTGGTGCAGGGGCTGCTTCTTTCGCTTCTGATTGAGCTGGGGCTGCTTCGCCTGCTTCTAATACAAGCATTGGCGAGCCAGTCGAAACTTTATCGCCCACTTTCACTAATACTTCTTTGACCACGCCGGCTTCTGGTGCTGGTACTTCCATTGAGGCTTTGTCGCCCTCAACGTTGATGATAGATTGATCGACCGCAATCGTGTCGCCCACTTTTACCATTACTTCGGTTACAGTTACTTCATCGCCACCGATATCTGGCACTTGAATTTGTTTTGACATTTTATGTTCCTTCTTATTATCGATAACCCTCGCCCTTCGGGAGAGGGACAGATTTGACTTCGTTTAGAAGTCAAATCAGGGAGAGGGCAAGCGGTGAGATAAGTAAAAATTTTTGCGAAACTGACCGCTTGTTTTCCCTCTCTCTGCGACAAATTGCTGAACGCAATTTGTCGCTGTCTCTCTCCCATTACTGGGAGAGAGTTTTGAGAGGTTATGCGTATAACGGGTTAATACGATCTACGTTCAAACCGAATTTCGCAATGGCATCTGCCACCACTTTGGTTTCCACCGTGCCTTCTTTGGCAAGTTGTGATAATGCAGCCACCACCACATAACGAGCGTCCACCTCAAAGTGTTCACGCAAGTTTGCACGACTGTCTGAACGACCGAAACCGTCAGTACCTAAAACGTGGTAGTGTTTGCTTGGTACGAACGCACGGATTTGATCCGCATATTGTTTCACATAGTCCGTTGAAGCCACGGTTGGTAAATCCGCTAACACTTGGGCAACGTATGGCACGCGTGGGGTCTCGGTTGGGTGTAACAAGTTCCAACGGATAGCATCGTTACCTTCACGTGCCAACTCGTTGAATGACGGTGCTGAGAACACATCAGAGGTTACGCCGTAGTCGTTCGCAAGGATCTGTGCCGCTTCACGCACATGACGCATAATCGCACCCGAACCTAATAATTGAACGTGGCCTTTGCCTTTACCTTGAACGGTTTCAAATTTGTAAAGACCTTTACGGATACCTTCTTCCGCACCCGCTGGCATTGCTGGCTGATCCATTACTTCGTTCAATGTGGTCATATAGTAGAACACATCTTCTTGTTTTTCGCCGTACATACGGTTGATACCGTCTTGCATAATCACCGCAACTTCAAAGGCGAATGACGGATCGTAAGTGATACAGTTAGGAATAATGCCCGCTTGGATATGGCTATGACCGTCTTCGTGCTGTAAGCCCTCGCCGTTAAGGGTTGTACGACCTGATGTACCACCCACCATAAAGCCACGGGCAAGTTGGTCGCCTGCGAGCCACATCATATCACCTACACGTTGGAAACCGAACATTGAGTAGTAAATGAAGAATGGGATCATCGGTTGGTTGCTGACTGAGTAAGAAGTCGCTGCTGCTACCCAAGATGCTGCACCACCTAATTCGTTGATACCCTCTTGCAATACTTGACCGTCCTTCGCTTCACGGTAGTAAGCCACTAAATCACGATCTGACGGCACATAATTTTGACCGTGTGGGTTGTAGATACCGATTTGACGGAATAAGCCTTCCATACCGAAAGTACGCGCTTCGTCCACGATCATAGGCACGATAGT
The DNA here is from genome assembly GCF_002015115.1 of Haemophilus paracuniculus. Lineage (GTDB taxonomy): Bacteria > Pseudomonadota > Gammaproteobacteria > Enterobacterales > Pasteurellaceae > Haemophilus_E > Haemophilus_E paracuniculus. The sequence continues at coordinate 246,437 of NZ_MUYA01000007.1, forward strand.
TTTACCGATGTTTTTATCTTTTAATAAGATATTTAACGCACGGCTGAATGCCATTGTGGTTGAAATGCCACGCGGTTGCTCTTCCAATAACGCTTGGAATTCTTCGAGAGCTGGTACTTTGTATTCCACATTAAATTTCGGACGGCGAGCTGGCACATAACCGTTCAACGCTTGACGGTGACCGTGCAAGTAGTTGTACTCTTCTGAACCTTCGGCAAATTTGATGTATTCAAGGTTTTCCACTTGCTCATCGGTTAATGGTAATTCAAAGTAATCACGGAAACCTTTAAGGCTCTCTAATGACATTTTTTTCGATTGGTGAGCGGTGTTTTTACTTTCCGCTTCTGGAATTTTATAACCTTTAACTTGTTGAGCTAAGATTACAACAGGTTTAGTGGCTTTTTGTGCTTTCGCATAAGCTGCGTAAAGTTTTTCGCTGTCGTGAGCACCACGACGTAAATTCCAGATTTCATCATCGCTCATATCTGCCACTAATGCAGCCGTTTCTGGATAGCGACCGAAGAAGTGTTCACGAATGTAAGCACCGTCTTTTGATTTAAAGGTTAAGTAGTCGCCATCAACCACTTCCATCATTAACTGAGCGAGTTTGCCCGAAGTATCTTTGGCGAAGAGTTTATCCCACTCGCTACCCCATAAAACTTTGATCACTTCCCAACCCGCACCGGTAAACACGCCTTCTAATTCTTGAACGATTTTACCGTTACCGTTTACTGGGCCGTCTAAGCGTTGCAAGTTACAGCTGACGGTAAAGATTAAGTTGTCTAAGCCTTCACGAGCCGCAAATGCTAATGCACCTTTTGACTCGATTTCGTCCATCTCGCCGTCGCCTAAGAACGCATACACTTTTTGATCAGCGGTATCTTTTAAGCCACGATTTTCAAGATATTTTAAGAAACGCGCTTGGTAGATCGCATTCACAGGACCTAAACCCATTGATACGGTAGAGAATTGCCAAAATTCTGGCATCAATTTCGGGTGAGGATAAGAAGATAAGCCATCAACAAAGGCTTCTTGACGGAAATTGTCGAGTTGTTCTTCGGTTAAACGACCTTCAAGGAACGCACGGGCATACATACCTGGTGCAGCGTGGCCTTGGAAATAGATCAAATCGCCACCGTTTTTCTCGGTTGCTGCTTTGAAGAAGTGGTTATAGCACACTTCATACATTGTCGCAGCAGATTGGAAAGTCGAAATATGACCACCTAAATCCAAATCTTTCTTCTGGCTACGCAATACCATCGCAATGGCATTCCAACGCACCGCAGAACGGATACGGCGTTCGATTTTGTGATCGCCCGGATAAGCAGGTTGCTCAGATACAGGAATGGTGTTCACATAAGCGGTAGTAACGCCAGACGGCAATGAAACCCCGCCCGCACGCGCTTGATTAACCACTTGCTCAACGATAAATTGAGCTCTTTCTGTACCTTCTTCACGAATTAATGAATTAACCGCATCTAACCAATCATTTGTTTCGATTGGATCTACGTCCGAACGTAACATCTCTGACATAGTCTTTTCCTTTGTTTATGAGTGAAAAATGATGATAAGCCAAAGGCTTACCGTTTGCTGAAATATTAATCAAAGCGTTTAACAAAAAACTTACAGATCTACCCGCTTGCAGTTCGCTTTAACGAGCAAAATTTCCTGCTATCGCATTGAAAATGAAATATCCCGTTGATTTTAAACATTTTTTATAAAAAATACAAAATTTGTTAAAAAAACGTAGATAAATTTTGCCACAAGATACCAAAATTGCTTGATTTTGTCTATTTCTGACAGCCCTAATCCCGCCAAAATGCGAACAATTTACATAAACAAAGACGATTTTCTCGCCGAAAAATTCCCCACCGCCCCGTGAAAAAATTTATTTATCTCATAAAATAAAAAACCATTTATCACAAAAGTCATAAATGGTTTTACGCTACACAAATTTAATACGTTATTTTAAGAGCGATCCGCCCAGCATTATCATTAAAAGATAGCCTTGCAGTTCTTGATCGGAAAGGACTTTATCGTTTAATTTCACTTGCTGATTTTCAATATCAAGCTGGAATTTCGCCTTGTCGCCCTCAACGTTGAGCAACTGCATTTGAGAGCCTTTATCAAGCAATTCGTTGATAGTATTGGTAGCAAGCTCTTCGGCGGCTGCAAGATCTTTAAGATCGACTGCGATAAAAGGCTTGAACACTTTAATTAACGCAGGTTTATTTACATCTAGCTCAATTTTTGAGCCGTTAAGCAATTTGACAAATTCGTTCAGATCATAGCGAGTGTTGTTGGAATCAAGCTGTCCTGATTGAATATCAAGCAACAATTTATTTTTGCCGAGATCATTTTCGATCGCCAAATCCCCTTTCACTTTTGGCGAATTTGCCAATATTTCTTCGAAAATTTGGCTACCCTCTGGCATTTGGGCAGCGGCAAAGAGATTTGGCGAAATTTGCGATAAGCGATTCAATTTATCCGCATCCAAATTGAGATCAAGATCGAAACTTACTTTGCCGATTTTTTCCTGCTGATTTCCTAACGCGACTCTCGGTTGCATTTTCAGTTTCACGTTCGACTCTGCTCTACCTTGCTTGATTTTGGTTTCGCCATTTACGCTAAGATTTTCCAAAACAAGACTGCCACCCTCATCATTCGTCCGCACAGTTCCCATTTTCACTTCAACATCGCCCAGTTGAATCGCAGGGTATTTCGGATCAGTTTCAAATTTCAACTGATAGGCTAAATTCTCGATCTGAACATTATCCAACCTCGCAGAATCCGTTTTAACAGAAACCCCTTTTTGATTTCCGTTCACCGTAATCTCACTAGTTTCTAGCTGATTATCAGGGGTTTTAAATGGGGTGATTTTGGCTTCGGCATCCAATTCACCACCGTAAGAAACATCAAGTTGCGAAGTGATAATTGCTTTATCGCCAAAAATCGAGGTAAGACGGCTATCTTGGCTAGTTTGGCGACCTTCACTACTCAGCAACACAGGCACAAAATTCAATTTTTGCAAACGATTGAGTGGCAACGGCCCGTGGTAAATTTTTTCCGCCCCGTTAAAAATGAAACTTTTCGATGAACCTTCAAGGAATTCAACTTTCAGATCATAGTTAAGATCAGAACTAAACAAGCCTTTGATAAACTGCGGATTTTGCATTTCTGCTTGAATACCGTATTGCTCTAACGCTTTTAATTTTTGGTTAGCAAGCGGTAGGATTTCCTGATATTTCTGCTCTACTTGGTTGCCCGTGTACCAACTTCCCCCTGTTACCACCGCACCAAGTACGGCAACAACGGAAAGAGCTAAGGTTGATTTTTTCATTTTATTTCCTCTTTACATAGTAAAAGAGAATCCCGCAGGATTCTCTTTAAATAGTATTTAAACAAATTAGATTGCGAAATCAGCTAAGGTTTTACCTTGATTTAATGCCGCTTGGATTTCGCGTGGGGTGCGACCTTGACCTGTCCAAGTTTTTTCATTGCCGTTTACATCAATGAATTTATATTTTGGTGGACGTGGTGCACGCGGTTCACGTTTTTTACGCTCGCCAGTGTTTCCTAATAATGCCGCCAATTCTTCCGCAGAAATGCCGTCTTTTGCCAATAATTCTTTATATTTGTTTAAACCTTCAAGGAGTTTTGCGTTTTCAATTTCCGCTGCTTTCACTTCTTCACGTTTTTCTTCAAGTACGATTTGTACTTTCTCTACTACGCTTTCTAGTTGCTCTAAGGTTAAATCACGAGCAACAGCACGTAAGCTACGAAGATTGGTTAATTGTTTAGCAAATTCAGACATTCGATTTCTCCTATAAAATTTCATTAAAAATATAAAGCCGATTTCTAATAAGATAGAAATTATTGAGTATATTAACCTATTTTAACAAAAAGTAAATATAAAAAAGACTAAAAAATGATTTATGTATTCTTTTTCTTAATATGATAGAAATTATGTATATAAAAATTTTTGAGCTATATAAAAAAATAGCGGGATCTACCCGCTATTTTTGCTCTGCTCTTTTATTTTTTGGTCGGACGCTGCCAGTTGGCGATGTGGCGTTGTGGCACGCGGCTAATCACGAGTTCGTTTTCGCCCACATCTTTGGTAATAGTTGCACCTGCCCCAATCGTTGCCCCATTCGCAATGGTAACAGGGGCGACTAATTGGCTGTCTGATCCGACAAACACATTATCGCCGATCACGGTTTTGAATTTGTTTGCCCCATCGTAGTTGCAGGTAATCGCACCCGCCCCGATGTTGCAGTTTTCGCCGACTTCTGCATCGCCCACATAGCTTAAATGGTTCACTTTTGAGCCTTCGCCGAGTTGGGCATTTTTGATTTCCACGAAGTTGCCCACGTGGGTGTGAGCGGCTAAATCGGCACCTGGGCGTAAGCGTGAGAAAGGTCCGATCTTGGCGGAAACGCCCACTTTGGCATTTTCGAGGACAGAATACGGTTTGATTTCCACATCATCGCCGATTTCGCAGTTTTTCAGCACGCAACCTGCCCCGATTTTGACACGGTTGCCGAGTTTAATCTCGCCCTCTAAAATCACGTTCACATCAATTTCCACATCTTTACCGTGGGAAACCGTGCCACGCACATCAAAACGGGTTGGGTCGATAATGCTCACACCCGCCAACAGCAGTTTTTCCGCCTGTTTTTTCTGATAGAAACGTTCCAACGCCGCCAGTTGCAAGCGGTTATTTGCCCCTTCCACTTCCATAAATTCGCTGGCTTGCACCGCTTGCACTTGGAAGCCGTCTTGGTTCGCCATCGCGATCACATCAGTAATATAGTATTCGCCTTGGGCGTTATTATTGTTGAGGTTTTGCAACCATTTTTTGAAGCTCGCCCCACTCGCCACCATTACGCCCGTGTTCACTTCTTGGATTTTGAGCTGTTCTGGGTTGGCATCTTTTTGTTCCACAATCGCCACCACCGAGCCATTTTCACGGATAATCCGCCCGTAACCCGTTGGGTTGTCCAACACCACCGTCAGCAACGCAATGCCGTTTTCAGGCTTGGCGGCGATCAATTTTTCGAGGGTCTCTTTTTGGATCAGCGGTGCATCGCCGTAAAGCATCACGATATTTTCATCATCGGCAAAAAACGGCGCGGCTTGTTGCATTGCGTGTCCTGTTCCCAATTGTTCCGCTTGAAATACCCAATTTACAGGTTCATCGGCAAGGCGTTGTTTGAGCAAATCCGCCCCGTGTCCGTAAATTAAGTGAATTTGTTGAGCGTTGAGCTGCTTGGCGGTGTCGATAACGTGTTTCACCATTGGCTTACCCGCCACAGGGTGCAACACTTTCGGTAAATCGGAATACATTCGAGTGCCTTTGCCAGCGGCTAAAATCACGACGCTAAGTTTGTTCATTATTAAATCCTTATCGAAAAAATTTCGGCTATTTTAGCCGAATTTGCTGGAAAACAGAATAAACGCAAGCGGTCGGTTTGGGGAAAATTTTTAAAATTCGCTCAAATCCGACCGCTTGTTAAGTCAATCAAAAATCATTGTCAATGCTTTACGCCGATTGCTTATTTTTGAATACAAAAATCAAGCTAACCAACGCCACCGCCGTTACCGCAAAGCCAGCCAAGGCGGATTGGGTAAAGCCGAGGGTAATATAACCTGCCAATGAAGCCGTCGCTACCAACATTGCATAAGGGAATTGGGTGGTAACGTGATCCATATGGTTACATTGTGCCCCTGTCGAAGAAAGAATGGTGGTGTCGGAAATTGGTGAGCAATGGTCGCCACACACCGCCCCCGCCATTACCGCTGACATACACGGAATTAACAACGCAGGCTCAATTTTCATCGCCATTGCTGCGGCGATTGGCAACATAATACCGAATGTTCCCCAACTTGTGCCAGTCGCAAATGCCATTACGCTTGCCAACACAAACAGGATCGCAGGTAAGAATGCAGACGGAATGTTCCCTGCCACAAGGCTAGAAAGGTAATCCCCCGTGTGGATCTCTTTCACCACGGTGCTGATGATCCACGCAAACACGAGGATCGCAATCGCCCCGAACATTGAACGGCAGCCGATCCAGATCGCTTTGCTGTAATCTTCCGCTTTAATTAACCCTGCAGTGCAAACTAACACGGCAATCACGCCAAGTGTACCACCCACCACGAGTGAGGTGTTTACGTCCGTATTTTCAAACGCCCCTAAGATGCTGAATGTCTCTAACGCCTGTGCGCCTGTGTAGATCATTGAAACCACAGTGGCTGAAATTAACACCAACACTGGCACGATCAACGCATAAACACGCCCTTTGCCTTGTCCATTGCTTTGGCTCACGGCTTCGCTCTCTTTGCTTTCGGCATTTAATGCTTCTCTTTCTAAACGCCCCATTGAGCCAATATCAAAAGAAAAATAAGCCACAAAGAACACCATCGCCAACGCAAATAAGGCGTAATAGTTCATCGCACTCATTGAGGCGAACGCCACAATCGGCGTATATTCCGTTACGTTATAAGTGGCGAGCAGACCTGCGATAGTCGCAATAATTGAAGCCCCCCAACTTGAAACAGGCATCAGCACGCACATTGGGGCAGCGGTGGAATCCAAAATATAGGCTAATTTGGCACGGGAAACCTTGAATTTATCCGTAACAGGACGAGCAATCGCCCCCACCGCTAAACTATGGAAATAGTCATCAATAAAGGTAACAAACACAAGGCTTGCGGTGAGCAATTTCGCCCCACGGCGGCTTTTAATATGCTGTTGAGCCCAACTCGCAAAGGCTTGATTACTTCCCGAAAACGTCAGCAACGAAGTGAAAACCCCCAATAACAGCAAGAATACCAAAATTTGCACCTTGCCCCAGCTAAAACTTTCGCCATCGTGAACCAAGCCCACAATGCTATTTTTTAGATAGACTAAGGTATCCATCGGATTCCAATTCGCCAGCATAAAAGCCCCAACCACAATCCCCAAGCCTAACGAAAGCAACACACGGCGGGTTACAATCGCTAAGGTCAAAGCCAAGCCCGCTGGCACAAGGGAAAGGATTGAATTTGAATAATCAACTAAATTCATAAAACCTCTAACAAAACTTTGTAATGAAATAATTTGAACCAAACAAAGATAGAGATCTACTGAAAACATCTGCACGAATGCAAATAAAAAGGAAAGGGAAAATGAAGAGAAAATCACCCTAGCCTAACAGTAGCACTCCGTAACCATAAAGATGATTACGACAGTGTCGTTCCTTTCGGTAACGACCCCAACCAATTAAGATGACGCTTAATTGATTTCGGCAAATACGCCTTTCCATCTTTCTCATCGTTTTCCACTCAAAAGATATACTTATCGCATTTGCACCTCTACAATTTGTAGGACGGGCGAGAGATTACAATAAGAAAAACGCTTTGACAAGTTAAATGAGAGAAAATCTTCTAATAATAAAATTTTCGCCACTGCAAGGGGTGGGATTTTAAAAAATTTCCATTGCTGACAAATATATTAGGGATGAATAATAATTTATCCCTAATGTAATTAAAGGTAATGTTTACTATTTTTCCACAAACTGATTACTCTGCTTAATCAGCTGTAAAAACACCGCAAGGGGTGGGCGTGGGTTGTTTTGTTGTTCGCCCTCAGCGTTGTAGCTTTGGAAATGTCCGTTTTTGTCGATGTGGTATTGCTCGTTGTCCGCCATTATCGCCACGTCCGATTTACGATTACCTGCCAGCACCCACATTCTTTGGGTCGGTTTGGTGAGATCCTGACCCTGTGCGTAGTCTGCAAGCGGGTTGTTTACCCCGAAAAATTGTGAGACGAGGGTCGGCATAATATCCAAATGGCTTGATAATTCGGTGCGTTCTAGACTATCCCCCTGCCAATAGGCGATCATCGGCACTTCGAGGCGTGAGCGATCAAAGCGGTTTGCTTTGTCGTTTTTCTCGCCGAGATCGGCGGTGATCAGCACAAGGGTGTTATGGGTTAAGCCTTGCTGTTCAAGCTGTTGCCAAATTTGTCCGAATTGCCAGTCGAGCAGTTTGGCTTGCTGTTCTTTGTCGTTGGCGGGTGGCAAGGTTAGATCTAAATAGCTGAAAAAGGGTTGAGCCGAGCGAGCGACCAGCCACGATTTCCAAAGGTTGATCGCTTCCAAATTGTTGCTTGATTTTGGCAAGTCAAAGTTACGGAATAGGGATCGGCGGTAAATCGGCTCTTCAAAATTGCTATGGGAAAATAAGCCGAATTGGTAGCCCGATTGTTGCAATAAATCGATCAATGGCGAGGATTTTCGTTCGCTTAAAATCGAATCCACATATTTTCCGCTCAAACTATAAAATAAGCCCACCACGCCCGCCATTTCATCTTCGCCGCTACTGTAATGTTGCATAAAGTGGTAGGATTGACGGCTAATTTTGTCAAGATTTGGGGTGTTTTGTGGGTTAATCCATTCATTTTTTAAGCCCGAAAAATTGATAAACAGCACATTGGCGGTGCTTTGTTTGGTCGCATTCAGCGGTTTTTTCGGATAATTTAGGTAGAATGCGTCAAGCTGCCCCGTGCCTTTGAGTTGTTGTTCCATTGCGGTTTTGTCAATTAAACCGTGTTTTTCAAGGAAACTACGGGCGGTCATTGGATAAGAGAGCGGATAGTTCGCTTTTTGTGCCGTGATCGGGCGGTAGAGGGACATATCCGCCCACGCATAAAGCAGATGGGTGGCAGTAAAGCAAGTGAGGAAAAACAGGGCGACAAATTTGCCCCATTTTTGGCGGTTAAAACTGCGTAATTTCTGCCAGCACCAACGGGAATAGAGCATTTCCGCTAATAAAATCAACGGCATTGGCACAAACAGCACTTGCCATTGGCGGGAAAGTTCGCCGTTGTCGGGATTGACGAGCAGATCCCACACGAGGGGCGAAAGGTGCAAGTAAAATTGTTTGAAAACTTCCGTATCCACCAACAAAACCGTTAGCCCAATGGTGGCGATAATCACCGAAACGCCACGGAAGGTTCGCTCGTTTTTAATCAAAAAGCTCAATGGGAAAAGCAGCAACAAAAACACCGCAAACACCACAAAACTAAAATGCCCGAACAAACTGATAAAGAAATAGAGCTTACCGAATAAGGTGTTCGGCCAATCGGCATTGAACGCATAACGAGAGGAAATCAGCAACGCCAGCACAATATTAAACAGGGCAAACCAATGCCCCCACGCAATGCGTTGCGAGGTTTCTTCTCGATATTGGCGAGAGTTTTGCGGTAAAAAACGAGCAAAAAATTTCAGCATAATTGAGTGCGATTTAGTGCAAAGTCGTGAGCGATTTTTTCAAGGCTTGGGCAAACGTTTCCGCCACCAGTTGTTGCTGTTCAGGCTTAACGCTATGTTGAATAATGTTGGTAATTGCATCGCCCAACGCCATTAGGGAAAGATCCACAGGGGCTTTGTGCTTTTCAAGGGTAATCAATAAATCGTTTAATAGTGCTTCAAGTTGAGCGTTTTGGTATTTTGATTGGCTTGCCATTTTGGAATAAATCTTCGTAAAAAATGTGGCAAATATACCATAAAAAAGCCGTTGCAAGCGGTAAGATTTTCGATTTTTTTCTCAAATGGGCGGAAGACTACAAATCAAGCAAAATTTTTGCTACCATACCGCCCGTTTTTTCCATTAGGTTTTGTATGATGAAATTATTAAAAGTCGCATTCTTTGCCAGTTTATCCGCCTTTGCCGTAACAGCTTCGGCAAGTGTTTGGGAACAAATTCGCACCCCTGTGCAGGGCGTGCCACAATCGGTTGGCGGTTATAGTAACGGCTGTTTAATCGGCGGTCAGCCATTGGCATTAAAGGGCGAAGGCTATCAAGTGATTCGTTCCGTCAGAAACCGTTATTACGGCAACCCAGAATTATTAAGTTTCCTCAAACGCTTGGGGCAAAATGGTAAAAATGCAGGCTTACCGCCGATCTTGATTGGCGATATGTCAATGCCCGCAGGCGGTCGTTTTTTAACGGGACACGCCAGCCACCAAACAGGGCTTGATGCGGATATTTGGTTACGATTTGGACCGATGGACGATGAAACCGCCCGCAACCCCGCAGGGCTTGCCACAGTAATGGTGGATCACGCCAAACAACGGGTTGATGAACGGGTGTGGACGCCAAATCAAGCCACCTTAATTAAACTTGCGGCACAAGATCCAAAGGTGGATCGTATTTTTGTGAACCCTGCGATCAAACTGAAACTCTGCCAAACCGCAGGGGAAGATCGTGAATGGTTACGCAAGGTGCGTCCTTGGTTCTCGCACGATTCTCATATGCACGTTCGTTTGGGTTGCCCTGAGGGTTCGCCGAGTTGCGAAAAACAAGCCCCAATCCCTGCGGGCGATGGCTGCGGTGATGAGCTTTATTCTTGGTTTGAACCAGCCAAGCCGTCAAGTTCATCAAAACCGAAAACCGTGCCAGCAATGCCTTATCAATGTCAAATGATCCTATCGAATTTAGGACTAAACTAAATCAATCAAATGGGTGAAAGATCACCCATTTTCTTTTGTGTGATCTCAAATGCGTCTATTCATAGCCGAAAAACCAAGCCTTGGGCGGGCGATTGCCGATGTGTTGCCGAAACCGCATAAAAAGGGGGACGGCTTTATTCAATGTGGCGACAATGATGTCGTCACTTGGTGCATCGGTCATTTGCTCGAACAAGCCGAACCCGATGCCTACGATGAACGTTTTAAAATGTGGCGAATGGAACATTTGCCGATTGTGCCGCAGCAGTGGAAATTGATCCCGAAAAAAGAGACCTTAAAGCAATTTAAGGTGGTGGAACGTTTGATCCAGCAAGCGGATATTTTGGTCAACGCTGGCGACCCTGATCGTGAGGGGCAACTGTTGGTGGACGAAGTGTTCGGCTATATCAATTTACCGCCCGAAAGACGCAATCAGATCCAGCGTTGTTTGGTGAGCGATCTTAATCCGAGTGCAGTCAAAAAAGCGATTGAAAAATTGCAAAATAATCGAGATTTCGTACCGCTTGCTACTTCGGCGTTGGCTCGGGCAAGGGCGGATTGGCTTTACGGGATCAATATGACCCGATCCTACACCCTGCAAGGGCGTTGGGCGGGCTATAAAGGCGTGCTGTCGGTGGGACGGGTGCAGACCCCCGTGCTTGGTTTAATTGTTCGCCGAGATTTAGAAATCGAAAATTTCGTACCGAAAGATTATTTTGAGGTGCTTGCCCATATTCTCGTGCCAGAAACGCAGGAACGCTTTACCGCTCAATGGCAGCCGAGCAAGGCGTGCGAGGATTATCAAGATGACGAAGGGCGTGTGCTATCCCGTGGTTTGGCGGAAAATGTGGTCAAGCGAATTAGCGATCAGCCAGCCACCGTCAGCGATTATCAAGACAAAATCGAAACGGAAACCGCCCCCTTGCCTTATTCCCTTTCCGCCTTGCAGATTGATGCGGCACGCCGTTTTGGTTTGTCGGCACAAGATGTGTTGGATATTTGTCAGCGGTTGTACGAAACCCACAAGCTGATTACCTACCCGCGTTCCGATAATCGCTATTTGCCGAACGAACATTTTGCCGACCGCTATAAAGTGATGACGGCGATTGCGAGCCATTTGAGCGAATATCAACAAAAGCCCGAAGTGGTGAATCCCGACCAAAAAAATCGTTGTTGGAATGATAGCAAGGTGGAAGCCCACCACGCGATTATCCCCACCGCTCGCACGGGGCAAGTTAATTTGAGCGAAAGCGAACGGCGGATCTATCATCTGATCGCACGCCAATATCTACTGCAATTCTGCCCCGATGCCGAATATCGCAAGGGTAAAATTGAGCTGAATATCGCTGGCGGTGTGTTTGTGGCACAGGCTCGCAATCTGGTGGTGGCAGGCTGGAAAGCCTTGCTCGGTAAGGAAGATAGCGATGAAGTGTTAGAACCGCTGTTGCCTGTGGTGAAAAAAGGGCAAACGCTACATTGCGAAAAAGGCGAAATCGTCAGCAAAAAAACGCAACCGCCTCGCCATTTTACCGATGCAACTTTGCTTTCAGCGATGACGGGGATCGCCCGCTTTGTGCAGGATAAACAGCTCAAAAAAGTGCTGCGAGAAACGGACGGCTTAGGCACGGAAGCGACTCGTGCAGGGATTATTGAGCTACTGTTTAAGCGAGGTTTCCTTACCAAAAAAGGGCGGAATATCCATAGCACCGAGGCAGGGCGTAGCCTGATTTTCGCCCTGCCCGACACCGCCACCCAGCCCGATATGACCGCCCATTGGGAAATGCAACTAACCGACATCAGCAAAAAACAGGCGAGCTATCAACAATTTATGGCGGAACTCACAGGGCGACTGCCCGAATTGCTGAAAAGCCCGAATCGGCAGGCATTGCAAAATTTAGGCAAAATCACACCGCTTGCTAGCCCAAACAAGCGGTCAGTTTCTCGAAAAAATAAGCAAACCGACCAAAAATAGAGCGAATGAATAATTTTTTGCAAAATCCCCTTGCAAGCCCAAAATGAAATCGCTATTATGCACGCCATCGCAAGCCGATTAGCAAATCGGCTTTTCTATGCGAACAAATTTAGAGAAAAGCAAATGTTAATCAATGTACTAACAATTATTTATCTCGTTGTTGCGGTTGCGTTAATCGGATTTGTGTTAATGCAACAAGGAAAAGGGGCTGATGCAGGTGCATCGTTCGGGGCTGGTGCAGCAGGCACGGTTTTCGGTTCAGCAGGTTCTGCAAACTTCTTATCCAGAACAACAGCGATTTTGGCAGTGATTTTCTTCGCAATCAGCTTGACTATCGGTAACTTAAACTCAAATCAAGTTGCCCCAAAAAGTCAGTTTGAAGATTTAAGCCAAGTAGAACAAAAACCGCAACAAGAAGCGGTAAAAACTGAGAATAACGACATTCCTCAGTAACTTCGCAAAATAACATATCAAAACGCTCTGGTGGTGGAATTGGTAGACACGCTATCTTGAGGGGGTAGTGTCCATAGGATGTGCGAGTTCGAGTCTCGCCCAGAGCACCAAATAACCTTTCGTAACTGTTCGTAAGTTATCGAAAAAATCAAATAAAGCTAGTAAATTCAAGGTTTACTAGCTTTTTTCTTATCGTAACCTTTCGCATTTTTTCGTTTCTAACCGCAAATTTTAGGAACACATTTAGGAACACAAGATCTATAATGTTCCTAAATGTAATCCTATGGGGGTAATATGGCAAGAATAACGAAACCTTTAACACACACCGAGATAGACCGAGCAAAACCCAAAGAGAAAGATTACAGCTTAATGGATGGGCAAGGGCTATTTTTGAGGGTAAAACCAAATGGAAGTAAAACGTGGCTTTTCAATTATTACCGCCCTATTACTCACAAGCGAACCAATTTAGGGCTAGGGGCTTATCCAGAAATCTCACTCGCCCAAGCAAGGGCTATGCGTGAAGAATATCGTGCTTTATTAGCACAAGGGATAGATCCTAAATTTGAGAAAGAAAGGCAGCAGCAAGAAGCAGAAAACGCAATCAAAGACACTTTCTTGTCGGTGGCGGAAAGTTATTTCTCGGGGATTTATCAGCAGAAAGCGAAAAATGAGGAAACTCGCTTAAAAAATTGGAAGCGGCTAGAAAAATACATTTTGCCTTACATTGGCAATAAGCATATTTCTACAATTAAAGTAAAAGAGCTGGTCACTATTTACGAACAAGCAGAAAGCCATAGCAATACCCTTAAAAAACTTCATCAAATTGTTGTGGCGATTATGGATCACGCTATTACAAAGGGGTTAATTGATAGCCATAACTGCAAACTGGCAATCAAGAGCTTTCATTTAAAATCTACTACCCCACACCCTACAATCAAGATCGAAGAATTGGGGCAATTATTCGCAGATTTGAATAAGGCGAATATCTCACGGCAGACTTATTTGTTAATTTGTTGGAGTTTTCTAACCGCCGTTCGACCTAATGAAGCAGTAAATGCCCAATGGTCTGAAATTGATTTTAAAAATTGCTTATGGCATATCCCAAAAGAGCGAATGAAAGGGCAAGCCGACAAAAAAAGACCGCATACTGTGCCTTTATCTCGGCAATCTATTTTACTGCTTGAGCAGATGAAGCCTATATCAGGCAATTATCGCTATATATTCAAGGGAAGAAGTACAGAAGATAAGCCAATGAATAAAGAAACCGTCAATACGGCATTAAAGAGGAATGGCTATAAAGATCGCTTGACCGCACACGGTATCAGAGCCTTTATTAAAACTTTTCTCGCCTCTCGCCGTATTGATCGTAATATATCAGAAACCGTATTAGCTCACTTGCTAGAGGGTGGCGATGATTTGGAAAATACCTATAATCGCTATGACTATCTGAATGAGCGAATACCTGTAATGCAACTGATCGCTGATTTTTGCGAACAGAGCGGAATGAAAATCGAATAATCCTACAGCCTAGCCGAAACGCTAGGCTTTTTTTTGCCCTCAAAATCCAGATAAGCGATAAAAAATTATTTTTTTCAATTTTTACATCACTTTATCACTTTTTCTTTCTTTTTATATTCTATCTTATTGATTTTAAAAGAAAATATATAGTAGGTAATAGAGTGATTAGGCAGTGATTTGAGAGTGATCGGAGTGATATAGAGTGAGTGATGTCCCCTTGTTTTTGTAAATTATGTGTTCTTAACCTTTCGTAATTATTCGGCTAAAAAACAATCTATTTACTTCATTTATCAAGGCTATATATTGTCTTGTAGGGCATTTGTTTTTATCCGATAGGCAAAAATGAAATTTCATTCAGCAATTAGAAAAGAGGTATTGGCATTTATTGCCGAGACTGTTCCTAATGTAAAAAACTTCTATAACGGCATTCCAAATATCAGCAACATTGAAAGCGAATTACCTTTGATTTGTGTTCATTTGGATAACGCCGAAGTAGATCCAACGGCGGTTGGGTATCAAGAATGGGAAGCTGATTTGAATATCGGGATTTTTGTGCCATTTGATAAGAGCGAGGAATACCTAGATGAAGTAGCAAGCGAGATATACGAACAACTGCTTACGCATCAATTTAACACCATTTTGCGGAAACAGGCTCAACGCTATGAATACAATTATGACGATGAAAAAGTATGGGTAAGCAGTGCGATAAGTTTTCGCATAAATTATAACTTTGAAGCCGTGAATTTATATCTTAGACAACTTATAGAACAGGGGTACACCGATGTTTAAAAAATTACAAGCGTTAAAGCAACGTAAAGCTGAAAAAGTCGCAGAAATGCGTGCGATTGTCGAAACCCAAAAAGAGGGGGAGGCATTGCCGAAAGAAAAAGCAGAACAGTTTGAAAACTTGAAAAAGTTAGTTGGCGAGATCCAAGAGGAAATCGACCGAGTAGAGGCGGTTGCAGATGCCGAACGCCAAGCAGAGGGCGAGGGAAAAACCGAAGATAAACGCCACGCTAAAATTGATGACGTGGAGTTACGCCACTGGATTAAAACGGGGGAATTGCGTTCACTCTCAACGAATGGCGACAACGGCAAGGACGGCGGTTATTCTGTTATTCCACAGTTAGACAAAGAGGTAATGACCCGTTTAACGGACGACAGCGTAATGCGTCAGATTGCGAACGTGGTACGTTTACCCGTTGGAGCAAAAACCTATAAGAAATTAGTTTCTGCTGGTGGTGCGACTATCGGGCGAGGCGTAGAAGGCGTGGCACGAGGCGAAACCGCTACCCCAAAAATGAATGAAGTTAGCATTGAGTTGAACCCGATTTATGCTTATCCGAAAACGACCCAAGAAATTTTAGATTTTGGTGGCGTGGATATTTTGGGGTGGCTTACTGATGAAATTTCAGAAAGTTTTGCGGAAACCGAAGAAGCAGATTTGACCGCTGGCACAGGTGAAAAACAATCAAAAGGCTTTTTGACTTACCCACGCACCGCCGAAGCCGACAAGGTGCGAGCGTTTGGCAAATTGCAGAAAATGGAAGTGAGTGCGGCGAAATTGTCAGCCGACAATTTGATCGACTTGTTGTTCTCGTTGCATAGCAAATACCGTAAGAATGCCGTTTGGGTGATGAACTCACAGACTGCTGGCACATTGCAAAAACTCAAAAATGGCAATGGTGACTACATTTGGCGTGACGGCTTGCAAGTTGGAAGCCCTGCTACATTGTTAGGCTTGCCAGTGTACTATCTCGAAACAATGCCGAATGCCGAAGCGGGTCAGCCATTTATTGCGGTGGGCGACTTTAAGCGAGGTTACACGATTGTCGATCACGAAACAGGCGTACGCACTCGCCCCGATAACTTGACCGAAGCAGGATTTTATAAAATCCACACGGATAAGTATTTGGGTGGTGGCGTGGTGGATAGCAACGCAATCAAGGTGCTTGAATGTAAAGCATAATGCAAAGGGGCGTGATTGCCCCTTTCGCTATTTGTAGGAATAGATAATGAACAAGAATGAATTTGAGGTAAGAGCCTCAACAATGACCGCCGAGGGCGAAAGCCGAAAGTTGGTGGGCTATGCGGTACGCTGGAATAAGCCGAGCGAAGTTTTATGGGGCGAATTTGTCGAAATGTTCGATAAAGGGGCGTTTGCTCAATCGTTAGCGAGTGGTGCAGATGTTCGGGCTTTATTTGAACACGATCATAGTAAATTGCTAGGACGAACAACAAGCGGTACGTTGTCGTTAATGGAAGATGAACAAGGTTTGCGATTTAGCCTTGATTTACCGAAAACCCAGTTAGGCGATGATATTTTGGAAAGCGTGAAACGGGGCGACCTTAGCGGAATGTCGTTTGGCTTTCGTGCCTTAGCAG
>NZ_MUYA01000008.1:0-12620 GCF_002015115.1 Haemophilus paracuniculus
AATTTTTCTTTAGACATTTTAAAAAGTCCCTCTAAACAAACACGGTTACGATGGTTCGTTACCACATTAACCAAATGTAGGAATTAACTAATAAAATATGGAAAAGATTGGAAGATAGAGAAAGGTGGTGCTGATAGGCGGATTTGAACCGCCGACCTCACCCTTACCAAGGGTGCGCTCTACCAACTGAGCTATATCAGCGCTTGGAGCGGGCAGCGGGAATCGAACCCGCATCATTAGCTTGGAAGGCTAAGGTAATAGCCATTATACGATGCCCGCTGTTCTAAATTCGTCTGTCCCATACGCGATTCAATTAAGAAATGGTGGAGGGAGAAGGATTCGAACCTTCGAAGGCTGAGCCAACAGATTTACAGTCTGCCCCCTTTGGCCGCTCGGGAATCCCTCCACGTTAATTGAATACTTGACTAAACTTCGCGAGATGGTGCCGACTACCGGAATCGAACTGGTGACCTACTGATTACAAGTCAGTTGCTCTACCTACTGAGCTAAGTCGGCGTTGCGTTGTCGTAAGCAAGTGGTGCGTATTATAGGAATTTCTGAAAACCGTGCAAGCACTTTTTTTCAAAAAATTTAAAAAAATCGTTCTTTCGCTTGTAAAACATTCAAAACGGCGATTTTTTAGATCTTTTTCACGCTTTTCTACGATAAAATCCCCTTTTTTGCCATTTCTATTGTATATTTTCGCCTATGATTTCGGGCTGAAACCGCCCTTTTCGCTGAACAAAATAGGAAATTTTGGCTATGCGCCAGCAATCAACACACAAAATCAGCCCTTTTTTAACCTTTGATCGCACCCAATGGGCGGATTTACGCAAATCCGTGCCGTTAAAATTGACCGAGCAAGATCTCAAACCGCTACTCGGCTTTAACGAAGATCTATCCTTAGAGGAAGTTCGCACCATTTACTTACCCCTTGCACGCCTGATCAACTACTATATAGAAGAAAATCTCAAACGCCAGACCGTGCTACACCGTTTTTTAGATGTCAAAGCCCCAAAAGTGCCTTATATCATCAGCATTGCGGGCAGTGTTTCAGTCGGCAAAAGCACCTCGGCACGGATTCTGCAAGCCCTGCTGTCCAACTATCCCGAAGAACGCAAAGTCGATTTGATTACCACAGACGGCTTTCTCTATCCGCTTGCCACCTTAACCGAACGTAACTTATTGAAAAAGAAAGGATTTCCCGAATCCTACGACATTCATCGCCTCGTGCAATTCGTGTCGGACATCAAATCGGGCAAACGCAAGG
This sequence comes from Haemophilus paracuniculus, assembly GCF_002015115.1. Lineage (GTDB taxonomy): Bacteria > Pseudomonadota > Gammaproteobacteria > Enterobacterales > Pasteurellaceae > Haemophilus_E > Haemophilus_E paracuniculus. The sequence goes on from NZ_MUYA01000008.1 coordinate 1,271, forward strand.
TGCAAGCCCCGATCTATTCCCATTTGACCTACGACATCATTCCCGATCAATTTAACGTGGTCGATCAGCCCGACATCGTGATTTTGGAAGGGCTAAACGTGTTACAAAGCGGAATGAACTACCCGTCCAGCCCACACAATGTGTTTGTGTCGGATTTTGTCGATTTCTCAATTTATGTGGACGCGGACGAAGCTCTGCTCAAAAAATGGTATATCCAACGCTTTTTGAAATTCCGCCGTAGTGCCTTTTCCGACCCAAATTCCTACTTCCACCACTATTCCAAACTGTCGGAAAGCGAAGCAATCACCACTGCTTCCACCATTTGGGACGAAATCAACGGCTTAAACCTCAAACAGAACATTCTGCCCAGCCGTGAACGAGCCAATTTGATTTTGGAAAAGGGCGAAGATCACGCGATTCAGCGAGTGCGATTGCGGAAATAGCCTTGCAAGCGGTAGGATTTTGTGAAATTTCGCAAAATCCTACCGCTTGAAATAAAATCAATCAAGGCTAATCGCCTCTTTAATTTTCTTCAACGCCGCCGTTTCAAGCTGGCGGACACGCTCGGCGGAAATGTTGTATTTGGCGGCGAGGTCGTGCAGGGTGGCTTTTTCTTCGTCTAGCCAACGGGTTTTGATGATGTCTTGGCTACGCTCGTCAAGGGTCGCCAACGCATAGGCGAGCTGGGCGGTGGCTTGTCCGTTGTGCTGTTCATCGGCAAGATCATCGGCGAAGTTTGAGCCTTCGTCCTCAATGTACATTGACGGCACATAGGCTTCATCGCTATCTTCCCCCACGGGCAGGTCGAAACCGAGATCTTGCCCCGTCATTCGGGATTCCATTTCTTTCACTTCTTCGGGGGAAACGCCCAAATCATCGGCGACTTTTTTGATTTCGTCTTCGCTGAACCACGCCAACCGCTGTTTATTTTTACGCAGATTGAAGAATAATTTGCGTTGGGCCTTGGTGGTGGCAACTTTCACAATTCGCCAATTTTTCAGCACATATTCGTGAATTTCCGCCTTGACCCAATGCACCGCAAAGGAAACCAACCGCACGCCAACGTTCGGATCGAACCGTTTTACCGCTTTCATCAAGCCGATATTGCCCTCTTGAATCAAATCCGCCAGCGGCAAGCCGTAGCCCATATAGCCGCGGGCGATATGAATCACAAACCGCAAATGGGACATAATCAACTGTTTTGCCGCCTCGACATCTTCATCATAATAAAAACGCTCGGCGAGTTCTTTTTCCTGCTCGGCGGTCAAAATCGGATATTGATTGGCAGCACGGATATAGCTGTCGAGATTACCCTGCGGCACCAACATCGCACCGCTTGCACTGGCTTTGGGAAGTTCGGCAAGGGCGGTACTAGAAGAATGTTCTAACTCATCAATTTCCTCGGGTTCGACAAATTCTTCTTCCTCGATCAGCTCTGCGTCCTCAATCCACTCAGGGTTTTCAATCTCTTTCATTGGTTATCCGTCTTTGCAAAAAAGTGGACAGATCTTACCGCTTTCTGTTAGAATTGCCAAACTTTTTGGGGCTGATTCTGGATTCGACGGGATTAGCGAAGCCCAAGGTGCACGTCGAGGTGCGGTAGGCCTCGTAAATAAACCGCAAAAAATAGTCGCAAACGACGAACAATACGCACTAGCAGCTTAATAACCTGCGTAGAGCCTTATCGCCTCAGCTTTCGCTCGTAAGACGAGGATCACGATAAGTCACCCCAAACGAGATCGTGTGGAAGCCGCAGCTATAGGATCGAAGCACTAAATTGAATATAGCTAGTTTGCTAATGGCGTGTCTGTCCGCAGTTAGCTTACGAAATTAAAGACGAGACTAAACGTGTAGTGCTGACGGTAGAGTAATTTCGGACGGGGGTTCAAATCCCCCCAGCTCCACCACTGCTTAATAGCAAGAAGTTGCACAATGTTGCAAATCATTGATTTTATTAGTTTTTTGCTGTTGCGGTATGTTGCTTAAAGTGCATAAAGTTGCGGATTGTTGCAAATCTGATGTTACTTTGATGTTACTTTAAGAAAAAAGTTACAAATCAAAGTTACATAACCCTGTTAAACCCTTATACGACAAGGATTTGTAGCGATGGCTAGATTTGTAAGACCCCTCAACGAGACTAAAATTAAATCCCTTAAATTTTCCCTTGACGGAAAAAACGAACACGCAGATGGCAAAGGGCTGTATCTGTTCCTTTTCAACGGCGATCGGAAAGTTTTTTACTTCATTTATTCCCACCCAACAACCAAGAAACGGATCAAGCGTAAAATCGGTGATTATGGCGTGCTATCTTTGAATGAGGCACGGGAAAAAATCAACGAATACCACCGCTTGCTTTTGGACGGTTTAGAACCTTTTACCTATTTAGAGCAATTAGCCAAAGAGCAAGCCCGCAGGGCGATCACAGTTCGAGAATATGCGGAAGAGTGGCGAAAGCTGAAACTTATCAATCAAGACAATAAGCCAATCACAATGGATCGAGAGTGGGGGCGGTTGGAACTGTATTTATTCCCTCACTTTGGCGATTATCCGTTATCAGCGGTAAAAATGGACGAAGTAGCCCGCCATTTTGAGCCGTTATATGTTACCAAGCCGAACACGGCGACCAAGGTGATCGGGCGGTTTATTGATATTTTGCAGTATGCCGTGGCTGATGGCTTGATTGAGTTTAACCCTTTGGCAGGGATTAGAAAGACACGGTTTAAAAAAGTAAAAGCCCAGCACAACCCAACGATAAACGCCGAAGAATTACCCCAGCTTTTCCAGCGGTTAAATTTGTCTAATTCAGCGGTTACGGTTCGTTTGCTGATTGAATGGCAGATTTTGACGATGTTACGCCCTTTTGAGGCGGTGGCGGTTGAATGGGCTGATGTGGACTTTGAGAAGCAGATTTTGACCATTCCAGCCGAGAGAATGAAAGGCACGCAGAAAAAAGCCCGTTCGCATACTGTTCCCCTTTCTCGCCAAGCCTTAGCTGTTTTAGAGGAAATGAAGAAGCATAACGGCAATAAGAAACATATTTTTGCCAGCACGAGAAGCCAAAGCGGCGTAATGAGTAGCCAAACGGTAAACCATACGATCAAGCATTTAGGCTATAAGGGCATTTTGACCGCTCACGGTTTGAGGGCGATGGCGAGAACCTATTTAGCCGATGTTGGCGTAGATTTTCAAGTGGCTGAAAGCTGTTTAGCTCACGTCGTGGGGAATGATGTTAGTCAATCCTATAACCATTCAAGTTATTTAGCTTTGCGTAAAGAGGTTATGCAGAAATGGGGCGATTATGTAGAGCAATGCAAGAAACGCTAATTTAAAACCACACAGAACAGGGCGGATATATTCCGCCTTTTTTATTGCGTGAAAATAAAATATATTTTCAAACAACAAAGCAAAAGAACATTGCTACTACATAATCACAGGTTAATTATATCAAATGAAATAGTTTGTTTAAATAATATAATTTGATTTTTGTTTAATTTATTTATGATTTTATTTTGTGAAATATAAATAAATCATTCGGTTCAAAAAAATCTATAAATGATGGGAGAAAATTTTTTCTTCCGCCCAGCCCCCTGCCCGTCCGCTCGTATCCTCGCCACGCCCACCCACTTAATATAGTGATTTTTACGCAAATGCAAAAGTAGCTTGAAACCTTGCCTTATATGGGCTTGTTTGGCGTGATATAGCCGTTTTTGTTTACGCAAAATAACGCAGATTAACGCAATTTTATGCACGCTGAAAAACGCTAAAATCCCCTTTTCTGCTCAAATGCAAAAAATCGGCAAAATCTTACCGCTTTTTTATTGCCACGCCTTGCCACCCTTTTGTGAAAAACGTTCTAACAATCTGAACAAATAGCCAATTTCAAGCCCTTTCAATATCATTCCCCACGAACGCAAGACTTGCCAAGTCTAGCCAAATTTTAGGGGTAAATATGGAGAACCAAGCACAGCAAGAAAATTTAGTAAGGATTGACACCGTTATTAAGCGAACAGGACTAAGCCAACGCACCATTTACAGACGAATGAAAGAGGGGGATTTTCCTCAAAATATCAATATCGGGGGGAATGTTGTGGTATGGCTGGAAAGCGAAATCAACCAATGGATCGCCGAGAAAATTAAACAACGCAACCAATAGGAATTATTTAATTTATGTCAAAGTTAAATCTTTTTGAAAAAGAAAAAAATGCTTTTTTTGAGCAAGAAAAAATCGTCAAAGCCAACCAAAGCGAATTAGAGAAAAATAAAAATGTTCTCACTGCTTTAAATAATGAGCTTGCCGAACTGAACAAAAAGGCACAAGCGAAAATTGACCAATCGCAACGCCTTTCGGCTGATGAATATGTTCAGCTCAAAAACGGCAACAACGAAATCACCGCTCGCATCGAATACTACCAAGCCCTTATCGAAGAGCAAGAAAGCGAATTGCAAGAGCAAAAAGAGACCTTGCTCAAATTGCAACGAGAGGCACGCCTCACCCGTTCGCACATTCTCGCCCAAGCAGGCGAAGAACAACTAAATGCTTTTTTAAGCGAACACAAACAAGCCCTTGCCGAAATTTTCCGAAATCTCAAACACGGCGGAAAATTCCAGCAAAACCCCAATTTTTCAACCATTTCCGAAGAACAAGCGATTTTTGACTATATCAAAAGCAAACTTACCGCTTGCACGGATACCAATTTACCACTTGAACCCGAATTTAATTTACACAGCCCTCTTTTAGTGGGATTTGAGCCAATCAGCCCATTCAAAAAGCACGCTCAATCATTTCAACAACGCCAACCGAAAGGCTTTCAAGCCCTAATGGCACAATTTAACTAAAAGGAAACAGAAAATGAGTATTCGTACTTTTGCCCACTCGCTCAAACTTGACCCTAAAAATGGCGATTTAGTCTATTTTGACGACAGCCCCGAAGAGCAAAAGAAATTTCTAAAACGCCTCAAACAAAACCGCCTTTTCAAACTGTTAAACCTTGTCGAAACCACCCACGAACGAGGCGGAGCAATGGGGCTATTTACCCCCATCGCAGGCACAACCGACACCGACCGAGAGGATCGCAAGCCAAAACAAGCCCTTGCCCCTTATCAACAATATCATTGTGAACAGATCAACATTGACAGCTTTATTACATACAGCCAAATGGATCAGCACAATGTCGAAAACGATCAAGGCGAATATCTAAATAAATTACTGGACAAAGCAACGCTAAAAGGGCTTTTAATGGTGGGCTGGAACGGCACAGGGCGAAATGGCACGTCAAACCCCGAACAAAACCCACTCGCCCAAGATGTCAAAGTAGGCTGGCTGGAAAAAATCCGCACAGGCAAACCGCAAGCCATCATCAACGGGGCAAGCGTAGGCAAAACAGGGGCTTATAAATCCCTCAACGCCTTAATGAAGCACGCTTTAACCCAAATCACCCCAAGTTATGCCAGCGGGGGCGATATGATCGCCATTTGTGGGCGTGAGATTATCGGCGACAGCCTTATTCAGTTTGAACAAGCCGATTTTGAAGACCTCGCCGAGCTTTTAACCCTCACGAAAAAGACTATCGGCGGCGTAAAAGCGGTAAGCATTCCATATTTCCCAAGCAATGCGATTTTGCTCACGCCATTGCATAATTTATCGCTTTATATCCACCTGAATAACATTCGCCGAAGAGTGATCGACCGCCCCGAGCGTGATGCCCTAATGACGTTCTTCTCTTTCAATGCGGATTATGTTGTAGAAGATTTCAATGCTTGTTTCTTGATTGAGAATATTGAGCTAATTGAAGAGTAAAGGGGAAAAATGAGCGATCTCACGCCTTATTTAGAGCAAATACAGCCCTTAACCTTTACCGAAAAAATCGGCTTTATTTTCGCCCTCTTAGAGCAGGGCGAAATTGCAGAGATTGAGGCGTATCAACTCTTAACAGCACAGGGCGAACCCAAACCACCCGAACCACCACAGCCCGACCAAATCGGCACAATCGCCTTTTTATAGGCTCAAAGCAAGGTTTAACGCCTTGCTTTTTTTATTTTAAAAGACTTTGAAAAGGGCTTTAAATGTTGTACATTGTAGCGGATTGTTGCAATGAAAGGAGCGTAAAAAATGGCAATTCATCAAATTTTAACGGAAACTGTAGCAAGTGTTACCGATTTGAAACGTGATCCAATGGGCGTAGTCAGTATAGGGGCAAGCGAAAGCGGAGCCATTGCCATTTTAAACCGCAATCAGCCCGCTTTTTATTGTGTTACCCCTGAAATGTTCGCCTATTATCAAGAGCTTGCCGAAGATTTAGAGCTAGGCAAAATCGCCCAAGCACGCCAAGCAGAAGGGGATTTTGTTGAGGTAAGCCTAGATGATTTATAAGCTCAAATTTCAGCGAAAAGCCTTAAAAGAGTGGGAAAAGTTGGGCGAACCTATCAAAGCCCAATTTAAAAAGAAACTCACCGAACGGCTCTCTAATCCCCATATTGCAGGCGATAGACTAAAAGGCAATCTCGCCAATTTATATAAAATCAAGCTCAAAACGGCAGGCTATCGCCTTGTTTATGAAGTCAATGATGGTGAAATTACCGTGTTAGTATTAGCCGTCGGCAAGCGAGAGCGATCCGAAGTTTACCAAAACGCTTTAAATCGCCTTCATTAAAATTCAATTCCCTTCTTCGATATAAGGAACAGCACAATGACCGCCCCAAAATACCGCCTACCTAACCGCAAATGGTACACCTTGCCCCAAGCGATCAAGCAAATTTACAAGCTCACGGGGGAGCAGTTAGAAATGGATGATTTAATTCATTTTTGGATTTATCGTAGCTTACGCCTTTCTACTTTCATTGAAATTCAAAATTTGAAAATAAAAGCTACAAATGAAAATGAACAAAATTCTATCGATTTAATGAAAGTAGGAAATATTGAATTAAAAAATAATGATGATTTTTCTCTTGATATACTCACATTTCCATTTTTTCTTAATAATGACGGAGTAAATGAAAAAGAATTATTTAGATCACATTGTTATATAGAGAATGATTCATATTCTCTAGATGCAAAGGGTTTTTTTGCTATTTTTCCTAATATGGAGTGGTTCTATACGTTAGATGAAAATAAAAATAAAAATTTATGCTTAGCTGATCTTAATTTGTTTTTCTTAGAATTAAGAGAGGAAAATCAGGAAAGTTCTGTAATAGTTTTTGGTTTACAGTTAAATGAGATTTTTGAACAAAGAGAATTACATTTTGAACAGTTAGTTATTTTACACGATGATTTGATTGATTTTCTAAATCATAAAAGTGAAAAATTCAATAATATTGCTGAGTTAATCGCGAAACCGCTATCAACAAAAACCATCAACGCCCAAGCCCAACTAATTAAAGATTTAATCGTAGCCGAATACGGCGAAGATGTTGCTAATAATATCCGCAAGCATATTGATGATCCGCATAGTGAAATTGTAAGAGATTTTCACGCAAAAGGACTAAATCTGCCGAGCGGTAAAACGGTTCAGAAATGGATTAACGAAAACTAGCCCCAAATCCCCATCACCTTTCATTTTTGGAATATTCCAGACGATTTTGGAATATTACAATTTTTTATTTGCATTTTGCCAAAATCCCCACCGCAACAATCCACAACCTTATGCACTTTAAACCGACACAGGAGGGAGAAATGCAACAAACCTATTTCACCGTCAAAGAAATTTGCGAACAGCTCAAAGTGGATCGCACCACCATTTATCGCCAAGTCAAGGCGGGGAAATTTCCCGCCCCGATTAAAATCGGCAAGCTGGCAAGATGGGAAAAATCCACCCTAGATCAATTTCTCAACCCACAACCACAAGGAGCAACACACTAATGGCAGGATTAGCCCTATTTTGCCCATTTTGCGGTGGAAGAGCCGTAATTAGAACCAGTAGCAGACCATCTATTTTAACGGTGCAGGCACAAGTAAATTGCAGTAATTGCGGACAGCTCAAAGCGGAATTTGTCGGACAGCTTACCAACATTCAGCGAGCGGTATTTGTCGAAGCCCCCGAGGTAAGCCAATGGGAAAAAACCGAAAAAGAGCTAATCAAAGAAGGGAAAATCAAAGCCCAAAGCAACGCCGAACGGCTCAACATTTTAAGAGGCGAACAGCAAGATTTATTTGAGCCAAAGCCCGAAATGAGCGTAGCCGAACGCATAGCACGCAGAAAGAGCGTTCAAGACCGTTAAACCCAACAAAAAAGGCTTGTCGCCCCGCAGCCACAAGCCTTTTTAAATCATCAGATAAGGATTTAAAGCAGATGAATAATACACCTTTATTCAATCATTTTCATCTAAATTTACACCAAGATGAAAATAATTCACACAAAAAGCCGTTTACAAGCGGTACGATTTCCGCTAAATTCTGCACCGCAGTCTTAAATCAGACTGCCGAGCCTGAGAACTCGATACAAACCAAAGGCGAACAGCACGCCCAACGTGCTTTTTTTGTTCGCAGCTTTTACACACCCCAAGCACGCCCTGAAACCCTTAGCGGCTCGGAGTGCCTTTCAATGGTGGTGCGTAATGGGAAAGGTTCGCCCTTTGCTGATTTTCCTTTGGTATCAGTTTCTCAGCCCGTTACGCACTACCGCCCAAACCCTGAGAAGTTTAGCGGTAGTCCTGAAAATTTACCCAAAGGACTATTCACGATGATCTACAAATTCCTCACCTTAGGCGAACGCCGCCTACGCATTACCATTTTAGCCAACAGCCAAGCCGAGGCACTTTCACGCATTCAGTTTACGCAAAGACCTGTATTGATTGCGAGATTACCAAGCAAAAGTGAGGTGGTTTATGCGTAATGAGCTACTTACCACCGAATGCGGCATTTTAGATCCACAGCTAGATCGCAAAATGGCAGATTTAGCGATTGCCCTAGAAATTGACCGTAGTTTTGCGTTTTTAATGGAAGCAACGATCAGCTATGCCAATTCTCAAAAAGAGATAAAAGACGAAATCGAAAGCCTTGCAAGCATTAAGCGAATTTTTGACGACCATTTAGAAAACATTCGTAAAGAACTCACCACGCTTTTACAAGGGGGACGAAATACTAACGCATAAAATCACTCTACCCGATGGCACGATTATTGAAATTTTTGTCGGCGGCGAAAATACCACGCCCCAAAAGGTTGCAGAAGCCTTGAAAGATGTTCGATTTGATACTTTCGAGCAGTGGAAGCAGAAAGAGAGAGCGAAAAGGAGAGCCAAAGAAAGAGCGGAAGCGAAACGTAAAGCCAAGCGACAACACAAACGCAAGGCAAACCAAAAACGAAGAGCAAAAGCATAGTAGGCAATACGGGCGGAATTGTCGCCCGTTCATCAAAAAGACAGATTATAGAGAGTAGAGCAAATGAAGAAGATCCCGAGTTTAAAAGAACTTTCTAAACAGAAACCCGATCCACAAACGGAAATTTTTTTACTGATTGGCGAAAATGTTTGGAGTTTTTACCGTAAAGACCCGAGAGATGCAAGAACAAATGGGCAGGGGGATGGCTGGAAGCTATTAGCGGATTTAATCAACAGTGGAAACCCTAACCGTTATCAAGAAATCCCGTTAATTTTAGATCCGAGGGAACTCGACAACGTTTTCACGCTTGAGCTTGCACCGCCTCAAAGCGAAATAATGAGCGTGATCGATACAGGGCAATTTTTCAAAGTCAAGGATAACGTGCAAGGGGCAAATGTTCGAGAAAATCAAGAACATTTAAGTAATATCTGCTTACAAATTGCGAAAACCACCAAAATAAAAAACTTATTTTTAAGGGATAATTTAGGGCAATTATTGGAAGATTTAAGCGGTTACCTTGACAGAATACGCAAAAATGAAGCAATGCTACCCCAAAAGTTTACGCCTGAAACGGTTGAACTTGACGCAGATACCCTAGAAAAAGAAACTGCCAGCAGAAAAGCGGCTTATTTCTATAAATGGCTTAATCAGCCCCTTTCTTTTCATTCTCAACAGAAAAAAATCTATCAATTCGGCGGAAAATGTTGGAAAGAAATTGATGACAATGTTTTACAGCGGAAAATTAAAGATTTTTTCAATGAATATGAAGCAGATTATCGAAGCGTTGATAATTTAAATCGCATTATCGCTTGTCTAAGCGTAGATTTGCCCCTATTTGCTCAAACCGAGCCTAATTTATTAGCTTTTAATAATGGCGTACTGAATAAAAATACATTGGAGTTTTTGCCACATAGTAAAGATTATTATTTAACAGGCTTTAACCCTTGCGATTATTTAGAAACGCAAACACCCACCCCTAATTTTGATAAATGGCTTGATTTTATTAGCAATAATGATGAAGACAGAAAAAGATCATTATTAGCAGGCTTGTATATGATTTTGAATAATCGTAATGACTGGGAATTAACCCTTGAACTTATCGGCGAGCCAGGGGGCGGAAAAAGTGTTTATTTAGAAGTGGGGAAAATGTTAAGCGGTGAGGGTAATCACGAGGCGATTACGCTAGAAATTCTTAACGAAGATAAAGCGAGGGATATTATTTTGAATAAAACGTTTTTATATTCATCAGACCAAAGCCGATATATTGGCGACGCGTCAATTTTCAAGAAAATTTCAAGCGGTGAGGAAATCACTTTTAACCCGAAGAATAAACCATCATTTAATGCCCCCGTGAAAGCGATTTTGGCGATTTGTTCCAACACCTTGCCAATTTATAAAAATGACGGCGGCGGAATGGAACGGCGTAGGGTTGTTTTCCCTTTTACCCGCTCACTGGATGAAAACGACAGAGATCCCGATTTAGTCAAAAAAATGAAGTCAGAGCTAGGCGGAATAATCCGCAAAATTTACGATACCTTTCCGCAAGCCGATGAAGCCAAAAAAGCCTTATTCAGACAAAAAAACAGCAAGGAGGCGTTAGAACTTAAACGCAAAAACGACCATATTTTAGAATTTATTGAAGAATTTGAGTTATTACCACAAGTTACCACGCAGGGGCTAGTGATGGGAAGCAATCGAGGGCTACCCCCTTTTGAAAGTCAATTTATTTATGATCGCCTTTATTGGTGCTATTTACTCTTTTGTAATACGCAGGGGCGAAACGATAAAAGCATTCTCAAGCCCAGCGACTTGATGCAAGAACTTACCCAAGCATTCAAAACAGCAGGGCATAAAATAAGGTTCGCAACTAAGACACTTGGACAGCGAAAACTACATACAAACGTTATTTTCAGAGATAAATCAGCCACAATAGAAAAATGGCGTAATATGTGATTGGACTTGATACCGTGCAATCTGGCACGGTATTTTTTTAGCCGAGAGTTATCAAAAAGGTAAAATCATTTTTTTATTCACTTT
>NZ_MUYA01000008.1:12649-203838 GCF_002015115.1 Haemophilus paracuniculus
AAAGTGAATAAAAAAATGAACTTTTATTTGCGAAGTTTGCTTTTTGTAGAAATTGCAACAAGGCAAAGCTGAATTGCCTCTTTTGCATCAAGGCGAAATGGGCAAATTACCAACACTAAACTAAATTATTTTTACATAGGTAGATCAAATTATGGCAGTTAGAAAAGACGAAAAACGAGGCAAATGGCTGGCAGATGCCTACATCGACGGCAAGCGTATTCGGCGGTGGTTTGAAACTAAGGCAGAAGCGAGCCGTTTTTTTAATACCGTAAAACAGAGAGATAGCCTCTTTTCCCAGTTTGTTTTGCAAAATAGTAGTAGCAGCGAGGGGGAACGGTTGTCAAAATTGTGTCAATTATGGTTTGACCTGCACGGGCAAACCTTAGTAAATGGCAAAAAGACCTTAAATAAATTACTACTAATGGCGAATGCTCTTGGCGATCCGCAGGGGGCAAATTTCACGGCAGAACATTTTGCGGAATATCGTAAAAAGCGGTTACAGGGCGAGATTATTTTTCGCTATGCAAAAACGGTTACGGTGGAGACGGTCAATTTAGAGCATAAGCTACTATCAGCGGTGTTCAACGAATTAAGCCGTTTTGGTAAGTGGGAACGTCCGAACCCGATTTCCGACCTTAATTTCTTCAAAACCAAAGAAAAGGAACTCGCTTTTTTACGCAACGATGAAATCGACCGCTTGTTAGCTTGTGCAAAATTGGTAAGCGATGATCTGCTTACGGTGGTGTCGCTTTGCTTGGCAACGGGGGCGAGGTGGTCGGAAATTGCCGAACTGAAAGCCTCTCAACTTGTGCCTTACAAAGTAACCTTTATCAAAACCAAAAGCGGTAAAAACCGTTCCGTGCCGATTGCGGAACATCTGTTTAAATCAATCAAACTCAAACAGGGCAAGCTCTTTAACGTGCATTCCCGCGATTTTGAGCGAGCGATCAACTTGGCAAAAATTGAACTGCCCGAGGGGCAATTAACCCACGTTTTACGCCACACATTCGCCAGCCATTTTATGATGAACGGCGGAAATATTTTGGTGCTGAAAGATATTTTGGGGCATTCCGACATCAAAATGACAATGCGTTACGCCCATTTTGCCCCCTCTTATTTGGAATCTGCCGTAGCCTTAAACCCTCTCGCTAACCGCTAATTTTAAAGATTATGCTGATCGTAAAGGGGCTTTTTGCCCCTTTAATTCAACAGTTGAACCACCGTCCGAAATTTGCTTATAATTGCAATAGGTTGCAGAATGTTGCAATCTTTTTGTGGGTTATTGTTACTTTGATGTTACTTTTTAGGGCGGTTTGAAAAATAAAGATCCTTGTAAATCAAGGCTTTAATGCAAAGATCATTTCCCCCCAGCTCCACCAAATTGAAATCCTAACAAATGCAATAAAGCCTTGAACCCAACGTTCAAGGCTTTTCTTTTAGCATTTTTCTTCCAACAAACTTTTCAACCGATACAACGCTTCCAACGCTTGTTTAGGGGTTAAATCATCTGGGTCGATCTGTTCCAGTGCTTTTAACACAGGGGCTGGCTCTGCAAGCGGTAAGATTTCAGCAAATTTTTGCGGTTCAGCAGCGTAGAAGCACAATTCGCCCTGTGGCGATTGGTTGAGCTGGGCGGTTTGGGCGGAAAGTTGTTCCAGTTGTGCCAATTTTTGTTTGGCGAGTTGCACCACCGCTTTTGGCACGCCAGCGAGAGCCGCCACCGCCAAGCCGTAACTTTTGCTGGCTGCCCCCTCTTGCACGCTGTGCATAAAGACGATGGTGTCGTTGTGTTCCCGTGCGTCCAAATGCACATTCGCCACGCCAGCGAGCTGGTTCGGCAAGCTAGTTAATTCAAAATAGTGGGTGGCGAACAGGGTCATTGATTGGGTTTTCTTGGCAAGCCATTCGGCACACGCCCACGCCAGCGACAAGCCGTCATAAGTTGATGTGCCTCGCCCGATTTCATCAATCAGCACAAGGCTATGTTCGGTGGCTTGATGCAGAATGTTTGCCATTTCGGTCATTTCCACCATAAAGGTTGAACGCCCAGAAGCGAGGTCGTCCGATGCCCCAATGCGGGTAAAAATGCGGTCGATTTGCCCGATTTCCGCACTTTCCGCTGGCACAAAACTGCCGATATACGCCATTAGCGAGATCAACGCAATTTGACGCATATAGGTGCTTTTTCCCCCCATATTCGGGCCAGTTACCACCAAAAGATGGCGTTTCGGCGTGAGCAAAACAGGGTTAGCGATGAACGGCGATTTCAGCACCTGCTCAACCACAGGGTGTCTGCCCCCTTGAATTTTTACCCCACGATTTGGGCTGAACGTTGGGGCAACATAATTGAGGGTTTCGGCTCGCTCGGCGAGGTTGGTTAGCACGTCCAATTCCGACAGCACAAGGCTCGCCAACTGCAATTCGGCGAGGCGAGGCAGTAATTTGTCGAACAACTCTTCGTAAAGCTGGCGTTCCAACGCCAACGAAGCCCCTTTCGCTTTCAGCACCTTGTCTTCATAGGTTTTCAATTCGGGAATGATGTAGCGTTCGGCATTTTTGAGGGTTTGGCGGCGAACGTAGTGAATCGGGGCTTTGTGGGCTTGCCCTTGGCTGATTTGAATGTAGTAACCGTGCACCGCATTGAAGCCAATTTTGAGGGTGTCGATCCCCGTTTTTTGCCGCTCACGCACTTCCAAATCTTCCAGATATTGGGTTGCGCCGTCCGCCAACGAACGCCATTCGTCTAGCTCGGCATTGTAGCCCGAGGCGATCACGCCACCGTCTCGCACCAGTTGCGGCGGATTGTCGATGATCGCCGTTTCTAACAGTTGATGCAGATCGCTGAAATCGGCAAGTTGGGCGATCAGTTTTGAGAGCGAAGGGCTAAGATCCTGCGACAATGCCGTAATTTCAGGGATCTGGGCCAACGCCGAACGCAGGCGAGTGAGATCCCGTGGACGAGCCGAACGCAACGCCACCCGAGCCAAAATCCGTTCCATATCGCCCACCTGTTGTAGCAGGGGTTGAAGCGGTAGGATTTTCTCATTTTTTTGCAGGGCGGAAATGGTCTGCTGGCGGTCGTGGATTTTCGCCAAATCACGGATCGGCTGATGAATCCAACGTTTCAACAAACGGCTACCCATCGGGGTAACGCACTTATCCAACACGGCGGCGAGGGTGTTATCCGTGCCGCCTGCGAGGTTGTGGGTCAATTCCAAATTACGGCGAGTGGCGGCATCAAGCAGAATGGTGTCGCTATTTTGCGAAAGATGAATCGCATTGATATGTGGCAACGCCGTGCGTTGAGTCTCTTGGGCGTAATGCAACACGCACCCTGCAGCACAAAGGGCGATCACCGCTTTTTCCACCCCAAAGCCTGCTAGATTTTGCGTACCAAACTGACGATTGAGCAACTGAATAGCGGTAACCAGCTCAAATTCCCAAATCGGACGGCGGCGTAACCCTTTGTAATTATTCAGAATTTCCGCCGAACTAAAATCCTCGGGGTAGAGAATTTCCGCAGGTTGCAGACGTTGCAATTCAGCACTCAACGCCTCTTTGTGTGGCAGCTCGTTGATCAAAAAACGCCCCGAACTCATATCAAGGGTAGCAATCGCAAAGGTGCCTTTTTCCTCATAAATCGCCGCCACCAAATTATCTTGCCGTTCGGGCAACAACGCCTCATCGCTGACCGTGCCAGGGGTAACAATCCGCACCACCTTACGCTCAACAGGGCCTTTGCTGGTGGCAGGGTCGCCGATTTGCTCACAAATCGCCACACTCTCGCCCAACGCCACTAACTTCGCCAAATAGCCCTCGACCGAATGATACGGCACGCCCGCCATCGGAATTGGCTCGCCCGCCGACTGCCCCCGTTTGGTGAGCGAAATATCCAACAACGCCGCCGCTTTTTTGGCATCGTCATAAAACAGTTCGTAAAAATCCCCCATTCGATAAAACAACAAAATATCAGGATTTTGGGCTTTAATTTGCAAGTATTGTGCCATCATCGGCGTATGTTGAGCAGTTGCGGTCATTGCGTTTCCAAGTAAAAAAAGAATGGGCGGTATTTTAGGGGAAAATGGCGGGAAAGGTAAGGGAAGATCGAAACAACAAGCGGTGGGGTCCTCAAAAATTTCTGAGAATCCCACCGCTTGCATTTGGGTAAATTAACAATTACTTCGCCAACAAATCCTCTTTTTCGCCATAAACTGGCACAAGGGTTTTCTGGTAAGCGGCTTTGAGTTTGCCGTTGGCTTTAAATTCGGCGATCAGGCGGTTTACTTCGTTGAGCAAGCTGGCGTTGCCTTTGCGTACCGCTGGGGCGATGTTTTCGACTGGGCCGAGGTTGCCGATTGCCACGTCAAAGGTTGGGTTCTCTTTCGCCCACGCCCAAAGTAGGGCGTTGTCGTGGGCGAGTGCCACGCCGCGTCCGTCTTTCAACGCGTCAAAGGTTTCGGTGTTTTGGTCGAATTTGAGTAGGTTGATGTCAGGGTGGTTTTTGCTGAAATAGGCTTCTGCGGTCGTGCCTTTATTGACGAGCAAAGTTTTGCCTTTCAGTTGAGCCACATCGGTGATCGGGGCGTCTTTCGGTGACACCACGCCCAACGCCACGTTCATATACGGGGCGGCGAAATCGACCACTTCGGCACGGGCTGGGGTTTGGGTGAAGTTGGCGAGGACGAGATCGACTTTGTCCGATTTGAGATATTCAACACGGTTCGCCGCTTCGGTCAAGACAAACTCAATTTTGTCGGGGCTACCGAGCAAGGCGGTGGCGATATCCTTGGCGATTTCAACATCAAAGCCTTGATTTTTGCCGTTCGCATCAACATAGCCGAACGGCGGTTTGTCGCCGAAGACGCCAATGCGGATCACGCCTTTTTCTTTGATTTGAGCCACGATGTCTTTTTCCGCGGATTGTTTCGCCGAGCCTGCGTTGTCGCAAGCGGTTAAGCCAAAGGCGGCAATCGCCGTGGCGAGAAGGGTTTTGAGGGTGGTGTTGAGTTTCATATTGGTTCTCCGTTGGGGTTGTTATGTAAAAATTTCGGCGGAACTGACCGCTTGTATTGCCCCCCTCCCCGCCTTTGGCGGTACTCCCCCCGCAAGCGGAGGGGAGATCTGATCTGCCCCCGCTTGCGGGGGAAGTGGCACGCAGTGCCGAAGGGGGCAAGCGGTCGGTTTTTGCAAAATTCGAGGAAATCTCACCGCTTGTTTTCCCTCTCTCTGCGATAAATACTGAACGTATTTATCGCTGTCTCTCTCCCATAAATGGGCGAGAGTTTTTTATTTTTAACTCGGTTGTAAACCCTCGCCCGCTTGCGGGAGAGGGACAGAAATTGACTTCGTTGAGAAGTCAATTTCAGGGAGAGGGTAAAATTTAGTAATCCATTCCCCGTAAAAACTGCTTCGCCCTTTCCGTTTGTGGGTTGCTGAAAAAGGTTTTGGGGTCGTTTTGTTCGATGATGACGCCTTTGTCCATAAACACAATGCGGTCGGCGACCTTTTCGGCGAATTTCATTTCGTGGGTTACGATCATCATCGACATTCCCTCGTTGGCGAGTTCTAGCACCACGTCTAGCACTTCTCGCACCATTTCAGGGTCGAGGGCAGCGGTGATTTCATCGAGTAGCAGTACCTCGGGGTTCATACACAAGGCTCGCACAATCGCAATTCGCTGTTTTTGTCCGCCCGATAATTCACGGGGAAAGGCGGTTTTGCGGTCGAGCAAGCCGACTCGGGCGAGCAGTTTGTCCGCTTGGGCTTCGACTTCTTGGCGTGAGCGGTTTTGGGCTTTTTGTGGCCCGAGTAAAATGTTGTCGATCACGTTTAAATGGGCGAACAGTTCGTAACTTTGAAACACCATTCCGACTTTTTGGCGAGCCTGTTCCCAGCTTAAATCTTTGCCAAATTCGCCGTAATTTTTCATTGAAATCGTACCGCTTTGCTTGGCTTCTAAGCCGTTTACGCAACGCAGTAGGGTGCTTTTGCCGCAGCCCGATGCCCCTAAAATCACGACCACTTCGCCTTTGTGCAGATCTAAATCAAGGTTTGGAATGGCAACCGTTTCTCCATAGGTTTTGTGTAAATTGCGGATCGATAACAGCGGCATTCTAGCTCTCCCAACGTTTTTCTAAGGTTTTCGCCCACAGCGAAAGTGGATAACAAATCACAAAATAGAGGGCAAAAATCAGCCCATACACATAAAACGACACTTTCGGATCGGTAAACAGCGAGTTTTCAATAATTTGCTGACCGACTTTCACCACCTCAATCACGCCAATCAGGGCAGCGAGGGAACTGGTTTTGACCATTCGGGTAAAGAGGTTGATCATACTCGGCAAAACTCGCTTGATCCCTTGTGGTAGCTCAATGTAGCGGAAAATTTGAGCAGGGGTTAGCCCCACGGCTTTGGCGGATTCGATCTGATGTTTTTCGATAGAACCCAACGCCCCACGCACGAGGTCGCCCATTTCTGCCGTTCCCCATAGCACAAAGACCCAAACGCAGACCCAAAATCCGCTGATATGCAGGTTCGTCCAAGTGGATAATCCAAAATAGAGGGCGAACAGCCACACTAAAATCGGCACGATCCGAATGGTTTCGAGGTAAAAACGGCAAGCGAATTGCACCGCTTTATAACGAGATCGCATAAGCAAGCCGAACAGCGTGCCGAACACTAGCGAAATAGCGACCGAAATAAAGGAAATTTGGGCGGTCAGCCATAATCCTTCGCCGAGGCGGGCGAGGTTTCGCCCCTCAAATAACCACTCAAACCCCATATTTCGCTCTCCGTGTCCGATTTTCGAGGTGTCGCACCAACAACGAAATCGGCAGTAAAATCACTAAGTAACTGATTAATAACAAGAAAAGAGCCTCGTTGGTTTTGTAATCCATTCCGATA
Organism: Haemophilus paracuniculus; assembly: GCF_002015115.1. GTDB lineage: Bacteria > Pseudomonadota > Gammaproteobacteria > Enterobacterales > Pasteurellaceae > Haemophilus_E > Haemophilus_E paracuniculus. The sequence goes on from NZ_MUYA01000008.1 coordinate 19,554, forward strand.
ATATCTTTGGTCACGAACATCAATTCCGCCACCGCCACCGCACTGACGACCGAGGTTTCCTTAATCAAAAACAGCACATTCGCCCCCAAAGCAGGCATTGCCACCGCCCACGCTTGGGGGGCGATAACGTGGCGGAACACTTGACAGCGAGAAAGCCCCAACGCTTTGCCCGCCTCAATTTGCGGACGAGGCACGGCGAGCAAACCCGCCCGAATCGCCTCTGCCATATAGCTTCCGCCCAAAAACACAAGGGCGATCACACCGCAAGTAAAGCCGTCCCACTTAATCCCCATTTTCGGCAAACCGTAATAAAGGAAGAAAAGTTGAATCAGCAACGGCGTGTTGCGAGAAAGCTCAACATAACCCTGAGCCAGCCAATGCAGCGGCTTGATTTTGTACGCCGTGATGACGGCGACCACCAGCCCGAGGGCAAACGACAACACAATGCCCCACAACGACAGTTGCAAGGTTATCCAACCTGCCTCAACAAAACGTGGCACGGCATTGAGAATGTAAGACCAATTCATCGAAACTATTTTCTGTTTTTTACGTTTTGACGGATTTTGTGAGAAAAAAGCAAAAATGGAAAGGCGAGAAATGAATGATTTATAACCAAAGGTTATAAGAAGAGAGCAAGCGGTAAGATCTTCAAAAATTTTTGAAAATCTTACCCCTTGTTTGAGGAAAAAAGATTAAAGATGTTCGCTCAACGCCGTTTTGTAAGTCGCCACCGCATTATCTGCGGCTTGAACGATAAATGCCGTGTCCGCCCCTAAGCCGAGGAAAGTTACACCGAGTTCGGCATAACGTTTGGCTTGTTCTGGGGTGGCGGCGACCGTTCCAACTGGCACGCCGTGGGCTTTAATCCGTTTGATCATTGATTCCATCGCCTCAACCACTTCGGGGTGGAAGATGTTTAAGCCGTGTCCCATATCCACCGCTAAATCGACAGGTCCGAGCAAAATCGCCCCCACGCCTTTGGTGGTTACGATTTCATCAAGATTTTCCATTCCTTTTTTGCTTTCGATTTGCAAAATAATCAAGGATTCTTGCTCGATGCGTTCTAAATAATCAGGGTAACGCCCAAAGCGTGCGGCACGGAATGCAGCCGCCCCCATTCCACGATTGCCACGAGACGGATAGCTCGCCCAGTACATAATCTGCTCGGCTTCTTCGCCACTTTCCACTTTTGGCACGATGATATTTTGAATGCCTGCATCCATCAACTGTTTGATAATGCCCGTGCCAGCCTCGCCGACACGCACCACAGGGGTCATATCGTAAGGGGCAATCGCACGGGCGGCATCTAAGATCGTTTGCACCGTGTGCGGACCGTGTTCTGCATCAATCCAAAGCCAGTCAAAGCCTGTGGTGGCAAGGGCTTCCGCCACATCCGCCGAGGTGGTTTCCAATCCAACCCCAAACTGCATTTTGCCTGCTTCGATACTGTGCTTAAATGAATTATGCAAATAATCTTTTACCATTGGCATAGTTCCCTCCTTATAGTTGGTTTACTAAGTAATTTTGTTTGCCAATCAATTTAATTAAGTCGAGTTGGGCTTTGGTCCAGTTGAGATCTTCTTCCTCGTCTTGGTAGTAGGCTTTCATCAATTCGAGGGTGGTAATGTCGAAAATACCCGAATTGATCGCTGCTTCAATTTGCGGTACGCCGTCTAGCGACACCTGCAAATCATATTGGAAATACGCCTCAACATCGTGCGGAACTTGCTCGGCTGGCACGGCTTCCTGCTGAATTTCGCCGTCAAGATCTAAGATACGTTCATAAAACTGCTCAACAAAGCCCATCTCAGATGCAGAATGTTCCGCATATTTTTCCGCTAATTTTGAGAACCCTTGGCTTTCAAAAATTTTAGAGGCAATTTTATGATTTAATGCAACCGCACTTAAACGGGTTGCGGCTTTTTGCAAAAATTGAATGGTTTTTTGAACGTCTTTCATCTTAAATCCTCACTTATAAATCGAATGAATTTACTACCTTAACGTGCAAACGCACATCCACATTGCCACGGGTGGCGTTGGAATAAGGGCAAACCTCGTGCGCCTTGCGGATTAAGGTTTTCGCTTCTTCCTCGCTCAATCCTTCCACCGTAATGGTAATGTCTAAATCAAGGCTGAACGCCCCGTCTGGTTTTTGCCCGATACCCACGCCCACGGTGGTGCTGGATTGGGTTGGCTTCAAGCCTAAGGTTGGGGCAACGTGGTTCATCGCACTGTCGAAGCACGCTGCATAGCCCATTGCGAAAAGCTGTTCTGGGTTCGTGCCTTGTTTGCCACTTTCGTTTTGGAAGCCGACTAAATCAAAGCCGATTGAGCCATCGTCCACTTGGGTTCTGCCATCACGACCGCCCGTTGCTGTTGCACTTGTATGATAAAAAATTTTCATTTTGGATTTCCTCTTAATGTTGAAAACGTGGCTATTTTAGTGGCGTTTTGGCAAAAGGCGTTATATCATTTCTGCAAAACTCTTGCCTAATTCTCTAAAAATGCAAATTATTGACAAATTATTACCGCTTGTGCCGAAAAATCAACTTTGGCAAACGCCCATTTCAGGCTTGGTGGTGCAACACGCTGACCGCCCGATGCCGATCACTAATACTCTTCTTGAACCTCGCATTTGTATCGTATTGCAGGGCGAGCGAAAAATTTGTATTGGCGATCAATGCACCTTTTTTAGTGATCAGCACTTTATGTTTTGCCCTGTAAACCTACCGCTTGCGGTGGAAGTGGTGCAGGCAAGTCCGCAAAAGCCCTATTTGATGATGACGATGAAGATCGATTTGCTGACGGTGGCACAGATTTTGCCCCGTGTGCCAGCAAATGCAAAACCTACGCAGGATCTGACCGCTGGTTTGCAATGGCGATTAGAAAAGCAGTTGCTCACACAGTTTGAACGGCTGGTTGATTTGCTCAAAAGTCCAGAAGATATAGATTTCCTCGCCCCACTGATTCAGCAGGAAATTTACTACACCTTGCTCAAAAGCGAGCAGGGGCAGCGGTTGCGAGAATTAGTCAGTGAGGGCAGTCAAACCCAGCGGATTGCCCAATCGGCACAATGGATCGAACAACATTTCGCCGAAAAATTGCGGGTGGACGAGTTAGCGAAGCAGGCAGGAATGTCGGTGTCGGGCTTTCACGCCCATTTCAAGCAGATTACCCAACTTTCGCCCCTGCAATATCAAAAATCCCACCGCTTGCAAACCGCCCAACGGCTGATTCAAGCAGGGCAAAATGCCATTGCGGAAGTTGCTTTCCAAGTCGGCTACGAAAGCCCGAGCCAATTCAGCCGAGAGTACAAACGCTATTTTGGGGTGTCGCCGAGGAAAGGATCGCGATTACCGCCAAATAATCTCACATTCCACTTTGACGTTTTCCGCGGTGTGGTGGCGTAGTTTTTGGCGGATTTGCTCAAAGGTGCGGTGGGCGATTTGTTCGTGATCCTGCTTGATTGAATGGATCGGGAACGGCAGGGCGTTGAGTAGTTGGTGGTCGTCAAAGGTGGCGAGCAATAGTTCGCCCGTGAGCAGTTTGTCCATTTGCTTTTGCTCGGAAAGGTAACGCAGCACGCCCTCTAACAGGGTGTAAGAGGCGGTAAAAACGGCTTGGGGTAGTCGCCCTAATTTTGCCACGATATTTGAAAGCATTTGGTAGCCCGATTCGGGTTGGTAATCTTGGTGTAAGATCCATTCAGGTTGGGCGGTTAAGCCAGCTTGTGCCAAGCCTTGCTGAAAGCCCGCCAAACGGGACTCACTCGGCGAGAGGGCGAGCTGACCGCCGAGATAGTAAAATTCGCTCGGTTTCGATTGAGCGATCAATTTTGCGATAAGTTCGGCGATCTTGCCGCTATCGTTGCTGATAATGTGGCAAATGTCGAGATTTGGCACATAGCGGTCAAGATGCAGCAGCATCGTGTGTTTGACGATGCTGCGATAGTATTTCGGATCTTGGTGGGTTGGGGCGGTAATCAGCAAGTCAATTTGGCGGTCAAGCAAGCGGTCGATTGCCATTTTTTCTTGCACGGGATTATCGTCTGAACAGGCGATCACAAGTTGTAACCCGTTCTCACGGCACAATTTTTCGAGGGTTTTGGCGGTGAGGGCAAAACCGTAGTTGGTTAAGTCGGGGATCACTAAGCCGATCACGTTGGAACGCTGGGCTTTTAAGGCTCGGGCGTAGGCGTTGGCTCGATAGCCTTGGGCTTGGGCGATCTGTTTGACGCGGCGGCAGGTTTCGGGGTGAATCCGATAAGCCCCGCCGTGTCCGTTCAAAATCATACTCACGGTGGTTTTTGATACGCCCGACAGTTGGGCAATATCGTGTAGGGTAACTCGTTTTTTGCGTGTGCTGTCCATTGATTTTCCTTATCATTCCCCGCCCATTGAGGAAAGTGGGCGAGGTTTCCTATTTGAATTGAATCGGCTGCACTGGGGCAACCGTGCCATCAATCTGGCGTGAACAGCTTACCACATTTTGACGGTTGGCGATAAAGAAGCGAGAGGTGAGGACTTTTTCGCCGCCGTTGAGGAAAATTTCCACCACCGAGCGGTCGAAGAAGATTTCCACTTGGTCAAGTTTTTCCACTTGGCAGTGGCGGACGCTGTCGAATTTTTGCATTAAATCCGTTTGCTCGCTGGCGGTGCGGTCGAGGCTGACCACGCCGTTGTGGTAGCGTAGCACCAATTCTTGCCCCTGCTCGTTGGCGAAGAATTGCATTTCAAGCGGTTGGTTTTCCGCAAAAAATTGCACACGGGCGGTGTCGAGGTTTGCCACCGTTAATTTTTCGCCGAATCGTACCGCTTGTTCTTCGCCCCATTGGATAATCGGCTGTTGCACGATTTTGCCGTGGTTGAGGCTTAATCGGCGAGGCAAGCTCAGGGTGGAATGCCATTTGTAGCGGTCGGTTGGGTAGATTAAATCAGGCAAGCCAACCCAGCCGAACATTATGCGGTCGGAATTTTGCACCGTTTGGGGGGCATAGAAATCGAAGCCGTAATCCAATTCTTCGATCTGTTCCGTTTGTAAAGTTAGTCCATTGAGCGAACCCACGGCGTAGGTGGCGTGATAGTTATTTTGGAAGCGGTGAGATTCGCGTAATTTTCCTTGTGGCGACCAGACGAACACCTCTTTGCCACCGAGCTGGAATAGGTCAGGACATTCCCACATAAAAACGTGGCTATTGTCGAAATCTTTCACCGTCAATTCTCCCAGCAAGCGTGGGGTGGCGTTGAGGTCGTCCATTTCATAGAGTAACGCCGTGCCAGTCAAATTTTCTCGTTGTGCGCCGAGTACGAAGCGGATTTTGCCCTCGGCGGTAACGAACGGCTTCGGATCACGAACGTGTTCGGTGTAGCCTTGTGGGGCTTGGTCGATAATGCAACGTTTTTCAAGCAATTTGCCCGATTTGTCGAAAATGGCGATATTTTGGTGCGGCACGCGTTGGTTGTCGCTGGCTCGGCGAGTGTTGCCGGTGTAGAACGCCACAATCTGATCCTGCCACAAAATCGCCCCGCCCGAATAGCAACCGTGGGATTCAAACATTTCATCGGGAATCAGCGGATCAGCTTCGGTGTAGTGTTGGAAATCGGTGGTAATGAAGTGTTTCCAATGCTTCATTCCGTGCATTGCATCGTAAGGAAACCATTGGTAGAAAATGTGGTATTTCTCGCCGTCAAAAATCAAGCCGTTTGGGTCGTTGAGCAAGCCCGTTGGTGGGGCGAGGTGGTAGCTTGGGCGGAAATCTTGATCGTTTTCGACCGCTTGGCGAACCGCCGCTAATTCGCCCTCGCTTTGGGCGTGTAGGCTTTTGTATTTACCGTTGTTGAAAATGTGCATAAAAATCCCTTATTTAAAGCAGAAATCCCCCTGCCGTGAAGCAGAGGGATAAGGTTAGTTTTTGCCGAGATTGTTGAAGAATTTCTTCACGCTATCGAAGAAGCCTTCTTGCTGTGGGCGGTGTTGGCTTTTGCCCTCTAAACTTTCTTCCAGTTTCAGCAACAATTCTCGCTGTTCATCGTTGAGGGCGACAGGGGTTTCGATTACCACTTTGCAGATTAAATCCCCTGCGTAGCCGCCGCGTGGGCTAACCACGCCTTTGCCTCTCACACGGAACAGTTTGCCCGTTTGGGTTTCTGGCGGAATGCGAAGTTTGACGCGACCGTCTAGGGTCGGCACTTCAATTTCACCCCCGAGGGCAGCTTGGGTGAAGCTTATCGGCACTTGGCAGTAGAGATTTGAGCCGTCTCGCTCGAAAATATCGTGATCTTTCACATAGATCACCACATATAAATCCCCTGCGGGTGCGCCGTTTTCCCCTGCCGCCCCCTCGCCCTGTAAGCGAAGTTGGTTGCCCGAATCCACCCCTGCTGGAATGGTTACGGACAGATTTTTGGCTTTGTGAACCCGTCCATCGCCCTGGCAAGATTTACACGGTTTTTCGATTTTTTTGCCCGAACCTTGGCAGTGCGGACAGGTCGCTTCGGTAACGAAGAAACCTTGTTGGCGGCGAACTCGCCCCGTGCCGTGGCAATAGTTACAAGTTTCGACTTTGCTACCGCTTTCCGCACCGCTGCCGTGGCAGGTATCGCACTCGGCGAGGGTTTGAATGCGAATGTCTTTTTTGCAGCCTTTGACCGCTTCTTCAAGGGTGATTTCGAGGTTGTAGCGTAAATCTTCGCCACGCACCACACGGCTACGGCGACCACCGCCCCCGAAGCCCCCGCCGAACATTTCGCTGAAAATATCTTCAAATCCGCCGAAGCCCCCGAAACCGCCACCGCCAGCCCCGCCGAATCCACCTTGCTCAAAGGCTTGGTGTCCGTACTGATCGTACATCGCACGTTTTTCGCTGTCGCCTAGCACTTCGTAGGCTTCTTTGATCTCTTTAAATTTTTCTTCCGATTCTTTACTGCCTTGGTTTTTGTCGGGGTGGTGCTTGGCGGCTAAACGTTTGTAAGCACGTTTAATATCCTGCTCGCTCGCCCCTTTCTTTAAGCCAAGGACTTCATAATAATCACGTTTTGACATAGGTTTTCCGTTATTTAACCTACTTTCTTTACTTGTGCAAAGAAAGTAGCAAAGAAACACACCCTAAACATTTTGCTTTTGTTTCGCTTGTTGCCAATTTCTACGGTCAATTTGTAAACTCGCCAGCAAGCTGGCTCAAACAGTACAAATTGCCCTTGAAATTTACGCAACCGCTCAACGCAAAATGATAGGGATTTTTGTCCTTTCTTCGATTTAATTGTTCTGTATTTTATAAAAAATGCAGAAATTTTATTAAATCCTACCGCTTGTTATTGGTTTTCGAGTGAGAAAATCTGTTTTTTGAGGATTTCATCAATTTTGCCACGTTCTAAACCTGAATCAATCAAGGTCAATTCTAATGTTTCGAGTTGCTTTTTAAAGGCTTGTTTGGCTTTATGCACGTTGTAGGCAATGAAGTCAGCGTTTAAATCGCTTTCGATCCGATAGAATTTGATATTGGAAACGCAGGGGTAGAACCAGTCAAATTTGGCAGTCAGATCTTGAATGGCAATCGTACCGTGAGCCTCGCTAATGCCTTCTTTCCCTAAATAAACGCTACCTTGCAAATGCTCGAAACCGTGTTGTTCCAACACGTTTCGTATATCGTAGTAAGCGTTATTGTAGGTGTTGCCGTGATAATTTTCTTTCAGGCAGTTGGTGTCCATATCGAAAGTAATTAAATATCGGCTCATTTTATTTCCGTTGCAAAAATTTGATGAAATCTAACCGCTTGCAGATAAGTTTAATCTGTATAGGTGTAATAACCTGAGAAATTCACTCTATCCCTGTGGCTATATTGAGCGTATCCCACCGCATTTTTGTCTATTTTATGGGAAACTTTAAGGGTTTTAGCTTTATTATTCCACTCTTGACCATCAAGCACAGTAATGGTTAATGTTTTGATATCTGGACAAACCATTCCATCGGCATAATCTACTTTCACGATAAATTGGGAACTATTTTTCTTTGATTGAGTTAATCTCCCATTTAACCAACAGATATTTGAGCCGATTGAGACTTCTTTCTTTCGAAAGTCGATGTTAAGGTTATAATCTCTATTTGAATATGAACCATCTGGTTTCCAATTCTTTGCGAAAGTATTTGATGCAAATACTGGTAACATCAACATAAGGCTTAGGCATAATTTCTTTTTCATTCTGTTATCCTTTTATATGATAAAGAGTAGCAAGGATAACCTTGCCACTCTTATTTACTTTAATGAATTAAGGATTATTTATTATCCTTCACTTCTTCAAACTCTGCATCAACCACGCCGTCATCTTTTTGTGATGATTGGGCTTGTTGCTGACCTTGTTGAGCTTGGGCTTGACCTGCTTGAAGTAGTGGCTCAGAGGCTTTGATTAAGGCTTCGATTTTCGCTTCGATGTCTGCTTTGTCTTCGCCTTTTGCCGCTGTTTCAAGGGCTGCAACTGCTTCTTCGATCTTCGCTTTGTCGTCTGCATTTAATGCTTCGCCGGCTTCGCTGATTTGTTTGCGAGTTGAGTGAGCGATCGCATCTGCTTGGTTGCGAGTTTGGACTAATTCCTCAAATTTGCGGTCGGCTTCGGCATTGGCTTCTGCATCACGCACCATTTGTTCGATTTCCGCATCGCTTAAACCTGACGAGGCTTGGATCTTAATTTGTTGCTCTTTGCCGGTGTTTTTATCTTTCGCCGACACGTTGATTACGCCGTTTGCGTCAATGTCGAAGGTTACTTCAATTTGTGGCATACCGCGTGGGGCTGGGTTGATCCCTTCAAGGTTGAATTGACCGAGGGATTTGTTATCCGCCGCACGTTTGCGTTCGCCTTGTAACACGTGGATCGTTACCGCAGATTGGTTATCTTCGGCGGTGGAGAACACTTGCGATTTTTTGGTTGGAATCGTGGTGTTTTTCTCAATCAAGGTGGTCATCACGCCGCCCATTGTTTCGATACCGAGTGAGAGTGGGGTAACGTCTAATAAAAGCACATCTTTCACATCGCCTTTTAATACGCCACCTTGCACCGCTGCACCAAGTGCTACCGCTTCATCTGGGTTCACATCTTTGCGAGCTTCTTTGCCGAAGAAATCTGCCACTTTTTTCTGCACTAATGGCATACGGGTTTGACCGCCCACGAGAATGATGTCGTTGATTTCGCTAATGCTCTTGCCTGCGTCTGCCAATACCGCTTTGAGTGAGTCGATTGAGCTGTTGACTAAATCTTCCACTAAGGCTTCTAATTTTGCACGGGTTACGTTAATTGCCAAGTGTTTCGGACCGCTTGCATCTGCGGTGATGTATGGCAAGTTCACTTCGGTTGATTGGGCTGATGAAAGCTCGATTTTCGCTTTTTCCGCCGCTTCTTTCACACGTTGTAATGCCATTGCATCATTGCGTAAATCTACGCCTTGCTCTTTCTTGAACTCGTCAATGATGTAGTCGATCACACGGTTATCGAAGTCTTCGCCGCCTAAGTGGGTGTTACCGCCTGTCGCTAACACTTCAAAGGTTTGCTCGCCTTCAAAGTTGTCGATTTCGATGATTGAAATATCAAATGTACCACCACCCAAGTCGTACACCGCGATCACTTGGTTCTCTTTGGTTGAACCTAAACCGAACGCTAATGCCGCGGCGGTTGGTTCGTTGATGATACGTTTTACATCTAACCCTGCGATACGACCTGCGTCAATGGTCGCTTGACGTTGTGCATCGTTGAAGTAAGCAGGCACGGTAATTACCGCTTCGGTAACGCTCTCGCCTAAAAATTCTTCGGCAGTTTTCTTCATTTTTTTCAACACTTCCGCTGAAATTTGTGGTGGGGCTAATTTATCGCCTTTCACATTTACCCACGCGTCGCCATTGTCGGCACGGGTGATTTCAAACGGCATAATTTTAATATCACGTTGCACTTCTTCGCTGTCAAAACGGCGACCGATTAAACGTTTAATCGCAAATAACGTATTTTTCGGGTTAGTGATCGCTTGACGTTTCGCTGGCTGACCCACAAGGGTTTCGTTGTCGGTGTAAGCGATGATTGACGGGGTTGTTCTCGCCCCTTCCGTATTCTCAATCACGCGTGCTTTATCGCCGTCCATTACGGCAACACAAGAGTTTGTTGTACCTAAGTCAATACCAATAATTTTTCCCATTTTAAATTCTCCGAAAATAGGTTGTTCAGTTAATCAAAAGAATTGAGAGTAGGCTCTCATTCAGACGAGCCAATAAATAGGGATAAAAAAATCGCCTTCAAGGGTGGAAATGAAAAAAAATCGAAAAATTGGCAAAAATTTCGCCAAATCTGACCGCTTGTTGGGGCTTTTTTGTGATCTCTGCCACATTTTTACAAAAAAATTTGCCGAAATCGGCAAAAATCTCGCTAAAATTACAAATGTAAATCATTCTTATTTATCTTTAATAAGATTTTTCATCAATGTAACATTTTGAAACGAGGTAACAATGATCATTTCATCTGCCAACGACTACCGCAAAGCGGCAAAACGCCGTGTGCCACCGTTTATGTTCCACTACGCAGACGGCGGCTCTTACGCCGAGCATACCCTCAACCGCAACGTGAGCGATTTATCCGACATCGCCCTACGCCAACGGGTGCTGAAAGATATGTCGGAACTCAACACTGAAATTGAATTATTCGGCGAAAAACTCTCAATGCCTGTGGCACTTGCCCCTGTGGGGGCGTTGGGAATGTACGCCAGACGCGGCGAGGTGCAAGCGGCAAAAGCGGCGGATAACAAAGGCATTCCGTTTACCCTTTCGACCGTTTCAATCTGTCCGATTGAGGAAGTCGTCCCAGCGATCAACCGCCCGATGTGGTTTCAGCTCTATGTGCTAAAAGATCGTGGCTTTATGAAAAACGCCTTAGAGCGAGCCAAAGCCGCGGGCTGTTCCACCCTCGTGTTTACGGTGGATATGCCAACCCCAGGGGCGAGATACCGCGATATGCACTCGGGAATGAGCGGGCCTTACAAAGAAATTCGCCGTGTGTTGCAGGGCATTACCCACCCATTCTGGGCGTGGGACGTGGGCATTCAAGGCAAACCGCACACCCTTGGCAACATTTCTCGCTATATGGGCAAAGATGTGGGGCTTGATGATTATATCGGCTGGCTAGGGCAGAATTTCGACCCGTCCATTTCGTGGAAAGATTTAGAGTGGATTCGTGAATTTTGGGACGGTCCAATGGTAATCAAAGGTATTCTCGACCCCGAAGATGCCAAAGATGCGGTGCGTTTCGGGGCGGACGGCATTGTGGTTTCCAACCACGGTGGTCGCCAACTTGACGGTGTATTATCCAGTGCGAGAGCCTTGCCGTCTATTGCCGATGCGGTCAAAGGCGAGATCAAAATCCTCGCTGATTCAGGCGTGCGTAACGGCTTAGACGTAGTGCGAATGATCGCCCTCGGTGCGGATGCCTGTATGCTCGGACGCTCTTTCGTTTACGCCCTCGGTGCTGCAGGGCAGGCAGGGGTTGAAAATATGCTCGACATCTTCCACAAAGAAATGCGAGTCGCAATGACCCTCACCAGCAACCAAAAAATCGCCGATATCACCCGCGAAGCCTTAGTGGATTTAAGCAAAATCTAACCCCTTGCAAGCAATAAAAAAGCCTTGAATAAATGTTCAAGGCTTTTTTATTTAATTGATTATAACCCTTTCGGAATACGAATTTTTTGACCTGGGAAGATTTTATCTGCGTCTTTGATCACTTCTTTGTTTGCGTCCACAATCGCGGTGTATTTCGCCCCGTTGCCGTAGGCTTTTTCCGCGATTTTCCAAAGGGTGTCGCCTTTTTGAATCACATAAAATTCATCATCGCCTGCGACTTGTTCGCCGTTGGCAATTTGCACGCCGTCAATTTTCACTTCTGAAATGCCTGCCACGTTGCCTGCCATTAACACCGCTTTTTCAATTGCCGCCGCTGATGCTGCCACGCCTGAAAGGCTTGCCACACCGTTTTCTACGGTAACTTGCACGTTTTCCACACCTGGGTTATCTTCGGCTAAATGCTCAGTAACCTTTTGTGAAGCCTCTTCCTCTTTGTTAAATAATTTGCGACCGATGTCGCCCACGAAATCAAATAAACCCATTGTAAATTCCTCATTGATTAGGGGTGAATAAGAGTGCATACTCTACCACTATTTTGCCGATTGAAATAGCCAAATCGCATTTTAATCATAAAAAAGGGGAAAAAATGAAACTAGCGGAAGCCTTAATTGAGCGAGCCGATTTACAACGCCGCTTGGCTCAACTTTCACAACGTTTACAACAAAATGCACAATATCAAGAGGGCGAGCAGCCGAGCGAAAATCCGCAAGATTTATTGGCGGAATATCAACGCACCTCAACCCAGCTGACCACTTTGATTGTGCAAATCAACCAAGCCAACCAACGTATCAATTTGAGTTCGGGAATGTCGATGATCGAAGCCTTGGCAAAACGTGATCAACTGAAAGCCACCCACGCAATGCTGATCGCCTTAGCGGATCGTGCAATGCCCGAGCAATCTCGATATAGTCGTAGCGAAATCAAAATGCTCGCGGCTGTCGATATCAAAGCCATTCGCCAACAGGCGGATCAAGTTGCCAAACAGCACCGAGAGCTAGACACGCAAATTCAACAAACCAACTGGTTGTCTGATTTATAACCGCATTTTGGTAGTTTTGGGCTTAAAGCGAACATTAACCCACGCTTGGGGAACAAGCGAAATATGATGGAAACGATGGGCAGTTTCACTTTTTACAGGGTAGCCCAACACAAGTCAAAGCGTATTGATACCGCGTAAATCGTATGACCAAATGTTGGTTAAGCTCAAAACGAGGGTGGGAAAGGGGATTTTATCTTGCAAGCGGTGAGATTTGTAAAAATTTTGGCAAATCTTACCGCTTGCAGTTACGCTTTTGAGCGATTTCGGCTAAAATTCAACGTTTATCAATCATCATCAAGGGGCAGCCGTGAAACAGGTGCAATTTTATCTGCTTAGCCAAACGACAAGCGAGGGCGAACTTTCCGCCGAGGAACAAAAGGCGTGCGAGTTGGCGTGCGAGTTGTGGCGTGCAGGTAAGCGTGTGCTGATTAGTTGTGAGACGGAACAGCAAGCCCTCAACCTTGATGAAGCCTTGTGGGCGAATGATCCTGAACAATTTGTGCCGCATAATTTATCGGGCGAAATGACCGCTTTTCCCACCCCAATTGAAATTTCGTGGGTGGGCAAACGCAACGCTCAACGGCGAGATGTGCTGATTTCTTTGCAGTCGCAACTGCCCGAATTTATCAGCAGTTTTACCCAAATTATCGATTTTGTGCCAGCGGACGAAACTCGCAAAGCCCTTGCCCGAGAACGCTATAAGCAATATCGCCAGCTCGGTTGGGCGTTGGAAACGGTAAATAGCTAATGTGGCAAATTAAATCTTTCGCCGAGCTTTCCACCGCCGAATTATTTGCAATTTACAAGGCTCGCACCGCCGTGTTTGTGGTCGAGCAACATTGCCCTTATCAAGAGGTGGACGACAAGGATTTAATCGCCACCCATATTTTTGCGAAAAATGGCGAGGATCTGACCGCTTACTGCCGTGTGATCCCGAGCGAAGATAAGGTGCATATCGGTAGGGTGCTGGTGGCTCAATCGGCTCGTGGCACAGGGCTGGCGAGGGAATTGATGTTACAAGCGGTCGGATTTGCCAAAATTTCCGCCAAACCGATTCACATTCAAGCCCAATCCTATTTGCAGGATTTCTACCAATCCCTCGGTTTTCAGGCGGTGTCGGGAATTTATCTTGAAGATGGGATTGAGCATTTGGATATGGTGTTGGGGGAAACAAAATGACCAAACGTGAACAAATTTTAGAACAACAACGCCAGCTACACCTTTTATTTAAAGCGTGGATGGACGACAAGAAAAAGCGTGAGGTGCTGACGTTTATGCGACCGAATGGGAATATCGTTGAGCATTATCCTGACGGCACGGAAAAAGTGATTAAATATGCAAAATAATTTGGCGATTTTCTATTGTGGTACGAATGGGGCGGGCAAAACCACCTTGCGAGGGTTTAATAAGGATACGGTGCAAATTGTGATCGATTCCGATCATATTGCAATGTAAATTAACCCCAATGATCCTTGTTTATTTGATAGAGAAGTTAATAGGTGAAACGATGTCTATGATATTAAAAAAACTTTTCGGGAAAAAAGATACTTATGTAACTACTATTGAGCTAGATAATTTACCTGAATATTGGTTTTCTGATTATGATGATAGTGGGACATATTATACTTTGGGCAGGAACCTTGCTCAGAGGTTTATATTTAGTATATTGCGATGTGGTAATTATTCAATGCCAAGTGTTCCATATATTTCGGAGTTTAAATTTCAGCAGGATCTTATTTTTAAAATAGATAAAATTGAAATTTCAAAAAAGTCTAATCTTTCTACTGGCGGATATACTTATAGCTCTACGTTAAATGTATATATTTATTATAGTGCAGATGAAGAATTAGTAGAAGAAATTGATAGAGCCTTGAAGCACCTAATTTATACACATATTAGTTGTTATATAAATGACCCTATAAGAGAAGGTATTGAGAGAGACGATGTTTACAAACTTTGTTATATGTTTGCAGACAGATTAGGTATTAGCCATACAGAAAGAGCAAAAGATTATTTCTGTTGTATGATGAATATTATTTATTATAAAATTAAATATCAATCTAATTCAACAGATAAAAAGAATTTTATAAAAAAAGAAGTTAGCAGATATATTAGAACTGAACTTGATGACAATATAGATAAGCAACTAGAAATTTTTTCAGAAATACTTATTTTTTTAAGTGAAAAAAATACTAATAAATAATTTACTCAAAGAGAAAACCAATGACCCAAAACTTCAAAATGGCAGATCGCTTTGAGGCGTCTGCGGTAGAACAAGCACTTTATAAACACTGGGAAGAACAGGGCTATTTTAAGCCGTCTGAGAACCCAAATGTTCCGAGTTACTGTATTGCGATTCCGCCACCGAATGTAACGGGTTCGTTGCATATGGGGCACGCGTTCCAGCAAACTTTAATGGATACGCTGATCCGTTTTAACCGTATGGAAGGGCATAACACCCTTTGGCAGGCGGGGACGGACCACGCAGGGATCGCAACTCAAATGGTGGTGGAACGTAAAATCGCTGCCGAAGAGGGCAAAACTCGCCACGATTATGGGCGTGAAGCGTTTATCAACAAAATCTGGGATTGGAAAGCCTATTCAGGTGGGACGATCAGCCAGCAAATGAGACGTTTAGGGAACTCAATCGACTGGGATCGTGAGCGTTTCACAATGGATGAGGGCTTGTCGAATGCGGTGAAAGAGGTGTTCGTTCGCCTGCACGAAGAGGGCTTGATTTACCGTGGCAAACGCCTTGTGAACTGGGATCCAAAACTGCACACGGCGATTTCTGATCTCGAAGTGGAAAACAAAGAGAGCAAAGGCTCGCTTTGGCATTTCCGCTATCCGCTCGCTAATGGGGAGAAAACGGCGGACGGTAAAGATTACTTGGTGGTGGCGACCACCCGTCCTGAAACGGTGTTGGGCGACACGGCGGTGGCGGTTCACCCCGAAGATGAACGCTATCAAAATTTGATCGGCAAAACCGTGATCCTACCGCTTGCCAACCGTGAAATCCCAATTGTGGCGGACGATTATGTCGATCGTGAATTTGGCACGGGCGTGGTAAAAATCACCCCAGCCCACGACTTCAATGACTATGAAGTGGGTAAACGCCACGGCTTGCCGATGGTCAATGTGATGACCCTCAACGCCGATATTCGTGCCGAAGCGGAAGTGATCGGCACGGACGGCAAACCGTTGGCGACCTACGAGGCAAAAATCCCTGCCGATTATCAAGGCTTAGAGCGTTTCGCGGCTCGTAAAAAAGTGGTGTCGGACTTCGAGGCGTTGGGCTTATTAGACGAAATTAAACCGCACGATTTGAAAGTGCCTTACGGCGACCGTGGCGGTGTGCCAATTGAGCCAATGCTGACTGACCAATGGTATGTGAGCGTCAAACCACTTGCCGAAGTGGCGGTGAAAGCGGTGGAAGAGGGCGAAATCCAATTCGTGCCGAAACAGTATGAAAACCTCTATTTCTCTTGGATGCGTGATATTCAAGATTGGTGTATTTCTCGCCAACTTTGGTGGGGACACCGCATTCCTGCGTGGTATGACGAGGCGGGCAATGTGTATGTGGCTCGTGATGAAGATGAAGTGCGTGCGAAGCACAACTTACCTGCGGATCTCGTGCTTAAACAAGACGAAGACGTGCTAGATACTTGGTTCTCATCGGGCTTATGGACATTTTCAACATTGGGTTGGACAGGCGATAAAGCAAAAGATGCTGAAAATAAAATGTTGCAAATGTTCCATCCAACGGACGTGCTGATCACGGGCTTTGACATCATCTTCTTCTGGGTAGCACGAATGATTATGTTCACAATGCACTTTGTCAAAGACGAAAACGGCAAACCGCAAGTGCCATTCAAAACCGTGTATGTAACGGGCTTGATCCGCGATGAACAGGGTCAAAAAATGTCGAAATCGAAAGGGAACGTGCTAGACCCGATCGATATGATTGACGGCATTAGCCTTGACGATTTGCTCGAAAAACGCACGGGTAATATGATGCAGCCGCAACTGGCGGAAAAAATCGCCAAATCCACCGCGAAACAGTTCCCAGAGGGCATCGCCCCACACGGCACGGACGCATTGCGTTTCACGCTTGCCGCCCTTGCCAGCAACGGTCGCGACATTAACTGGGATATGAAACGCCTCGAAGGTTACCGCAATTTCTGCAACAAATTGTGGAACGCCAGCCGTTTCGTTTTAACCAACGACAAATTAGATTTAAGCGAGGGCGAAGTCGAATTTTCGTTGGCGGATCGCTGGATTGAAAGCCAATTCAACCGCACTGTGGAGACTTTCCGCACCGCCATTTCGCAATATCGTTTCGACTTAATGGCAAACGCGATCTACGAATTTACGTGGGATCAATTCTGCGACTGGTATTTAGAGCTGACCAAACCGATCTTCTTCAAAGGCACGGACGCACAACGCCGTGGGGCAAGCCGCACCCTCGTCAATGTGTTGGAAAAATTGCTACGCCTAATTCACCCAGTAATGCCATTCATCACCGAAGAAATTTGGCAGAAAGTGAAAGGCTTTGTCGGCATTGAGGCGGACACGATTATGTTGCAAAAATTCCCACAAATCGACCCGCTTGCGATTGACGCAGTGGCAGAAAATCAAATCAACTTCATCAAAGAAGTGATTGTGGCGGTGCGTAACATTCGTGCCGAAAGCAACATCGCCCCGAGCAAAGGCTTAGATTTGATCGCACGCAATTTCTCGGCGGAAGAGGTGGCGATTTTGACCGCAAACGAAGTCTTGCTCAAATCAATGGCGAAACTAGATAGTGTCAAAGTACTCGAAAATGGCGAGAACGCACCGCTATCCGTGGCGAAATTGGTGGCAAATGGCGAGATCTTGATCCCAATGGCAGGCTTTATCAACAAAGACGCCGAACTTGCCCGCCTCACCAAAGAGATCGAAAAACTCAACGGCGAAGTGGCTCGCATTGAAAACAAACTCGGCAACGAAGCCTTCGTAGCAAAAGCCCCCGAAGCCGTGATCGCCAAAGAACGTGAAAAAATGCAAGAGTACCAAAGCGGACTTGCTAAATTGCAGCAGCAATATCAAGCGATTGAGGCGTTGTAATTTCCCGTGATTAAAAAGAGAGCCTACGCAAGTAGGTTCTCGTTTTTCTGTATGATGATAAAGCTAACCGATCTTGACCGCTTTCGAGCGATTTTACAAGCCCCTCAAAATGCCCACCTCAATCTGCCAACAAACATCGCAGAATGGGTGGATCATCAAGGCTCACTGACCCAAAAATTACTGCAAGTTTGCGGTGATTTAAAGGTAAAAATCAGCCGTGAAGAATGGGTAGAAATTTCAGAAAATCCTACCGCTTGCTGGCTGCGAGAAGTGGTTTTGCAATGTGGAAATCAAAACTGGGTTTTCGCTCAAACGTGGATACCAAAGCCTACGGTGGAAAACGTTGCTCAATCGGTACTCACCCTCGGCGATCAACCGATTGGCTTATGGCTTTTCGCTCAAAATCCGCAACGGGTCGATTTTCAGTACGGGCAAGATGCGGAAACAGGCTTATTTTACCGCCATTCCCATTACCTTTTGCACAACTATCCCCTTGAAATCCGAGAGCTTTTCTTGCCGGATTTTACTTTTAAAAAAGACTGAATTCATTAAGAATTCAGTCTTTATTTCAATTAGTTCGCTTGTTGTGCTTCTTCTTCCGCTTGTTGGCGTTCGAGGTAGTCCATAAAGAGAGCGTCGAAGTTTACTGGCGAGAGGTTTAATGCTGGGAATGTGCCGCGGTTTACGAGGCTGGCGATAAGCTCGCGAGCGTATGGGTAAAGCACTTCTGGGCATTGTACTGCAAGGCAGTGAGCGAGTTGAATGCCTTCTAAGCCTTTAATGGTAAATATACCCGCTTGTTTTACTTCGCAGATGAAAGCTACATCGTTGCTATCTTCAAGGGTGGTTTGCACGTTGATGTGCAAGGTAACTTCGTAAAGATCTTCGCCCACTTGGACGGTTTCGGTATCTAATTCAAAACCTAATTGTGGTTTCCACTCTTGGTGGAAAATGTTTGGTAGGTTTGGGGCTTCAAAGGATACATCTTTGACATAGATGCGTTGAATTTGAAGTTCAAATGGGGTTTGTTCTTCTTGTTGAGCTGCTGTTTGATTTTCAGACATAATAAATTCCTTATGGATTATTTTTGTTTTTTCACAAGAGGTAGGTTAGCGACACGCCAGCCGAGAATGCCCTCTTTGAGAACGTAAACTTTGTTAAAGCCTTGTTTGGTGAGTAAATTTGCCGAGCTTGACGCAGTAAAGCCGTTGGCGTCGACAAGGATCACAGGGCGATCTTGATATTTTTCAATCGTTTGCACTTTGTTCGCTTTAATGTCGCTTGGCAAAACGTGAACGCTATCCACGATATGCCCTGCACCAAATTCGGCATCTGAACGTAAGTCGATGATTACGCCGTCTTCTTTGTTGACCAGTTGGGTCGCCTGAGCGTTCTCAATGATTTTGAATTTGCTGGTTGCCCCTTTGTAGAAGTTGAAAATCACCGCCACAAGCAATGCCACCCACGCCACCACCATAATGGTGTTGCTGGCAACGAATTGTTGTAGCTGTTGTGCGAATGTCAGTTCCATTCTGTTCTCTCTTTATTGATGAAGTGAAATTAAAAAGCGGTCGTTTTCGGGCAATTTTTTGCAAAATTTCTCGAAAAGTAACCGCTTGTAAACATTCAGAATGGACGAATTTTCGTCCATTCGAGAGAAATTAGCCTTGTTGTTGCGACATTACTTCGTCAAACGAGCTGTGTTTTTCGGTTACTTTCGCTTTGGCAAGCACCGCTTCCACCGCTTGTTCTTCTAATACCACGTTGCGGATATTTTCAGTTAATTGACGGTTTTTCGCATAGTGTGCGACCACTTCCGCTGGTTGCTCGTAAGCTGAGGCGATGTCTGCGATAGTTTCTTCTACGCGTTTTTCGTCCACTTTTAATTCATTTGAACCGATCACGCTTGAAAGCAATAAGCCCACTTGCACACGGCGTTTTGCTTCCGCTTCAAATAATTCCGCTGGAAGTTGTGCTGCCATTTCTGGTTTGCCGCCGAAACGTTGTACCGCTTGTTGGCGTAACACATCAATTTCTTCCGCCACCGCTGCCATTGGCACTTCCACTTCGTTTTGGGCTAATAAGCCGTCAATCACTTGGCGTTTTACGCGAGCGGTTACCGCATTTTTCAATTCACGTTGCATATTTTTCTTAATTTCTGCACGCAATTCTTCTACGGTTTTCGCTGAACCGAATTTTTTCACAAATTCTTCGGTAACTTCTGGTAACACCATATTTTCGACTTTCTTCAAGGTAATCGCGAATTTTGCTGGTTTACCTTTTAAGTTTTCAGCGTGGTATTCTGCTGGGAAAGTAACATCAATATCGAATTGCTCGCCTGCTTTATGACCTACGATGCCCTCTTCAAAACCAGGGATCATACGACCTTGACCCATAAATAGCACGAAATCAGTCGCTTTACCGCCGTCAAATTCTTCGCCGTCCACTGAACCTACGAAGTCGATAGTTACACGGTCGTCCGCTTTCGCTGCGTCTTGGCTTTCTGCCCAAGTCGCTTGCTGTTTGCGTAACACATCGATCATTTTATCTAAGTCAGCTTCGGTAATTTCTACCACTGGTTTTTCAACTTCGATATTTTCTAAACCTTTTAATTCCACTTCTGGGAACACTTCAAACGTTGCGGTAAAGCTGAAATCTTGACCTGGTTGATAGTTGTTTGGGGTGAACGTTGGGCGACCTGCAAGGTTGATTTTCTCTGCGATCACCGCATCGAAGAATGCACGTTGCATTTCATCGGATAATACATCTTGACGCGCGGCTAAACCGAAACGCTGTTCAATAATGCTATGTGGCACTTTACCTTTACGGAAGCCATCTACGCGTGCGTTTTTCGCATAGCCTTTTAATTGTTCTTTATAGCCTGCTTCGATTTTGTCAGCTGGCACGGTAATGGTTGCACGGCGTTCTAAGCCTTGGGTTGTTTCAATTGAGAATGACATTGTTTGCCTCAGTTGTGAGTAAAAAATAGGTACAAAAATAGGCGTGCATTGTAACGAATGGAAAAGGATCTGTCGATACTTTCGTGATCGAAACCCTGCAAGCCAAGATATAAATAGGGCGATCTGCCGTTACAAGCGGTCAGATCGCCTCAAATTTTTAGATCGATTAGTCGATGTTTTTCAACTCTTCTTCGGAAAGGGTTTCCTGACCGCTTGTGTTGTCGGTTTTGCCGTCTTTCACTTTGAAATCAAGGTTTTGGAAATAGGCTTCGCGGAACGTAACGTAAGGATCAGCCGACTGTTTTAACATCGCATCTTGATCGAGTAATTTTGAGCGGGTGTCGATGCCTTGCACCACAAATTTCCCTGCCGACATTGGGAAGGTAAGCAACGAAAGCACAGGGTAAGCGTTATCCACCACTTTACCGACCGCTTGGCGAGGGGTGGTTGCCCCATAACCAGGTAACATCACATAAGCCCCTGTGCCAACGCCGTAAGTGCCGAGGGTGTCGCCAAATTCACGGCGATCTTTATCTAAACGCAATTCGGGGGTTTTGCTCGCCCAGTCAATTAAACCGCCCAAGCCAAACACGGTGTTGATCCAGAAACGGTTGAAATGCACCATTGCTTGCTTGCCTTCGCCCTCTAACAAGCGGTTCACAAAGCTCGCAGGTTCGTCAAGGTTATTTGCCACATTGACTAAGCCTGTTTTAACAGGGCTTGGCACATAATCACGCCAACCCGTTGCCGCAGGTTTTAATACATAGGGATCAAGCACTTCATAATTGACTTTCCACATCGCACGGTTAAAACCTTCGAGGGCATCTTTGCGTTGCCCCGTGGCAGGATCAATGGTGGAAGAACAGGCAGAAAGAGCGAGAACGCTTGCCACTAAACAGAGAGATTTTAATTTCATAAGAGACCTTATTCGGAAGTATCACTAACTTTTTGAGGGATAAATTTTCGCCATTTTAGCGAATAGAAATCTAGCCGTCTAGATTGCGACACCAGAAAATCTTGATTACAATAATGCCCCTATTTTGAGATTGAAAAGGTAACCGAAATGGCAAATTGGAACGGCGAATATATCAGCCCTTATGTGGAACACGGCAAGAAAAGCGAGCAAGTGAAGAAAATTACCGTGTCGATTCCGATCAAGGTGCTAGAAATTTTGACCAACGAACGCACCCGCCGTCAAATTAAAAATCTTCGCCACGCCACCAATAGCGAACTGTTGTGCGAGGCGTTTTTGCACGCCTTTACGGGGCAGCCGTTGCCAACGGACGAAGACCTACTCAAAGAACGCAACGATGAAATTCCAGAATCTGCCAAAGCCAAAATGCGAGAGCTAGGCATCGATCCTGATGAATGGCAATACTAATCCACTTTCTTCCCAAAGCCCCTCGCCAACGATTTTTGCCAGAGGGGTTTTATTTTGACTAAATTTAAAGGAACAACCTCAATGCAACATCAACTCAATCGAGAAGCTCGTTGGGCAGTTTGGCTGACGCTGATTTATCTGTTCGGCTGGATCGGCTTTGCCTATTTTTCGCCTGCGGGCAGGGGCTTACTTGGTTTTCCCCTTTGGTTTGAACTTGCCTGCATTTACTTGCCCCTTGGCTTTATCGGCTTGGTGGCGTGGGCGGTCAAAGCGATTTACCAACCGATTGATTTAGAGGGGAAGCTCGATGAATAGCGAAATTCTGTTGCCACTGATCGTTTACCTCGCCTTTGTGTTTGGGGTGGCATTTTACGCCTATCGCCAGCGTACAAGCGGTAGCTTTCTCTCAGAATATTATGTGGGCGGACGCTCAATGTCGGGGTTCGTGCTGGCGATGACCACCGCCGCCACTTATGTGGGGGCGAGTTCCTTTATCGGCGGGCCAGGGGCAGCGTATAAATATGGCTTAGGCTGGGTGCTGTTGGCGATGATTCAAGTACCAGCGGTGTTGCTCGCCCTCGGCTCGCTCGGCAAACGCTTTGCGATGCTGGCTCGCCAACATAAAGCGGTAACCATCAACGATATGCTACTGGCTCGTTACCAAAACCCCTTTGTGGTTTGGATTGCGTGCGTTGCTTTGTTGCTATCTTTTTTTGCGATGATGACCGTCCAATTTATCGGGGCAGGGCGACTGCTTGAAACCACCCTCGGCATTCCTTACCAAACCGCCTTGCTGATTTTCGCCCTCACCGTAGGCGTTTACACCTTTATCGGCGGATTCCGTGCGGTGGTGCTGACCGACACCATTCAAGGCTCGGTAATGATGATCGGCACGTTGCTGTTACTCGGTGGGATTTTGTACGCCACGGGCGGGGTCGAAAATGCGATGAACGCTCTCGAAAGCATTAACCCGCAACTGACGGCCCCTTACGGCATTGACGAACGCCCCCTCGATTTCACCTTTATGACTTCGTTTTGGGTGCTGGTTTGCTTTGGCTTGATCGGCTTGCCACATCTGGCGGTGCGTAGTATGGCTTATAAAGATAGCCAAGCCTTGCACCGAGCGATTGTGATCGGCACGGTGGTGGTGGCGGTGCTGATGTTGGGAATGCACCTCTCGGGCGTGTTGGGGCGAGCGGTTGTGCCTGATCTGAAAGTGGCGGATCAAGTAATCCCAACCCTAATGATGCAAGTGCTACCGCCCGTGGTCGCAGGGATTTTCCTCGCCGCCCCAATGGCGGCGATAATGTCCTCGATTGACTCGTTACTGATTCAATCTTCCTCAACCTTGATTAAGGATCTCTATTTGGCGGTTAAACCGAACGCGATTCAAAACGAACGCCAAATCAAATGGTTCTCGACCCTTACCACCTTAATCCTCACGGTCGGCTTAATTTTCGCCGCCTTTAATCCGCCCGAAATGCTGATTTGGCTCAACTTGCTCTCATTTGGCGGTTTGGAAGCCACTTTCCTTTGGGTCATCGTGCTAGGGCTTTACTGGAAAAACGCCAACGCCACGGGTGCAATCTGCTCAATGCTCGGCGGCTTAATCAGCTACGGCATTTTAACCACCTTCAAAATCAGCCTATTCAGCTTCCACGCCATCGTCCCAGCCCTGCTGATCGGCTTAGTGGCGTTTTTGATCGGAAACTTATTCGGCAGTAGAAAATAGCCAATGCAAGGGATGGGATTCTGAGAAATTTCACAAAATCCTGTTCCTCGTAGATTGAGGGCGGATATAAAATCCGCCCTAATAAAATAAGTCTCAGAATATCCAATAAAAAACGGTGGAATTTTTGCAAATCCCACCGCTTGTTTAGCTTAATTTCTTACTCTTTCGGCAAGTTGCGAATCGCAAGGGCTAATCCGCCCCAGATGATTGAAATCGCAACCACCATCATAATAATTGCACTGGTACTCATTCTGTTCCCCTTATTCTTCTACTTCAAATTTGGTTTCGTTTTTCCATTTCAAGCGAGAAAGCAAGAACGCCACCACCACGAGGGTGGCTGCCATTCCCCAGCCGAAGGTGTTCACGAACCAGCTTGGGTAGCCTTCGTAGCCGTTGGTAAAGAGCTTCGCCCCTTCGCTCAACAACATAAAGGCGAGAATGCCGGTGGTTGCCACGATGCTTAAACGCCACAAGAAGCCCACTTTGAATGAAGAGGTTTTGTTGATGTGGTTGCCGAGCAAGCCGAGGTTTTCGTTCGCCACAATCGCAATCAAGGACACGAACGCCACCGCCACGATACCGAAGTAGTTCACGAATTTGTCCATTACATCAAGCATTGGCAAGCCTGTGGTTGTGCCGAATAGGGTAACTGACACAAACATCATTGGTAAGCCAACCACGAAAGTCGATTTGACACGACCCATTTTGAGTTTGTCTTGCACTGCCGCGATGATTACTTCAATAACAGAAATAAATGAAGTTAATGCAGCAAAGGTTAATGAACCGAAGAACAGCACGCCCAGCACCGAGCCGAATGGAGCGTTGTTGATAATGGTTGGGAACGCAAAGAATGCCAAGCCGATTCCGCCTTTCGCCACTTCGCTCACTTCTTGCCCTGCGGACGCAGCCATAAAGCCGAGTGCCGCGAACACGCCGATCCCTGCTAACACTTCAAAACTTGAATTGGCGAAACCCACCACCAAGCCCGTGCCAGTGAGGTCTGAATTTTTCTTCAAGTAAGATGAGTAGGTGATCATAATCCCGAAACAGATCGAGAGTGAGAAGAAGATTTGACCGTAAGCGGCAATCCACACACTTGGATCAGAGAGTTTTGACCAATCAGGCGTAAACAACGCATCTAAGCCTTTCGCCGCCCCAGGTAGGAACAGGGAAGAAACCACCAACACAAGAAACATTACCACCAACAACGGCATTAACACCGAAGAAGATTTGGCGATCCCCTTTTGTACGCCTAACGCTAACACCGCAAGGGCGATAATCCACACCGCAATCAGCGGATAAACCACCATTCCAACGAATTCAAAGCTCACACCGTTGCTGATGTCGCCCATTTTCAAAAATTCGCCGATGAAGAAATCAACGGGCTTGTCGCCCCATTGTTTGCTGATTGAGAAGTAGGTGTAAACCGCCGCCCAACCAAGCACCACCGCATAGTAAACGCCGATAATCACGTTCACCAACACCTGCCACCAACCAAAGGTTTCATAACCCTTGTTTAAACGGCGGAACGAGAGTGGGGCTGCACCACGGTAGCGATGACCGATGGCGAAATCCAAGAATAAAAGTGGAATCCCTGCGGTTAAAAGTGCTACAAGGTAAGGAATGATGAACGCACCACCGCCGTTTTCATAAGTGGTGTAAGGGAAACGCCAGATGTTTCCTAAGCCGACCGCTGAACCGATAGCGGCTAAAATAAAGGCACTACGACCAGAGAACGTTTCTCTGCTTTCGCCTGCCGACATTGTTTGATTAGTCACGGAAAAGATCCTCGTATCATTAAAGAAATAATGCAACCCCATTGTTGCATTGTCAGAAAAAGTATTGCGAATAATCGCAAGGGCGGGAAATATGCCGAAGAAATGGCAAAAAGTAAAGGGTGGAAAATATATTAAAAAGGGATTTTTAGCGGAAATTGTAGCGAATTATGCTGAATTTTTGCTTTATTTTTAGCATTAAACACTAACTTATCCCAACATTTAGCAAATTATATAAATTTTGATCGCCATTTTTAGCACAACTATTTTTTAGCAATTTTTACCAAAAAAACGGGAACTTTTTTGTAAAGAACGGCGTTAATCGCCAAAATCCCCCGTTACAAGCGGTCAGTTTCCGCAAAATTTTTGCAAGTTGAGTGGCAAAGTTGAGTACAATAGGCAAAATTTTAAAAAATCCTACCGCTTGTTATGACTTTTGAACTGCAATTTACCTTACCGCAACAGGGCGGCACTCATCAAGATCATCAAACCCTCGGCAATTTAGTCGGACATTCGGATGTATTGGCGATCAGCCAAATTGCGAATAAATTCAATGGGTTAAGCATTGTGATTACCCCCGACAGCCGCACTGCATTACGGCTAGAAAAAAGCCTGCCGCAATTTAGTGAGCTGGCGGTGCAGCTTTTTCCCGATTGGGAAACCTTGCCCTACGATAATTTTTCGCCACACCAAGATATTATTTCGGCTCGTTTGTCGGCGTTGTTTCAGTTGCAACAGGGGCGGAAGCAGATTTTTCTGTTACCAATCAATACCTTACTGCAAAAACTTTGTCCGCCGAGCTATCTCGCCAATAATGTGTTATTGATTAAAAAAGGCGACCGTTTTTCCATTCAAAAACTGCGATTACAGCTTGAAAATGCAGGCTATCGGGCGGTGGAACAGGTGTTGGAATATGGGGAATATGCGGTGCGGGGGGCGTTGCTCGATCTCTATCCAATGGGGGCAGAATCGCCGTTCCGTTTGGATTTTTTCGATGATGAAATTGATTCGATCCGCACCTTTGATGTGGACAGCCAACGCACCATTGCGGAAATCAACGAAATCAATTTGTTGCCAGCCCACGAGTTCCCGACAGATAGCAACGCAATCGAGCATTTTCGTGGCAAGTTCCGTGAACAATTCGGCGAGATCCGCCGTGAGCCAGAGCATATTTATCAGCAAGTGAGCAAGGGCATTTTGAACGCAGGGATTGAGTATTGGCAGCCTCTCTTTTTTGAGGAAATGGCGAGCCTGTTTGATTATCTGCCGAAAGAAACGCTGTTTATTACTTATGCGGACATTCAGCAAAAAGCCGAGCAATTTCAACAAGATACGGCAAAACGTTATGAAAATCATCGCGTTGATCCGATGCGACCGTTGCTGCCGCCTGAAAAATTGTGGTTTAGCATTGAGCAGATCAACCAATGGCTGAAAAATTACCCTCGTTTGAGTTTAACCAGCGAGAAAATCCGCAAATCCGTCGCCAAACAAAATGCCAATGTGCAAGCCTTGCCCGAGTTGGCGATTCAATCCAGTCAGAAAGATCCGTTCGTAGCGTTTAACCAATTCCGCCAAACATTCAAAGGGAAAATCCTCTTTTCGGTGGAAAGTGAGGGCAGACGCGAAACCTTGCTCGATTTGCTCTCGCCGTTGGGAATAAAACCGAAACAAATCAAACAGTTAGCGGATATTCAAGCGGATTATTCGTTGATGATTGGTAGCCTTGATCAAGGTTTTATTCTTAGCCCCCCTCGGGGCTTCGCCCCACTCCCCCCGCAAGCAGGGGGAGATAGCGGTCAGATGCTGGCAATTATTTGCGAAACCAACTTACTCGGCGAAAAGGTGCAACAGAGCCGCCGAGCCGAGAAAAATCGCAAAACTGTCAATCCCGACACCCTGATTCGCAACCTTGCCGAGCTGAAAATCGGGCAAGCGGTGGTGCATTTGGAAAATGGGGTGGGGCGTTACGCTGGCTTGACCGTGCTAGACACGGGCGGCGTGAAAGCGGAGTATCTGGTGCTCAATTATGCGAATGAGGCGAAACTTTATGTGCCAGTCGCCTCGTTGCACCTGATTTCTCGCTATATCGGCGGTGCGGACGAAACCGCCCCCTTGCATAAGCTCGGCAGCGAGGCGTGGGTCAAAACTCGCCAAAAAGCTGCCGAGAAAATTCGTGATGTGGCGGCGGAATTGTTGGACGTTTACGCCAAACGGGAATCGCAACAAGGCTTCGCTTTTGCCTACGATCGCGACAGTTTCGTGCAATTTGCCAACACGTTCCCCTTTGAAGAGACCGAAGATCAAAAATCGGCGATCAATGCGGTAATTAGCGATATGTGCCAGCCGAAAGCAATGGATCGCCTTGTGTGTGGCGATGTGGGCTTTGGCAAAACCGAAGTGGCAATGCGTGCCACGTTCTTGGCGGTGGAAAATCACAAACAGGTGGCGGTGCTTGTGCCGACCACCCTGTTGGCTCAACAGCATTACGAAAATTTCAAAGATCGTTTCGCCAATTTGCCGATCAACGTGGAAGTGCTTTCCCGTTTCAAAACTGCCAAAGAGCAAAAGGCGATTTTGGAAAGAGTTGCCGAGGGCAAGGTCGATATTTTGGTCGGGACGCACAAACTGTTGCAAGACGATGTCCAGTTCCGTGATTTGGGCTTGCTCGTGATCGATGAAGAACACCGTTTCGGCGTGCGTCAAAAAGAGAAAATCAAGCAACTGCGAGCCAATGTCGATATTCTGACTCTCACCGCCACCCCGATCCCTCGCACCCTTAATATGGCGTTGAACGGAATGCGTGATCTCTCGATTATCGCCAGTCCGCCTGCTCGCCGTTTGACGATCAAAACCTTTGTGCGACAAAGCGAGGATAGCGTGATTCGTGAGGCGATTTTGCGTGAAATCCTGCGTGGCGGACAGGTTTACTACCTGCATAACGATGTGGCGACCATTGAAAATTGTGCCGCCCAGCTCGCCGAGCTTGTGCCAGAGGCGAGAATTGTGATCGGACACGGGCAGATGCGAGAGCGTGAGCTGGAAAAAGTGATGAGCGATTTTTATCATCAACGCTTTAATTTGCTGGTCTGCTCGACCATTATTGAGACGGGGATTGACGTGCCGACCGCCAACACCATTATCATTGAGCGAGCGGATAAATTCGGCTTGGCACAACTGCACCAACTGCGTGGACGGGTGGGGCGTTCCCACCATCAAGCCTACGCCTATCTACTCACGCCACACCCGAAAACCCTGACCAAAGACGCTCAACAGCGGTTAGAGGCGTTGAGTTCGATTGATAATTTGGGGGCTGGCTTCGTGCTTGCCACCCACGATCTCGAAATTCGTGGGGCGGGCGAACTGCTCGGTAGCGAACAGAGCGGACAGATCGAAAGTATCGGTTTTTCCCTCTATATGGATCTGCTCGAAAATGCGGTCAAAGCCTTGCAGGACGGGCGTGAGCCAAGTTTGGACGAAATTACTCAAAGTCAGGTGGAGATTGAGCTACGCATTCCTGCCCTGCTGCCTGATGATTATGTGCCAGATGTCAATATGCGGTTGTCGTTCTACAAACGGATCGCCAGTGCCGACAATGCGGAAGCCTTGAAAGACTTGAAAGTCGAGCTGATCGACCGCTTCGGCTTACTGCCAGAAGCGACCAAAAACCTGTTCCAAATCACTCAACTTCGCCACCTCGCCAAAGATTTAGGCTTGAAGAAAGTGGACGCAGGCATCAACGGCGGCTACCTTGAATTTAAACCCACCGCCCAACCCGACCCGATGAAATTCCTCAACTTGATCCAGTCGGCGAAAAATGTCTATAAATTTGAAGGACAGCAAAAATTCCGCTTTAGCCTACCGCTTGCAAGCAATGCAGAGCGGTTGAGGTTTGTGGAAGAGTTGATTAGTAAGTTAAGCGAAAGTGCATAACAAGGGGTGGGATTTTGTGAAATTCCGCAAAATCCTACCCCTTGTATTAGCCCACAATCCTCAAAATTTCCGCAAAATCCTCACACACATAGGTGGGGTTGGCGATTGGGACGTTGTAGTTATAGCCATAAGTCAGCCCCACCACTTCGCAGCCTGCGTTTTTTGCCGCGATCACATCATTTTCCGAGTCGCCCACAAATAAAATTTCGTGGGGGTGCAAGCCGAATTTGCCACACAAATAGTAAAGGGGGGCGGGGTGCGGTTTGATCGCGGGCAGGGATTGTCCGCCCAACATTTCGCAGAAGAAGTGATCGATGCCGAACGCTTGCAACACAGGCTGAACTAATTTGGTCGGTTTATTGGTTACCACCGCCAGCGGATAGCCTTTGGCTCGCAAGGCTTCGAGGGTGGATTTCACATTCGGATAAAGCTCACTTTGCTCGCACACATAGGTGGCGTAAAAATGGTCGAACCGTTGGCGAAGCTGGCGAAGTTGCTCGTCAGAAAAGGGCTGATTAACCCATTTGATCGCATTGGCAAAAAAGACATCCGCCCCCTTGCCGATCCAAGTTAAAACCAAATCGGGGGTGGCGGTTGGCAAATTCGCTTCGGCGAGGGTTGAGTTAATCACAAGAGTTAAATCGGGCAAAGTGTTAATCAAAGTGCCGTCTAAATCAAAGCCGATCAATTTATATTTTTGCATTTTAGAAATCCTTTGAAAAAGAAAAGGGGGAATCAATCCCCCGTTTATTATTTACGATTAAATTTGTAAGCGAGTAGCATAATAATTGCCCCGCCGATAATCATCGGCAATGAGAGCAACTGCCCGCGGGTGATTAAATCCGCCGCGGTGTTCACATTCGGATCAAACTCACGGTAGTATTCCACCACAAAACGGAATACGCCGTAGCCAACTAAGAACAAGCCCGCCACCGAACCCGCTGGGCGAGGTTTACGGATAAACCAGTTCAAAATGAAGAACAGCACCACACCCTCTAAAAAGGCTTCGTACAGTTGTGAGGGGTGGCGTGGCAAATAGCCACCATTCGGGAACAGCACCGCCCACGGCACATCGGTTACTCTGCCCCACAATTCATCGTTGATGAAGTTACCAATTCGCCCCATTCCTAAACCGAATGGGATCAGCGGTGCGATAAAATCAGCGGTCTGCCAAAAGCCACGGGCTTGATGGCGAGCCGTCCAAATCATCGCCACAATCACGCCGATTAAACCGCCGTGGAACGACATTCCCCCTTCCCAAATGCGGAAAAGGTAGAGCGGATCTTGCAACAAGCGGTCGAATCCGTAGAAAAAAACATCCCCAATGCGTCCGCCTAGCACCACCCCTAAAAAGCAGTTAAAAATCAGTTGATCGACTTGTTCGACCGTCCACACCCCGTTCGATTTTTTTGCACGGCGAACGCCCAACCAATAGGCAAAACCAAAACCGAACAGATACATCATTCCGTACCAATAAATCGAAATCGGCCCCAGTTTTAACATCACAGGGTCGATAGTCGGAAAGGTAATAAATTGCTGTTGCATAAATTTCCTTGTAAAAACAGATTATTTCAAAAACATATTAAGGGCGATCAACATTAACATCACCGCAAAGGCTTTTTTCAGCACGGGAACGGGCAGAACATTCGCCGCATTTGCCCCTAATTTTGAGGTAAAAAACGAGGTGGCGACAATGCCGATCAACGCAGGTAAATAAACGTAACCGAGTGAATAAGCTGGCAAATTCGGGGTCGCCCAGCCACTAAAAATAAAACTTAAAGTACCCGCTAGCCCGAGTAAGCCACCGCAGAGCGAGGACGTGCCAATCGCTCGTTTCAGCTCAATGCCTCGCCCATTTAAAAACGGCACGATAAACGCCCCGCCTGCAATGCCTGCAAGGCTGGATAACACGCCAATTACGCCCCCTGCCACCAACATTGACTGCGTAGTGAGCGGTTTGGTTTCCGTGTTTTGCTGTTTGAGGGAAAATACCATTTTCAGCGATAAATAAAGCACCATTACCGCAAAGATTTTCATCATAATCTCTTTGGGTAAATCGCTCACGATCAAGCCCGACACAAACACCGCCACCATTAAGGCTGGCACAAACACTTTCGCCACGCCCCATTCCACATTGCCTAATTTATTGTGGCGTTGGGCGGCGGAAAAGGTGGTGATCACAATGGTCGAAAATGATGTGCCTAACGCAATCGACATCAACAAATCATCAGGCACGCCGATTTTTGGCAATAACCAAACGAGGGTTGGCACGATAATCATTCCGCCACCAATGCCAAACAAGCCCGCTAAAAAACCTGCGACCGCCCCTAAAATTAAGAAGCCGATAAAGACTGTAATCATACTGTTTTTCCTCTTTGATGATGCCAAGCCTTGTGGGGCTTGCGGAATTCTCGCTTGCCCTGCTCGGCTTTGTGCGGTTCCCGTTTTGGCTCTCGCTTTTCAGGGCGGAACTTCTCGCCCTCTTGCTTTTTGTTTTCGTTCAGCAAAATGGCGGCAAATTCTTTCATTACCTTGCGATAAACATCACGTTTAAACGACACAACCTGCCGCACGGGATACCAAAAACTGACCCAACGCCAGCCGTCAAATTCGGGGTTTTTGGTGGCTTTGAGATTGATTTCGCTCTCATCGCTCACTAATTGCAACAAAAACCAACGCTGTTTCTGCCCGATGCAAACGGGCTGCGAATTTTCCGTGCGAACTAACCGCTTGGGTAGCTTATATTTTAACCAATGCTTTGACGCCCATAATAATCGCACATCTTTTTTGGATAAGCCGACTTCCTCGTAAAGCTCACGGTACATTGCTTGCTCAATGTTTTCCCCCTCGTTAATGCCCCCTTGCGGAAACTGCCACGAGTTTTGACCAAACCGTTTCGCCCAGAGAACTTGCCCTAGCTTATTGCAGATGACGATCCCAACATTGGGGCGGTAGCCATCGAAATCGATCACTCGATCACCTTTCTTCTGTTAATGTTTGATAGGCGGATTGTTTCATACTTCGGCAATTTGAACAAGTTCCCGCACCAACGCCGTGGCATAACTGCCAGCGTCCAAAAAGAATTTCAGGCGTAAACCTGCTGGCTCAAATTGCCATTCGAGGTTTTGCGGTTTGCAGAGCATTGCTCGGCGAGCGGCGGACATTCGCTCTTTTTTCATCAAAGCGACCAAGGCTTGATGTTGAACGATGATCCCTTGTTCCGCCTTGCAAAGGGTCCGTTCCAGCGAATTTTCGCCGATCAGCGGTGCGGTCAGCAAAAGATCGCCCGAATCCAATCGCTGTTGCAAAGTCGCCAATTCATTTTGTTCCGCCACAAAAAAGCTGTTCGAGCCAGCCAACTGCAAACGATCTTCCACCTGCACTTGCGAAATGGTTTGGCTCGCAATCCGATCTGACACCACCAAATTAAACACTTCACTGCGTGCCGCCGACAGGTAAAAACTGCGTTTTTTGCGATCTTTCACGCTAATCTCGCCGCTTGCCCAACGTAGGGCTTGGGTGAGATTATGCCCGTCTCGCCCGAAACGTTGTTCGGTAAAATAATTGGGAAATCCGACCGCTTGCAAACGTGCCAAACGGGCGTTGAGATCGTCCGTTTCCACCACATCTCGCAATAACAATTCAAAATGGTTGCCCGCCAAACTGCCGATCCGAATTTTGCGGTTGTGGCGAGTGATTTCCAGCACTTCCACCCCGTCCAGCTGAAAAGCGGAAAAATCGGGGGGTTCTTTGCCCGCAAGGTGCAGGCAAAACCATTGTTCGGTTACCGCGTGGCGATCTTTTAAGCCTGCGTAACTCATATTTTTCGGCGAGATCCCGACAAATTCCGTCAATTTCTCGCCCACATAGAGGGTGTTTGCGTCCGTTTTGCGGATCTTCACCGCCACAAATTCCCCCTCGCCCGAGAGCGGATAGCCCAACTCTTCTTTCACGATAAAATCGGCAAATTCCGCCTTTAATCGCCCCGCTTGCAACGGCGAACCGTTCAAATAATTTAGTTGCATTTTGATTCCTTAAAAATAAAAAGCACGTTCTAAACGTGCTTTTAGTAACTCTATATAAAGTGTAACAACTCTACTGATAAAATTTCAATCAATATCTTGTGATACCTTGTAATCTTCGCAACTCATCTAATCGCATTGAAACTGCGAGTAATACAGATAAATGGTCGTGGCTATCTTGCTTTTGATGACACTCTTTACATACTGCTTTCAGATTGGTTATAGAGTTATCTTGTTTCACACCATTTTTATGATGCACATCAAGCAAATGCTTATCAGTGCTTAAATTCACACCACAATCCTCACAACACCAATTTTTTGAGGCTCGATAATTTTTTGATATTTCACCCCAATTATCTACATAACCAGCCTTATCTTGCCCTACATTTTGCGGTAAATTATCCAAAATTGCTAAGTAATGATTAAAAAATTCATCTAAATTAAATTGACGAAAAACATTCGTACGATTAGTTATATAATTTTTATAATTTAATTTAGTCAAACACATTTTACATACTTGTAATGGTACTTCCGCTTCATTTTTCAAATTATCATAAATTTTAAAATACCCACTGCGATTAGTTGTAACGTGATAACGATTAAAACGATTACGCAAACGCATATTTTCTAATGTATCACAATGTGTTAAATGATATTTATTACCTAATGAAGGCTCTAAACAAACAGCTTCAACACCTTTGTAGCTATGATCTGGAATAAACAATAATACTTGTTGCCCATTAAAGACAAAAACATCATTAACTAGCTCAACCTCATCTAACCCAACTTCTACGCCATCTGTTGTTTCAAGTCGCGTATCAAATGTAGGAATAAATTGAGTTGAATTATCAATTTTGACCGAAACTAAACTATCACACCCCATTCGTTGAACACATGCTAACAAAGCATTGAAATTCACATCTAATTTCATTGCCCTGCCCCCAAAATTTTCTGCAACTGTTCTTCCGCATTGGTAATAATTTTAAAGGTAACACGCTTTGAGGCATTTTCATCTTCATTACCATATTTATCTTTAATAGGTTGAGATGAAGATAAGCCTACTGCTGAAAAATGAGCCTTTATCCAAGAACGATATTGTGCTACATCTGACAAATTATAAGTATATTCTAAAACGGAACGCGTTCTTTCTTGGGAAAGATTCATATTTTTAAAATATGCTTCATCTTCATTTGAATCCATATTCCATTTACTACTTGTATGCCCCTCAATTCTTACTTCATTGATTGAAGATTTATACTCATCGATCACTTTAATATAACGAGGAAAGAATTGTTCAAGAATATCCTTAAAACGGGGTTGAAGATCGGATTTACCCGTAGCAAACAAAACCTCTGGATCAGTAAAAATAAATGTTAATGAATCTTTATCAATTTTAGCCTTCCATTCATCTAAATTTGGCTGAAACTCATTCTTTAATGCTTGATAAATTTTATCTTGATTATCTTGGTAATTTTCTGCAATTTTTCGCACATTCAATGCAAAGCTCACCGCAATAAACAAGAAAAGGATCATTAAGCCAGACATTAAATCTGAAACAGGAAGCCATTGAGAATCATCGCTATCGTTCGATTTTTTAGCTAATTTACTGAAATCAATTTTCATTAACGACCTCTATAATTTGTAATTTCAACCATTCGATTCACTAATTCTTTATAATCGTCCGTAAACTTACGGCTAATAGTCGCTAATGATGTCCCCATTTGTTCCATTACTCGTTTAAGCTCAGTTTCCATTGAAGTATCAATCAACTTCAACTGTTTCTCAACACTCTCACCTGTTGTGGCAAGAGCTTTTTTATTTTCTTCTTCCAAACGAGTCATCAAGCGGGTATTTTCAGATAATTGTTTTTTCATCATTTCATCAATGGATTGTGCAAATCTTTCTTGAATTTGACGTGTATTTGTATCAAATTCATTTTGCCATTTTTGTGCAAATTGAGTAATTTGTTCAGCCATTTGTTTAAATTCTTGATTTAATACTTTTTGCTGATCACTCATTGATTTTGCCGTTGCTTCCAGATTTACTTTAATTTCTTGACTTGTTGTACGAACATTTTCAATATTACTTGAAATTAACTCGTTCGCTTGACGTGTTGTTTTTGCAAACTCTTCTGATGAATCAGTTAGTTTTTGCACAAATTTATTTCCACTTGCAGCAAAACTTTCAGACAATTGTTCTGCTGATTGATTTAAAGATTGTTTTAATTGCTCACCACCAGCTTTAACACTTTGAATCAAATCACCATTACCTTTTTCCATATTACTTAACATAGCAGAAATTTGATTTTGAATTTCAGGCACAGCTTGAATAGCCTTATCTCTTAATTCAGCAAAACTGTTTAAGTGATTTCCTAAATTATCAATTTGGTGCTGATTTGTTGCAATCACACTACTTAATTTTTCCATTGTAGTTGGAATAGCCTGGGTAGAACCCTCAATTTTCGCAATTGAACTTTCAGTTACTGTAAGTGATTGAACCCCTGCATTATAAAGAGCAATCATTTCATTTAACTGATTTTTATAATTTTCTTGCCAATCAATCAACGCCATAACCGCACGATTAAGCTCTTTAAAATTCTCGCCAAATTGCTCGGTAAGATTATTATTAAAGTCCTGAATCACTTGTTTCAATGCTTCAATAACGGCTTCCGTTGCAGATTTTGACATCATATCTGCAAAATCTTGCAATTTAATCCATAGTTTATTCTCGAAGTCATCAAATTCTGTTTTATTTTCTACAAGTAACTGATAAACCTTTTCAATATTCTCAATCATTGGATTGAATTTTTTATAGTTATCTAATAAATCGGTTCTCAGCAGTCTTACTTGACCTAAAATACTACTATCAGAATCACTACCAAGCGATTTTGCAATGTTTTCAACATTTGTTACCATTGGTAATAATTCATTTTTAAATTGCTTATAATTATCCGACATATCACTTCTTAATAATTTAATTTGTCCTAATAAACTGCTATCCGCCTCACTACCTAATACATTTACCATTTTTTGCATATTTTCAGATAGCTGTTGCATTAAATTCAGCTGGCTTGAAGAATTGTTGGATAAGGTATGAATTTTATTGACAACCATTTGAATATCTAAATCTTCACTATCTTCTTGGTCAGATTTTTTCCTTTCTAAAAGCGTATAAGAAGTTTTCAACAAAATGGAAAAACAAAGCCCAATAACACTGGTTAAAAAGGCTGTTTTCATTCCGCCGAGCAATTCCGTAATACTGCCGTTAATATCATTCACATCAAAGTTCAATAAACCAGCAACAACCCCCGTAAATGTCCCTAAAATACCTATCGAAGTGAGCAATACAGGTGCATACTCTGAAAAGTTACGATACCTTTCCTTTTCATCTCGAAAAAAGAAAGTAAACAATCCTATACAAAAGATAGAGACTAAAACAAAGAAAAAACTATTTGTGATGATATCTGAGGATAAGTTTTTCAGAAAATTTTCAAATGAAGAAATAAACATAAATAGACCTTATAAAAGATATTTTGAGTAAAACTCACCGATTGTAAAAAAAAAAAAACGGTTGTCCACAAAAATAAAAAAACAATTTTATTAACAACTCATTAACATTTTGCTCATATAGATTTTTTCGATTTTCCTGCAAAATTTCGCTATAATCCGCCCGCTTGTATTTAACTTTAACTCAATATGGAGAAATCAAAATGGCACGTCGTCCACTTGTAATGGGTAACTGGAAATTAAACGGTAGCAAGGCGTTCACAAAAGAATTAGTGGCGAGCTTGAAACAAGAATTAAAAGGCGTAACAGGTTGTGATGTGGCAATCGCCCCGCCAGTAATGTATTTGGCAGAAGCGGAAGCGGCAATCAACAGTTGCGGTTGTGGTTGCCCTGATTGCAAATGCAACACCGAAAAATGCGGTTGTAGCTGTTCTTGCAACTGCGAGGGTTGCGATTGCGAAGTGAAACAAATTCTATCTCTCGGCTCACAAAACGTGGACGTAAACGTAAGCGGTGCGTTCACGGGCGATATTTCAACGGCGATGTTGAAAGATTTCGGGGCGAAATACATCATCATCGGACATTCAGAACGCCGCACTTACCACAAAGAGAGCGATGAATTTATCGCGAAAAAATTTGCGGCATTGAAAGAAGCAGGCTTAGTGCCAGTGTTATGTATCGGCGAAACCGAAGCGGAAAACGAAGCAGGTCAAACCGAAGCGGTGTGTGCGAAACAGTTAGATGCGGTGTTAAACACCCTTGGTGTGGAAGCCTTCAACGGTGCAGTGATCGCTTACGAGCCAGTTTGGGCAATCGGCACAGGAAAATCAGCCACCCCAGCTCAGGCACAAGCAGTGCATAAATTCATTCGTGGTCATATCGCAGCCAAATCGCAAGCAGTGGCGGATCAAGTGATTATCCAATACGGCGGTTCGGTAAACGATGCGAACGCGGCAGAACTCTTTACTCAGCCAGACATTGACGGTGCGTTAGTGGGCGGTGCGTCATTAAAAGCCCCTGCGTTTGCGGTGATCGTAAAAGCAGCGGAAAAAGCGAAAGCCTAACAAGCGGTTGGTTAAACGTAAAAACCCCACTCACTGAGTGGGGTTTTGTTTTGGTTCTTCGGCTGTTATTCTGCTTCTTCTAGCACAATCCAACCGCTATCCAGCCAATCGCACAGGCTGTCGAGTAGCAATTCTAGTTCGTCTTGGCTTGCCACTTTTGAGGCGAGTTTGTTCCACGAAATGCTGTCGCCGTTGGCAATGCGGATCAGCAAATTCGCTTCCGCTTCGCTCAATTCGTCAATCCATTCGCCGTTCACATAAATGCGTAACGGGTTTTCGGTGTAGAGGATTTTCACGTTGGCGTCTTGTTGAATCCAACCGCCCGCTTCCAGCACTTCTTGCACTTCGTCTGGGTAGTATTCGTTATCGCCCGTCAGCAATTCGTAACGGCGTTGGCTAACCGCAGTCGCTACGCTATGGGTAAAAATGCCGTCAAATTGCTCGGAATTTTGCAGTAACCAAATCAGTTGTTGTTTAAGATTCGTTACCATTTTCGGATCGAGCAACGCATTCGGCTGGGTTTGTGGCGATAATCTAAACGGAATTTGGAACTCGGCATTCGGCAAAGATTCCCCTTGATGTTCAAGGGTTTTGCACAGATTTTCGAGCAAATCCGCCGCATTCGGGAAACGCAAGCCGAACGAAAAGGTCAAGCAATCATCTTCCGCCACCCCGTAGTGAGAAAGGCGAGACGGCACATAAAGCACATCGCCTGGGGCAAGCACTTCGTCCAGCACCAATTCGCCCATATCGTCAAAAATGCGGATCGGCTGGTTCGGTTTAAATTCGGTACTCGGATCGCACCATTTGCCTAACTGCCAACGGCGATGCCCATAGCCCTGCACGAGGAAAACATCATATTCATCATAATGCTTGCCGACCGAGCCACCTTTCGGGGCGAACGAGACCATAATGTCGTCTCGTTGCCATTGGGGAATAAAGCTGAACGCCTGCCACAATGCCCCCAATTCTGGCGACCACTGTTCCAAATTTTGCACCAGCACCGACCATTTTTCGGGTAAATTTTCAAAATCGACCGCTTGCAACGGGCTACGTTTGAGCGACCATTTCTCGCCCTCGTCCGTAATGTGGGTTTGGATCAGACGAGCGGTAACATCTTCTTCCTGAGCGAGATCAATAATATCCTGCGGCTCAAACAGCCCAACAATCTGCGGTAAGCCATTGCGGATCAACAGTGGCTTTTTCTGCCAATAATCACGCAGGAAAATTTCAGGGGTAATGTTTTCAGGTAAGCAAAGTGGAATGTTCATCGTGCGTCCTCCGTTAAATTTCGGTTATTCTACCCGATAAGCGGTTCATTTGGGGTAAAAAATACAACAAGCGGTCGGTTTTGGCAAAAAAATTACGTTATACTTGCCACATTTTTAATTTTAATCAAAGGGAAATTCAAATGTTATCAGAACAACGTCTGCAACAAATTGCGAAAATGGAAAATATCCTCAATCAAGCGGAAGCCCTAATGGCGGAAATGGAAGCCCTGCAAGAAAAATGGCAAGCCTTACAACCCGAAATGGGCGAGCTGTTTGAATATTATTTCAACGGCGATTGGCGTGAGGATTATGCTGCCTTTGATGAGGGCGAGATCCCCGCTGGCACACCCTGCGGCGTGTTAAGTGAAGATGCCGTTTACAATTTAGTGGCAAGCCAGCAAGGGATTGCGGAAACGTGGATTGAGTTAGCCGAAAAAGTGCAAAAATAAATGCCACCCAATAAAAAACCCCGAATCATCGGGGTTCTTTTTATCTGTTCAGATTATTTGAACTCGTAACGAGTGATGGTTTTTAAATCTGAATCTTGGTGTTCGTAGTTGTCGCTAACGGTTACACGAGCACCTACCGCAGCGTGTGCATCGTATTGACGAGTCATTTTCACGATTTCGCCGTTGTCTTTTTGAACAGTAAGCTCAACAACATCGTTAGAAAGGAATTTGCTATCTAAGATAGTCGCATTACCTTTGTTTGAGTAAACATTTGCAGTACAACCTGCTAATACGATTGATGCTAATACAGCAAGAGAAAGTTTTTTCATTACGTTTCCTTATGAGGGTTTATTTTATTAAAGTAGAGAAACGTTAAGATCAGAGTTTGAACCCACGATTCTTACACGTTTGCCAGGTACGAAACCGTTTTCTTTCTTCTGAACGACCACGATTTCTTGACCATTGTCTTTGCGAATAACCATTTCTAATGAAGAAACTTGACTCGCTTTTTCTTCGATTGTGCTACCAATCACTGCACCTGCAATCGCACCCACAGCGGTTGCAATCGCTTGACCAGTACCACCACCAACGGTCGAGCCAGCGATACCACCAATAGCACCGCCGCCTAATGAACCAAGAACGCCTTGGTTATCTGCTTGGATTTTTACATCACGCACCGACACGATTGTACCATAGCTAATCGAACGAGCTTCTTTTGCTTGACTGCCGCTATATACGCTACCGCTATACACATCGGTGTTTGCACAACCAGCCAAGGTTAAAGAAGCGAATAATGCCGCTGCTAATCCAAATTTTTTCATATTGTACTCCAAGTAAAGAAATTCAGAAATGGATTTCTGAACAAATTACATCATTTATACCATAAGGGTGGACTTTAAGACAACAATTATTCAGAGAAGTTCCCGATTTCAACGTAATCGCCACACTTGGGTTTGGCAATCTCTCGCCTGCCACTTTCGGTTCGCTGATTTTTAATGTCAGCTCGGGATTCTCCGCCAAGCCAAAGGTGGTCAAGGTTCGCTCAATCCACGCCTCAACGCTTTCCCCTTCGAGCATTGGAAACACCGCCTCAATATGTTCCCAACCCTGTTCAGGATAGATTTTTCCTTTTGGAAACGGCAATTCAATTATTGATACCGATTGATCCAAAAAAACAAGCGGTGCGTTTAGCTCAAATAAATAGATCGGGCGACCATTCACTTCGCTCATTTTGAGCAGACGACTCTGCGACTGCAACATCTCCCGCCACTGCTCGGCGGTGGTAAGATCATTCATTCGCACCGCCAAATGATCAATCACTAATGGCGAAAGGTCGATCCGAGCCACTTTTGCAATATCCGCAATTTGGCGAGAAAAGCGAGCCAAATCGCCAAAACAAGCGGTCAGATTCTCGAAAATTTTTGCGTTTTCTTGTATGATAGACGGCATTTTTTCAGTGTAAAAATTAGGATTTAACGTGAACATTCAGCATATTCTATCGCAAAAAATTCAGCAAGCAATGGTGCAAGCAGGGGCAGAACAAGGGGTTGAGGCGTTGGTGCGTCAATCGGGGAAACCGCAATTTGGCGATTACCAAGCCAACGGCATTATGGGGGCGGCTAAAAAATTGGGGGTCAATCCGCGTGAGTTCGCCCAAAAAGTGTTAGATAACCTCGACCTTTCAAACATTGCCGACAAATTAGAGATCGCAGGACCGGGCTTTATTAACATTTTCCTTTCCCCACAATGGTTGGCGAGCAATGCCGAGCAAGCCCTCACGCACGCCAAATTAGGGTTCGAAACCGCCCAACCGCAAACGGTGGTGGCGGATTATTCCTCGCCAAACGTAGCGAAAGAAATGCACGTCGGGCATTTGCGTTCGACCATTATCGGCGATGCGGTGGTACGAGCCTTAGAATTTCTAGGGAATAAGGTGATCCGTGCCAACCACGTCGGCGACTGGGGTACGCAATTCGGTATGTTGATCGCCTACCTCGAAAAAATGGAAAACGAAAACGCCACCGCAATGGAATTGAGCGATTTAGAGGCGTTTTATCGTGCTGCCAAAGCGCATTACGACAGCGATCAAGCCTTTGCGGAAAAGGCGCGCAACTATGTGGTGAAATTGCAAAGTGGCGATGAATACTGCCGTACGATGTGGAAAAAGTTGGTCAATATCACAATGCAACAAAACCAACTCAACTACGATCGCCTCAATGTCACCCTCACCGAAAACGATGTAATGGGCGAAAGTTTGTACAATCCGATGTTGCCAGAAATCGTGGCTGACTTACAAAAACAAGGCTTAGCGGTGAAAGATGATGGGGCGTTGGTGGTCTATCTGGACGAATTCAAAAACAAAGAGGGCGAGCCGATGGGCGTGATCGTGCAGAAAAAAGATGGCGGATTCCTCTACACCACCACCGACATTGCGGCGGCGAAATACCGTTGCCACACTTTAAAAGCGGATCGTGCCTTGGTATTTTCCGACACTCGCCAAAGCCAGCATATGCAACAGGCGTGGCTCATCACCCGCAAGGCAGGCTATGTGCCAGAGAGCTTCCAGCTCGAACATCACAACTTTGGAATGATGTTGGGCAAAGACGGTAAGCCGTTCAAAACACGCACGGGTGGCACGGTGAAACTCGCCGATTTATTAGATGAGGCGGTCGAACGCGCCGAAAAATTGATTGCAGAAAAAAATCCAAATCTGACCGCTTGCGAGAAAGCCGCCGTGGTTGAGGCGGTGGCTATTGGGGCGGTGAAGTATTCCGATCTCTCAAAAAACCGCACCACCGACTACGTTTTCGACTGGGATAATATGCTGAGCTTTGAGGGCAACACCGCCCCTTATATGCAATACGCCTACACACGGATTTGCTCGATTTTCAGCCGCGCCGACATCGATCCGAGCCGTCTCACGGGGGAAATCGTCCTTGCCGAAGACAAAGAGCGGTCGCTTGCCCTCAAACTTTTGCAATTTGAAGAA
This sequence comes from Haemophilus paracuniculus, assembly GCF_002015115.1. GTDB lineage: Bacteria > Pseudomonadota > Gammaproteobacteria > Enterobacterales > Pasteurellaceae > Haemophilus_E > Haemophilus_E paracuniculus. The sequence continues at coordinate 62,425 of NZ_MUYA01000008.1, forward strand.
GCGGTAACCGCCGTGGCGAAAGACGGTATGCCACACATTTTGTGCCAATACCTCTATGAACTGGCGGGCGTCTTTTCCAGCTTCTACGAGGCCTGCCCGATCCTCAACGCGGAACAGCCAACCAAAAACAGCCGCCTCAAACTCGCCCACCTCACCGCGAAAACCCTCAAACAAGGGTTGGATTTGTTGGGGATTAAGACGGTTGAGAAGATGTAATTGAGATCGGAAAATTTCAAACGTTTATTTGGGACGCGAACATCGCGTCCCTACGTAGGGACGCCACGCTGGCGTCCTTGATCGGGCAAAAAATAAAGGACGCAAATGCGTCCTTTGTTAATTTTAATTGAAATTTGCGGGAATCTGACCGCTTGTTATTTCAAACCCAATTTCTTTTCAAGGTAGTGAATGTTGGTGCCACCTTGGCGGAAATTTTCGTCTGCCATAATTTGTTTATGCAGCGGAATGTTGGTTTTAATGCCTGATACGATGGTTTCAGAGAGGGCGTTTTCCATTCGAGCAATCGCAATTTCACGATTTTCCGCGAAAGTGATGAGTTTGCCGATCATTGAATCGTAGTGCGGTGGCACGCTGTAACCTGCGTAGATGTGGGAATCCCAACGCACGCCTAAGCCACCTGGCACGTGCAAGCGGTCGATTTTACCTGGTGAAGGCAAGAAAGTCGCTGGATCTTCCGCATTGATACGACATTCCATTGCGTGTCCACGCACTTTGATGTCAGACTGCTTGAACGACAACGGCAAGCCTGCCGCTACGCGTAACTGTTCTTTCACTAAGTCCACGCCTGTGATCATTTCGGTAACAGGGTGTTCCACTTGCAAGCGGGTGTTCATTTCGATGAAGTAAAATTCGCCGTTTTCGTAGAGGAACTCGAATGTCCCTGCCCCACGGTAGCCGATTTCGATACAAGCATTGGCACAACGTTCGCCGATATATTGGCGTAACTCGTCCGTAATGCCTGGGGCTGGGGCTTCTTCCACCACTTTTTGGTGGCGGCGTTGCATTGAGCAATCACGCTCGGCAAGGTAAACCGCATTGCCGTGGGTGTCGGCTAACACTTGGATTTCGATATGGCGTGGATTTTCGAGGTATTTTTCCATATAAACCATATCGTTGTTGAACGCCGCTTTCGCTTCGGCTTTGGTCATTGCGATCGATTCTTCCAAATCTTTTTCGTGATGCACCACACGCATACCACGACCGCCACCGCCGCCCGAGGCTTTGATGATCACAGGGTAGCCAATTTTCTTGGCGATCCCTTTGTTTTTGGCAGGATCGTTGCCGATCGGACCGTCAGAGCCTGGCACGCACGGCACGCCCGCTTTTTTCATTGCATTGATCGCAGAAACTTTATCGCCCATTAAGCGAATAACATCGGCAGTTGGTCCGATAAAGGTAAAGCCTGATTTTTCAACCTGCTCGGCGAAATTGGCATTTTCCGATAAGAAGCCGTAACCAGGGTGAATTGCGTCCGCCCCCGTTACTTCGGCAGCCGAGATGATCGCAGGAATGTTGAGGTAGCTTTTGGTGGACGGGGCAGGGCCGATACAGACCGTTTCGTCCGCCAATAAAACGTGTTTGAGTTCACGGTCAGCCGTGGAATGTACCGCCACCGTTTTGATGCCCAACTCTTTACAGGCACGCAACACACGCAACGCAATTTCGCCACGGTTCGCAATCACAACTTTTTCTAACATTGTCGTGTTCCTTTTAAAGTGAAAACGGCGAATTGCAAGCGGTGAGATTTTCTCAAATTTCGCAATTCGCCCGTTTTGATTATTCGATAATGATGAGTTTTTGGTCGAATTCTACCGCTTCGCCATCGTTTACCAGAATGGCTTTCACCACGCCAGCTTTGTCTGACTCAATGCGGTTCATCATTTTCATTGCTTCCACGATGCAGAGGGTGTCGCCCACTTTTACGCTTTGACCCACTTCCACAAACGGCTTCGCATCTGGGCTTGGGCTGCGGTAGAACGTCCCCACCATTGGCGAAAGCACCACGTGGCCGCTTTCATCTGCCGTTACTGCTGGGGCAGGTGCTGCCGCCGCTGGGTTGGCTGGTTGTGGTGCAGAAACTGGGGCAGAAGCCACCGCTTGTGGGGCGGCAACGTATTGCACCGCAGGGCTAACCGCTGGGGCGGCACGGCTGATGCGTACTGTGCCTTCTTCCTCAGACACTTCTAACTCAGTAATGCCTGATTCTTCAACTAATTCGATAAGTTTTTTGATTTTGCGAATATCCATAGTGATGTTCCATTATTTGAGGTTTTAGGGATTTTCCGACCAACCTAATGCGGTTTTTCGGGAAAAAAATCGGTGCTAAGATTACCCGAAATTGGGCGAATTTGCGATGAAAATCTTACAAAATTAGCGAAAATTCGCTAATTTTTGCGACTGATCGTAGCAGTTAGCGGTCTGCCGAGAGGGTTTCAATCGCAAAATCAAGGGCATATTCATAACCTTTCGCCCCCAAACCGCAAATCACCCCTTTCGCCACATCGCTCAAATAAGAATGGTGGCGGAACGGCTCACGGCTATGCACATTCGACAAATGCACTTCCACAAAAGGAATCGCCACCGCCAGCAACGCATCACGCAAAGCCACGCTGGTGTGGGTAAAGGCGGCTGGGTTAATGATAATGAAATCCACCTGCTGAAACGCCTGATGAATACGGTTAATCAAGGCTTCTTCGCTGTTCGACTGAAAATAATCAAGCGACACCCCACGCTGTGCCGCCAACTGCTGTAAATGTTGCTCAATATCCGCCAAGGTCTGCGAGCCATAAATCTGCGGTTCACGCTTGCCTAACATATTCAAATTAGGGCCGTTGAGAAGTAGGATTTTTTTCATTTTTATTTCCTTATCGTAATGATTGTGCTTTTTCGGCTAATTCGACTTTTCTGCCGAGTTTGTGTTCGATGAATTTCATTCGTTCCGAGTGCATTCCGTCTTTGGGATCTAAGGCACAGCAGACCGTGCCAACGGTGATTTCGCAGTAAGGCAGGAATTTGAGCTGATCGAACATCAAACGATCTTCCCCCTCGCCCCGTGCGTTGAATGCTTGCGACCAGCAATGCAAATAGGGCAAGGTTTCGATTAAATTTAAGGTCAAGCCAGATGGGCGAACGAAACCGCCAAATTTTTCCCGATAAGCCCCTTTATTGACCCCAACGCTTTCGATTTCATCAAGGCATAAAATTTCCTCGCTGTTCGGATCGGCGTAATAAGAGAGGGTAAACGCCCACTTGGCTTTCGGGTATTGGCTCAATGCGTAATGCACAAATTCAAGATGATTTGGCAAAAACCAATCATCATCGTCAAGGTAGGTTACGAACGGGGCGTCCGCCAAAAACGAGAGTGCGGTGCGAAGTGAGCCACCGTAAAAACATTCTTGCACGCCACCGTGCCGTTTTGAGGTGGAATAACCGAGATCAAGCCAAACCAGCGAAATATGTGTCGGACATTCTTGCTCTAAGGTTGCCCTTAATTGGGGGATTTGTTGGAATTTGTCGATATCCACCCCGATCAGCACTTGGATTTTGCCCTCAAATTTTTGCTGAAACACCGAGCGAACCGCTCGCAGTAAATTGTCTCGCCCGATAGTGATAATCACCACGGCGATTTGGTGGCGGTGGTTTTCTGGAATTGGGTTCATAGGGTTTTGAATGTGTAAGCGGTAGGATTTGACGAAATTTTGAAAAATCCTACCGCTTGTAAGGGGAAAAATTACTCTTCAATCGTGCGTAAAAGTTCGTTGATGCCGACTTTGCCTAAGGTTTTGGCATCGACTTTTTTCACGATTACGGCACAGTAGAGGTTATATTTTCCGCATTTTGACGGTAGGCTACCTGATACGACTACCGAGCCTGCTGGTACGCGTCCGTAGTGGATTTCGCCCGTTTCACGGTCGTAGATTTTGGTGCTTTGACCGATAAATACGCCCATTGAGATCACGCAGCCGTCTTCCACGATTACGCCTTCCACCACTTCCGATCTCGCCCCGATAAAGCAGTTATCACCGATAATGGTTGGGTTCGCTTGTAATGGCTCTAACACGCCGCCAATGCCTACGCCGCCTGATAAATGCACGTTTTTACCGATTTGGGCACAAGAACCTACGGTCGCCCAAGTGTCCACCATTGTGCCTTCGTCCACATAAGCCCCGATGTTCACATAAGACGGCATTAACACGGTGTTTTTCGCGATGTAAGCCCCTTTACGCACGGTGGCTGGTGGCACAACGCGGAAGCCCTCTTGTTGGAAACGTTCTGGGGTGTAGTCGGCGAATTTTTGTGGCACTTTGTCGTAGTATTTGGTGTCGCCCGCTTCGATCACTTGGTTATCGTTGATACGGAATGAAAGTAACACGGCTTTTTTGATCCATTGATGAACCACCCAATCGCCGTCAATTTTTTCGGCAACGCGGAATTTCCCGCTATCTAAGCCCTCGATCACTTGCTCAATCGCCGCACGGGTTTCAGCGTCCACCGTGTTTGGCGTGATTTCTGCACGGCGTTCAAACGCCGCTTCAATAATTGCTTGTAAAGACATTTTGCGTTCCTTCTAGTGAGTAAATAAAAATCGCTCGACTTTTTAACATAGAGCGAGAAAGATTTCCACCTTTACCCCACCTATTTGTAAAATTTGTGGAAATCTGACCGCTTGTTCGTAGCAAAAAGGCGAAGAAATCGTTATACTACGCCGATTTTTTAAAGTGGCGAGCCTTTCGCATTTTCCCCCTTATCCTAAGGGTTTTTCTTTTTTAGGAGGCTAACAATGATCAAATTCGGTCGTGCTTTTCTCGCAAAATTAACCGCCGTGGCGGTGGCATTTTCTGCCCTTTCGGCACAAGCTGCTGAGAAATTATACGTTTACAACTGGACGGAATATGTACCGTCTTCGTTGCTGGAACAGTTTAAAAAAGAGACGGGCATTGAAGTGATTTATTCCACCTTTGAAAGTAACGAGGAAATGTATTCCAAACTCAAACTTTCCAAAGGCTCGACTTACGACATCGTTTTTCCGTCCAGCTACTATGTGGGCAAAATGGCGAAAGAGGGAATGTTAGCCGAACTGGATAAAAGCAAACTCTCAAATTTAAAAAATGTGAGTGCGGAATTGATGGGTAAACCGTTTGACCCTGAAAATAAATACTCATTGCCTTACGTTTACGGCTTAACGGGCATTGGCGTGAATGCCAAAGATTTCGCCCCCGCCACCATTAACAGTTGGGGCGATTTGTGGAAATCGGAATACAAAGGCAAAGTGTTGCTGATGAACGATCCGCGTGAAGTGTTCCACATCGCTTTATTGTTAGACGGCAAATCGCCGAACACCGAAAAAGAGGACGAAATCAAAACCGCCTACGAGCGTTTGAAAAAACTCGTGCCAAATGTTCTCGTGTTCAATTCTGACTCACCTGAAATGCCTTATTTGCAAGGTGAAGTGTCGGTGGGAATGCAGTGGAGCGGCTCGGCATATCGTGCCAAACAAGAAAATCCTGACCTCAAATTTATCTTCCCGAAAGAGGGGGTGATTGTGTGGATGGATAACTATGTGATCCCGAAAAATGCGGCGAACAAAGAGGCAGCACACAAATTCATCAACTTCTTATTGCGTCCTGAAAGTGCCAAAGAAGTGATTGAAACAATGGGCTTTTCAATGCCAAACGAGGGCGTAAAAGCCTTGTTGAAACCAGAAGTGGCGAGTGATCCGCTACTGTTCCCACCGAAAGCGGAAATCGAAAAAGGGATTTTGCAAGCGGACGTGGGTAAAGCGGTCGAAACCTACGAAAAATACTGGAACGAACTCAAAACCAACAAATAACTTTTTTCTTCCCGCTAGATTTAGCGGGATTTTTATCAACCCTAATGACATCAAGAGGATTATCAATGTCAAATCAACACTCACTCACCGCAAACCCAGCCCCGCTTGGTTTATGTGGTTTCGCTTTAACAACTTGGCTACTTAGCTTAATCAACAACGGCACATTCTCGGGCGACAATGTCGGTCTCGTGCTAGCAATGGGCTTTGCGTTCGGTGGCACGGCTCAAATGATCGCAGGTATGTTTGAATTTTCAAAAGGTAACACTTTCGGCTTTACCGCTTTCACTAGCTACGGTGCATTCTGGTGGTCGTTCGCCTTATTCAAAGTGTTCTTCGCCGCCAACGTTTCAGCGGCATTCATCGGCTGGTATTTAGTGGCTTGGGGAACATTCACCCTAATGATGTTTATCGGCACACTTGCCAAAGCCCGTGCGTTACAAGCGATCTTCCTCGCCCTAACGATCACGTTCTACTTGCTTGCGATTGGCGATTTCACTGAAAACAAAGTATGGACGAACATCGGCGGTAACTTCGGTTTATTAACCGCATTATTAGCGTTCTACCTTGCGGCGGCGGACATCATCAACGACAGCTTTGGTCGCACCGTTCTACCAATCGGCGAACCGAAAAAATAATCAAAAATTTCCAATAAAAAGACCGCTTGCAAGCGGTCTTTTCTTTTTCTGGGAATTAACTTTTCTGCACCACAATTTCCCACGAGGCTTCGCCGATTTGGGCGAAGTGGGTAACGGGATAATTGTTTTCCGCCGCCCAGTTGGGAATGCTTTCCGTGCCTTGGGTGCAGTCGAATTGAATGAAAAGCTCATCGCCTGCTTCAAGTTGTGCCATTTTTTGTTTGGCTTCAATCAATGGGAATGGGCAGACCATTCCGTTCGTTTCGAGTGTGTAACGCATATTGTTTCCTTTTTGTGATTATGCCGTGCAAGCGGTGGCTTGGCGGCTTGGTTTGACGAACAGGAAGTAGGACATTGTCCAAACCCCGAGAATGGTAACGGCGAGGCTCAACCAGCCTTTGCTCGACATCACGGCGGTGGCGGTTAAGCCGTTGCCAATGGTGCAGCCCCCTGCGAGGCTCGCCCCCACGCCCATCAACAAACCGCCGACCAAGCTGAATGCGAGGGTTTTGCTGTCGGGCAGACGCCAGCGAAATCCGTTGCTGCCTTTGGCGGCGAGGAATGAGCCGACAAAAATCCCCAATACCAAAAACACGCCCCAGTTGAGTTTGCTCTCATCGCCCGTGGCGAAGAAGTAAACAAGGTTGGCGGACGGGGTGGTAATGCCTAAGCCGTCATTTCGCCCTGTGGAAGAGCTGGCGAACCACGCGAGGAACGCAATTACGCCCACCGCCACCGCCGCTTGGAATGGGTGGTAACGTTTTTCAAATAAATAGTGGCGAACACCTGAAAATTTTGGCGGTAATCCCACCGCTTGTATGCGAGGTTTGGCGAGGGTTTTGTAGGCGAAGTAAGCGGTTACGGCAACCAATAACGCCACCAACCACCAGACCGACACGCCCAAGGCTGCCGATAAATTTTCGTTCACTCGGGCGTGCTGGGTGATCGCCTTTTGCAGACCATTCAACGCCCCATATTTCATCGCCGCCGCACTCAATGCGTAAGCGAACAACGCCACCCAACTGCCGATCAAGCCCTCGCCAGCACGATACCACGTCCCTGTCGCACAACCACTGGCAAGCACAATCCCCAAACCGAAAATAAACGACCCGACCAGCACGCCAACAACCGAATACTCTTCATATTCATAGCTCAAATAGCCAAGTTCTATCGCCACCAACACCCCGACACTTTGGATCGCAATCGCAATCAAAAACGCATAAAAAAGCCGATTATTGCGAGCAATGTACATATCACGAAAACCGCCCGTCATACAAAAGCGAGTACGTTGCAACACAAAACCGAGCAGCACCCCAATCACACCGCCTGAAAAGATAGTCCATAACATCGTTCTGTTCCTCTTGTGAAAAATCAATGGCTGGACTATACGCAAAAAATTTGAGGAAATTAAATAACCAAAATTTCTAAGATATGGCGAAATGAAAAAGTGAAGAATGCAAGGGGTGGGATTATTAGAAATTTCGCATTTTTGCCCCCCTACCCCGCCTACGGCGGTACTTCCCCCGCAAGCGGGGGCAGATCTTATTCTGCGAAAATTCTTAGATCTTTCCTTATTGTGAGATCGATCTGATATGCCCCTGCTTGCGGGGGAAGTGGTTGAGCGTAGCGAAACCGAAGGGGGCAAACTCGTCAAGGACGCGATGTCGCGTCCTAAACAATTTGCACAAACTTACCGATGACACCCCTCATACAACGGCAACAACTCGCGAATGGTTTGGTAGATAAATTCTACGCAATCCGTATCCGCCAAATCCACTTTTTCGAGGTTTTTGCCGATGCACCAAAAATCATCATCAGAACGCAGTAGTAAATCCTGCTCGTTCAATGCTCGCACCTTGCGGAAATCGGCGTATTCGCTTTCGTCCCCTCGCCAGATGTCGAAATCGGCGAAGCGGTCGTCTAGCTGATCCAGCCATTGATTGTATTGGGCGAGGGAAATTTGCGAGCGGTCGGCTCGGTAGCAATGCCAATCAAGGCTCACTTGCAGCCGCCTGCGATTGAGAATGACCGACAAAATCGCCGCCGATTGGCGGTTAAATTCATATTTGTAGTAGGCGAAAAAATGGGCTCGCACCTGCCAGCCGTTGCACCATTTTTCGATATGCGGTTCGGCGAACGGTTGCTCGAGTTGAGCGGAAACGGCTTGATGTAAGGCTTTCCACTTTTCCCAATGGCGTTTGTAATCTGCCTTGATTTGCGGAATTTGTTCAGGGCAATACTTTTTGAGTTGGGCGAATTGAAAAAACGGCTGTTCAAACAATTCGCAACTTTCGGCGTTAAAATGAAGTTCAGACATCGCAAAAGAAAACGGTCGTTTGCAGATTTTGGGCTGAAAACGACCGCTTGTGGTGGAAATTAAACGTAGCCGTAGCTCATTAAGCGTTGATAACGGCGGTCAAGCAAGGATTCCGTATCCAACGGCGAGAGATCTTCCAGATCTTCCAACAAACGCTGTTTGAGGTTTGCCGCCATTTGAGCCACATCACGGTGTGCGCCGCCCAACGGCTCTGGCACGATGTTGTCGATCAGCGAAAGCTCTTTCAAACGAGGGGCGGTCAAGCCCATTACCTCCGCCGCAGTTGAGGCTTTGTCGGCACTTTTCCACAAAATCGAGGCACAACCCTCTGGCGAGATTACCGAGTAGGTGCTGTATTGCAACATATTCACTTTGTCGCCCACGCCGATTGCCAACGCACCGCCCGAACCGCCCTCGCCGATCACGGTGCAAATCACTGGCACTTTGAGGGTGGACATTTCACGCAAGTTGCGGGCAATCGCTTCCGACTGTCCACGCTCTTCTGCCCCAATGCCAGGGTACGCCCCTGGGGTGTCGATAAAGGTAATAATCGGCAGATTAAAACGCTCTGCCATTTGCATTAGGCGTAATGCCTTGCGGTAGCCCTCGGGGGCTGGCATTCCGAAGTTGCGTTTCACTTTTTCTTTGACCGAACGCCCTTTCTGATGCCCGATAACCATTACAGGGCGACCGTCTAAACGGGCAATCCCGCCCACAATCGCTTTGTCATCCGCAAAGGCACGGTCGCCTGCCAGCTCGTCAAATTCGGTGAAAATATGTTCGATATAATCGAGGGTGTAAGGACGGCTTGGGTGGCGTGCCATACGAGAAACCTGCCACGCATCAAGGTTAGCAAAGGTTTTTTGGGTTAATTCTTGGCTTTTTTTACGCAACCGTGCAATTTCATCATCAAGGTTGATTTTCTCATCAGGGGTCGCCATTGCTTGCAACGCCTCAATTTTGGCTTCAAGTTCCGCAATCGGCAATTCAAAATCTAAGTATTCTTGGCTCATTGTCGTTATCCTATTTTGAGTACAGAAACGGTCGCTATTCTAACAGCGAAACGCCCAAAAAGGGCAACAAGCGGTGCGATTTTGTGAAATTTTTTCAGAGATCCGACCGCCATAAAACAAAACAGACCGCAGACTGGATTTCTGTTTACGAAATTTGCAAAAATCCCACCCCTTGCAAGCTATTCCACCACCACAAACTGCCCCATTGTGCCGCGGTCGCGTAGCATTAGGTCGGTTACGCCGAAGGTGAAAGGCTGTTCGGGGCTGGTGGTTTGGTTGAATTGAACGAGTAAGGTGGTTTCTTGCCCTTTTTCCAGCCAAACGGTGTCTTGCCACGCGAGTAGTTTGTGGGGCAGGCGTTGGCGGTTGCGGGTTTCGATCACAAATTTCGCCCCTTGCAGGGTAAAGCCGATGTCGCTGTCGCTGGTGAGATACCAACGTTCCACTGTGCCTTTTTGAGCGGTGAAGTCGATCCGTTTGGGGTCGAACCGCTGGGCGTTGATACTGTAATTCAACGGGGTAAGGTTGAATTTTCGTTGTTGGGTAATGTTGAGGTTAAATTGTTCCAGCTCAAACGGTGGTAGGCTTGGTTTTTCGGTGATCACCGCGGCCATTCCCTCGGGGCGAAGTTCCAGCACCACGTTGTCGGCAAGGGCGTTGCTGTCGTCAAAAAACTGTTTGGCTTTGTAGAAAATATCTCTTTTTTCGCCGCTGATAAGGGAAACGGTTTTGCCCTCGTTCAAATCCACTAGCACGTCCACCCGTTGCGAGGGGGCGAGGCGAATGGTTGGCATTTCAACGGGTTCGGCAAACATTCCCACCCCTGTGCCAATCAGGTGCAAAGGCTGATCATTATCAAGGCATAGATCGTAAGGGCGAGAAAGCGAGGCATTCACAATCCGCAGTCGCACCCAGCCCCGAGGCACATTGACGAACGGCGAGGCTTTGCCGTTCACAAATAACTGCTTGCCGAAAAATTGCGGTTGGTTTGGGTCTAGCACTTGCACGCCCTCGCGGTTGATTTGTTGATCTTGCAAGATCAGCGGAATGTCGTTCACCCCATATTTATTCGGCAAATTCGCTTTTTTGCTTGCTTGATCTTCCACAATCCACAAGCCCGCAATGCCACGATACACCTGTAACGCCGAGCGATACATTGTGTTGGCGTGATACCAGCCCGTGCAAGCGGTCTGTTGCACGTTAATAACGGGCGACCACTGCTGATTTGGGGCGAGGGGGCGATGAATTGAGCCGATCATTTCGGTGGAAAGTTGCAAGCCCTGAATGTTGAACGAGAGGGGCTGATTGAGATTATTGACGCAGGCGAGTTTGACGAAATCCCCCGATCGCACTCGCACCGTGGGGGCGAGGTAATGCCCGTTCACACCCCACACTTCCACCAATTTGCCCTCGTTAAACGCCGTTTTGGTGGCGAGAAAATCCAACCGCACGGGGCGACCTCGTCCCACGTCCATTAACGGTGGAATCGGCAAGGCTGGGCGGGTTTGAGCAAGGGCTGACGAGGGCAACGCAAGCACCGCCCCAGCAAGGGTGGTGCGTTGCAAAAATTGGCGGCGAGAGAGTTTCATTTTCATCATTAGGCTTTCGCTTGACGTTCTAATTCCGCCACTTCTTGATCGAGCTGTTCGATTTTCGCTTGCATAATGGCGTGGCATTTGTCGATAAGATCTTTGATATTTTCACGATTGTAACCGCTTGTCTCAATCGGATCTAAGGTTTCACAAATCACGATGCCGTTATCCCAACGGTTGAGGTCGATTTTGTTATGCAAAGTCGAGCAAACAATAGGCACAATCGGCACGCCAGCGTTGATCGCCGTGTGAAATGCCCCCGTCTTAAACGGCAGCAAACCTCGCCCACGGCTACGCGTGCCTTCGGGGAACATCCACACCGAAATTTGGCGTTGCTGGATAATCTCGCCTACCTTGTTCATCGTGCTAATCGCACTGCTACGTTTCTCACGGTTAATAAAAATGTTGCCCGTTGCCCAATAAACCAACCCGAAAAACGGAATCCAAATCAGACTTTTCTTGCCAATGGTTACGGTGCGAGGGGGAACCATTGACGAAATACTGACCATATCGTAATTATTTTGATGATTGGCGATATAAATCGCTGGCTGATTAAATTCCTCACGAGGACGGCGAATTAGCTTAAAGCCCAGCAACGGATGCATTGCACTATACATTCGGGCAATCACGCCGACACTACTCGGATTGCGTAACCGCACAAGGGCGTAAACTGTGCCAACTAAACTGATGACCATCGCCAAAAATGCCACCACGATAATGCGTAAAATCTTCAACATACTATGTTCCTACTAGGGGGATAAAATTCCGTACAGAATAAGGGGTTTAATCTTACCCGAAAAATCGGTATATTGCGATTTTTCCAACCCAACATAAGGAGATTTTTATGGCTCAAATTACTCTCGCAGGCAACCCGATTGAAGTGGCGGGCAACTTCCCACAAGTGGGCGAAAGCGTAGCAAACTTTACCCTCGTGAATAACGGCTTAGAAGATGTGGCGTTAGCCGATTTTGCGGGCAAACGCAAAATCCTCAACATCTTCCCGAGCATTGACACGGGCGTATGTGCCACCTCGGTTCGCATGTTCAACCAACAATCAGCGGCATTAGCCAACACCGTGGTGCTTTGCATCTCGGCTGACTTACCATTCGCCCAAGCTCGCTTCTGCGGTGCAGAGGGCATTGAAAACGTGCAAACCCTTTCCACCTTCCGCCACAAAGCAGTGCATACCCAACTCGGCGTGGACATCACAAGCGGGGCGTTAGCTGGCTTAACCGCCCGTGCAGTGATCGTACTCGACGAAAACAACCGTGTACTACACAGCGAACTAGTGCCAGAAATCAAAACTGAACCGAACTACCAACAAGCGTTGGCGGTGTTGGCTTAATCGAAAATCCCCCTGCTGGGGGATTTTTTGTTTAAAAAGCAATCAATTTTCTTCCTTCATTTTTCACAGCCCATTTCCATTTGCTAACCCTTTGATTTTATTTGAGATCTTTTCAATCACTTTTTGTTTTGCACCGTTATTCAAAATGATCTTCTCGCTCAACCACAAACTTATCCACAACAGGTGGGGATAAATATGTCTCAAAATTGGAACAACCCTGCTAAAATTTAGCTTACCTGAATAGTTATCCAGAGATTGATGAAAGATCTCTCGATCTAATGATCGTTTATCAAGGGAAAAGATCCGCAAAAAGATCTTTTTGAGTAGTTTTGATCGTGCCTTGATAAGGTTAGCTTTCAGCCACTTATCTACCGTTTTTGCAGAGCGATCTCGCATTTTATTCACAAGGTTATCCACAAGCGGTCAGATCCGCTAAATTTTTGTGGATCGGCTATAATGTCGATCTTTTTATTTTTGAGGAAAAAATGATGAACAAAACCTTACAACAAAAAGCCGAGGAAGCCCGCACAATGTGCAAGCTGAAAGGGGAAGGATTTTTGGATAACAGCGACCGCACCATTGCTTTCGAGGGCGTTTATGCCAGCGAGGCGGAAGCGGATCAAGCGGTACGATTTTTTACGGAAAAGGCGAGATCGGTGGAAAATGAACCCTGCCGAATTGAGCAAAGCATTTCGCCGTTCAAGCAGGGTTATTTAATGCAAATGCAGATTGAATTTAGCTGCCAAGCGGAAGTGATTTTGTTCCAAATGGCGGTGCGTTAAGGTTAAGAAATTTCGGCGGATCTGACCCCTTGTTGATCGCTCACTTCGCTTAACACGGCAGCGAATTGTCCGCCGAGTAGCACCACCAGCCAGCTTAGGTTGATCCACAAAATCATAATCGGGATCACCGCCAACGCCCCGTAGATCGCTTGATAGGACGGGAAGGTGGTGATATACCACACGAACACTTGCTTACCTAACGTGAAGAAAATCGCCCCGAAAATTGCCCCACAAGCGGCGTGGCGGAATTTGACGGGGGTGTTCGGCACGATCAAATAGACCATTGTGAACAGTAACCACGTTAAAACAAAGGGGGCGAACGCCAGCAAGCGGGTGCTAAACGAGAAAATGCCGTCTTCGCTGAAAATTTCGAGGGATAGAATGTAGGAACTGATCGCAATGCTCAACCCTGCCAAAATCGGGGCGAAAATCAAAATTAAGGTGTAAAGCACGAAGGAAACCACCAACGAGCGGGGTTTGCGGTTGTGCCACATTTCGTTCAGGCTTTCGTCAATTTTGGCGATCAACATTATCGCCACCACCACCAAACCGAGGGTGCTGATTAGACCCATTTTTTTGGAATTGCTGACGAATAGGTCGATGAACTCTTGCACCATATTGCCCGCGTTGGGGGCGAAATTGTCGTAAATAAAGGTTTTGAGATCGGCGGTTGCCTCGTCAAAAATCGGGAATGCGGCAAAAATCGAAAACACTACCATTACCAGCGGTACGATTGCAAGCATCGTGCTATAAGTGAGGTGCCCTGCGTAAACCGATAATTTGTTCTCTTGAAAGCGTTTCCAAAAGGTTTTGCCGAATAAAATCAGTTGGTTTTTCATCGTTACGCCCTTGATAGATAATCGCCCTCGCACACCCATTTGTAGGTGGTTAACGCCTCTAATCCCATCGGGCCTCGGGCGTGCAGTTTTTGGGTGCTGACCGCCACTTCCGCCCCTAAGCCAAATTCGCCGCCGTCCGTAAAACGGGTACTGGCGTTGATGTAAACCGCCGCCGCGTCCACCTGCTGCACGAATTGGCGAGCGAGCTGATGATTGTTGGTCAAAATGCTTTCGGAATGTTGGCTGCCATATTGGCGGATATGGGCAATCGCCTGCTCAATGCCGTCCACCACCACCACGTTCAAATCGAGGGACAGCCACTCTTGGCTCAAATTGGCTTGATCAAGCGGTAGGATTCCGTCAAATTTCGTGAGATCGTTGGAATGTAAACGCACGCCGAGGGCGTTCATTCGTTCCACCAATTTCGGCAGGAATTGATCGGCGATTTTGCGATCCACCAACAAGGTTTCGAGGGTGTTGCAGGTGCTTGGGCGTTGGGTTTTGGCGTTGGCAATCACGGCGAGAGATTTTTCCAGATCGGCACTCTGTTCCACAAATAGATGACAAACCCCGATTCCCCCTACAATCACGGGAATGGTTGAATTTTCTTTGCAGAATTGATGCAGACCAGCCCCGCCACGCGGAATCAGCATATCAATGTAGCGATCCAATTTCAGCAGTTCGAGCAATAAAGCACGGTCGGGATCGGTTACTGCCTGCACCGCCAAAGCTGGCAACCCTGCTTGGGCGAGGGCGTTTTGCACCACTTCCACCAACACCGCATTGGTGAATTTGGTTTCCTTGCCACCGCGTAAAATCACCGCATTGCCCGTTTTCAAACAGAGGGAAGCCACATCAATCGTAACATTCGGGCGAGCCTCGTAAATGGTTAAAACCACCCCCAACGGCACTCGCTCACGCTGAATTTTCAAACCACTGTTAAGCGTGCCGCCGTCCATAATCTGCCCGACTGGATCGGCTAATTTCGCCACATTTCGCACATCGTTCGCGATATTTCGCAATCGTTCGGGGGTTAAAAGTAAACGATCGATAATCGCGGGCGAAATGCCCTGCTGTTCCGCCAAGGCAATATCCTGCTGATTTGCCGCCAAAATTTGCTCGGCACGCTGTTCCAACGCGTCCGCCATTTGGTGCAAGGCGTGATTTTTCTGCACCGTGCTGCATTGGGCGAGTGCCACACTCGCCTGCTTCGCCCCTTGGGCGAGTTCAATCATTTTCATTATTTTCTACCTCATCATAAACATATACGAAGTGTACTATTATTTCGATCTTTTTTTCCAATAAAAAAACGGTCAGATTTTCAAAAAATCTGACCGCTTGTGCTATCAAAATCAGTTATAAATTATAAGAACATATTCGCAAACAATAACCCAAACCCTAAGCAGAACGCCATACTGAGTAAACCGGGGATCATAAAGCTGTGGTTGAAGATATATTTGCCGATTCTGGTTGTGCCCGTTGAGTCGAAGTCAATTGAGGCGATGATCGGGCCGTAGTTTGGAATGAAGAAGTAGCCGTTTACCGCCACGAACACCCCGATCATAATTGGGGCTGGTAAGCCGAGAGCGACACCGAGTGGGAATAGGGTTGCCACCGTTGCCCCTTGGCTGTTTACGAGGACGGAAAGAATGAATAATGCCCCAGCGAACGCCCAAGGTGCGGATTCCACCAAGCCTTTCACCGCTGTTTTTACTTCTTCGATGTTGCCTTGCATTAGGGTGTCGCCCATCCACGCCACGCCGAACACCGCAATCACCGCACGCATACCGGCGTGGAACACCGAGCCTTGGGTGATTTCGTGTCCGTTTGGTTTGCAGATTAACACGATCAACGCCGCCACCGCTAACATCACGATTTCAATGGTGTGAGCCATTCCCATTGGTTTGCCGTCAAACACAGGACGAAGCGAAGGCATTGAACCCATCAACACGACCAACAACGCACCGAATAAGAATAATCCCACCGAAGTTTTCGCCGTTGGGCTGATTTTCATTTCCGCTGGGGTTTGGTCGGCGTGATTTAATTTCACATAGTTTGGATCTTTTAATAATGCTTGATATTTTGGGTCGTCTTTTAATTCTTTGCCCATTTTATTCACGAACAAGCACGCACAGAATAAGCCGAGAATGGTAGATGGCACGGTTACGCTCAACACATTACCCAACGTAATACCTTGTGGCTCTAAGAAGCCGACCACCGCCGTTACCGCCGCCGCAATCGGGCTTGCCACAATCGCAAATTGCGAGGCGATTACCGCCATTGAGAGCGGACGCTCAGGACGCACACCATTGTGGCGGCTCACTTCCGCAATCACAGGCAACACCGAATAAGCAACGTGTCCCGTACCTGCTAACACGGTAAAAGTAAAGGTTACCGCAGGGGCGATGAACGTAATATATTTTGGATTTTTGCGTAAAATGTTGGTGGCGATTTTGATCATATAATCCAAGCCCCCAGCCGCTTGCATTGCCGCCGCCGCCGAGACCACCGCCATAATCATCAACATTACGTCAATCGGTGGGCTGGTCGGTTTCAAACCAAACACAAACGCCAAAATCGCCAAGCCCACACCGCCCAGCACCCCTAAGCCAATGCCGCCAACCCTTGCACCGATGAGGATACAGAGCAGGACAATCGCAAATTCTAAAAGAAACATAATTGCACCTTAATTTAATGATAGAAAAAAGAGGGGCGTAGTATAGTGATAAATAAAACTAATTTCTATGCTTAGATTTATTTATTTTTATTTTGATCAAAAAATGGGCGGAAGTTTTGTGGGGAAAGGGGTTGCAAGGGGTGGGATTATTGAAATTTTTGCCCCCTACCCCGCCTTTGGCGGTACTTCCCCCGTAAACGGGGGAAGATCTCAGAATTATCGCAAAACAAGATCTGCCCCCGCTTGCGGGGGAAGTGGTCGAGCAAAGCAAGACCGAAGGGGGCATTTAAAAAAGCAACCTTTCGGTTGCCTTTGCAGATTATTTTAATAAATCCTCATTCTTGGCGTGGTTCCATTTGCCCATTTTCTTGTCCATATATTGAAAATGTTCGTTGCTGAATGTGCCTTGGGTGCAGGTGAGTTTGTCTCGCCGCCAGATGACTTCACGCTCGCCAATCGCATTATTGAGCGTTGTCGGTCCTGTGAGCGAAAACACA
The DNA here is from genome assembly GCF_002015115.1 of Haemophilus paracuniculus. GTDB lineage: Bacteria > Pseudomonadota > Gammaproteobacteria > Enterobacterales > Pasteurellaceae > Haemophilus_E > Haemophilus_E paracuniculus. Next base: position 79,970 of record NZ_MUYA01000008.1, read on the forward strand.
CCGCCCTCAATGCGGCGTTGTTCGATATTGTCGATTACCAAATCGAGGGTTTCTCGCATAATCCAGTTGCCCTTTTCGCTGGCGAGGAAGAAATTGGTGTAACGGTTGCGTCTTTTGATTAGCACTTCGCTGTCGTTTTCGCCGATAATGCTGGATAAATTCCACACCAAATGCCCGTCAATATCCATATAAATCCCGCCCTCTTTATACAGCACCAACAATCGCCAAAAATCCGCTTGGGACGCACCGTCCGTCAATTTGCTATACGCCTCAAAGGTGCGTTCGTCCGTGTTGGCTTTGATAAATGCTTCACGCTGTTCGGTGCTGACATAACAATAGTCGTAATCTAATGAAAGCAGGCGATTTAGTAGGTAATTACAATAGATCGGCAGGGTAACACGGTTGCTATAATTGGTTTGCCAAATCGTTTTGTTAATTTTGGTCGGTTTTTTCGATTGAATTTTAGCAGGGCTAAATTCGGGAATAACGAACCGCTTGTTCGGAAAAAGGGCGTGGAAACCGTAGCTCGCCACTTTCACAATATTGCCGATCAAACGTAACGTGCCATTCGCCACCATAATTAACGGCTGATATTTGACTTTTTGCATTTTAAAATCCTTACAAAGAAACACGGGCGTACTTTACCATTTTCTCGGGTGGGAATGAATAGATTTATATTTCACGCCAAAATTGATACAATCCCCCCACTTTTTTCTTGAAAATAGAGCCACAATGAACATTCCATTAAGAAACGAACAAGAACTTGAAAAAATCCGCATCGCCTGCCAGCTTGCCGCCGATGTGTTAGTGATGATCGAACCTCACGTCAAAGAGGGGGTTAGCACGGGCGAGCTTGACCGCATTTGCCACGAATATATCGAAAAGGTGCAAGGCGGCATTCCTGCCTGCTTGAACTACCACGGTTTCCCAAAAGCGGTATGCATTTCGCTAAACGAAGTGGTCTGCCACGGCATTCCAAGCGATGATAAAAAACTGAAAAAAGGCGATATTCTCAACATTGACGTAACGGTAATCAAAGACGGCTACTACGGCGACAATTCAAAAATGTACATCGTGGGCGAAACCAACGTGCGTAGCAAACGCTTGTGCGAAGTGAGCCAAGAGGCACTCTACATCGGCATTCGCACCGTCAAAGCAGGGGTTCGCCTCAGAGAGATCGGTCGCAACATTCAGCAATATGTGGAAAAAGAGGGCTTTTCGGTAGTGCGTGAATACTGCGGACACGGCATCGGCTCGGAATTTCACTGCGATCCGCAAGTAATCCACTACCTCGGCGATGACGGCGGCGTAGTGTTGCAAGAGGGAATGGTGTTCACCATTGAACCGATGATCAACGCTGGCAAAAAAGAGATCCGCCTAATGGGGGACGGCTGGACGGTGAAAACCAAAGACCGTAGCCACTCAGCACAATACGAACATCAAATCGTCGTTACCAAAGAGGGCTGCGAAGTGATGACCATTCGTGAAGAAGAAATCCAAGCAGGGCGAATTAGCCGTTTTATGAAAAACGACTAGCCCGAAAGCGAAACAAGCGGTAGGATTCAGCGAAATTTTGCAGAATCTTACCGCTTGCAAAGCAAAATCCAACCACAAAAAAGCCACGAAAATTCGTGGCTTTTGCGTTATTTGGTGGAAACGATAATTTTCGTTCCGTTGGTAAATTCAAGGCTTTTCGCCCCCACGATGCTACCGATTTGCACTTTTGGATTCATCATCAACTGCTGAACCTCTGGCTGGAACGCCGCCGCAGGCACATTCATCGTGATTTTGCTGGTGGTTTTACGTTTTAACGGGGTTTGGAACGTCATAGGGATATCACGCAACCACACCACTTGCCCGTTGTAAGTTAAAGCCGACACCCAATTTACCGCTTTAATATCACGCTTGCTCGATTTGTTGATAATTTCATAATGAAATTGCAACACAGGCTGATCTTTCTCATCTTTCGCCAAACCGCGAGCCGTTAATTTAATCTGCACATTGCTGGTGAATTGTTGTAAATTTTTATCCACTTTTTGTGCCGATTGAGCTGGCTGAGCCGTTTTGGTATTCGCCACCGCCGTATTCATCGCCATTACCGAGGCAAGCGAAATCATCGCAACAGTCTTCAAAAATTTCATAGCATTTCCTTTTAAATAAAAAACAGGGAAAACAAAACGAGGGCATTTTACTTGAATACCCCCGATTTTTCCACCGTAAATTTTCGGTGGCAAGGGGTGGGTTTCCGAAAATTTTCAAAATCTGACCGCTTGTTATACTTAGTAAAAAGCCACCTTCATAGAAGGTGGCTTTGCTTAGTCCACTAGAAGGGGGCTATTAAAATTCGAATTCTTAGAACCTGAATTTTTACATATCGGATAATCTCAGCTGTATATCCTCTAAACTAGGAATATTCTCTATGAGTTTTTTATTCAGGCAAGGGTTTTTAAAGCAATAACCACGGTGGTTGTTCGTTAACAATAAAAAGAGAGGTTACCCTCTCTTTTTCTGGTTTAGCGAGTTTCTGAAAGTGGAATTTCAGGATCTGGCTGTTTGGTGATGCGGTTACGCAAATCACGGCGGATCACCTCAATCGTCCAGAACCAGCAGATGTGTCCAACAAGCTCAGAAATGTGTTCGTAGGCTGGCCATTCAGCCACTGGCGGGGTTAAGCCCAACGCAGGGAAAGTGATGTAATGCACGGCGATGTTCGCTAAAATCCCCGCACCGATACCTTGCCAGAATTTAATTTTCGGGAAGATTTCCGCCACGATGCAGTAACCAATCGCAAACACGAGCGAGAAAATCATATGGGTAACGCCGATCCAGTTGAAAGCGTGATCCGCAAAGGTAAACACCGCTTCCGTTGGGTCGATGCCGATATAATCACGCAAGAAAACGTGCGGTGGGTTTAAGAACGCACGCGAACAAACTTCCAACGCTTGCGATGGATCTTTACAGGCAGAAACGAATAAATCGATTGGGCTGCGTGGTGGGAATGGGTGTTCCGCCCCCCATTTTACGAATGCTGAAATGATGCCCGCGATAATGCCGACAAAAATTGCCACACCAAAACGGCGGCGGCTTGGTTCTGTTTGTTGAAATAAGTTCATAGTTAAATTCCGATATTAAAGTGAATGAATGGAAACGATTTAATTTATTCCATAAAAAAATTAAACCAATGCCATTTTAGCAGTTACCCATAAAATGAAAATGGAAAAATGCCTGCCTGTTCGGTTTGTTTGATTCAGATCAAATTCATAATTTTCATCATCTGACTTTTGTAAATTTTTCTTACGCAAACCTTTGCTTTTCAAGGGGTTTGACACAAATTCAAAAAGAAAGGGTACAATTCGCACCATTGATTTTTCACGATAAAAAAGGATAAAAAATGAACGCTATCGAAATTTTGGGCTGGGTAGCAATGTTGCTAGTATCAGGCTCATTTTTAATGAAAGATGTCATCAAACTTCGCATCATCAACGCCTCAGGGGCGATCTGCTTTGTAATTTACGGTATTTTGATTTCATCATTGCCCGTGATTGCCCTCAATGTTTTCGTTACCCTTGTGAATGGGTATTACATTTACAAGCATTATGCCGAGAAAAAAATCGGTCTAATCTAGAGTAAAAAACCACCTTCATAGAAGGTGGTTTTTAATTTAGCAATAATAAAAGCCCTCACACGAGGGCTTTTATTGATTATTCAGCCAAAAACGCCTCTAATTGGGCTTTGTTTGGCAAGGCGGACATTGCCCCTTTGGCGGTGGTGGCTAACGCACCTGAGGCGTTGGCTTTGCGGATCACGTCCACCAGAACGCTTTCCTCTTTCCAGTTGCTCACTTGGGATAAGCCTGCTAGCAAGCCGCTCACGAACGCATCGCCAGCCCCCGTGGTATCAACAGGTTTTAACGCTTTGCCCGCCACCACTTTGCTTTGACCGTTGAGGTGGTAAATCGCCCCGTCTTTGCCGAGGGTGATGATAATCAATTTTTCAGGGTGTTTCGCCACAATCGCTTTGGTCGCATCTTCGAGGGAAGTTGTGTTAGTAAGCAGGGTCAATTCTTCTTCCGAGAATTTGAGAATATCCGCCATTGCCACCACGCTGTTTACCACCGTTTTCATCTCGTCAAGGCTCGCCCACAGGCTTTCACGCAGGTTTGGGTCAAAAGAGAAAAATCCACCCGCTTGTTTGACACGGCGGATCGCCTCAATGGTGCTAGAACGGGACGACTCGTTAATCAAGGCTATCGAGCAGCAATGCAGATAATCGCCTTGGTGGAAATTCGGCAAATCCGCCACTTCGAGGAATTGGTCGGCACTTGGGTTCACCATAAAGGTAAAGCTACGCTCACCCTCGTCCAGCCCCACAATCACGGTGGACGTGCGTTGTTTCGGATCGAGAATCATATGCTCGATCGAAACCTTTTCCGCCTGCAAGGTTTGCTGCATAAATTTGCCGAGCGGATCATTGCCGACACGCCCGATAAAGCCTGCGTCCACGCCCAAACGAGACACACCCACCGCCACATTGGCTGGCGCACCGCCCGCACATTTTAAATAGTGATGCTCGCCGTCTGGAATTAAATCCACCACCGCATCACCCAATACCCAAATTTTGCTCATTTTCGACATCCATTCTGTTAGTAAAAATCGCCAAGATCTTAGCTAAAACGGTTTAGTTTTGCAATTTGGCAAGTGTAAATTTTGGAATTGCAAGGGGTCAGATTTTAGAAAATTTCGTACATAAAAAACAAAACCCCCAACCATTTTCACGGTTGGGGGTTTTACTATTTAGTTAGGAAGATTACTCTTCTATCTTACTCTTCTTCCCCTGCGTTCAATAACGCAGCTAAGTTTTGAGCGGCTTCGTCGGCAACGATGCCGAATTCGGCGGCGATGTCGTCGTCCGTTGCAAAGGCGTTATTGGCGTTTGCAGCTGGGGTGTCGAAAGCGACCGCTTGTTCTTGGTTGCGTTTCTTCGCACGGTTTTGATGATAGGCAAAACCTGTACCCGCAGGGATTAAGCGACCTACGATCACGTTCTCTTTCAAGCCACGCAATTCATCGCATTTACCTGCTACCGCGGCTTCGGTGAGTACGCGAGTGGTTTCTTGGAACGAGGCTGCCGAGATGAAGGATTCGGTCGCCAATGAGGCTTTGGTAATACCAAGCAATTCACGTTCAAATTCCACCAACGGTTTGCCTTCGGCTTCACGTTTGCGGTTGGCGATTTTCACGCGTGCCACTTCCACTTGTTCCCCTTCGAGGAATTCGCTGTCGTAGGCGTTGGTGATCACGGCTTTACGCAACATTTGGCGAACAATCACTTCGATATGCTTATCGTTAATTTTTACCCCTTGTAAGCGGTAAACTTCTTGCACTTCGTTCACAATATATTCAGTTACGGCGTGTACACCACGCAGGCGTAAGATGTCGTGTGGGGTTTCCGCACCGTCTGAGATGATGTCGCCACGTTGTACCATTTCGCCCTCGAATACGTTGAGCTGACGCCATTTTGGAATCATTTCTTCGTACACTTCGCCCTCGGCTGGGGTGATTAACAAGCGGCGTTTTCCTTTGGTTTCTTTACCAAATGAAACGATACCTGAAATTTCCGCCAAGATCGCTGGCTCTTTCGGTTTGCGAGCCTCGAACAAGTCCGCAACGCGTGGAAGACCACCGGTAATATCTTTCGTTCCCACCGATTCTTGCGGGATACGCGCTAACGCTTCACCCACCGCGATTTCTGCACCGTCATCGAGGGTAACAATCGCTTTACCTGGTAAAAAGTATTGAGCTGGTACGTCTGTGCCTGAAATTAAGATGTCGTTACCTTGTGCATCCACTAATTTCAAGGCCGGACGTAAATCTTTACCTGCCGTTGCACGTTCACCCACATCTTGCACCACGATAGATGAAAGACCCGTGAGTTCGTCCGTTTGGCGAGCCACGGTTAAGCCATCCACGATGTCGCTGAATTTGATGAAACCGCTTACCTCGGCGATAACTGGCATTGTATGTGGATCCCAGTTCGCTACGATTTCGCCCACCGCGACTTCATCGCCGTCTTTCTTAGAAAGCACCGCACCGTAAGGCACTTTATAGTTCTCTTTGGTACGACCGAAAGCGTCAATCACAGTTAATTCGGTATTACGCGAGGTAATCACGAGTTTGCCGTCTTTGTTCACGACTGATTTCGCATTCGCGAGTTTAATCGTACCTGCATTCTTCACTTGAATGCTGGATTCTTTGGCTGCCGCAGACGCCGCACCACCGATGTGGAACGTACGCATCGTGAGCTGTGTCCCTGGTTCACCGATTGATTGTGCCGCAATAACGCCGACCGCTTCGCCTTGGTTGATAAGATGACCACGCGCCAAATCACGACCGTAACATTTCGCACACACGCCGAAATCGGTGTTACAGGTTACGACGGAACGTACTTTGATTACGTCCACTGAGTTGGCATCGATCACATCACACAATTTCTCATCAATTAAGGTATTGCGTGGGATCAACACTTCTTCCGAACCTGGTTTCAGCACATCTTCCGCCACCACACGACCGAGTACACGATCACGCAGGGCTTCTTTCACATCGCCACCCTCGATTAACGGGGTCATTACGATACCTTCGTGGGTGCCACAATCTTCTTCGATAATCACAAGGTCTTGTGCCACATCCACCAAGCGGCGGGTTAAGTAACCCGAGTTCGCGGTTTTCAATGCGGTATCCGCAAGACCTTTACGTGCACCGTGGGTTGAAATAAAGTATTGAAGAACGTTCAAGCCCTCACGGAAGTTTGCCGTGATTGGGGTTTCGATGATCGAGCCGTCTGGACGCGCCATCAAACCACGCATACCAGCAAGCTGACGAATCTGTGCCGCAGAACCACGCGCCCCTGAATCCGCCATCATAAAGATACTGTTAAATGAAGCTTGTTTCTCTGGGTTACCCTCACGGTTGATCACTTCTTCCGTTGAGAGGTTTTCCATCATCGCTTTGGCTACACGTTCGTTCGCTGCTGCCCAAATATCGATCACTTTGTTATAACGTTCGCCTGCGGTTACAAGACCCGAGTTAAACTGCTCTTGGATTTCCGCCACTTCCGCTTCGGCAGCTGAGATGATCGCTTCTTTTTGCTCTGGGATCACCATATCGTTGATACCCACTGACGCACCTGAACGTGCCGCATAAGCAAAGCCCGTGTACATTACTTGGTCAGCGAACACCACAGATTCTTTCGTACCCAAACGGCGGTAACATTCGTTCAATAATTTTGAAATCGCTTTTTTGCCGAGGGTTTGGTTGAACAATTTAAACGGCATACCTTTTGGCGAGATCATCCAAAGGATTGCACGCCCTACGGTGGTATCCACTAAGGAAATTTTTTCGTCAAATCCACCCGCTTCATTTGGCTCGTATTCCGTGATACGCACTTTCACACGCGAGTGAAGTTCCGCCTGACCCGTGCGGTAGGCTTTTTCTGCCTCACGCGGATCGAGGAAATACATTCCTTCGCCCTTGCCGTTCACTTTTTCACGGGTCATATAGTAAAGCCCGAGTACAACGTCTTGCGATGGTACGATGATTGGATCACCGTTCGCAGGCGAGAGAACGTTGTTGGTGGACATCATCAACGCACGTGCTTCTAATTGCGCTTCAAGGGTCAATGGAACGTGAACCGCCATTTGGTCGCCGTCAAAGTCCGCGTTGAACGCCGCACACACGAGTGGGTGTAACTGAATCGCTTTACCTTCGATCAACAACGGTTCAAACGCTTGGATACCCAAACGGTGAAGAGTTGGTGCACGGTTAAGCAAAATTGGGTGTTCGCGGATTACTTCGGCGAGGATATCCCATACGATCGGCTCTTCACGCTCGACCATTTTCTTCGCCGCTTTAATGGTAGTGGCGTGTCCACGGCTCTCTAATTTTGAGTAGATAAACGGACGGAACAATTCCAACGCCATTTTTTTCGGCAAACCACATTGGTGTAGGCGTAAGTATGGACCTACGGTGATTACCGAACGACCTGAGTAGTCCACACGTTTACCGAGTAAGTTTTGACGGAAACGACCTTGTTTACCCTTGATCATATCTGCAAGCGATTTTAATGGACGTTTGTTTGAACCTGTAATCGCACGACCACGGCGACCGTTATCTAATAACGCATCGACCGATTCTTGTAACATACGTTTTTCGTTACGCACGATAATATCTGGGGCAACGAGATCTAATAAGCGTTTTAAACGGTTGTTACGGTTGATCACACGACGATATAAATCGTTCAGATCTGAGGTCGCAAAACGACCACCGTCAAGCGGTACTAATGGACGAAGATCTGGCGGAAGCACAGGTAACACAGTCATCACCATCCACTCTGGTTTGTTGCCAGATTGAATGAAGGCTTCAAGCAATTTCAAGCGTTTAGTGATTTTTTTGCGTTTGGTTTCTGAGTTCGTTTCTTGTAATTCCTCACGCAAGGTTTCGCATTGGTGCTCCAAATCTAAATCACGCAATAGGGCTTGGATACCTTCCGCACCCATTTTGGCGTCAAATTCATCGCCCCAACGCTCTTCCGCTTCCCAGTATTGTTCTTCGGTAAGTAACTGATTTTTCTCTAAATCGGTCATACCTGGTTCGATTACCACATAGCTTTCAAAATAAAGCACGCGTTCAATATCACGCAATGGCATATCTAAAATCAAACCGATACGGGACGGAAGTGATTTTAAGAACCAGATGTGTGCCACAGGGCAGGCAAGTTCGATATGACCCATACGATCACGGCGAACTTTGGTTTGCGTTACTTCTACGCCACATTTTTCACAAATCACACCACGGTGTTTGAGGCGTTTATACTTACCACACAAACATTCGTAATCTTTCACAGGCCCGAAAATTCTGGCACAGAAAAGACCATCACGCTCTGGTTTGAAAGTGCGGTAGTTGATGGTTTCAGGTTTTTTCACTTCACCGAAAGACCACGAACGGATCTTATCTGGCGATGCTAAACCGATTTTGATCACATCAAAATCATCGTTTGATTTTGTTTGTGCTTTTAAAAACTTGACTAAGTCTTTCACAGTGTTGCCCCTAGTGTAGGTTTTAAGTTTGCAACGGTTGCCCCTTGCAAGATAAATTCATTGACAAGCGGTAGGATTTTAAGAAATTTTTGCAAATCCGCCCCCTTGTTTTGACCATTGCAGAGGCGGATTTCATATCCGCTCACTGCTAATGCAGTATGTTCCTACGGGTTACTTACCCCAGAACTGATCTTCAACAGCTTGATCATCTGAAAATAACCAAACATTTTGGATTTTTCCATTCACGACTTCAAACAGATCGATACCTGTCATATCAATGGTTGAACCGTCCGCTTTCTTACCAGAAAAACGCACAGGGCAAGCCACTAAGCTACCATTTACCATAATATTTCCATTCGGAGCCAAAGCAAATGAACCTTGGGTATCAGCCATCATTGCCCCAATCATTTCACCAATGTTTGCCGAGCCATTCTTTATCCCTGAGAATTTGTTATTCCCTGGTTGATGCCATTTCACATCATCGGCAAAAAGAGCAAATGCTGCTGGTACATCACCTTTACCCAAGGCCGCTAAATAGTTAACAACGGTATCTAGTACAGTCATAGTCAATCCTTCATTAAATAGTTTGGTTCGTAGAAGACATACTTACGAACAAGAATTTCGCAATACAAGCGGTAAGATTTTAAGAAATTTTTGAAAATCCTACCCCTTGTATCGAATAATCCCCGCCCCCGCTTGCGGGGGAGGGAGTTGATTATTCTTACGCCTCGTCCAAGCTCATATCAATCGCTAATGCACGGATTTCTTTGGTGATTACATTAAACGATTCTGGGATTCCTGGTTCCATATAGTGTGTGCCGTCCACGATGTTTTTGTACATCTTCGTACGACCGTTCACATCGTCCGATTTCACCGTGAGCATTTCTTGTAAGGTGTAAGCCGCACCGTATGCTTCTAATGCCCAAACCTCCATCTCACCGAAACGCTGACCACCGAATTGTGCTTTACCGCCCAGTGGTTGTTGGGTAACAAGACTATATGAACCTGTTGAACGAGCGTGCATTTTATCATCAACTAAGTGGTTCAATTTGAGCATATACATATAACCTACGGTTACAGGACGCTCAAATTTCTCACCAGTGCGACCGTCAAATAAGGTAATTTGACCCGACGTCGGCAAGCCACCTAATTCCAACAAGCCCTTGATTTCTGCTTCGTGTGCACCGTCAAACACTGGGGTTGCAAGCGGTAAGCCTTTGCGTAAGTTTTGTGCCAAACGCATTACTTCTTCATCAGAGAATTGGCTTAAATCTACCACTTGTGAGCCGTGTCCGAGATCGTAGGCTTTTTGGATATATTCACGCAATTTCGCCACTTTTTGTTGCTGTTTGATCATCTTGTCGATTTGATCACCGATACCACGCGCCGCTAAGCCTAAGTGGGTTTCGAGGATCTGACCGATGTTCATACGAGACGGAACGCCCAGCGGGTTCAATACGATTTCCACTGGCTGACCGTTTTCATCGTACGGCATATCTTCCACAGGGTTGATTTTCGAGATAACCCCTTTGTTACCGTGACGACCCGCCATTTTATCGCCTGGTTGAATTTGGCGTTTCACCGCGAGGTAAACTTTCACCACTTTCAATACGCCCGGTGCAAGATCATCGCCTTGAATGATCTTGTTGCGTTTAATTTCAAGTTTGCGTTCAAACTCTTTGCGTAACGCTTCGTGCTGTTCGGCAAGCTGTTCGAGCTGATTTTGTTTCGCTTCGTCATCAAGGGTTTGTTCTAACCATTTTTCACGGGCGACTTTGTCTAGCTCTGCCTCTTTCACGCCACCTTCGATCAATAGGTTGCGAACGCGGGTAAACAAGCCTGACTCTAAGATCTCAAATTCTTCGGTGAGGTCTTTTTTCGCCTCACGCAACTGCATTTCTTCGATCTCTTTGGCACGTTTATCTTTCTCTACGCCATCACGGGTAAAGACTTGTACGTCAATCACCGTACCCGATGTGCCGTTTGGCACACGCAATGAGCTGTCTTTCACATCAGAGGCTTTTTCACCGAAGATCGCACGCAATAATTTTTCTTCTGGGGTGAGTTGGGTTTCGCCTTTTGGTGTCACTTTACCCACGAGAATATCGCCGCCTTTCACTTCCGCACCGATGTAAACGATCCCCGATTCATCAAGTTTGCCGAGGGCTGCCTCGCCCACGTTTGGAATATCGGCGGTGATTTCTTCTGCACCGAGTTTGGTATCACGTGCCACACAAGAAAGCTCTTGAATGTGGATTGTGGTAAAGCGATCTTCTTGTACCACACGCTCAGACACCAACATTGAGTCTTCAAAGTTATAGCCGTTCCAAGGCATAAATGCCACACGGATATTTTGACCGAGGGCTAATTCGCCGAGGTCAGTTGATGGGCCGTCTGCCAAGATTTCGCCACGTTCCACGGGTTCGCCCAATTTCACGCAAGGCACTTGGTTGATACAGGTGTTTTGGTTTGAACGGGTGTATTTAATTAAGTTATAAATATCGATACCCGCTTCGCCTGCCACGGTTTCATCTTCTTTTACTTTTACCACGATACGAGAGGCATCAACGTATTGGATCGTACCACCACGTTTCGCAACCACCGCAACCCCAGAGTCGAGGGCGATTGGTTTTTCCATACCTGTCCCCACAAGCGGTTTGTCCGCACGCAAGGTTGGCACGGCTTGACGTTGCATGTTCGCCCCCATCAAGGCACGGTTCGCATCGTCGTGTTCAAGGAACGGAATCAACGCCGCCGCCACAGAAACCACTTGTTGAGTCGAAATATCCATATAGTGGATTTCTTCTGGTTTGTATAAACCAGACTCACCGTGCTCACCACGACAGGTGACGTAAGTATCGGTAAAGCGGAAGTTTTCATCTAAGTTTGAGTTCGCCTGAGCGATAACGTAGTTACCTTCTTCAATCGCTGACAAATACTCAATTTCTTCGGTAACTTGACCGTCCACCACTTTACGGAATGGGGTTTCGAGGAAGCCGTAGTTATTGGTTCTCGCATACACCGAAAGTGAGTTGATCAAACCGATGTTCGGACCCTCTGGGGTCTCGATTGGACAGAGACGACCGTAGTGAGTTGGGTGAACATCTCGCACCTCAAAACCAGCACGCTCACGGGTTAAACCACCCGGCCCTAACGCAGAAATACGGCGTTTGTGAGTTACCTCTGAAAGCGGGTTGTTTTGGTCCATAAATTGCGAAAGTTGTGATGAACCAAAGAACTCTTTCACCGCTGCGGAAATTGGTTTCGCATTGATTAAATCTTGTGGGGTTACGCCGTCTAAATCGCCTAATGAAAGACGCTCACGCACCGCACGTTCCACACGCACCAAGCCAATGCGGAATTGGTTTTCTGCCATTTCGCCCACAGAGCGAATACGGCGGTTGCCCAAGTGGTCGATATCGTCCACTTCGCCACGACCGTTACGGATTTCGATCAATTTCTTCATCACGCTGATGATGTCGTCATTGCTTAACACGCCTGCACCCACACCCTCTGGAATGTCGAGTGAGCGGTTAAATTTCATACGACCTACCGCTGAGAGATCATAGCGGTCAGTTGAGAAGAACATATTGTCGAATAAGCCTTCTGCCGCCTCTTTCGTTGGTGGCTCGCCCGGACGCATCATACGGTAGATTTCCACCAACGCACTTAAACGGTCGTAGGTTGGATCAACACGCAAGGTTTCCGAAATGTAAGGGCCGTGATCTAAATCGTTGGTGAATAACACCTCGATTTGTTTGTAGCCTGCTTGGGATAATTTCGCCAAAGTGTCGAGGGTAATTTCCATATTCGCAGGGCAAACAATCTCGCCCGTTGAGAGATCGACATAATCTTTCGCTGCCACTTTGCCCACGATATATTCGGTCGGCACTTCAATTTGAGTAACGTTATTTTTCTCTAACTCACGAATATGGCGAGCAGTAATACGGCGACCACGTTCCACATAAACTTTACCGTTCGCTTCAATATCAAAGCCAGCGGTTTCGCCACGTAAACGTTCCGCAACAAGATTCATCAATAATTTATTATCTTGGATTTCAAAAGTGATCTTGTCGAAGAATAAATCAAGGATTTGCTCAGTGGTGTAACCCAACGCACGCAAAATAATGGTTGCCGGCAATTTACGGCGGCGGTCGATACGGGCGAAAAGGTTATCTTTCGGGTCAAATTCAAAATCTAACCACGAACCACGGTAAGGAATAATGCGTGCGTTATAAAGCACTTTGCCTGATGAATGGGTTTTACCCTTGTCAGAATCGAAGAATACGCCTGGGCTACGGTGCAATTGCGACACAATTACACGCTCAGTGCCGTTGATCACGAATGTACCGTTATCGGTCATCAACGGAATTTCGCCCATATACACGTTTTGCTCTTTAATATCTTTCACCGTGCCAGCCGCGGCTTCACGGTCGAAAGTAACAAGGCGAAGTTTCACACGCAACGGTGCGGCATAAGTCGTGCCACGGATTTGACACTCACGCACATCAAACACTGGCTCGCCAAGTTCATAAGAAACGTATTGTAATTCAGTCGCCCCATTGTTGCTCACAATCGGGAAAACAGAACAGAATGCCGCTTCTAAACCTTGTTGTCCATCAGGATCTCTTTGAATAAATTTATCGAAAGAATCGAGCTGAATAGTCAAAAGATAAGGCACGTTGAGAACTTGTGGACGTTTACCAAAGCTCTTACGGATACGCTTTTTCTCGGAATAGGAATATGCCATTTTTTAGATAGCCTCTGATTTTGTTGGTTGAGATTTCACAACCGCACGAGATAACTCGGCAGAAGTGGCATTATAAAATGATACGAGATGTCATTTTCCAATCCCCTCTCTCGCAGTCAGAAATCGCTACTGCAAGCGGTACGATTGGGCAGGAATTTTACAAATTTGGCACACAAAATGACAAAACACGCCAAATCTTTCAAGCACAAAAGGCTGACGAATTTCCCGTCAGCCGAAGGTTTTGTGAAAAATGGTTGTAAATTCTATGAAATTGGGTGGTTTTTGTCAAGTTACAGATTATTTCTTTTTGAGAAATAACCCAATCCCTGCGGTGATCGCAGCTCCCAATAACATACCACCAAGCGAAGATGAATTTTGCTCATCATTACTTGATTTAGTTTGAGATTGCATTGCTCTCTGTTTAGGGTCAATATATTCTTCATTTCTCGTGCAAGAATAGATTGTCGCCTCAGGAAACATTTCCTTTACTTGATTTTTAGCATCCACAATGCCCGTAGCGATGATATTACTCAACAGCTGTCGAGTGCCTGTCTTGCTTAACTTCGCAGCAACTGTAAAACGGTATCGTTTCATACTTATTTCGCTCCAAATTTATGAGCAAACAGATCTCTATTTTCTAAAATAAACCCTTTAAATTTATCTCTCGAAATAACTAATCTGATTGGTGTCGGCAATAATTCATATAATTTATCTAGACCAACATCCCATTTTTCATCATTATTAAATGCATTGTAAAGTAAATCATTGATACCCGCTTTTTCGATAAGTTCTCTTAGTTTATCTTCGTGTTTATCTAAGAACTCTTCAAATTTAGAGGTTTCTTCTTCTCCCTCATATTCAACATTACTCCAATAAGAATCCCAAATAAAATCACTTACATTCTCTATTTCTACCCCTTCATTCTCTGCTCTTATTAAATAAGAAGTTCCAATAATAAATTGAATAAGATTCTGTATTAGCAAAAAACTATCGAAACTAGAATAACTTATACTCTTTTTTTCCTCTCCGATAAAGAAAATAAGTTTTTTATCTTTCCGTGAAACCACAATACGATCAATATCTTCGTAACGAATAACATTCGGCTTTTCAAAAAGTTCCTTATAATAGATTTTACGATCTGAAAAAATAATGCCATCTTTGGCACTACCAAATGCCGTTGTATCTATTAAAATAAGCAATTTTTCGTCTGAGCTAATATCTTTCCCAAAAGATTGCTTTGCATTGTTTGCTTTTTTTTCAAAGATTTCTTCATAATTCAAAGAAACGCCAAATGGATCTAAAAAATAATAGATAGTTCCGCCATGTTGCATAGAACCAACGTCTCCAACAAAACTGATATGTTCTTTTAGATCTGGATATTTTTCCAATAAATTCATAATAAACTCCAATTTAAAATGTGATTTGCAGTATTGTTTTGTTTCCTATGTCAATAGGAAACAAAGGGAGTATACTCCCTTGCGAAAATCGTTTACTTTTAATACAAAAAACCACCCCAAACACTTTCGTATTTGGGGTGGTTTTTTATTATGGAAATTGTCTTTTTGATTAAAAAATCAGCTTATTTAGGATTGATAATTACGTTAATAATGTCCTATTATCCGCCCAAACTTGATTTAAATGTTGTTGAATTTGTTGGATTGTTTTAGGGGAAATGGGAAAATCTTTGGCAAAATTTATGAAATTTCCGACCGCTTGCACCACTTCTTCTATTGCCATTTTCGCTGTGTGCCAGCTATCAAACCCTTCGGTTTCCGCTAATGATTGGATAACCTTTAATGGTGGAAACGCCATTGAATGAGACTAACCACGCAACACCTCCTCTATCGTTTTCGGGAGCGGTTGCTCCTCTTTGGTTAAGGCAACAAGGCGATCCATTTTGTCTAACACCAGCCATAACGCAAGAAATTGGCGTAACGAAATTTGAGCTGTCTGCTCAAAATGACGAATGGTACTGGCTGGCACTTGGGCTTTCTCCGCCAATTTTTGTCGAGATAACTTTGCCTGCTTCCGCTTACGTTGCAGATAATCCGCCAACATCCGCTGGGTTTCAATATCATCATAAAGTGATAACATATTATCAATTTCTCACTTAAATTTAGTAAATTTGATAATATTATATCAAATAATGCTATTTACAAGCGGTTAGATTTAGGGGATTTTTTGCGAAATCTTACCGCTTACAAAACTCACTCGACCCAATTCTCTAAGCAAAGCCCGTCAATACGCTCAAATTCTCGTAGATTATTGGTAACGACAATCAGCCCTTCGCTGCGAGCGTGAGCGGCGATATGGAGATCATTTTCGCCAATGATTTTGCCCTGCTTTGCCAATTTCGCTTTGATTAAACCAAAATGCTGGGCGGCTTTTTGGGTGTAGGGCAAAATTTCAA
The DNA here is from genome assembly GCF_002015115.1 of Haemophilus paracuniculus. Classification (GTDB taxonomy): domain Bacteria; phylum Pseudomonadota; class Gammaproteobacteria; order Enterobacterales; family Pasteurellaceae; genus Haemophilus_E; species Haemophilus_E paracuniculus. Next base: position 96,221 of record NZ_MUYA01000008.1, read on the forward strand.
GGCGTGAAAGAAAATCCTCGATAATGCGTAAATTCCGTTCTGGAAATTCACTCTTTTCCGCCCCATAATAAAGCTCTGCCACTGTGATACTGCTGACACAAAGGCGATAGGCGTTAGCGTTAAATTTTTCCAATACTTCCAAAGGTTTACGCTTTATCACATAAATCACAATGTTGGTATCTAGCATATATTTCAGCACGATTCCCCCTAAAATGCCTCGCGTTCAGGCTGAATTGCTTGTTCTCTTTCAGACATAAAATCCGCTGACACTTGATTATCAGTAGCAAGAAAAAAGCTATCCCACACATTTTTAGCTGGGGTTAAAATCCGTTCTTTGCCGACCACTCTCACAAGCACTTTTTTCACATCTTCATCGAAACGAACTTCGCTCGGCAATCTGACCGCTTGGGTGCGGTTGGTTACAAAAATTGAGGCTTCTTTCATTTTTCTCTCCGATACATTCACAATGTGGAAAGTATATACTTAAAGTATCTAGTCGCCAACGGTAAAATTTTGCGAAATCTTACCGCTTGAAAAACAAAAACCCCAACATTGCTGTTGGGGTCTTTTTGAACTTGAAGTTCGGGAAAAGTTAAATCAAAAATTATTTGATTTCTACTTTCGCACCAGCTTCTTCTAATTCTTTTTTGAGTGCTTCTGCTTCTGCTTTTGAGATGCCTTCTTTTAAGTTAGCTGGTGCAGATTCAACTAAGTCTTTCGCTTCTTTTAAGCCTAAACCAGTTGCACCACGTACTGCTTTGATTACAGCAACTTTGTTCGCACCTGCATCCGCAAGAACTACGTCAAATTCAGTTTTCTCTTCTGCTGCCGCTGCGCCTGCTGCTGGTGCTGCTGCTACTGCTGCCGCTGCTGAAACGCCGAATTTTTCTTCCATCGCAGCGATAAGTTCAACGATTTCAGATACTGATTTAGAAGCAATCGCTTCAATGATTTGTTCGTTAGTTAATGACATAACAATCAATTCCTAAGTTAATAAAGTTAAACGAGGTAAGAAGTTTTCTGCAAAGAACTATGCAGCTTCTTGTAATTTGTCGCGTAATGCCGCAAGAGTGCGAACAAGTTTGCCTGCCGCAGCTTCTTTCATTGTGCCCATTAAACGTGCAATTGCTTCTTCGTAAGTTGGTAATGTTGCCAAGAATTGAACATCTTGGATTTTACCTTCAAAGGCTGCACCTTTAAGTTCAAACTCTTTGTTTGCTTTTGCAAATTCAGTGAACAAGCGTGCTGCTGCACCTGGGTGTTCATTTGAGAAAGCAATAAGAGTAGGACCAGTAAACGTATCTTTTAAGCACTCAAATTCAGTGCCTTCAACCGCACGGCGTAATAAGGTGTTACGCACAACACGCATTGAAACGCCCGCTTCGCGAGCAGATTTACGTAATTCAGTCATTTTCTCAACTGTTACGCCACGAGAATCCGCAACCACAGCTGAAAGGGCACCTTTGGCAGCTTCGTTTACTTCAGCAACAATTGCTTGTTTGTCTTGAAGATTTAATGCCATTGGTATTAGCTCCTGATACACTCCACCAAAGTGGAATTTACAAAAAATCTCAAAAAAACTACCGCTTGTGCGGCAACTTTAATGAGGCTAAGGTGTACAGAAGCAGAAAATTCTGTCTGTTCACCATCTACGCAGGCTCAAATTAAGAGATGATTATCATCATTTCACCTGCGGTCTCGGACGGGGCTTGATAGGCAAGCACCATCATTTTGCGATAACGCAAAGAGGTCGGGATTATAGTGCGTTTTTTGAGCCTTGTAAAGATCGCTCTGCGATTTTAATTAGATTTTTCTTGCCAAATGAAAGCAACGATTAAAGTGTTCCACTTGATAGCCATAGGGTGCAAATAACTTTGCGAGGGCTTTTTCGGTGTAAATGGTAACGTGTCCATTTCTCGGGGCGATGTAGCCGTCCATCTCTCGTTTTGCAATCGTTTCTGGCGGAAGCAAGGTGGTTGAGAAAAAGAAAATGCCTTGTTCCTTTAATTTTGATAAGGCTAATTCCACGGTTTTATAGGGCGTGGGGGTATGCTCAAACACTTCAAAAGAGACGACTAAATCATATTTTTTCTGATCATCTAAGATATTATTTTCAGAGAATGGATCCCAACTTTCCGCATCTAAGCCTTTTTCTCGCAATAATTTGGCTAAATAACCCGAGCCGCCACCGAAATCTAAAATAGAATGGTGTGCCGATAAATTAAAAACATCTAAAATAATTTGCAGATTGCGATCTGATCTTGCCCCCGTATATTCGGGATCAACAAGAATATAATCATCATTATAGATATTTTGCAGGAACTCACCGCTTGTCCAATCATCAAAGGCGGTGGTAAAAATCAGCTGACATTCCGAACAACAATGGTAATAAAGGGTGTGCCAGAAAGAGGATAATGGATATTCCAATGGGTTTCACAACTGCGATTAAAATCAACGACCCCATATAAATGGGCGTCCGAGCCACAAATTTTACACGGAATTATCCTGTTTGTTTGTTTGTTTGTTTGTTTGTTTGTTTGTTTGTTTGTTTGTTTGGGCATATCATATTTTTCCCTTGTTAAAATGCAATAAAAAAGCACTAATTTCATCAATTAGTGCTTTCCAATTTAGAAATAATTTATCAGATTATAGTGTTGATTGATCAACTGCAACACCTGCACCCATTGTGGTTGAGATGCTTACTTTCTTGATAAATACACCTTTCGCTGTGGTTGGCTTCGCTTTCACTAATGCCGCTAACAACGCTTGGAGGTTTTCTTTTAATTGCTCAGGGGCGAAGTCCGCTTTACCGATAGTGGTATGGATAATACCGTTTTTATCGTTGCGGTAACGGATCTGACCTGATTTCGCATTTTTAACGGCTTCTGCAACGTTTGGTGTTACTGTACCTACTTTCGGGTTTGGCATTAAGCCGCGTGGACCTAACACTTGACCTAATTGACCTACCACACGCATTGCGTCTGGTGATGCGATCACAACGTCAAAGTTCATCTCGCCTTTTTTGATTTGTTCAGCAAGATCTTCCATACCCACTAAATCTGCACCAGCTGCTTTCGCTGCTTCTGCGTTAGCACCTTGGGTAAATACCGCAACGCGTGCGGTACGACCAGTACCGTGTGGAAGCACAGTTGCACCACGCACGTTTTGGTCTGATTTACGAGGGTCGATCCCTAAGTTTACAGCAACATCTACGCTTTCAACGAATTTAGCAGTCGCGAATTGTTTTAATACAGCGATTGCTTCGTTGATTTCGTATGCTTTGGTAGAATCTACGCCAGCTTTGATTGCTTTCATTTTTTTAGTCAATTTAGCCATCGTATTATTCCTCCACCACTAAGCCCATTGAACGAGCAGTACCCGCGATAGACTTCATCTTAGTTTCGATAGTTGCACCCGTCATATCTGCTGCTTTGGTTTCAGCGATTTGACGAACTTGTTCAAGGGTTACTTTACCCACTTTGTCTTTGTTTGGTTTAGAAGAACCAGACTTGATACCTGCCGCTTTCTTCAAGAGAACCGCTGCTGGTGGGGTTTTAGTTACGAAAGTGAATGAACGGTCTGCGTAAACCGTGATAACCACTGGAATTGGTAAGCCTTTTTCTAAGCTCTCAGTACGAGCGTTGAATGCTTTACAGAATTCCATAATGTTCACACCTTGTTGACCTAATGCAGGACCAACTGGTGGTGATGGGTTAGCCATACCCGCTGCAACTTGCAACTTAACGTAGGCTTGTACTTTTTTTGCCATTTTAGTTTCCTCTATTATGGGTAATAACGCTTTTCAGCTCCCCGTTGATGTTGCTCTCGCAACTTTACACAAAAATACGAGAGAGCCAAGCTCTCTCGTAAGGTAGCGGATTATAGGGCAAATCTGATAGCTTTTCAAGCAGTTTTTAATAAGCTATTTTATATTTATACAGGATTTTTCTGATATACTTTCAGCAAATCAATATACGTTAATCTTTAAGGAAAAAAACGCTATGAAAAAGATACTAATGGCTTTTTTAGCATTATGCCCAACTCTCGCCCAAACACAACCAATCACTACTGGGCAACCTGTTTTGCTCAATGGTAAATTATCCATCATAAAAAGTTTACACCCTGCTCCTGCTTTTTATGGAAAACCATTGCCTGCAATCAGACCATTCAACACATTGAGTGTTAGTCCATCGTTTGACGATTTAGAGTTTATGTCTAATACTGTAAGAACAAAGCTAATACAATTGTCTATTGATGATGTAAATTTAAGAAATAAAGTCTTACGCAGTGAAGGTAAAAAAGCTACTGTGTATTGTTATTCATTATTTCCAGCTCATACAGCTCATCATACAACAAAAGTACTATGCAACGTTGCAGATATAAAATTTAATTAAAATAAACTACTTAGTTTAAATTTATCTCATAATTCAACCATTCATTATTCTCTTTCGCCCCAAGTCGTTGGTAGAACTTCAATCCTTGCTCATTCCACGGGGCGACTGTCCATTTTATTGTGGTGCAGTTATGGGCTTTGGCTTCGATTTTGAGGGCGTTCATCAACTTCTCGCCGATTTTTTGACTGCGATAACCCTCGGCGACATAAAGCTCTTTCATATAGATCGCAGGGCGATTTTGGGCGGTGTAAGGCAGGAAATAATAGACTAAAATCCCCACAATCTGACCGCTTGTTTGGTCGTCTGCCACCAGACAGTAGAAATCAGGCGGATTTTTGCCGAAACCGCTACTTCGCACCACCTCGGGCGTGATCGCAAAACTGTCGATATATTTTTCAAACACGGCGAGTGCTTTCATCAACTCAAACACTTGATCGGCATCTTGCTCGACCATTTTACGGATTTGGATTGCCATTTTAACCTCGTAAAAAATGTGAAAAAAAGACCGCTTGCAAGCGGTCTGATTTTTTGAAATTTTGATTAGCTCTGTTTTTCCACCTGAGCAAATTCAAGCTCAACAGGCGTGCCACGTCCAAAGATTGAAACGGACACTTTCAAGCGGCCTTTCTCGTAATCCACTTCTTCCACCGTTCCCGTAAAGTCCGCAAACGGGCCTTCGGTTACACGCACTTCTTCACCAGGTTGGAACTCGGTTCTATGGCGAGGTTTCTCGGCGGTTTCTTGTACGCGATTGAGGATACGATCCGCTTCACGCTTCGTAATCGGGGCAGGTTTATCCGCCGTACCGCCGATAAAGCCCATCACACGCGGCACGCTTTTCACTAAGTGCCAAGTGTCATCGTTCATTTCCATTTGGACTAAAACGTAACCTGGGAAAAATTTACGCTCGGTTTTACGGCGTTTACCCTGCACGTTTTCGATCACTTCTTCGGTCGGCACAAGCACTTCGCCGAACTGATCTTCCATTTTGTGTAATTTGATATATTCACGCAACGTCATTGCAACACGGTTCTCAAAGCCAGAAAACGCTTGCAATACATACCAACGCATTCTCGTTGCTTCTTTTACTTCGATTTCTTCACTCATTTTAGAACCTCAAATTTGTTAAGAATGTAATTAACGCCACAATGATTGAGTCAATGCCCCAAAGCACCAACGACACCACTACACACATTGCCACCACAATAAGGGTGGTTTGCGTAGTTTCTTGACGGGTTGGCCAGATGATTTTACGCAACTCGCCACGAGATTCTTTGGCAAAGCGAATCGCTTTCTGACCTTGATTGGTCAATGCAGCCAACACCACCGCACCCACAATCAAACCAACCATTGCCAACACTCTCACCACAAAAGAGAATTTTGCAGCGAAATAAACATTACCGATTGCCGCCACCGCCAAAAGCACAATAGCCACAACCCATAACAAGGTATTTAAACCCTTACTTTTTACCCCTTTTTCTTCGGTTTGCTCAGGGGCTTTATTTTTAATTTCTTTTGACATATCTCACCCAAATTGTATCGAAAAAAGAACACTCAATTTTGAAAGCGTGCAATTCTAGCATTTTCTACTTTGCTTGCCACGATCTTTTGTGCAATTTCGTGAAAATTCTTTCCATTTTCGATCAAGCACTGTCTCGCTCGACTAATTTTATCGGCAAATAAAGCTGCCGTTCGTCCTCTGCAAGCGGTTCGTTTCGCAGAATTTTTTGCAATTTCTGTCCTGCCACCTTGCCCATTTGCTCGTAAGGAAGCGAAATTGCCGTGAGGCGAGGATAAGAAACCGATCCCACATCTAGCCCCCCGAGGCTCACCACCGCCACATCGTTCGGCACGGAAATATTACGGAGAATATAAAGAACTAAACTAGTAGTGGAGAACCAAAGCCTCCGTTAGCGATTCAAATAGTTGAATTCTAGCCGATTTAAGCCAACAAAAAAGTCGGTTTTAGAACCGACCTTTTTTCTATGTAATTTACTGCCCGTAATAAGCATTCGCCCCGTGTTTTCTGAGGTAGTGTTTGTCGAGCAGTTCTTGTTGCATTGAGCCGATATTTGGGCGGATTTGGTGGCTGATGAAGTTCATATAGGCGACTTCTTCTAGCACCACAGAATTATGCACTGCGTCAAAAGCGTCTTTGCCCCAAGTGAATGGACCGTGCGAATGGACGAGTACGCCTGGCACGGCTTTGGCTTCAATGCCACGTTTGCGGAAGGTTTCCACGATCACTTTGCCCGTTTCGAGTTCATATTCGCCTGCGATTTCTTCGGGGGTCATTCGGCGGGTGCAAGGCACAGAACCGTAGAAGTAGTCGCCTTGGGTCGTGCCGAGGGCAAGAATATCTTCGCCTGCCTGCGCCCACGCGGTGGCGTGGCGTGAGTGGGTATGCACCACACCGCCGATTTCAGGGAATTGGCGGTAAAGTTCAAGGTGGGTTGGGGTGTCGGACGAGGGCTTTTTGTCGCCCCACACACGGTTGCCCTGCAAATCGACAATCACAATATCATCGGCGGTCATCACATCATATTCCACCCCAGACGGCTTGATTGCGACCAAGCCCGTTTCACGATCCAGCTCGCTCACGTTGCCCCAAGTGAAGGTAACGAGTTTGTATTTTGGCAGTTCGAGATTGGCTTTGAGTACGCGTTCTCTTAATTCTTTTAACATTGGAAACCCCCTTCTTGCATTTTTTGTTCAATCCAACGGCGAGCTTTGATGATTTCTGCGATTGGCTCGTCCGCTTTTTCCGTCCACATTTCGATTAAAAACGCCCCACGGTAGTTGAGTTCCGCCAGCGTTTTGAAGAAACCTGCGAAATCTACGCAACCCTCGCCGAACGGCACATCACGGAATTGCCCTTTGCAGGTTTCGGTAACTTTGTAGGTGTCTTTGAGGTGAATCGCAGAAATTTTGTCGATCCCTAAGCGTAATTCTTCATTGACGTTGTTGTTCCACGCCGAGAGGTTGCCGATGTCTGGGTAAACGGTGAACCACGGCGATTTGATGATTTCGTCCCATTTTTTCCAACGGCTGATCGAGCTCATAAATTGGGTGTCCATAATTTCCACCGCAATGGTTACTTGATTGCTCGCCGCCAGTTCCACCGCCCATTCCAAGCCTTGTTGGAAGTGTTTGAGGGTGCTTTCGTCTTGTTCTTCATAATAGACATCGTAGCCTGCGAGCTGAATGGTGCGAATGCCGAGATCGACCGCTAATTGGATCGCTTTTTCCATAATTTGGTAGGCTTGTTGGCGAATTTCAGGATCGTGGCTGCCGAACGGAAAACGGCGGTGTCCAGAAAGGCACATTGACGGAATGGTTACGCCCGTGTTGATGATTGCCTTGACCAGTTCAATGCGTTCTTCTTTCGTCCAATCAAGGCGGGCGAGGCGTTCATCGGTTTCGTCAATCGAGATTTCGACAAAATCGAAACCGCAGGCTTTGGCGATCGAGAGGCGATCTTGCCAGCTGATATTTTTCGGGAGGGCTTTTTCGTAAATGCCGAGTTTATGTTTTCGCACGGTGCTATCCTCATTTTGGGCTAAGTAAAAATTTGAGTAAATCACACCGCTTGTTTGGCTGTTTTTGCCTTAAAAATAAGCAAAAAACATTAAACTAAAATAATTTCCAGCCCTTTTTGTTTAAGCTGTTCAATTATTTCTGGATCGGCTTCTTTACCCGTAATTAAAATATCAATCTGTTTTAATTCACTAAATAACATTCCCGCCCGTTTACCTAATTTTTTGCTATCGAGCAGAACCACTAATTTATCCACGTTCGGGATCATTTTCTGTTCTGAATTGGCAATTAACATATCGGATTTATATAATCCGTCCACGGTAAATCCTTTACCGCTGGTAAACATTATATTGGCGGAATAAGGCACTTGATCATTTTGATTTAATGAGAGGGTAATCGCTTGGTTTTTATTATATTGTCCGCCCATTATTACCACGTTGCCGTGGTCGTGTTCGATCAAGTGGTTTGCAAGCGGTAGGAAATTGGTAATAATTTGCAAATCCTTGCCGCACAAGCTGTTACTCAACATCAGCATTGTTGAACCGCAGGTTAAAATCAGGCTGTCGCCGTCTTGGCATAAATTCGCTGCGGCTTCCGCAATCCGTCTTTTTTCATCGGCGTTGTTAATCGTAATTTGATTAAATTTAAGGATATTATCCCTTTTTAACGATTCCGCCCCATTACGCACTTTGCGTAATCTGCCTTGTTCACTTAATTTATTGATATCTCGCCGTGCGGTGGCGGGCGAAATTTGTAATAATTCAATAATATCTGTTGTTGAAAGCATTTTTCTTTCATCAAGCAGATTTAATAATTGTTTATGACGATAATTTTCGTTCATTATATTTTCCTACTCTTTTAAAACCGCTCAAAAATCAATGATATAATGAACTCAAAATAAGCCACCTTTAAATCAAAGGTGGCTTTATCGTTAATTAAAGCATTGATTTAAATTGAATATTTGGTTCTTGCTCGAAGCAATCATCAAAACCACGTGGGTGATGATATTCGATTAAATCTTTATCACGCGGATAAACATATTTGCCGCCCACTTCCCAGATGAATGGGTGGAATTTGTATTGTAAGCGATCTTTACGCATACGCCATAGATCGATGATCTCTTGGGTGCTTGCCATAAAGTTCGTCCAGATGTCGTGGTGGACTGGGATCACCACTTTACAACGCAAGCATTCCGCCATACGCAACAGGTCGATTGAGGTCATTTTGTCCGCAATACCCACTGGGTTTTCGCCGTAGTTGTTGAGTGCGACATCAATATCAAACTGTTTGCCGTGTTTGGCGAATTGGATTGAGTAGTGGGAATCCGCACCGTGATAGATTGTGCCACCTGGGGTTTTGAACACATAGTTCACCGCTTTGCGACCCATTTCTTCATCAGACGGGCAGAGACCGGCTAACTCGCCGCCTTGTTCTTCCGCCCCCTCAACAGGTAAAGTTACTAAACAGGTGCGGTCGAATGAGTCGAGGGCGTGGATTTCCACATCTTTAATTTTCACCACATCACCCGGTTTTACCACGATGATACGCTCTTCTGGCACGCCCCATTTTTTCCAAAGTTCCGCACAATGCCACGGACCGACAAATTTAACGTGGTTGAGGTTTGGATTATTTACAATCGCCGCCGCTACGTTCACGTCAATGTGGTCGCTGTGGTAGTGGGAAGCGAGAATGAAGTCCACTTCGTTGATCGCAAATGGGTCGAGTGGCATTGGTTGAGCACGCAAGTTTGGTTGCAATTTACGCACGCCAGCCATATTCGCCATTTGGTGTCCTCGCACCATATCTTTCACTTTTTTGGTGCTTTTTCCACGACCGCACCATAAATCCATACAGATGTTCGCCCCTGCTGGGGTTTTGATCCACACCCCTACGCAACCGAGCCACCACATCGCAAAGTTGCCCTCTGGCACGACTTCTTGCTCAATTTCTTCGTTTAACCACGTTCCCCATTCTGGAAAAGTAGAGAGAATCCAACTTTCACGGGTAATTTCACTGATTTTGCTCATCGCAGACTCCTTAGATTTGGAAAATGTAATCACAAATAATCATAAATAATCACAAAAATTTGTAAAACACTTTTTTCCAAAAATGTGATCTAGCTCTAATTTTTTTGCGAAATTTTTGAAAATCTGACCGCTTGTTGTGCTTTTTCACTCCCTCTCTCTGCGAAAAATTGCCTGACGCAATTTTTTCGCTGTCTCTCTCCCGTTGAACGGGAGAGAGTTTATGAACTCAACAAGAAAAAATTCTCGCCCATTTATGGGAGAGAGACAGTTTGAAATGCGTTCAGCATTTCAAATAGAGAGAGGGTGGAAAAAAGAGGGCAAACAAGCGGTCAGATCCGCTCAAATTTTCGCAAATCGAAAAATTTACAAAATAAAATGTGATCTTGTTCACAAATAATCAAAAATAATCTTTTTTAATCTTTGCGAGCTGTTATCATTCACGGCGGTAGGGTTTTTGCCCTTCTTTTCTTTAAGATTTCTACAATCCAACATCATAACAGAGGTACTTCCTATGGAAACGCTCTATAATCTTTTCTTGGGCTTTAATGCTCAGGTGCTTTCCAAAGCACCATTCCTACTAGGGATTGTCGCCTGTATCGGCTACATTCTTCTCAAAAAAGACACCACGACCATTATTAAAGGGACGATCAAAACCATTGTCGGCTTTATGATGGTGCAGGTCGGTTCGGGGACGCTCGTAAGCGGCTTTAAACCGATTATCGAAAATCTTTCCAAATTCCATAACCTCACGGGGGCGGTGATCGACCCTTACACCAGTATGCAAGCGACCATTCAAACAATGGGCGATAACTATGCGTGGGTCGGTTATGCGGTGATTTTGGCGTTGTTCCTCAACATTTTGTTGGTGGTGTTTAGACGCTTCACGGGGATTCGCACCATTATGCTCACAGGGCATATTATGTTCCAACAAGCAGGTTTGGTGGCGGTGTTCTATATGATTATCGGTGCGTCAATGTGGGAAACCGTGCTTTACACCGCCGTGATTATGGCACTCTATTGGGGTATCTCATCTAACATTATGTATAAACCAACCCAAGCGGTAACGGGCGGTGCAGGTTTCTCAATCGGACACCAACAACAGATCGCATCTTGGGTAGCGGTGAAATTAGCGCCGAAACTCGGTAACAAAGAAGATAGCGTGGATCATATGAAACTGCCGAAATGGCTACACATCTTCCACGACAGCATTTCAGCCACGGCAATCGTGATGACCGTGTTCTTCGGCATTATCTTGCTCTCATTCGGCTTAGATAACCTACAACAAATGGCGGGTAAAACCCACTGGTCAATGTACATCTTGGAAATGGGCTTGAAATTTGCGGTAGCCATTCAAGTGATCGTAACCGGTGTGCGTATGTTCGTGGCGGAATTGTCCGAAGCGTTCAAAGGGATTTCAGAGCGTGTGATTCCAAACTCTGTATTAGCGATTGACTGTGCGGCGATTTACGCTTTCTCACCAAACGCAATGGTATTCGGCTTTATGTGGGGGGCAATTGGCCAATTCGTGGCAGTAGGTATCCTCCTCGCAATGGGTGCACCAGTGCTTATCATTCCAGGCTTTATCCCGATGTTCTTCTCTAACGCAACCATCGGCGTGTTTGCCAACCAATTCGGTGGCTGGAAAGCCGTGATGAAAATCTGTTTCGTAATGGGTATCATCGAAGTGTTAGGCTCTGCGTGGGTCATCCAACTGCTCGCTAGCCAAGGCACCACCTTCAACGGCTGGATGGGTATGGCGGACTGGGCGTTATTCTTCCCACCGATTTTACAAGGTATCGTCAGCATTCCATTCTTCTTCTTCATTCTTTTAGCCCTCGCAGTGGTTTATATGGCGCTCGCCTCTAAACAACTTCGTGCAGACGAAGCTGCTGCCAAAGCCGCAGGCAAAACCCTTGAACAAATGGACGGCTACGGCTTAGACGAAGTGGCAAGCGAACCTGCGGAAACCGCCCCTGCCCAAGCAGAAACAGCGGCTGCAAGCGGTGAGAAACCGGTGAGAATCCTTGCGGTGTGTGGTTCAGGTCAAGGTTCATCAATGATGATGAAAATGAAGATCAAAGGCTACCTCGACAAACGTGGCATTCCAAACATTATGGACTCTTGTGCGGTAACCGATTACAAAGGTAAGTTAAGCGAAGTGGACATCATCGTTTCAAGTAAACACTTAGCCGGCGAAATCGAAGTGGGCGAAGGCAAATACGTTCTCGGCGTACAAAATATGCTCAACCCAAATTCATTCGGCGATGAACTTGTCGAGTTAATCAACAAACATAACGCCAACAAAGGCTAATCTAACGAACGCCCCTCAACGCGAGGGGCAATTTAGAAGGAATCTGTAATGAACTTAAAACAATCTTTAATCGAAAATAACTCAATCCTCCTCAACCAAAAAGCGAGCGACTGGAAAGCGGCAATCAAAATCGGCACGGATTTGCTCGAAAAATCAGGGGCGATTGAGCCACGTTACTACACCAACATCGTGGACAAAATCGAAGAAATGGGGCCTTACATCATTCTTGCCCCAGGTTTAGCAATGCCCCACGCTCGCCCAGAAGAAGGGGTAATCAAAACCTCATTCGCTCTTGTAACCCTCACCGAACCTGTTGTGTTTGACGGCGAAGATGAACCCGTTTCGGTGCTGATTACCCTCGCAGGCAGCGACTCAGACAAACATATGCAAGGCTTAATGGAAATCACCCAAGTGCTAGACGACCCCGACAGCGAAACAGGTGTCGATCTCGACAAAATCCGCCGTTGCACTACGGCAGAAGAAGTGCTTGCCGTGATTGATCAGGCGTTAGCCTAATTTAAGACTTACAAGGGGTTGGATAGTAGAAATTTTCTAAAAACCGACCGCTTGTTCCCGTCATTTTGCGTTGAGCGGTTTCGTGAATTTCAAGGGCAATTTGTACTGTTTGAGCTTGCGAAGCAAGCGAGTTTACAAATCGACCGTAGAAATTAGAAACAAGCGAAACAAAGCAAAATGTTCGGGTTGCCTTTCTTTTTGGTTACTTTTTCTTTGGAAACGCAAAGAAAAAGTAACGAATAAGCAGTTTGTGGATTTTCCCAAAATCCCCCCATTTCACATTTCAAAAATAAGGAAAATACTATGTCCAAACCCCTCTTACAAATCGCCCTCGATTCGTTAAGCCTCGAAAAAGCCGTTGCTGATGCCAAACAAGCGGAAAAATCGGTTGAAATCATCGAAGTTGGCACAATCCTCGCTTGTGCAGAAGGAATGAAAGCGGTCAAAACCCTGCGTGCTTTGCACCCTGATCACATTTTAGTTTGCGACCTCAAAACCACGGACGGCGGTGCAATTCTCGCCAAAATGGCGTTTGAAGCTGGTGCAGATTGGCTCACCGTTTCCGCCGCCGCTCACCCAGCGACCAAAGCCGCTTGTAAAAAAGTGGCGGACGAATTTAACGAAGCGAATCCGAACGCCAAAGTGAAAAAAGAGATCCAAATCGAAATCTACGGCAACTGGACCTTTGAAGATGCCCAAGAGTGGGTAGATTTAGGCGTGAAACAAGCGATCTATCACCGCTCACGTGATGCAGAATTAGCAGGCAAGGGCTGGACGGACGAGGACATCGAAAAAATGAAACGCCTCGAACAAATCGGCTTAGAGCTTTCCATTACGGGCGGCATCGTGCCAGAAGAAATCCACCTCTTTAAGGACATCAAAAAAGCCAAAGTCTTTATCGCAGGGCGAGCCTTAGTCGGCGAAAAAGGCAAACAAACCGCTGACGCGATCCGTGCGGAAATTGAGAAATATTGGTAATTTGCGTGAATGATCAAGCGGTGCGATAAGTGAAAATTTTCACGGTTCGCACCGCTTGTTTTTTGGCTAGATTAAGAACCAATGGGGAATCAGGTTCATCACGATCATCGTCATCACCGAAAGTAGCAAGCGTGATGAACCGAAAATGAAACCACGATTGGTGCCGTTGTCGAATTTCACCAGCAAATTCGCCATTGCGGTGAGGGCGTAAACTTCAATCAGGGTAAAAATCACCAAATACACATAGGCGGAAAAGAGCGAGAGATATTGCAACGCCAAGAACCACGGGGCGATAATGCCGACGGCAAGCAGCGGGGCGACCCACACGATTTGCTGGCGAGTGAGGTTGATGTGTTTAGAAAACGGGGCTTGTAGCACCACTGTCATCAAGCCGTTCACAAACAAGGCGATTGGCACTTGTTCGGGCAAGCCGAGTTTGGTGTTGAACAGATAGGGGAAAATCACAAAAAATGAAGTGGCAATGCTGAGGGGCAAAAACAGCATTAAATGCACAAACAGAAACTCTTTGGTGATGATTTCACGGATTTGAGCGAAACGGAATTTGACTTTGGTATTAACGCTTTCCACCTGATAAAACGGCTTGACCATAAAGCAAAAAAGCACCAATTCCATTAAAAAGCAGCACCAAATCAGCCATTGAATTTGCTCAAATTTGATGAACGGAATGGCGAGCAACGGGGCGGTCATTGAGGAAAAACTGGTTACTCGCAGAAATTTGCCCTGCAAGCGGGTTTTTTGGCTATATTCATCGCCCGCCAACGCCAGCAAACAGGCTCGGGCGTTGGTGCTAAACAGGCAACTGCCAATCCCGAAACAGGTGGTGGCTAACAGCAACACCGCATAATGATCGGCGGATAAAAAGAACACATACGCCAACACATCTAAGGCACAACCGACCAACATAATCCGAGCCAGCCCGAAACGGTCGCCTAAAATCCCCGCAAAAATCGCAAGGGCTTGGCTACAAAAAAACAGTAACGAAAGGGAAAAAGCGATTTCCACATTGCTCAACCCTTTTTGTTGCAGGTAAATCGCAAACACGCTCTGCATCGCAAAATAGGCAAGGGTGGAAATAAACCGCCGTGTTAAAAGCAGTTGTTGAAGATTCATAAAGTAAAAATTGCCACAAAAAAGTGGCAATTTTACTGATTTTTTAAGATGTTGAAAAACGAAAACAAGGGGTGGGATTTCAAAAAATTTCGCTGATCCCACCCCTTGTAACCATTAGAGATTGATATTCTCTACATTCA
This sequence comes from Haemophilus paracuniculus, assembly GCF_002015115.1. Lineage (GTDB taxonomy): Bacteria > Pseudomonadota > Gammaproteobacteria > Enterobacterales > Pasteurellaceae > Haemophilus_E > Haemophilus_E paracuniculus. The sequence goes on from NZ_MUYA01000008.1 coordinate 111,255, forward strand.
CTTGTTCTGCTTGTTTAATCGCCTCGCGGTTTTCGTTAAGCGAACGTAAGTAAGCTACTTGAATTACCGCAGGAATGGTAACGCGGTAGGCTGGACCAGAAATATCATATGCAGTCCACGCAACATTAAGCGTCCAACCAATCGGACCTGATAACACTTTAAGAAATTTCATCAACAAGCGATTGCCTGCTGCTGGCAAGCCTCTACCAATTAATTTTTTAAGAATTAAATTGACCAATCTATTAATCAAAATATAGGACTTAAAACCACCTTTTTTAAATATAGCTTGAAACACACCCAGTAAAGCCTGTGTCTTGATGTTATTTGTATTATCTAACCCTAATTCTTCTGCAAGTTCTTTACGATCTTCTTCATTCAGTTGTCCAAGTGAATCTTCCAGAATTTTCATCAATAAATTTTGTTCTATCAATTTCACATCTGAGTTTTCATTGAAATTTACCTTTAATTGTTTACACACCTCACAAAGAATTTCTTTATATGGCACACCAACGTAGGTTGAAGGATTGGTAACATTTGAAATTTTCGCTGCCGTGCGTACTAATACTCGTGCAAATGGGGACATTGTATGTAAAATAGCAGAACCACTACCATTTTCATTATACGAGGAAGTAATACTTCTAGCTAAATTTGAAAAAGTATTCCCACCAAAGCATTGCAACTCCCCTGCAATATCTTGCCAATACTTTTGGTGATCAGGATAATACCTTTGATACAAAGGGCTGTCAGAAAGATGTTCTGTATAGCGTTGCTTATTGTCTTTTGGATCATAAGTTAAAATATAAACAAGATTATCCAATTCTTCCGAAGAACAATTTTCAAGAAATGCTAAATCAGGATCTGGACGATAAGCCATAATTTTTCTCCAATAATGTTGCTAAAAACTGCAAATATTCTAATTTTTCGGCTATACTTTGAACACGCACGAACAAGTTGGGCGACCTGCCGAGCTTGTATGGTTTTCCCTAACAAAAAAGAGTATTTATGAAATCAAGCGATAAATTAAGACAAAACATTCGGGATTTTCGAGAAGATCGGGGGCTGACGCAGGCTCAAATGGCGGAAAAATTAAATTTATCGGTGGAAGGTTACGCAAAAATTGAGCGTGGTTCTTCGCAAGTGAAAATCGATCGGTTAGAGCAGATCGCTTGTGTGTTAGGGATTAGCGTGGCAGATTTGATTCCATTTGGGGAAGATAGCGTATATGTGTTCAATAATAATGCAGATAATTCAAGCACATTTAATGTTGCCGTTGGCGACCCAGCCCTGAACGCTGAAATTAACCTGCTTCGTCAGATGATTGAGATGAAAAACGAATTATTAACCAGCCGAGAGCGAGAGATTGATTCCCTCAAACAGCAAGTGGAAACCTTGCAAAAACTGGTGGCTGAATTAGAAAAATAGCCAAAAACAAGCGGTAAGATTTCCCAAAAATCTTACCGCTTGCACTTTAAAAAAACTACTTCGCCCTCGCCAACTGCTTTTTAAGTTTGAGCATTTTTTCTTTGAAACGCTGGCGTTTGAGGGTGGAAATGTGATCGACAAACAGCACGCCGTTGAGGTGGTCGATTTCGTGTTGAATGCAAATCGCAAACAAGCCGTCCGCCTCGAAGATGATTTCCTCACCTTTGCGGTTGAGGGCTTTGACTTTCAGCTTCTCTTTGCGAGGCACTAAGGCACGACAACCAGGGATCGACAAACAGCCTTCCTCAATCCCCGTCTCGCCCGAGCTTTCCAAAATTTCAGGGTTAATCAGCACCACTTGGTTCGCCTTGTCGCCCTCAATATCAATGGTAATCACCCGTTGCAACACGCCCACCTGCGGTGCGGCAAGCCCGATGCCCTCGTGGTCGTACATTGTGTCAAACATATCATCAATAAATTGGTTGAGCTTTTCGTCCACCGTGGCGACAGGTTCGCACACCGTTGCCAATCGTTCATCGGGGTAAAGCACTACGTCTAAAACAGCCATTTTTGTGATCTCGATCGAAAAATTAAAAAAAAGAGGTTGGCTATTCTAACCCTTTTCCTATTATTAGGGAATTTTTGCAGGGGGAAAAATGGCGTATCAGCGAGAATTATTACGATTATTGCAAGTGCCACAATTTGGGGCAGCGAAAATCGCCCGATTGTTGGCAGAAGTGGATTGGGCGACTTTTTGCGATTACGGCAAGGCGGAATTGCGAGCAATGGGCTGGAACGAACGGCAAATCCAACGCTGGTTAAAGCCTGATTTGGCGAGCATTGAGCAAACTCTGGCGTGGGCGGAACAGCCGAACCAACGCTTGCTAACCTTATTTGATGAAGACTACCCGTTCTTGCTTCGCCAAATCAGCACCGCACCGCCCGTGTTGTTTGTGCGAGGGGCGGTCGAGGCGTTGGGTTTGCCTCAAATCGCAATGGTCGGCAGCCGAGATTACTCGCCCTACGGCGAATTTTGGGCGAAGCAGTTCGCCGGCGATTTGGTCAAAAACGGCTTGGCGGTAACGAGCGGATTGGCGATTGGGATTGACGGATTTTGCCATCAACAAGCGGTCAGTTTGGGCGGAATAACCGTTGCGGTGCTGGGATCGGGCTTGGATCAAGTCTATCCGCTACGCCACAAAAAACTCGCCGAACAAATCAGCGAAAACGGTGGGGCGTTAGTCTCGGAATTTTTCCCGACCCAACTGCCCCTTGCCGAAAATTTCCCTCGCCGTAATCGGATTATCAGTGGCTTGTCGCTTGGCACGCTGGTGGTGGAAGCCACGATTAACAGCGGATCGTTGATCACCGCTCGCTACGCCCTCGAACAGGGGCGAGAGGTGTTCGCCCTGCCGAACAGCGTACAAAATCCATACAGCCAAGGCTGCCACAAATTGATCAAAGAGGGGGCGTTGTTGGTGGAAAATGTGGCGGATATGTTGGACGCCATCGCCCCACAAATCCAAACGCCACGCCCCTCGCAATTTGCCCTGTTCCACCAAACCGAAACGCCATTACAAGCGGCGCGATCCGAGCCAATTTCTGCAAAACCGACCGCCACTTCGCCAGCTCTTTCCGCTCAACCAATTTCCATCCCAACCCCAGAGGCAAAAATTCCGCCCAATCTCACCGCTTGCCAACAGCAAATCTACACCCACATCAGCCTTGACCCAATCAGCGTAGATGACATCGCCAAAGCCTGCGACTTCGCTGTTGAAACCGTATTGATCGAAATGTTGAATTTAGAGTTAAGTGGGGTGGTAAAACAAGTAAGTGGGGGGTATGTGAAATGCTAAAAGCAAGGGGTGGGATTCCGTAAAATCCTACCCCTTGCAAAGTAGATTAAGCTCGATTACGGCGTTGTTGTAGGATAAATACCAACACTAGCAATAACGCACAGGCGAGGGAAATCATAAAGAGGGTGCTGAAAAAGCCGTTCCACTTGAAGTTTTCGATCACGAGTGAGAGCGGTAAGCCTGCCACGGCGGCACCGATGTAGGCGAACAAGCTGACGAAGCCCGTTGCGGCACCTGAGGCGTATTTGTGCGAGTTTTCAGCGGCTGCCATTGCGATCAGGAATTGCGGCCCGAAAATAAAGAAGCCGATCAGGAAGAACAAGCTCGACATCAAGAAGCTGTTGTCGCTTGGCACGAGCCAGAGGGCGAGGGACACGGAAATAATCCCGACCACATAGATGATGTTCATTTGGGTACGGTTGCCTTTGAAGAATTTGTCTGAACCCCAGCCTGCGAACAACGCCCCTAAGAAGCCACCGATTTCAAAGAACGACACGCTGGCATTGGCTTGTAGCAAGTTGTAGCCGTGGGTTTCGGTCAGATAGAGGTTGCCCCAGTCGTTGATGCCCGTCCGCACGATATAGACGAGGCAGTAAGAGATTGCCAACGCCCAAATGATCGTGTTTTTGAACACATAGGTTTTGAGGATTTCCCAAGTGGATAAACCCACCCCTTCGCTTTCGTGGTTTTTCTCGGCGATGTCGTTTCGCCATTCGCCCACGGTCGGCAAGCCCATTGAGCTTGGGCGATCTCGCAAGAAAATGCAAAGCCCAAGCCCCACCACCACAGCGATCAACCCAGGGATAATCATTCCATATCGCCAGCCCCACGCCAGCGTTACTGCCCCTGCGATGAGCGGAATCACCGCCCCACCAAGGTTGTGCGAAGTGTTCCAAATCGCCCACCACAAGCCCCGTTCGTTACGGGAATACCAAGTGTTGAGGATTTTCGAGCAAGGCGGCCAGCCCCAGCCTTGGAAAAAGGCGTTGATCATCCAAAGGGTAACGAACATAAAAATGGACGAACTCATTCCAAAGAAGATGTTTACCACGCCCGTGGCGATTAGCCCGATCCCCATAAAATAGCGAGGGTTTGAGCGGTCGCCGATTACGCCTGAGAGGAATTTTGACACGCCGTAAGTGAGGTAAAACGCCGTCCCCATAATCCCGATATCGGCTTTTTGCAAACCTAAATCGGCGAGCATTTCGGGCATTACGAAGTTGAACCCTTTACGGGTGAAATAGAAAACCGCGTAGCCGATGTAGCTCACGATCATTAAATGTAACCGCCAATAACTGTAGGTTTGGTCGATTTCTTCTTTGCTTTTGGTTATCGGCAAATCAGGGGCTTCACGAAAAATAGCCATTGTTTACTCCTTAATTTTGAAAATTTTTCAGAATTATAGGAATAATCCACGGCAAATTCTGTGAAGTCGCTCACATTTTTGAGGAAGACGGGGTGGCAAGCGGTGTGATTGCGGAAAATTTTAACAAAAACGCACTACCGAAGTAGTACGTTTGATGTTAGAACCCTGCCTGTTTTTCCAACTGTTCCACCAAGGCTTCATCAAGGTTGAGGGCGGTGGCGAGTTGGGCGAGGAAGACGATTTCCTTGCGGGAAAGCTCTTGGCAGGTAATGCGTGCCGCGAGGTAAACTTGGCTGGCGAGGGCGGTGTTGTTGCCGACCGCACGAGCGATTTCGTCAATCGTGATCGGGTTCGCCGTTTGTTGGATGAGCCATTGTTGGAACTCGGCATCATCGCCACCCTCTTTGCGAATCAAGGCTTCTTCCGCTTCGTCTAGCACGCCGTCTGCGAGGGCGGCGGCAATCATTGTGCGTAAAATTAGCTCGTTTTGCGATTCGCTGTTTGCTTGCTCAAATTCGCTGGCTGGCACGGCAATTTCGCCCGTACTCTGATTTTGCTGATAATTTTGATACGCCTTGTACGCCAATCCGCCAAGAGCCGCCAACGAGCCTAATTTAGCGAGGCTTGAACCGCCGTTTTTGCCGAGTACCATCGACAAAATCCCTACCAACGCCGCACCGCCGCCGACTTTGGTAATGGTGTCGGTGTTGCCCTCTTTGATCTCTTGTGCCGACTGCTTCGCCGAGTTCAGCACGCTGTCGAACACCTTGCTCAAATCGCCCTTGCTCTCGTTCGCGGTTGAACTAACCGAACGCAACACGCCATTTAAAATTTCGTTAAAATTCATTTTGTTTCCTCTTGAATGGATAATCAAACATTGCGATGTATAGACAGCGATTGTGGGGGAAGGTTGCGACAAGGGGTAGGATTTTGCGAAATTTCTGAAAATCCTACCCCTTGCAAGGTTAGAGAAGAATGCTTCCGACCAAAGCAATAAGGAAACCCACCACCCCGATTGAGGTTTCAAGCAGTGTCCACGTTTTTAAGGTGGTTTTGGTATCCATTTCGAGGAAGCGGCTCATTAGCCAGAACCCTGAGTCATTGACGTGGGAAAGCACGGTCGAGCCAGAGGCAATCGCGATCACGATAAAGCAGAGGTCAAAGGCGGTGAGGCTTGGGTCGGCAGCCACCGCTGGGGCGATTAAGGCGGCGGTGGTCGTGAGGGCAACGGTTGCCGAGCCTTGTGCGACGCGTAATGCTACTGCGATTAAGAATGCCGCGACAATAATCGGCATTCCTGTGTCCGACAACATCGCCGAGAGCTGTTCGCCAATGCCACTTGCTCGCAACACGCCGCCGAACATTCCGCCCGCCCCTGTTACCAACACAATCGCACAAATCGGGCCAAGGGCGTTGTTACAAATGCTTTCGATCTGTTCGTAGCTACGCTGATCTCGCAAGAGGGCAATCGCCACCAGCAAGGTAATCAACAACGCAATCGGGGTTTTGCCGAGCAAGCGGAGGCTTTCCACCCAAAGCTGCGAGCCGTCAATCACTTTGGCAACGCTTAATGTGTTCAAGCCTGTATCGAATAAAATCAAGAAAATCGGTAACAACAAGACGATAATCACTCGTCCAAAACTTGGTGGATTTTGCACGGCGGTTTCGTTGATTGCGGCACTGCTGAGAAAGGATTTCGGCAGGGCGACATTCACTTTTTGGCTGATCCATTTGCTGAACAGATAAGTGCCGATGTACCAAGTAGGAATCGCACAAACCAAGCCAACAATCACTAATAATCCCATATTTACGCCGAGCAAATCGCCCGAGGCGACAGGGCCGGGGTGCGGTGGTAGGAATGCGTGCATTACCGCAAATCCGCCCGCGACAGGAAAGGCGTAACGAAGCACCGATCCGCCAAACTGTTTCGCCACGCTGAACACAATCGGCAACATCACGACTAAGCCTGCGTCAAAAAAGATCGGGAAGCCGAATAATAAGGAAGCAACACCCAATGCAAGCGGTGCTTTTTGCTCGCCAAAACGGTTGATCAGTGTGTCGGCAAGCACTTTCGCTCCACCTGTTACTTCCAATAATCGCCCGATCATTGCCCCCAAGCCGACTAATAACGCCACCGAAGCGAGGGTGTTACCGAAGCCCGTTAAAAGGGTTGGCAGGATTTTATTAACGGGAATGCCCGCGGCGAGAGCGGTCAATAAACTGACGATAATCAACGCCACAAAAGCGTGTACTTTGAATTTGATGATCAGCAACAGCAACAAGGCTATCGCTGCAATCATAATAAAAATTAACATAGCCACCTCGATATGTTATGATTGAATTGTTACGGGTAACATTAACAGAAATCTAAACGCTGTAAAGCATATTTTTTAGGCAAATGTTAAATTTGCGATCTAGTTCACAAAATTTAATGTTATGGGTAACATTTTCGGCACTTTTTTGATGAGAAAGCGTAGCGAGGTCAAAATGAGCAAGGTTTTTATTGTAATGGGCGTTTCTGGCACGGGCAAAAGCACGGTGGGGCAAGCGGTGGCTTCTCGCTTAAATTTTAAATTTATTGACGGCGATGATCTTCACCCCCGAGCCAACATTCTCAAAATGGCACAAGGGCAACCGTTGAATGATGCGGATCGCCAACCGTGGCTCGCACGGATTTCCGATGCGGTGTTTAGCCTTAATCACAAAAATGAGCAGGGGATTATTGTCTGTTCAGCGTTGAAAAAGGCGTATCGCGATCAAATTCGGCAAGGCAATCCCGAGTTAAAATTTCTGTTTTTACACGGCAGTTTTGAGCTGATTTTGGCTCGAATGCAGCAACGAGCAGGGCATTTTATGAAAGCAGAAATGTTGCAGAGCCAATTTAATACGCTGGAACTGCCGAACAATGAGCCTGATGTGATCGAAATTGCTATCGACCGCCCTTTTGAGGAGGTGGTGAACGCCTGCGAGCAAGCGATTTTAGCCTAGCTAAATGCTCTCGCCACAATGAATGGTGTAGCCGAGATCGATAATGTTCCGCTCAATCGGCTGTTGAGCGAGGCGAGCCAGCAAGGTTTGAGCCGCCACTCGCCCGATTTCAAGGCGAGGGGTAATCACAGTGGCGAGTTGAGGCGTGAGCGACTGCCCCACATCGTGCCCGTGAAAGCCTGCAATCGCAATCTGCTCAGGCACATCAATCCCCTGCCGTTGGCACTCAAACAACGCCCCAATCGCCAAATCATCATTGGTGCAAAAAATGCCGTCCAGATCGGGATATTGCTGTAACGCCTGTTGCAACTGTTCCGCCCCCAAACTGAATGAAGACGGCATTTCGGTGGTAATGTGGCGAACCTGCAAACCGTAGCGTTGCATTGCCCGCTCGTAGCCTTGCATTTTGAGGCGAGTTCGCTTATCCATTCGAGCGGAAAAATAGACAATCTTCCGCCGCCCTCGCAAAATCATCGTTTCCACCATTGAACACGCCGCAGAAACATTGTTAAAACCGACCGCTTGTTGAATGGCGTGGCTGGTGTCCATTATCTCAATCACGGGAATGTTCGCTACTTCTAGCATTTTCAAGGTGCGAGGGCTATGCTGATTTTCCGACAAAATCAGCCCTTCGACATTGTAAGAAAGCAGCGACTCAATCCGTTGTTCTTCCTTTTCCATTGAATAGCCGTAGTGAGCCAACATCGTCTGATAGCCCGCCTCGTCCGTGATTAGCTCAATCCCCTTAATTACTTCGGCGAACACCTGATTGGTCAAAGACGGCACTAACACTCCAATCGCACGGCTCTTGGCGTTGGATAAAATGCTCGGGGCTTTGTTCGGAATGTAGCCAAACTGTTCCAACGCCACCGCAATTTTCTGCTGCGTTTCCACCGCCACCGACTGCGGCTGACGCAGATAACGGCTCACCGTCATTTTGGTGATCCCTAAATGATCGGCAATATCTTGCAACGTAGGGCGTTTGGGTTTGGTCATAGGCTGGCGATGAGATGAGAAAAGAACCTATTTTAAGGTTTTTGAAAGGGAAATCAATCGCAATGCAAGGGGTGGGATTGGCGGAAATTTCGCAGAATCCTACCCCTTGCAAACAGATAAAAAACTAAGCCAACAACTGAGCCAAAATCGCTAAAATCGCGGGTAACGCTTGTTTCAAGAAAATGCTGCGATTTGCGGTGATAGCACCGTAAATGCCTGCGAACATTACGCAAATTAAGAAAAATATCACCACCGAAAACTGTTGGCTGATTAAGCCGAACAGCAACCCTGCCGCCAAAAAGCCGTTGTAAAGCCCTTGGTTGGCGAACATCACTTTGACTTTGGGCTGGGCGATAAAATCATCGCTTAAATTGAAAATTTTCTTCGCTTTGGTACTCTCAATCGCAAACATTTCCAAATATAAAATGTAGAAATGTTCGACCGCCACCAATAAAGTTAAAATTAACGCTAAAATTGCCATTATTGTTCCTCTGAAATTAAAGTTAATTTACCCGCAAAACTCTCTTGTAATTTTGCAACGAAAAGTGCCAATTCAGTCGGGTTTATGCCGAGAAAAAGCGTGATTTTGTCGCTAAACTGCTGATCTTCTAGCACCACATCAAAGCCGTTGAGCAGATATTGCACCCGTTCAAATTGGTCGTAATCGCACTGCAAGCGGTAGGATTTTCGCAACACTTTGCGGACGGTTTCCAACTTCGCCAATGCTTGCTGAACGCCGTTGCCGTAAGCTCGCACCAAACCGCCCGTGCCGAGCTGGATACCGCCATAATAACGCACTACCACCGCACTCACTTCGCCCAAACCGCTGCCAAGCAGATAATTCAACATCGGCTTGCCCGCCGTGCCAGAGGGTTCGCCATCATCGGAAAAGCCGTATTGTTGCGAATCAGACGGTAGCCCCGCCACGCACGCCCAGCACCAATGGCGAGCCTGCGGGTGCAACGCCTTGATTTCCGCCCAAAAGGCTTTCGCCGCCGCCAGCCCCTCGGTGTGGCGAAGATAAGTGATAAATCGGCTCTTTTTGATCTCTTCCTCAAAAATCACTTCGTCTTTTGGAATAAAAAATTGCATAACCGCCCCCTTGCAAAGGGCGGAATGATACCCCGAAAGGGTTTGATCGCCAACTGATTTCCCTTTATGATTTCGCCATTTTTACCTAAAAGGAAAACCAATGACCACCCCGATTTCTGATTTACAAACTCTAATCCGCTCAATGCAACCCGTGCTGAACGAGGGCATTTACTATTTCGCCACCCTTGCCGAGGGGCAAAATGTGCCGTTCGACCAAATCATCTCGCTGATTCAAGAAAAAGAGGGGGTGTCGATTGTGGTAAGCGAGCAGACCGCCCAACAGTATCAGTTGGACGGACAATTTAAATCGGCGTGGATCACCCTTAACGTCCATTCCGACCTCGCCGCCGTGGGGCTAACCGCCGCTTTCGCCACCGCCCTCGGCAAAGCCAACATCAGTTGCAACGTGATCGCAGGCAATCATCACGACCATATTTTCGTGCCATATCATTTGGCGGATAAGGCAATGGAAACCTTGCTCAATCTTCAACAAAGCTAAAAAGAGGACAAAAAATGAAACTTTGGTATTCTACCACCAGCCCCTACACTCGTAAGGTTGTGGCGGTGGTTAAACATCATCAACTCGAACAAACGGTCGAAATGCACCGTGTTACCTCATCTTTCGACCCAAACTCACCCCACAATCAAGATAACCCCCTTGGGCGGATTCCAGCCCTGCAACGCAACTGCGGACGCTGGCTGTTCGGCAGTCTGCTGATTGCGGAATATCTCGATCAAAAAGGCTCGAACGTCGCTCTTGTGCCGACAAGCGGTAAGATTCGTTGGAATACTTTGGCGTTGCACAACCTTGTGGACGGCATTATGGAAAACACAATGCCGATGATTGCCGAAAAAATGCTACGCCCCGAAGCGGAATGGTGGACAGCTCGTCATCAACAACTGATGGATCGCAACGCCAAAAGTTTCGCCCAGTTAGAACAAACCCTTGACGAATTCGGCACGGAACTGAATATCGGCACGCTCACCGCCGTCTGCCTGATCGACTGGTGGCAATTCCGCACCGAAAAATTGGGCTACGATCTGGCAAAAAATCACCCAAATCTCACCGCTTGGGCGGAACAGATGAATGCCAAATATCCTGTGTTGGCGGAAACGAAACCTTTTAGTTAATGAGCTATAAGACAAGTATTGCAGTTGTGATTTGGGGATAAATTCACAATTTCTGATAATCCCCCCTTGTTTTGCTACAATACCGCCATTCTTCCCTTTTCGATCGAAATTATGTCAAAACTGAATATTATTTTTGCAGGCACGCCGGATTTTGCGGCGACTCACTTACAAGCGTTACTCAATTCTGAACACAATGTGATTGCGGTTTACACCCAGCCCGATAAACCTGCGGGGCGGGGTAAGAAGTTGCAGGCAAGCCCTGTTAAGCAGTTGGCGGAAGCGAATAATATCCCTGTCTATCAGCCGAAATCGTTACGCAAGGAAGAGGCACAAGCCGAGCTGAAAGCTCTCAATGCCGATGTGATGGTGGTGGTCGCTTACGGCTTGATTTTGCCCGAAGCGGTGTTGAACGCCCCTCGTTTGGGCTGTTTGAATGTACACGGCTCGCTGTTACCGCGTTGGCGTGGGGCAGCACCGATTCAGCGTTCGATTTGGGCGGGCGATAAGGAAACGGGCATCACCATTATGCAAATGGACGTGGGGCTAGACACGGGCGATATGTTGCACAAGGTGGCGACCCCGATTGCACCGAACGAAACCTCGGCAACCCTCTATCAAAAACTCGCCGAACTCGCCCCACCAGCCTTGCTTGACGTGTTGAACGGCTTGGAAAGCGGTCATTTTCCGCCCGAAAAACAGCAGGACGATCTCGCCAACTATGCGGAAAAATTAAGCAAAGAAGAAGCAAAATTAGACTTCAATCTCACCGCTTGTCAGCTCGAACGCAATATCCGAGCGTTCAACCCTGCCCCAATGGCGTTTTTGACCTTGACCGTCAATGGTGTGGAAGAACGGCTCAAAATCTACCAAGCGGACGTGCTACCCCACGCCGACCAACCTGCTGGCACGATTTTAGCGGTGGACAAAAAAGGCATTCAAATCGCCACCTCGCAGGGCGTGCTAAACATCACGCAACTGCAACCGCAAGGCAAAAAGCCAATGAGCGTGCAGGATTTCCTCAACGGGCGAGGGGAATGGTTTGTGGTAGGGATGCAACTACAAAACTAAGAGGTTTTATATGAAAAAATTTTTAAGTTTAATTTTATCTTTCTGCTCAATGTTTTCATTTGCTGCTCAAATGCCTGTTCAAGCAACGGAAGATGGGACAGTTATTATGTTAATTGATGGAAAAATTAATACTAATGATGGACAACAGTTCATCAATATAGCAGAAGCTTGGCGAAAATCAGGTAACCCAATACAAACAGTATTTTTAAATAGTGGGGGCGGAAGTATAAATTCTGGATATCAAATTTCTAATTATATTACGAGATATGGTATTCAAACCATCGTGATGAATGGCGATACTTGTGCAAGTTCTTGTTTTAATATTTTCATTGCAGGAAAGCCAAGAGTTGCAGATTTAAAGAGTAGGATTGGGGTTCACCGCATCTCTCAAAATACATTTGATACGGCAACGGCACGTTCATATTCAATAGATATGAGTACTTACTATAAATCAATGAATGTGCCTAACAATATTCGATTAGCAATGTTAGAAACACCGCCTGAAAAAATGTATTGGCTAAATCCAAAGGAAATAAAAGAAATTACAAGTTATCAACTCAATTATCAAGAAGCAACATCTGTTTTAAGATCTGGTGGCATACCAGAATCAAAGAGTACGATTACAAATAATTCTAAACAAATAGCAAAACAGCTTAATAAAGAAGCTATTCCTTTAATTTGGAATAATAATCTTTCACTAGCCATATCCAAATTAGAACAAGCTAAACAATATGACCCTTCAAATTCAGAAGTGCTTGGTAACTTAGGTTTTGCTTATCAACAAATGGGAGATTTGAGAAATGCTCAAATCAATTTTACAGCCTCATTAAAATTAACCCCAAGAAGAGGAGCTACTTGGGGTAATCTCGCTGATTTACTCGCAGATACAGGGCAAATTAGTTGGGCAACGCAAGCTTTTGTTAATTACTATACTTATTCTAAAAATAAACAAGCTGCTTTAAATCTGTTCTATACTTGGATGCAAAAATATCCTAATACGGGACGAGATATTGCAGTAAGGCAGGCGATGGCAAGGCTTGGTTTACAATAAATAAGTGTTAAGAAAGAGCTTTTTAGTTGATCTTCCAAAAGATAGGACTACAATGTAGTCCTATTTCTATTCTGTCGGAGGTAAAAATGGCTGAAACCTATGTAAGAGCAAGAGTGGATACCCAGCTCAAAGATAATGCAACGGCGTTGTTGGAAACGCTTGGGTTAAGTATGTCGGATTTTATTCGGATTGCTCTCACCCGAGTGGTGTTGGAAAAAGGAGTGCCGTTTGAAATGAAAGTGCCGAATGATCTGACTCGTGCAGTGATGGCTGATATTGTCGCTCGCCACGAAAAAGAGGGCGAATTAGAAGGTGTTCTTTCTCCTGAGGAGGCGTTAAATGTCCTCCAACAACAATAAACGAGCCACAATGCCAAGAGGCGTGATTTATCATAAATCTTTCCTCAAAGATTGGGAAAAATTAAATAAATCAGGGCGTTATGATATGAACGCCTTAAAACAAGTCATTTTATTACTCATTGCGAATGATGCCCCATTGCCAGCAGAATATGTCGATCACGAATTGAAAGGCGAATTTAAAGGCTTTCGAGAATGTCATATCGGCGGCGATTTCCTTTTGGTTTATTATCTCGATCATAAACGCAATGTGGTTGAATTTGCTCGCACAGGCACTCACTCAGAACTATTTAAATAATGAAAAAACTATCCCCCCGTGCGGTTTCCGCACAAATTTTGTTACAGGTGTTCGATCAGGGGAAATCCCTTTCTACGCTCATTCCCGAGGCTCAATCGCAGGTGGAGGCGAGGGATTTGCCGTTGGTGCAGGAAATTGCGTTTGGTGTGTGTCGGGTGCTGCCTCGTTTAGAGCGGATTATTTCCCTGCTGGTTGAGAAGCCGTTAAAGGGCAAAACTCGCTTGGTACATTGCCTGCTGTTGGTCGGGCTTTATCAGTTGCTCTATCTGCGAGTGCCAGCTCACGCAGCGGTGGGCGAGACCGTGAATGCGATCAAACCGCTCAAACTCGACAGTTTTCGAGCCTTGACGAACGGGGTGCTTCGCCACTTTTTGCGTGAGCAGGAAAGCATTTTGGCGAAGGTCGATCAGCATTGGCAAACCTTGCACCCCGAATGGCTGGTTAATCAGCTCAAAAAAGCCTACCCAAATTGGCGTGAGATTATGGAAGCGAATAACCAAAAACCGCCGATGTGGATTCGGGTAAACTCGCAACATTCCACTGCTGAGGATTATGCCAAATTGCTCGGCGATTTGGTAAAAATTTGCGATTATCCGACCGCTTGTAAAGAGGCGTTACGCCTTGAAAAAGCGGTGTCGGTGGCTCAACTGCCCCATTTTGACGAGGGCTGGGCGACGGTGCAAGATTGCCACGCCCAGTGGTCGGCGAGTTTGCTCGATCCACAAAATAACGAAACCATTTTAGATGCCTGTGCCGCCCCAGGGGGGAAAACTACCCACCTGCTTGAACTCGCCCCGAATGCGAAAGTAACCGCCCTCGATATTGAGGAAAGCCGTTTAAAACGGGTGCGAGAGAATTTGCAACGGCTCGGGCAAACGGCGAAAGTGGTGTGTGGCGATGCCAGCCAGCCCGAACAGTGGCTGGCAAGCGGTGAAATGTTCGATAAAATTTTACTCGATGCCCCTTGTTCGGCAACGGGCGTGATCCGCCGCCACCCCGACATCAAATGGCTACGCAAAGAGACGGACATTGCGGAACTGGTCGCCCTGCAAAGCAAAATCCTCAACGCCCTCTGGCAACGGCTGAAACCAAACGGCACGCTACTCTATGCGACCTGTTCCGTTCTGCCAGCGGAAAATCGTGAGCAGATCGAAAACTTCCTCGCCAGCCATTCCGATGCAGAACTCGTGCCAATGGATTTCCACGGCGAAAGCTGCATAATGAAACAATTTTTCCCGAGCGAAAACGGCGGCGACGGCTTTTTCTACGCCAAACTAGTCAAACGAGGTAGCGAGTGAAAATCATTATTTTAGGGGCTGGGCAAGTTGGCTCAACCCTCGCCGAAAATCTGGCGAACGGCGATAACGACATCACGCTGATTGACGACAATCAGGAACAGCTCAACAAATTGCAGGATAAGCACGATTTACGCGTGCTGAAAGGCAACGGGGCTTCGCCTCGCATTTTGCGTGAGGCGGGGGCGAGCGATGCGGATTTGTTGGTGGCGGTAACGCAAAGTGATGAACACAATATGGTAGCGTGCCAAATCGCCCACACGTTGTTTAACGTACCGACCAAAATCGCACGGATTCGCAACCCCGATTATGTGCGTGAGCGTGAGCAGATTTTCCAAACCAGCGTGTTGCCGATTGACCAAATTATCGCCCCCGAAGTGTTGGTGAAGCAGGAAATTTTACGCCTAATCAACTACCCAGGGGCGTTGCAGGTTTCCCATTTTGCCGATGATTTAGTCAGCCTCGTCAGCGTCAAAGCCTACTACGGCGGTCCGTTGGTCGGCTACCCAATTTCCGCCCTCAAAGATCATCTGCCCCATATTGAGGCTCGCATTGTGGCGATTTTCCGCCAAGAAAATGCGATTATTCCGCAGGGTTCGACCATTATTGAGGCGGGCGATGAGGTGTTTTTCATCTGTGCGACCCAGCATATCAAAGCGATGATGAGCGAACTGCAACGCCTCGAAAAACCGCATAAACGGGTAATGATTGTCGGCGGTGGTAGTATCGGAATGGGACTGGCAAAAGATTTGGAAGAGCGTTGTAGCGTTAAAATTATCGAACGAGATGCCCAGAAAGCGGATAGATTAGCCGAAAATTTAACCAAAACGCTGGTGCTAAAAGGCGATGCGTCCGACCAAGAGTTGCTGTTTGAAGAACATATCGAAAACATCGATCTGTTTTTGGCATTAACCAGCGATGATGAGGCGAACATTATGTCCGCCCTACTCGCCAAACGGTTGGGGGCGAAAAAGGCGATTGTGTTAGTGCAACGAATGGCGTATTTGCACCTAATTCAGGGCGGCACGATTGACATTGCCCTCTCGCCACAACAAGCGACCATCTCCGCCTTGTCGAGCCACGTCCGCAAAGGGGATATTCTCAAAGTCGCCTCCCTCAAACAGGGCTTGGCTGAGGGGATCGAAGTGGTGGCACACGGCGACAGCGACACCTCGAAAGTGGTCGGCAAAACGGTCAAAGAACTCAAATTACCCCAAGGGGCAATCATCGGGGCAATCGTGCGAGACGAAAACGTGATCATCGCCCACAAATCCACCGTGATTTGCGAAAACGACCGCGTAATCCTGTTCGCCAACGACAAAAAACAGATCAACGAAATTGAAAAGCTCTTCCAGCCGAGTATGTTTTTTCTCTAAATACAAGGGGTAGGATTTTGCGAAATTTCTGATAATCCTACCCCTTGTTTTGCTTATTTATGCCACTTCTGAAATTTGATAGCGAAATAAATCATCCTCTTTGACAAACTCAAATAAATGCGTAATGCAATTTGGGGCGTCGCTATCTTGGTGGGAAACAAATAATAATTGGGTTGGGCTATTTTCAACCAGTTGCTCAATAAAATGTTTGATGATTTTTTGATTGATACCGTCTAACCCTTGAAAAGGTTCATCTAAAATTAAAATGGGCGGATATTTTACCATTGCTCGCACAATCAATAATAAACGTTGTTGTCCCCACGAAAGGGATTTAAAGGGTTTATTTGCAAGGTGTGGTAAATTTATACGAGTGAGCCATTCCATTGCTTTTATTTTTAAACTTTCTGGTGTTTTTTGATATACACCGATTGAATCAAAAAAGCCCGAAATAATCACATCTAATGCCGAACAATTTACCCGATAATCTAAATGTAATTGACTACTAATATAGCCGATATTTTTCTTAATATCCCAAATCGTTTCGCCGCTACCTCTTTGTTTACCAAATAAAATAACGTGATTGGCGTAAGATTGTGGATGATCTCCCGTAATAATCGAAAGTAGCGTTGATTTACCCGCCCCATTTGAGCCTTTAACCCACCAATTTTGACGAGGTTCAACCGTCCAACTTAGGTTATTTAAGATCTTTTTTTCGCCATACTGAATATTGACATTTTTTAATTCAAATAGCGGTTGGTTTTCAGGTAATTGAATAATTTCTGATGCAGATTCAGGCAAAGGAATATTTGTGGCGTTTTCCGCAAAAAAGAGCTGTTGATAAGTCTCTTGTTCGATGATTTCTTCTTTTTTACCCTGTAAAATAATTTGTAGATTATTTAAAATTGCCAAATGGGTGGCATCAGTTGGAATATCATTTAAACGATTTAAGATTAACACCAAAGTGGTTTGGTTTTTAATCTGGCTAAATAATTTTTTCCATTCTGATACAGATTTTTGATCTAATCCCTCAAAAGGTTCATCTAAAATCAATAAATTTGGCTGATTAACTAAGGCTTTGCAAAATAAAACCTTGCGACTTTCGCCAGTCGAAAGTTGAATAAAGGGACGATCTAATAAAGGCAAAATCTGTAATTTTTCGGCGTATTGTTCACATAAATTTTCATTTTGATTTCCCTCTAAAATAATTTGTTTTGCCGTTTTGCCAAAATCATCGGGGCTAATACTATCGTTATTTCGCTCATTGAAAATCGCTTCAACCATTTTACGTTGTTGTTCAAAGGAAATTAGCGAAATTTTTTGGAATCGGTTATCCATTTCGCCTTGTTCAAGCGGTAAGTTTTTGCTTAAAATTTGCGAAAAAAGTGTTTTGCCCGAACCATTTCCGCCAATAATCACCCAATAATCGTGCTGATTTAGTTCAAATTGTTCAATACAAATTGAACGTTGGCTATTTAATTTAAATTGAGCTTCGGTTAATGTGATTTTCATTGATAAATATCCCCATCTCGTAATAAATGAACATCCCCTTTTCGGTGTAAAAAACCAACTTGATCAAAATACTCAATTAGTTGCACCGTTAATTTACGCCCATATTGAATTTCATCGCGTAGCTGATTCACTGAAATTGCACCATTTTTTTCGATCATTGTATAAATTAAATCGGCAAATGCTTTAATTTGTTGATTTAATAGAAATCGATCTTTTACAATCGGTACTAAATAGCCTAATTTGCCGATTTTATATAATAAATTCCGCATTTCACTTTCATCAAAGACTAATTCCTTGGCAATATCTCTTACCCATAATGCTTGGTTAGTTGCTTTAAATAACGGTTCAATTTGTTGCCAAATTTTCAATTCTTCTGCGGATAATTCAATTTTATGATCGAGGGTATGAATCCAGCCACGAGTTTGGGCTAATTTACCTGTTTCAATTAAATTGTCGATAAATTTATAAGCTAATGATTGAGGTAAATTTAATAAAGCAATACGATATAATCTTGATTTGGTTACCCCTAATTGATCGTTATGTTTCTGATGATATTCTGTGATTTTTTCTAATAAATAATTTTCGATTTTTTGTTGATATTTCGCCGAATATAACCATTCTCTTTCAGGATTAAAACCTAATAAGTTAAGTTGTGTTGGAAATAATTGTTCCACCCATAAAAATTGTTTGGCAGACATTACATTATCTTGCAAGTAAAGATCCGCTCGCTGTTGGTAACTAGTTGTTTTTGCAAGATTTTCTAAATAAGCAAGCCGTTGCTCGCTACGTTTATAACGTTTTGGCGAATGGATTTCTAACACTCTCGCCCCTGCAATGGTTTGACTATCATCTGCATTGCGTAAAATCAATTTATCGCCAAAAGTAATGTGCAACGGTTGATCTAATATTATTTCAGCAAAAACTTGCTGATTTCGCACCGCTTGTTTGGCGTTTAATAAATTTAATTTTCCCATAATATGGGTAGCGAAATGATAAAGATGAACCGTTTGATTTTCTTTTAAACTTTTTTCCGCTTGTAAGATTACGCTAATTCTATCGGTGGCAAATTGAGGATTTGATTCCGTGATAAAATCGCCCCGTTTTATTTTTTCTTTTTCGATATTAGCTAAATTTAAGGCTAAACGTTGCCCGCTCAATCCCATTTCCGCAGGTTGATTTTGTGCGTGAATTTGTTTTACTCGTACTTTTTCACCATTAGATAAAAACAATTCATCGCCAATTTTTATTTTTCCTGCAATCGCTGTTCCCGTAACGACTAACCCAGCCCCTTTAATATGGAACACCCGATCAATACAATAACGGAATGGTTTTTCGTTATTTTGTGGATTTTCTGAAACAGAAATTAATGCAGATTTTAATTCATCAATACCGATATTTTTGGTTGCCGAAGTAATAAAAAAGCGAGATTGAACTAAAAAAGGAAAATCCTGTTTTAATTTCAAAATCAGATCATCAATTTGATCTTTTTCGGCACGATCTGATTTGGAAATAATTACCCAAACTTGTTCAAAATTAAGCAATTTTAAAATATGCAAATGCTCAACGGTTTGCGGTTTAATCCCCTCGTCAGCCGCCACCACCAGCAAAGCGTGCTGCACGCCTCCCAAACCCGCAAGCATATTAGATAGAAATTTCTGATGCCCTGGCACATCAATAAAGCCGAGAGTTCGCTCGCCCACAGGCAAATAGGCGTAGCCCAAATCAATGGTCAGCCCACGCTGTTTTTCTTCGGGTAAGTGGGCGGTGTGCGTGCCAGTTAGGGCTTGCAGAAGTGAGGTTTTGCCGTGATCAACGTGGCCGGCGGTAACAAAAATCATAGGGTTTCAACCTCCGTTAAAAGAGCATCAAACTCTGCCACCGAGCGTAAATCCAGCCAAATTTTTTGTTGGGCGATGCGTCCGATAATCGGGCTAGCAAGGGCTTTGAATTGGGTGTCAAGAGCGAGTAAATCCGTTTGGTTTGGGGCGGAAATGGTAACAGCGAATGAGTCAAGGGTTTCGCTCGGCAAAGCACCGCTGCCGATTTGGGCGAGGCTCGGTTCGATTTGTAGAAAATAGCGAGAATCTAACCGCTTGCAAAGGGCGTTTTTAAGCTGTTCCGCCTTGATTTGCAAGGTTTCGAGCGGTTGGGTTAAAAGGTGCAAAGTCGGCAAATCTTCGCAAAGGCGTTCGGGGAAAAGGTAATGGCGTAGGGTCGCTTCTAAGCCCGACAAAATCACTTTGTCGCAACGTAGCACCCGTTTGAGGGGGTGTTGTTGCAGTTGGTCGATCAGGGCTTTTTTGCCGACAATCACCCCAGCCTGTGGGCCGCCGAGCAATTTATCCCCCGAAAAAGAGACTAAATCCACCCCTGCCGCCACTTTTTGTTGCACCATTGGCTCGGCTGGCAAGCCGAGGGCTTGCAGATCAACGAGCGAGCCGCTGCCGAGATCGGTGATCACGGGCAAGTTAAATTCCTTGCCGAGTGCCACTAATTCCTCTTCGCTCACACTTGCCGTGAAACCTTGAATATGGAAGTTGCTGCTGTGAACTTTCATCAAAAAGGCGGTATTTTCGGTGATCGCGTTGCGATAATCACGCAAATGGGTACGATTGGTCGTGCCGACCTCAACCAATTTACAGCCCGCCTGAGCCATAATGTCAGGAATGCGAAACGCTCCGCCAATTTCGACCAACTCGCCGCGGGAAATGATCACTTCCTTGCCTTGGGCGAAAGTCGCCAACATCAGCAACACCGCCGCCGCATTATTATTCACAATGCACGCACTTTCCGCCCCTGTAAGTTGTTGTAATAATTGGGAAATTTCTAAATCTCGGTGGCTGCGTTTGCCCTGTGCAATATCAAATTCAAGGGCGACATTATTCCGCATTGCGGTGGTCGCCGCCTTCACCGCCTGTGCTGACCAAAGCCCTCGCCCCAAATTGGTATGCAACACCGTGCCAGTCAGATTAAACACCCGTTTCATTGCAACCTGTTGATTTTGCGTAAGTTTTTGTTCAACAAGCGACCAGATTTGCTCACTGTTTTGCAAATAATCGGGCAATCTTTGCTGTTGCTGAATTTGGTTGCGAGCCTGTTCCAACAGCAAACGCAATTCGGCGGTAACGGCGGTGCGACCAAATTTTTCTAAAAATCCTACCCCTTGTGGGCTGTTCAGCAGTTTGTCTATGGAAGGCAGGGAACGAAATAATGTGTGCATAGGCTTTTTTGTTAAGAAATTTTGGACAATTTTAATGAAAACGGTAAAATATCGCCACCATTTCGGAAGTGAGTCGTCTCCGGTGAGGCGGCAGGACTTCAAATCCTGTTAAGGTTGCCAGCAATCTTGGGTGGGTTCGACTCCCATTCACTTCCGCCAAATTTATTTTTCGTATTCAATAAAAAGGGGACTTTCGTCCCCTTTCCGTTTTTTGGCTAGTCCATTTCCGCCATTAAACTTGCGTTTCCGCCTGCGGCGGCGGTGTTGATGCTGATCGCTTGTTCGTGGACGAGGGGGAACAGCGAGAGGGCGAGGTCGAGGTTTTCGATGTAGGTTAAAATCGCCCCTTGGCGTTCGGCGTGGTGCTGTTTTTCCGCTGGGGAAAGTGGGTCAAGCACGATCATTACCGCCAAGTCGGCTCGTTGGTTGAAATCATCCAGCACGATCACTTTGCCGTTAAATTTCGAGGCGTACTGAGCCAGTGGCGAGCCTTGTTGCACGAGGGCTTGGCTGCCACAAGCGACAATCGCCACCACCGCTTTGACTTGGTCGGCGAGCGAGCCGTTGCCGACCGCAATCACGGGGCGAGCCACAAAGGTTAATTCATTGGTTTCGCCCGTGATGCCTTGCATTGGGTGGCGTTTTGCAAGCGGTGAGTTAGCCGCAAATTTTTCCGCTAAACTGACCGCTTGCGTTTGGGCTTCGCCGTCCAATACTTGTTTGACCGCCGAAATTAGCTCGCTTAAATCTTGTTGGCTTTCGCCCACCAGATTTGGCACTGTCCACTTGGTGCGATTAACGAGGCGTTGTAAATAGAGAGGTCCACCTGCTTTCGGGCCTGTGCCTGACAAGCCCATTCCGCCGAACGGTTGCACCCCAACCACCGCCCCGACCGTGTTACGGTTCACATAGAGGTTGCCCGCGTGAATGCCGTTTAGCCATTGCTCAATCGTCTCGTTAATCCGACTATGAATACCGCTGGTCAAGCCGAATCCTGTCGAGTTGATGTCGGCGATCACTTGTGGCAGTTGGCTTGCTTCAAAGCGGATAACGTGTAGCACGGGGCCGAAAACTTCCTGTTTGAGCTGGCTGATGTGGTCTATTTCCAACAAAGTCGGCGGTACGAAAATGCCCTGTTCGGCAATTTCTGCCTCAATCGGCACTTGATAGAAATCTTTCGCCACTTTTTTGATCTGTTCGATATGAGCCAACAAGCGAGCTTGGGCGGTTTGGTCGATCACAGGCCCAACGTCCGTATTCAACGCCTGCGGTCTGCCCACTCGCAATTCCGCCATTGCCCCTTTCAACATTGTGAGGATATGATCCGCCACATCGCTTTGCAGATAAAGCACCCGTAACGCCGAGCAACGTTGCCCTGCCGAGTCGAATGCGGAATTTAGCACGTCCGCTACCACCTGCTCACCGAGGGCGGAACTGTCCACGATCATCGCATTTTGTCCGCCAGTTTCTGCAATAAGCGGTACGATCTCAGCACGTTTTTGCAAATTGCGGTTGATGTTTTTGGCGGTGTCGGTTGAACCCGTGAAAATCACACCGTTCACCCGTTCGTCCGCCACCAACGCCGCCCCAATCTCTTTGCCCGAGCCGAGCAAGCATTGTAAAGCCCCTTTCGGCACGCCAGCTTGATAGAATAAATTCACCGCAAAATGCGCCATTAGCGAGGTCTGTTCCGCAGGTTTCGCCAGCACCACATTGCCCGCCACCAACGCCGAGGAAACTTCGCCGACAAAAATCGCCAGTGGGAAATTCCACGGGCTGATCGCCACCACAATGCCACGCGGGTGTTGGTAATCCTGCGGATTGTCTCTCACGATTTTTGCATAATAACGGCAGAAATCGACCGCTTCCCGCACTTCGGCAATCGCATTATTGAGGGTTTTGCCCGCCTCACGCACCGCCAAATCAAACAGGGTCGGCATATTGGCTTCCATTAAATCCGCCATTTTGTCGAGAATGTCCGCACGCTGTTCAGGGGCGGTCGATTGCCACGCGGATTTTGCCTGTTCCGCATTGGCGAAAGCGGTCGCCACATCATCAAGGTTGGCAAAAATCACTTCGCCCACTTGCTCATTTTGGTTCGCAGGGTTGAGAACAGGGCGTTTTTCGCCACTTGCCTTGACGCCCTCAACTTGCGAAGTCGCCAAATAAGATTGTTGAGCGAGGCGGTTGAGTTCATTTTCTAACTGTTGTAAATGAATGACATCGGTTAAATCGTAGCCCTTGGAATTGGCTCGCTGATCGCCAAAAAGCTGATGAGGCAGAGGGATTTTCGGGTGCATCGCACCCCTTGTTTGCGAGGCTTTGGCGACAGGGTCTTGGGCGAGATCGTCCAAGCTGATGGTTTCATCGACAATTTGGTTCACAAATGAGCTGTTCGCCCCATTCTCCAACAGACGGCGGACGAGGTAAGCAAGCAGGGTTTTGTATGAGCCGACAGGGGCGTAAATGCGACACTGCACATTCAGATTTTCCGCACCCACCACTTGATCGTAAAGGGTTTCACCCATTCCGTGTAGGCATTGAAATTCAAACCGCTTGCCTTTGGCGAGATGATAAATGGTTGCCAGCGTTTGGGCGTTGTGGGTCGCAAATTGGGGGTAGATCACATCTTGCGCCGACAGCAACAATTTGGCACAAGCGATATAGTTCAAATCGGTATGCACCTTGCGAGAAAAGACAGGGTAGCCCTCCGCTCCGTCCGTTTGCGCCCGTTTGATTTCGCTATCCCAATACGCCCCTTTCACCAAGCGGATCATTAGCTGGCGGTTATTGGCGCGAGCTTTTTCAATCAGATACTCGATCACGGAAAGGCAACGTTTTTGGTATGCCTGCACCACAAAACCCACCCCATTAAAACCTGCGAGGTCGGGGTCGGTCAAAAGGCGATCCATTAAATCGAGGGAAATTTCTAAGCGATCCGCCTCCTCCGCATCAATGTTCAAGCCGATGTCGTATTGTTTGGCGAGTAGGAAAAGTTGTTTGAGGCGAGGGTAGAGTTCGTCAATCACCCGTTGATGTTGGGCGAGGCTATAACGAGGGTGAATGGCGGATAGTTTGACCGACACCCCCGAGGCATTATGCACACCCAGCCCTTTGGACACCGCCCCGACCGCGTGGATTGAGGCGACATAATCGGCGTAATAGCGTTTTGCGTCTTGTTCGGTCAAGGCGGATTCGCCGAGCATATCGTAGGTGTAACGGAATCCTTTTTGAAAACGTGCCTCACTATTTTTGAGGGCAATCGCAATGGTTTCGCCCGTCACAAATTGTTTGCCGAGCAGACGCATTGCCACGTCCATTCCCTTGCGGATCAAGGGTTCACCCCCTTTGGCGATCAAACGGCTCAACGCATTCCCCAAGCCTTGTTCGCTATGGTTTGAGACCAATTTCCCCGTGACCACCAGTCCCCACGCCGCCGCATTCACAAACAGCGACGGACTATTGCCCGTGTGGGCTTTCCAGTCGCCGTGGGCGATTTTATCGCGGATCAACTTATCGGCGGTGCTTTGATCAGGGATTCGCAACAACGCCTCCGCCAAGCACATCAAGGCAACCCCCTCTTGGCTCGACAGGGAAAATTCGTGCATTAACGCATCGACCCCACTCGCTTTTTTGCGTGCCGTACGCACTTTTTCAACTAATTTATGGGTCAGGGCTTTGATCTCACCCTGCAATTCATCGGTGCGCGCCAGTGCTAACAAGCGTTGCACCAGCGTGATTTCATCAATGCGGTAATGTTCGCTAATTTGCGGACGGATAGCGGTTTGAGTCGGAAGAAGTTGGTACGACATAGTCTCTCTCCATAAAGAAATACAAGGGGTAGGATTTTGAAAAATTTTTACGGTTTTAAATCATTGCTCGAATGGTGTTCCCGTCATTTTGCGTTGAGCGGATTTCGTCAATTTCAAGAACGATTTGTACTGTTTGAGCCACGCCAGTGGCGAGTTTACAAATCGTTCGTAGAAATTAGAAATCAGCGAAACAAAGCAAAATGCTCGGGCGTGCTTTCTTTGGTTACTTTCTTTACACGAGTAAAGAAAGTAACAATCTTAAACAAGCGGTGAGTTTTTCGCTTTCTTTTACCCATTTATTTGAGCGAAGAACGATATTCATTATCCGCCGTTTCAAAGGTTTTAATTACCTGCTCACTCGGCGCTGGGGTCAGCAACGACACAGCCACAATCGCCACAGTCGCTAAAATAAAGCCGGGGATCATTTCATAAATGCCACTATTCGGCACGAGGCTATTCCAGAATACGACCACTAACGCCCCTGTGATCATTCCAGCCATTGCCCCAAAGCGGTTTACCCGTTTCCACAACAGGGAAAGGATAATCAACGGCCCGAACGCACAACCAAAGCCTGCCCACGCATAGGAAACCAAGCCCAGCACTTTGCTGGTTGGGTCTTGGGCGATCACAATCGCCAGCACCGCAATCGCTAACACCATCGCACGCCCGAGCCAAACCAGCTCTTTTTGACTGGCGTTCGGGCGGATAAAGCCCTTATAAAAATCTTCGGTAATCGCACTCGAACAGATCAATAATTGACAGCTCAACGTACTCATCACCGCCGCCAAAATCGCGGACAGTAAAATCCCTGCGATCCACGGATTGAACAGCATTTTGGCGAGTTCGATAAAGACCTGCTCGTGGTTTTGGCTCACAATGCTGGCATTTTGCGGATTGGCGAAAAAGTAGGCTTGCCCGAAAAAGCCAATGCCGACCGCCCCGAACAGGCAGATAATCATCCACGCCATACTGATTCGGCGTGCGTTCGGGATTGATTTCACACTATCGACCGCCATAAAACGCGCCAAAATGTGCGGTTGTCCGAAGTAGCCCAAGCCCCACGCCGACAGGCTCAACAAACCGATAAAAGTCGTACCCGTGAAAAGGTCGGTAAAATCTTTCTGCACCGCATCGCCTGCCGCCACGATAATGGCGTGGGTCTCGGCAAATCCGCCCAGTTGAATTAACACGAAAATCGGGGTGAGGAATAGGGCGAATAACATCAGCGAGGCTTGAATGGTGTCCGTCCAGCTCACCGCTAAAAAGCCACCGATAAAGGTATAGATAATGGTCGCCAACGCCCCATACCAAAGGGCGGTGCTATACGGTACGCCGAACAGATTTTCAAACAATCTCGCCCCTGCCACTACGCCCGAGGCACAATAGATCGCAAAGAAAAACAGGATAATTGAGGCGGACACGATTTTGAGTAGTTTGCTGTTATCAGCAAAGCGATGATGAAAATAATCGGGTAAAGTTAAGGCGTTTGCATTGTGTTCCGTATGAACACGCAAACGCCCTGCCACAAATAACCAGTTCAAATAAGCCCCAATGGTAAGCCCGATGGCAATCCAGCCCTCGACCAACCCAGCGGCATACACCGCCCCCGGCAGTCCCATCAAGAGCCAGCCCGACATATCGGACGCCCCTGCGGATAAGGCGGTAACGAAACTCCCCAAACGGCGACCGCCTAAAATGTAATCAGATAAATTTTTTGTATAACGATAGGCAATAAAGCCGATGGCGATCATTCCCAAAATGTAGATCAGGAATGTTGTTGTGGTCGGATCAAATCCAAACATAGCACCTCCAAATCAGAAAAGTGCTAATAAAATACTCGAAATGGATTAAAAAACAACAAGCAAACGTTAAAATTTTGAAATTTGTCACATTTTTGTAAAAAAATTGTGATAACCGACCGCTTGCAAGCGGTATTTTTAGGAAAATCTTTTACACTTCGCCCTCGAAAGGCTAGAATATCGCCACCTTTTTTCACTCGACAAGCCTATGACAACCATTTGTATCATCACGGGAAGCACCCTCGGCGGTGCGGAATATGTTGCCGATCATCTCAATGATTGCCTGACCGCACAAGGCTTTGCGGTTGATTTATTCAACCAAGCCACCCTCGCCGATATTCAAGATCGCACCCATTTGCTAGTGGTAACCTCCACCCACGGGGCGGGCGAATTGCCTGACAATCTCCGCCCACTTTTCGAGGAAATTGAGCAAAGCGATTTAGACTTCTCCGCAATGAAATTCGGCGTAGTCGGCTTAGGTAGCTCCGACTACGACACATTCTGTAACGCCGTCAATATTGTCGAACAAACCCTCAAAGCCAAAAACGCCACCCAACTCTGCGACTCCCTCCGTATTGATGTGGTTGAAAACTTCAACCACGACGAAACGGCGGAAGGGTGGTTGCCTAACTTTACGGAGTCTCTATAAAAACTAAGCCCCCCACACAAGGGGCTTAGTTTTTAATTCAATGTCTGCAACGCCTTTACCAACGCTTGATATTGCTGATATTTTCGTTGGTAAGCCTCGAAATGTTCGGGGTTGGGGTGGTAGGTTTGCATTTGTTGGTTGAAGCAGTCGAGGGATTGTGAATTTTTGCCCACGCCTCGCATTGCCATCATTGCAGCACCTAAACAGCCAGTTTCTTCCACCGCGGGAATTTCAAGCCGCATTCCGCTGAGGTCAGCGAGCATTTGTAACCAAATCGGGGATTTCACCACGCCGCCCGTTACACGTAACACTTTGGCATTCGGGAAACGTTGCAACATTCGGTTGAGGTGGTGCATTAGGCTAAATAGTACGCCCTCGTAAATGGCTTGGAGCAAATGGGCTTGGCTATGGTGGGCTTGAATGCCGTAGAAGCCTGCTTTCATTCCTAAGCCTGCGTTTGAGCCGTAGAGGAATGGCACAAATAGCACTGAACTTTCCGCAGGGGCAAGCGGTGCGATTTGCTGATTGATTTGCGAATAATCCAATCCCCACTGTTTGACGAACCATTCTAAATTGCCTGCCGAAGTCGGGCTTGCTTCGTGCACGATAAACTTACCTTGCTCCGCATAGCGTCCATACACAAAGGGCAAGGATTGATTTGGGTCGATATGATCGGTAATGCCACTGACCACCGACCAAGTCCCCAACACTACATTTAGCTTGGTTTCATCATCAAGCCCTGCACAAAGGGCGGTAGAAACCACATCAAACAACCCACCGACCACCGCCGTGCCTGCCGCCAGCCCTGTTTCATTTGCAGCGGATTGAGTTACATATCCTGCGATTTGATCCGATTGAATGATCGGCGGTAGTTTGTCGCAAATATCGTCAAGATCGAGCATTTTCGCTAAATTTTCCGCGTAACTACCCGCTTGCATCTCGTAAAGATTGGATTCGGAAATGTTGGTTTCTTCGCTGTGCAGTTCGCCCGTTAAGCAAAAACGTAAGTAATCGTGCGACATCAACACCGCCCCGATTTTTTGGTAACGTTCAGGTTCGTGCTGTTTTAACCAACGCAGGATCGAAACGGGGTGTCCTGTCCACAAGGTTTGGCGAGTGAAAGAGTAAAGCTGTTCGGGGATTTGTTGTTGCTGCCACTGTTTAACGATGTCAAGGGAACGCTGATCGGAGGACAAAATCCCTCGCCCCAGCGGTTGATGATTTTTATCGAGCAAAAAAGCCCCTTTGCCTTGGGCGGAAATCCCTACGCCTTTAATTTTGGTCGGTTCAACGCCACTCTGCTCAATCGTTTGGCGAATCACTTTGGCACAAATTTGCCAGAGTTGCGACATATCTCGCTCGGCATAGCCCGCCTGCTCGCTAATCACCGCCACGCCCTGCCGAACGCTCGCCACCGCTTCGCCTTTTTGGCTAAATAGCACCGCTTTAATAAAAGTGCCGCCGCAATCAATCCCAAGAAAATAGTGCATATCCGTTCCTCATTGATAACAAGGGGTAGGATTTCGCATATTTTTCGCAAAATCCCACCGCTTGCAACGCTATTTCGCCAAGGCGTCAATCTGTTTCACTAAGTCATCGCCGTGTTTGTCGATAAAGGCTTTACGCACATCGGCTTCGATAACGGCTTTGAATGGGGCTTGGTCGATTTGTTCGATCACTTCCACGCCTGCTTTGCGTAACTTGGCGATGATCTCTTTTTCATTGTCGATATTGAGCTGACGCTGATATTGCCCCGCTTCTTTGGCGGCGGTTTCAATCGCTTGCTGTAATTCAGGCGAGAGGGCGTCAAATTTCGCTTTGTTCATTACCACGATCAAAGGGGTGTAGCCGTGATTGGTGAGGCTGAGGTGTTTTTGCACCTCAAACAATTTAGACGACCAGAAAATACCGATTGGGTGCTCTTGGGCATCAACCGCTTTGGTTTCGAGGGCTGTGTAAAGCTCGGCTAATGGCATAGGCACGGGGTTCGCCCCAAATAGGCTAAATGCTTGAATATACATCGGATTTTGGTTGGTTCGCACTTTCAAGCCTTTAATATGATCGGGTTGCGTAACCGCATTTTTCGAGTTGGAAAAAGCACGGAAACCCACGTCCCAGAACGCTAATCCTTTCAGCCCTTGCTGTTCGAGGGATTTCAATAATCCCTGCCCGATTTCGCCATCTAGCACTTTGAAAGCGTGTTCACGATCTTTGAAAATAAAAGGAATATCGATCACGTTTAACTTCGGTTCTAAGCCCGTGAAGTTTGGCGAGCCAGACATTTCAAGGTCAATCGTGCCGCCTCGCACCGCACTGATCATTGTTTGAGCGTTACCCAAAGTACTGTCGGGGAACAGGCTCAATTTCAATTCGCCTTTCGATTTCTCTTTCAACAATTCGTTAAATTTTTTGGCGGCGATATGTTGGGTATCGCTGCGTGGGGCTTCATAGCCAAACCGCAAGGTGGTTTCCGCCACCGCCGTACCAGCAAAAAGACAGGCAGAAGCAATCAAACTTGCCAACATTTTACGATTAAACATTTTCATAACGTTCTCCTTTTTGAGGGTTAAACAATTTGCCAAACTTTGGCGTAATCCGACCGCTTACTGCAACCAGCCGAGCGGCACTAAAATCAACGAAGGGAAGAAAACGAACGCAAACAGCAAGGCGATCATCATCAACATATAAGGCAAAATCCCTTTGGCGGCTTGGTCGAATGGCAGTTTAGACACGCCCGTAATCACATTCAGCACATTGCCGACAGGAGGTGTAATCAAGCCAATCGAGGTGTTGAGAATAAACAGCACGCCGAAATAAACGGGGTCGATCCCTGCTTCTTGCACCAACGGCATTAGCACAGGGGTTAAAATCAGTACCGTTGGGGTCAGATCCATTACCATTCCGATAACAAACACCGCAAGCATAATCACGATCAACAGCAAGGTTGGGCTTTCAATCAACGGTTCTAACAGTTCGGTCATCATTTGCGGCAGTTCTGCAACGGTAATCAACCAGCCCGTAACGTTAGCGGCAGCCACGAGGAACATTACCACAGCGGTGGTTTTGGCGGCGGCTAAAATCACACGGTAGAGATCACGGAATTTCAACTCACGATAGACAAACAACGATACCACCAACGCATAGAAAGTCGCCACTGCCCCTGCTTCCGTTGGGGTAAACATTCCCGAGCGGAAACCGCCGATAATAATCACAGGCAACAACAACGCCCAAATGCTGTTTTTGAATGAAATGCAAAGCTCTTGTTTGGTCGCTTTGGAAAAGGTCATCAGGTTGAGCCGTTTTGCCTGCCACCACCATAATGCGGCTAAACAAACGCCCATTAAAATGCCAGGGAAAATGCCTGCGAGGAAAAGTTTAGTGATCGAGACACCGCTTGCTACCCCAAATACGATAAACGGAATGGACGGCGGAATAATCGGAGCGATAATCCCTGCGGTGCCGATTAAACCTGCCGATTTATCCAACGGGTAACCCGTGGTTTTCATCATTGGCAATAACATTGCGGCAACGGCGGCGGTGTCGGCAATCGCTGAACCTGAAAGGCTTGCCATAATCATCGCTGCCATAATCGCCACAAAGCCCAAGCCGCCGCGTTTGTGTCCGACTAATTTCATCGGCAGATCGATAATCCGTTTGGATAAACCGCCCTCGTTCATTATTTCGCCAGCCAAGATGAAAAACGGAATCGCCATTAACGAGAAACTATCCGCCCCACTCACGAGCTGTTGAGCCAAAATTTGCGGATCGAACAGGTCTAAATGTAACATTAACGCCACACCACAAATCAGCAGCGAAAAAGCAACGGGTACGCCCAGCAAAATCGAGCCGAGCAGCACGGAAAGAAAAATCACCACAGTCATTGCGTTTCCCCTTTAATCAAAACGGTAAAATTTGAGACCAAACGCACCGCTAACAAGATGCCGATCAGCCCGCTTGCAATCACGCTGGCGAGAAAAGTAATCCCCTGCGGTAAGCCTGAAATCGGGGCGATATTGGTTAAATTAAGCTGGAATTGCACCCAACTGCCGACCAAAATCAAATAGCAACAAAAGAGCATTGCCCCGTCAGTGATCAGGCGTAACAGCTTTTGTTTGACCGCCGAGAGTTTTGAGGTGAGCAAGGTTACATTCACGTGTAAATTTTCATTAAACGCCAGCACCGCCCCTAAAAAAGCCAACCAGACGAACAGGTAGCGAGAAACTTCTTCGGTTACATTGATACTGCTGTTAAATCCATAACGCAGCACCACATTGACAAACACCAACAGCGACATCGCCGACAAAATCAACACCACCAAAAATTCCAGCACACGGCTCACGGAAGCAATCAACGGTTTCATCATTTACCCCTCAATTTCGCTCATTGCGATTTTGACCACCACTTTGCGGATTTCGCTTTGCTCGCCGTGAATGCAGGCTGGGCGATGAATATCTTCGGGAAAAAATACCGCAAAACTACCCGCTTGCATTATCAAATCGCTCTCATTTTCCGCCGATTGATAACGCAAAATATCCCGTTCCGCCGAATAAGGAATCGCAATCGGATTGTTGCCTAAATCGGGGGCAAAACCGATAATCTCGTTGCCTCGGTGCAGATATTGCACATCAAGATAATGGCGATGCACTTCGGGCAAAATCTCGGCTTTCGGCTGGGTGGTTAAGTCCAACACTTGCACATAAATGCGGTCGCCTTTTAGCGGATAACGCCCCACGTCAAGCTGATCAAAATCGGTGTTTTTGAGGTAATTCAACGCAAACTGAATCGCAGCTGGATACTGTTTGAGATTTACCGCAGAAAGATGTCCAAAAAACATCATCGCCCCCTTTGCAAAAATTTGAGAAAATCAGACCGCTTGTAAACGGCTTACAGCGATTGCAACTTCGCCCACACCCGTTCGTCCACTGGAATGCCGTTCGCAATGTTATCGGCAAGAATGGTGGTAAATTCGTGGCCGGGCAGACGCACTTCCACATTTGGATCGGCTCGCTCGGCGGTTTTGACATAATCCATAATCCGAGCCAATTTTTCCGCTTTGGTGTCGCCGTCAATTAAGCGATCGACCTCAATCGCAATAAACACCTGCGAAACGCAGTATTCATCATCTTTATCTTCCGTTACGGCAGCGGTGGAAAGCCCGTTTGAGAGCAAGGTGGCGATCATATCTAGCACAATCGACAAGCCCGATCCTTTCCAAAAACCCGCAGGCAACAAACGGCGGTTTTTCTCAACCGTAGCAGGATCGCGAGTGAGATTGCCCTCATCATCAAAACCTGCGTCCACAAAGGTTTGTTTGCCCGCCAAACGATGAACCTCCAACATTCCGTAGGAATACATTGAGCAAGACATATCGACCATTGTGATCGGATTGCTCGGCACGGCGATAATCAGCGGATTGGTGCCAATTCGACACTCTTTTGCTCCCCACGGTGGCATTACCGCAAGGGCGTTCGTCCAACAAATGCCGATGTAACCTTTTTCCGCCGCTTGCCAGCCGTAGCTGCCGCCTCGCATCCAGTGGTTCGCATTTTTGAGAGCGACTACGCCGATCCCAAATTGATCGGCAATTTCCATTGCCCGATCCATCATTTTTTGAGCGGTTAAATTGCCGATCGCTTGATGAGCGTCCCACTGCTCAATCGCCCCCAACGACAGCACTTTGGTCGGCTCGGCATCGGGGATAATATCGCCATTTTCCAACTGCTGAATAAAGCGAGGAAAACGGTTCACACTGTGGGAATACGCCCCCGCTTGAGCGGTGTCGGCAAACACGGTGGCACACTGTTCGGCGATTTCTTCTCGCACATTGCGAGCAAGTAACACCCGTTTAAATTCGGCTTTTAAGGCTTGGTAGCTAACTCTCATCTTGACCTCTCGATAAAATTTCATAATATGGAATTAGATTTCATTTTTACTATAAACGGAAAAAGCACAAAGGTTAATCACTTCTTGCTAAATTTGTGATCAAGATCTCGTTTTATTCGCTAAAATAGCCTGCGGAGGAAATTTTTATGGCAGAAAAAGATAAAATCGGCGGCAATCAGAGCCTGATTCGAGGGCTAAAACTGATCGATTTGCTAAGCAATTACCCAAACGGTTGCCCGTTGGCGACCTTGGCGGATTTAGCTCAACTCAATAAAAGCACAGTGCATCGGCTGCTGCAAGGCTTGCAACAAGAGGGCTTTGTTCAGAGTGCCACCACCGCAGGTAGCTACCGCTTAACCACCAAATGTCTGGCGATTGGGCATAAAATGTTCTCCTCACTCAACATTATTCATCTCGCTTCACCTCATTTAGAACGCCTTAATCTCACCGTGGGGGAAACGGTCAATTTTTCAATGCGAGAAAAAGATCACGCGATTTTGATCTATAAACTCGAACCCACCACGGGAATGATGAAAACCCGAGCCTACATCGGGCAGCATCTGCACCTCTATTGTTCCGCAATGGGCAAGCTCTACCTCGCTCACGATCAAACAGATTATTTGCAAGATTATTGGTTGCAAAATCAAGGTCATATCCAACCGCTTACCTGCAACACCATTACCGATTTAGCCGAAATGAAACAGAGCCTTGCACAAATCAAACAACAAGGTTTTGCAATGGATAACGAAGAAAATGAGCTGGGAGTATCCTGCGTAGCCTGCCCGATTTTTGATTATGAAAATAAGGTCAATTATGCGGTGTCCATTTCCCTCTCCACCGCCAAATTAAACCAGTTAGGCATTGATTATCTACTTGCTGAATTGCAACAAACCGCCAAAGCGATCTCCGTTGATCTCGGCTGGAATGAATAAAGATCATTTTTCTGATCTGTGGATAACTCCTGATCTAAATGGTAGATAAGTTGGGATCTTTGTTGGAATAATCCGATCGTTTTTCCATTCTGTGGATAACTTTGGATCTTATACACAACTTAGATCCCGTTAGTTGGCAAGATTTTTACACAATATAATCTTCGATAACCTTTTGATTTTCGGTAACTTTTTTGAGTTTTCCTCAATTATCCTACGATCTAATAGTAATCATAATAAAGATCTTTATATAAAGATCAGATCTATTCTTAGGGATCTGCTGATCAAGGGGTGAGATCCTGAAAAAGATCGCAAAATGCCTTTTTACGATCCTGCTTTTTTCGGGTAGAATTGCGATCTTTTTTATGAACCGAATTTAACGAAGAATAAAAATGATTTATCGTGATATTTATGATGTGATTGTGGTCGGTGGTGGCCACGCAGGCACCGAAGCCGCCCTTGCCCCTGCTCGAATGGGGCTAAAAACCCTGCTTTTAACTCATAATGTGGATACCTTAGGGCAGATGTCTTGCAACCCTGCGATTGGGGGGATTGGTAAGGGGCATTTGGTGAAAGAAATTGACGCAATGGGCGGTTTAATGGCGTTGGCGACCGATAAAGCAGGGATCCAATTCCGCACCCTCAATAGCAGTAAAGGCCCTGCGGTGCGTGCTACTCGTGCACAGGCTGACCGTGTGCTTTACCGTCAAGCGGTGCGAATTGCCCTTGAAAATCAGCCGAATTTGGATATTTTCCAGCAAGAAGTGGTGGATATTTTGGTCGAAAATAACCGTGCAGTCGGTGCGGTAACCAAAATGGGCTTAACCTTTAAAGCACGTTCGGTGATTTTAACCGCTGGCACGTTTTTGGCGGGCAAGATCCATATTGGCTTGGATAATTATGCAGGCGGACGTGCAGGCGATCCTGCCGCAACAATGTTGGCAGATCGTTTGCGTGATCTTAACTTGCTTGTGGATCGCCTCAAAACAGGTACGCCACCACGTCTAGACGCTCGCACTATTGATTTTTCGGTGCTTGCCGAACAGCACGGCGATGCGGATCTGCCAGTGTTTTCTTTTATGGGATCTTTGGATCTGCACCCGCGTCAGATCCCGTGTTACATCACCCACACCAATAACCAAACCCACGATATTATCCGTGCCAACCTCGACCGTAGCCCAATGTACACAGGGATTATCGAGGGGATCGGACCGCGTTACTGTCCGTCTATCGAAGATAAAGTAATGCGATTTGGCGACCGTAACGGGCATCAAATTTACCTCGAACCTGAGGGGCTAACCTCAAACGAAGTCTATCCGAACGGCATTTCCACCAGCTTGCCGTTTGATGTGCAAATGGGGATCGTCAATTCAATGAAAGGCTTGGAAAAAACCCGCATTATCAAACCAGGCTATGCGATTGAATACGACTATTTCGACCCTCGCGATCTCAAACCGACTCTTGAAACCAAAGCGATTGACGGCTTGTTCTTCGCAGGGCAAATCAACGGCACCACCGGTTACGAAGAAGCTGCTGCACAGGGCTTGTTGGCAGG
This sequence comes from Haemophilus paracuniculus, assembly GCF_002015115.1. Lineage (GTDB taxonomy): Bacteria > Pseudomonadota > Gammaproteobacteria > Enterobacterales > Pasteurellaceae > Haemophilus_E > Haemophilus_E paracuniculus. The sequence goes on from NZ_MUYA01000008.1 coordinate 146,906, forward strand.
GATTAACGCAGGTTTGCAGGTGCAAGGCAAAGAGGCGTGGTATCCAACCCGCGATCTCGCCTACACGGGCGTGTTGGTGGACGACCTCTGCACCCTCGGCACCAAAGAGCCGTACCGCGTATTTACCTCGCGTGCCGAATATCGCCTGTTGTTGCGTGAAGATAACGCCGACATTCGCCTCACCCCAATCGCTCACCAACTTGGCTTGATTGATGAAGCACGCTGGGCGAGATTTAATCAAAAAATGGACAATATCGAGAAAGAGCGTGAGCGTTTGAAACAGATCTGGATTCATCCGCAATCCCCTCATTTAGACGCTGTTAATCAGATTGTGAGCAGTCCGCTCACCCGTGAAGCAAGCGGTGAGGATCTGCTTCGCCGCCCAGAAATGAGTTATGAAAAATTAACCCAAATAGAAGCCTTCGCCCCAGCGTTGGACGACAAACAAGCGGCGGAACAAGTGGAAATTTCGATTAAATATCAAGGCTATATCGAACATCAATACGCCGAAATCGAACGCCACAAACGCCACGAAAACACCCTCATTCCACCGCAATTTGACTACGACAAAGTGGAAAGCCTCTCAAACGAAGTGCGAGCCAAGCTAATGCAGCACCGCCCCGTATCCATCGGGCAAGCTTCCCGTATTTCAGGCATCACCCCCGCGGCGATTTCCATCTTGCTGGTTAATCTCAAAAAGCAAGGAATGTTAAAACGAGGGGAACTCTAAACACAAGCGGTCAGTTTTGGCAAAAATTTTGTGGGAACTGACCGCTTGTTTATTCAATCTAGCAAGTCTTAATAACCCTGCTCGCCAAGATCTTTGTAACGTTCGCAACCTGCTTGACTGCCATTATAATGACTGTCCTTAAAAGGACTACTAAACCCCCTCGCTCGATCTTAGATAGGGTGTTGGATATTATTTGATCAATAAAACCAAAAACGAAGCACGCAAAACACCCAACGACAAGCGGTCGGTTTTTCGGTAAAATTTACCCATTTTTGAAAAAGAAAGGATTTGCTCAATGTTCGCCAAATTAGACCGCTTGCTAACGCAGGCGGAAATTTCTCTTACCGATCAGCAAAAAACGCAACTGGTTGATTTTGTTAAACTTTTGGATAAGTGGAACAAAGCCTACAACCTCACGTCCGTGCGTAACCCCGATGAAATGTTGGTCAAGCACATTATGGATAGCCTCGTAGTCAGCCGCCATTTGCAGGGGCAACATTTTATTGATGTTGGCACAGGGCCGGGCTTACCGGGGATTCCGCTGGCGATTGCCAACCCTGATAAACAGTTCGTCCTGCTCGACAGCCTCGGCAAGCGGATTACCTTTATCAAAAACGCCCTGCGTGAACTCGGCATTCACAACGTAACCGCCGTGCAAAGCCGTGTGGAAGCATACATCGAACAGCAATTTGACGGTGTGTTGAGCCGTGCCTTTGCCTCCCTCAACGATATGGTGGCGTGGTGCTATCACCTGCCGAACGCAAGCGGTCGTTTCTACGCCCTCAAAGGTATCTACCAACCCGAAGAAGTGGCAGAAATCGAGCAAGCCGTGGCGTTGGTGGACGTGCTCCCCCTCAATGTGCCAGAGCTGGTCGGCGAGCGAAATTTGGTGGTGTTGGCAAAAGGCTAAAACAAGCGGTAAGATCAGCGAAAATTTTGCGATCTTGCCGTTTTTTATGGAATGAAAATGAAACAACTTTACCTAGGAATGATGTCTGGCACGAGTTTGGACGGGGTGGATTTGGCGTTGGTGGATTTTGCGGAAAATCCGCCGAAACTGACCGCTTGCGACTTTACCCCAATGCCAGAGGATTTACGGGCGGATCTGTCTGCTCTGCTCAAATCGGGCGAAACCAGCCTGCAAAAATTGGGGGAACTCGATCATCGGCTGGGCGTGCTTTATGCGGAAAGTGTCCTCGCTTTTTTGGCGAAACATCAGCTTGCACCGAAGCACATTCAGGCGATTGGCTGCCACGGTCAAACCGTGTGGCACGCCCCGCACGGCGACCACCCGTTCACAATGCAAATCGGCGATATGCACCTTGTTGCGGCTCGCACGGGCATTACCACCGTGGGCGATTTTCGCCGTAAAGATATGGCGGTCGGCGGTCAGGGTGCGCCCCTCGTGCCTGCTTTTCATCAGGGGATTTTTGCTGATCCGCATCGCATCACGGTGGTGTTGAATATCGGTGGGATTAGCAATGTGTCGCTGTTGCAGCCCGACAAAACCACCATCGGCTATGATGTTGGGGTGGGCAATGCGTTACTGGATAGCTGGATTGAATTGCACCACGGCAAGCGGTTCGACAAAAATGGCGATTGGGCGAAGTCGGGGCAGGTGCGAGCGGATCTGCTTGCCGAATTGCTTGATGAACCCTTTTTCCAACAAGCCCCACCGAAAAGCACGGGGCGAGAGCTGTTCAATTTAGATTGGCTCGCAAAAAAATTGGCGAAACTACCCGCTTGCTCGCCCGAAGATGTGCAACGCACGTTGGTGGAATTTACCGCCCAAGCGATTGCCAACGATTTAGCCAAATTGGAAAATCCGCAAGGCTTGCCGTGTCTGCTGTTGGTGTGTGGCGGCGGGGCGAGAAATCCGCTGATAATGGCACGCCTCGCCGATTTGCTCCCCGAATGGCAAGTCGCCCCCACCACTGATTACGGCTTAGATGTCGATTATGTCGAAGCCGCCGCCTTCGCCTGGCTCGCTTATCAACGCCTCAACAATCTTTCAGGAAATTTACCGAGCGTAACAGGGGCAAGCAAAACGGTGCAACTCGGGGCGGTTTATTCGCCTAATTAAACAAAAGAAAAATGCCGATCAGATGATCGGCATTTTTTTATTTAATTTTTGATAAAGGCGGTAAAATCAGACCATTGCTCAATGCGAAAAGCTCGAATATCTCTGACGGATTGAGCTAACCACGGCAGTTGTTTGAGAGCATTCATCGCCATAAACAAATTTGCCATATCTTCATTTTGGCTCGTGTATAAACTACCTTGGGTTCTCACAAAACCAAATTTGGATAAAGTTGCCCCAATATCCGTGTAGGCTTGTTGCACACCTTTTGGATGATTTTCTTGGGTATCTTTAACAATTAAATCAAATGCGATTGCAAACATTATTCTGCCTCTGGATCTGCCAGTAAACTTGATAATTTGTAGAGATCTTCGTAACCAGATTCAAGTAAGGTAATTTTGACCAACACATCGCCATCAGGCAGTTGCTCATAAGCCTCGCCAACGACATAAGGCACGCCAAATTGTCCGAATTGTTTAATCGTTCCCGTTGGGATTTGTTGTAAATTCATCTTATCCTCTTATGGCAAAAAATGATGTTGGCAAAGTATAACTGAGTTGTTTCAAATAAACAAAATTTAATCAAATCATCGTTAATGAAAGTTGCTAAATTTTTCGGTAAGATCGCATAACAAGCGGTATGTTCCGCCCAAATTTTTACAAGGAAATCCAATGAACCCAACTTTACTCAATAGCCTCGCTCAGATGATAACCGAGCAACGTAACCCAAATTCGATGAATATTGACCGCTTGTCGGCGTTGGAAATTGTGCGGATCATCAATAATGAAGATAAACAGGTCGCTTTGGCGGTGGAAAAGGCGTTGCCACAGGTTGCGGCGGCGGTGGAAAAAATCGTGCAAGCCTTTCAAAACGGGGGGCGGTTGGTTTATGTGGGGGCTGGCACGAGTGGGCGTTTGGGCGTGTTGGACGCGTCCGAATGTCCACCCACTTTTGGCGTGCCACCTGAAATGGTGGTGGGGCTGATTGCCGGCGGTGAGCGTGCGTTACGCCACCCGATTGAGGGGGCGGAAGATAACCGAGAGGCAGGCGTAGCGGATTTGCAAGGGGTCGGATTTTCGTCAAAAGATGTGTTGGTCGGCATTGCGGCGAGCGGTCGCACCCCTTATGTGATCGGGGCGATGCAATACGCTAAATCGCTGGGGGCGGCGGTGGTATCTATTGCCAGCAATCCCGCTTCGGCAATGGCGGAAATCGCTGATATTGCGATTGATACGGTGGTCGGTGCGGAAGTACTGACGGGGTCGAGCCGTATGAAATCTGGCACCGCTCAAAAGTTGGTGCTGAATATGCTCACCACCGCCTCGATGATTTTATTCGGCAAGTGCTATCAAAATCTAATGGTCGATGTGCAAGCGAGCAATGAAAAACTCAAAGCCCGTGCGGTGCGGATCGTAATGCAAGCCACCGAATGTAGTAAAGAGCAAGCGGAAACCACCCTGCAACAGGCGAATAATCACGCCAAATTAGCGATTTTGATGATTTTAGCCAATGTGGATAAAACCACCGCCGAGCAAATGCTGGCAAGCAATCAAGGGCGGTTGAAGTTGGCGTTGGATAAATAAGAAAAGCGGACACGAGAGTGTCCGTTTATTTTTTGTAGCCCCCTACCCCCTGCTACGCAGGGTACTTCCCCCGCAAGCGGGGGAAGTACCGCCGTTAGGCGGGGTAGGGGGAATCATTGCGAAATTTCCAAAAATCCCACCCCTTGAAATATCTATTTTTACGCCGCTCGGAAATCCTGCTTTCTAATCCCCAACACAAACAACGATCCGAAATAGCTAATTGCTGCGAGGGCGAGTAGCCACGCGAGCCAGTGGATTTTGGCGAGGGAGGTCATCGCAAACCATTGTGGCAGTTGGGGTGAGAAGTAGTAAACCAGTCCGCCCATTATCGCCGCTGACAGGGCGAGTTTGGCGGTGAACAGGGCGGTTTTGTCGCTGATTTGATACACGCCCTCTTTGGCGAGGTTGCGGTAAAGCAAGCCTGCGTTTACGGCGGCGGAAAGTGCCGAAGCCATTGCCAAACCGAGGTAACCGAATGGAATCGCTAACACGCCAAAACAGATATTGCTGACGGTGGCGATAATCCCGATTTTCACGGGGGTTTTGGTGTTTTGGCGGGCGTAGAAGCCGTTGGCGAGGACGCTAATCAACATATAGCTGTTCAAGCCTAAACACATAATCCACAAAGCGTGCGAAGTGGCGATCACATCTGGCAAGCCAAATTTACCCCGCATAAAAATCGTCATCATCAGCGGTTGAGCCAAAATCGCAATGCCGACCATCGCAGGAATACCGAGTAGTAGCACCATTCTCACCCCCCAATCGAGGGTTTGGCGAAACTCAATCGCCCGTTGTGGTTCGTCAATCTCTTTTTTCTTGGCGATGCGGGAAAGGCTCGGCAGCACCACGGTTGAGATCGCAATCCCAAATAAACCGAGCGGAAATTCGATCAAGCGGTCGGAATAGTAGAGCCAAGTGATCGAACCCGTAACCAAAAAGCTGGCGATCACTTGGTTAATCAGCAAATTGAGTTGAGTTACCGACACCCCAAATAGGGCGGGGATCATCAAATTGCGGACTTTTTTCACCCCCTCATCGTGCCACGCCCATTTGGGTTTGACGAGCAATCCCTCTCTTTTCAAAAAGGGAATTTGGAACAGAAATTGCAACAAACCACCGAGGAAAATCCCCCATGCCAATGCGACATCGGGCGAGGCGAAATAATCTGCCCCCCAAAGTGCCATTCCAATCATCGCTACATTGAGCAACACGGGCGAAAACGCCATCACCCCAAATTTACCAATCGTGTTCAACACCGCCCCAGATAAGGCGACAAAGGTAATGAACCAAAGGTAAGGGAAAGTAATTTTGAGCAATAACGAGGCTTGGCTAAATTTTTCGGCGTTCTGCCCGCCGTTCAGCCAATCCATAAACCAGCCCGTACCGAACAAGGCGGCGATAATCGGCGAGCCGATCATTGCCACCAGCGTTACAATCGTAACCAATCCGCCCAGCGTGCCAGACACTTTGGCGATAAATTCACGGGTTTTGTTCGGATCATTATCGGCGTTATATTCCGCCAACACTGGCACAAAGGCTTTGGAAAAAGCCCCCTCGGCGAACAAACGGCGAAGAAAGTTGGGAATGCGGTTGGCAAATAGGAAAACGTCCGACATCGCCCCCGCCCCGAGCAGGCTTGCCACCACCACATCTCGCACCAAGCCGAGAATGCGGGAAATCAGCGTCATCGAACTGACGATAATGCCCGATTTTAATAATTTCTTACTCATAAAATGCTCATCAAAAAACGAAAAAAAACAGCGGATCGCACCGCTTGTTTATCAGGATCGAGAAAATGATCGGAATTTTAGCAGTTTAAGGTAGGAAAATCAGAAAAAAACTGCTAAAATCTCGACCTATCGTTTCTAGGCAGGCTCTGCTTGGCTTTAAGCGGTATTATTTTCAAGCCCGTGTCTCGTTGAAAATGAATTTAAACTATCGATAGCAACGCATAAACTTCGGTTTATGTTTTTATTTTTACACAGATATTTTTAGGAGTTTGACCTTGGCTAATATCAAGTCAGCAAAAAAACGTGCGGTTCAATCTGAAAAACGCCGCCAACACAACGCAAGCCAACGCTCAATGATGCGTACTTTCATCAAAAAAGTATATGCAGCAGTAGCAACAGGCGACAAAGCAGTAGCAGAAAAAGCATTCGTTGAAATGCAAAAAGTGGTTGACCGTATGGCGTCAAAAGGCTTAATCCACGCGAACAAAGCCGCAAACCACAAATCAAAATTAGCTGCTCAAATCAAAAAATTAGCTTAATCGCTAACTTGATTTAAACAACGAAATTTTGGAAAAACCGACCGCTTGGTCGGTTTTTTTATGCTTGATCATCAGAATTAGAAATGTATTTTAAATTGAATGCTTAAATAAAAAGCGGTTAGATTTTGTGAAATTTTTTCAAAAATCTAACCGCTTGTTTTTTTTGAGGGTTACTCTACGGTAACAGATTTCGCTAAGTTACGAGGTTGATCCACATCGGTGCCTTTAATTAAAGCAACGTGGTATGAAAGTAATTGTAACGGCACGGTATAGAAAATTGGTGCGGTAATTTCATCTACTTTCGGGAACACAAGGGTTTTGTGTCCTAAGCCTGCATCGTGGTCGGCGAAAATGTAAAGCTGACCGCCTCTCGCACGCACTTCTTCGATGTTTGATTTCACTTTTTCGAGCAAATCATTTTCAGGGGCAACCACGATCACTGGCATATCGCTGTCGATTAACGCGAGTGGTCCGTGTTTCAATTCGCCTGCGGCATAGGCTTCGGCGTGAATGTAAGAAATTTCTTTCAATTTCAACGCTGATTCCATTGCGATTGGGTAAAACTCACCACGACCTAAGAATAAAGTATGGTGCTTCTCAGCAAAATCGGCAGATAATTGTTCAATTTCTTTATCTGATACCAAGGCACTTTCAATTTGAGCAGGTAAACGTTGTAAAGCGGCAACGATTTGTTGCTCTTTGTCCTCGCTGATATTGCCTTTTACACGTCCAAGTGCAGCGGTTAAAAGTAGTAAACACGTTAATTGGGTGGTAAATGCTTTGGTGGATGCTACGCCAACTTCAACACCCGCACGGGTCATAAATGCAAAGTCTGATTCACGCACAAGAGAGGAACTTGCTACGTTACAAATCGTCATTGCAGCCATAAATCCTGATTCTTTTGCAAGACGTAACGCTGCAAGAGTATCAGCGGTTTCACCCGATTGTGAAATCGTTACTAGCAAGCTGTTTGGACGAGTTACGAATTTGCGATAGCGGAATTCTGAGGCGATTTCCACATCACACGCCACACCTGCAATGGACTCAAACCAGTAGCGAGCGACCATACCTGCATTGTAAGACGTACCACACGCCACGATTTGGATATGTTCCACTTTTTTGAGGATTTGTTCCGCATTCGCCCCGATGGCGTCCAAATTCACTTTACCGTTAGCGATACGCCCTTCAAGGGTATTCATAATCGCCACTGGCTGTTCAAAAATCTCTTTTTGCATATAGTGGCGGTATTGCCCCTTGTCCGCCGCATCTTGCTCGAAATTGCCTTCGTGGATTTCACGCTCAACGCTTGCCCCTGCACGGTCAAAAATATCCACTGTACGGCGAGTGATTTCCGCCACATCGCCCTCTTCAAGGTAGATAAAACGGCGAGTTACGCTTAATAGTGCAAGCGGGTCAGACGCAATAAAATTCTCGCCCACGCCCAAACCGATCACGAGCGGACTGCCCGAACGTGCCACGATTAAACGCTCTGGATCGTCTTGGTTCATTACCACTGTGCCGTACGCCCCACGCAGCTGCACCACGGTTTTTTGCACCGCTTCTAACAAGGTTTTAGCGGTGCGGAATTCCCATTCCACCAAGTGAGCGATAACTTCGGTGTCCGTTTGCGATTGGAACACATAGCCACGGGATTGTAATTCGGTGCGAAGTTCTTCGTAGTTTTCGATGATACCGTTATGCACCACCGCAATTTTGCCCGAACGGTGTGGGTGAGCATTGGTTTCAGATGGCTCGCCGTGGGTCGCCCAGCGTGTGTGTGCGATCCCCGTGCCACCTAAAATTGGGTTAGCTTCAATCGCCTCGTCAAGGGCTTTCACTTTGCCCACACGGCGAACGATTTGCATTTCGTGCTTATCATTCAACACCGCCACCCCTGCTGAATCGTAACCACGATATTCCAAACGGTGTAAACCGTCCACCAGGATTTCTGCTACATCACGTTGTGCTACTGCACCGACAATTCCACACATAATTTTTGTTTCCTATGAGTTTGATATTAAAAATAAGTAAAAATTTGCGGTAATCTGACCGCTTGTATTCCTTTCTCTTTTGCCCCCTTCGGTCTCGCTTTGCTCGACCACTTCCCCCGCTAGCGGGGGCAGATCTGATCTTCCCCCGTTTACGGGGGAAGTACCACCGAAGGTGGGGTAGGGGGCAGCCCTAATTTGCGATAATTACCTCAACCCCCACCGCCTCAATCTGAGCCTTAATTTCGGGGGAAAGTTCATTATCGGTAATCAAGCGGTCAATCTGCGACCATTCCAGTTCAAGGTTCGGCATTTTACGGCAGATTTTTTGCGATTCCACCAGCACGATCACTTCCCTCGCCACGTCCGCCATTACTTGACTTAACCCGACCAACTCGTTGAAGGTGGTTGTGCCACGAGCCAAATCGACCCCGTCCGCCCCGATAAAAAGTTGGTCGAAATCGTAAGAGCGTAGCACCTGTTCCGCCACCTTGCCTTGAAAAGATTCCGAGCGAGCGTCCCAAGTGCCGCCTGTCATCAGCACAGTCGGCTCGTTTTCGAGGGCGGTTAATTCGTTCGCCAACGCTAACGAATTAGTCATAATCACTAAACCCGTTTGATGCAAGGCTTTGACTAACGCTCCCGTGGTGCTGCCGCTGTCGATAATAATACGATTGTGATCTCGAATCAGTTTCGCCGCCTCATTGGCAATCGCTAACTTTTGTTTTGAAAGATGTTCGCTTTCGTCAATCAACTCGGTTGGCATTTTGATCGCCCCACCATAACGGCGAAGAAGAAAACCGCTCTCTTCAAGGGCGGTTAAATCCTTACGAATCGTTACTTCCGAAGTCTCAAATAAAGTCGCTAAATCTTCGACACTCACTTCCCCTTGCTCTTGCACCATTGTCGCAATCAAGTGGCGGCGTTGTTGGGTGTTGCGTTTTGACATATTGAACCTCGATCATAAATTTCGTTTTAAGTTTCGATTCGTAAAAACGGACGGCATTATAAAGAGAATGATCAAAAAGTAAAAGGAAAATTTGAAAAATGCTCAACAAGGGGGTAGATTGAGCCAAATTTCTGCGAGAGAGTTACATAATGGAAAAAATCGAAAATCAGACCCCTTGCCCGTGCCAATCGGGCAAACATTATGGCGAATGTTGCCAACCGTTTCACGCATTTAGCCAATATCCCCCCACCGCCGAACAGCTAATGCGTTCTCGCTACACGGCGTTTTACTTGGCGAATGCGGATTACATCGTGCAAACCACCGTGCCAGCTCAACAGCCGTTGCTTGATGTGGCGGCAATCCAAGCGTGGGGCGAAAACACCGAATGGGCGGGGTTGGAAATCGTGCAACATCAACCGCAGATCAGCAAAATCCACAGCCAAGTGGAATTTAACGCTTTCTTTCGAACCGAAAGTAAAATAGAAACCCACCACGAAAAATCTCTATTCGTCCAAATTAACGGACGCTGGTTTTTTGTCGATCCCACCGTACCATTACCCGCACAAAAACAGCCCTGCTTTTGCGGTTCGGGCAAAAAATTTAAGCATTGTTGTGGGGCGTGGTTGTAGTTCCAAACGATTAGTTTTTTGATATTCCATTTGGTTATTTGCACCCCCTGATTTTTTGCCTAAAATGCCTCGCAATTTTGTTTTACCTATCAATAAGGAATGAATTATGTTGAAAAAATTATCAGTGATTGCGTTATCGGCGGTAGCATTAGCCACTTCGGTGCAGGCGGTGGCGAAAGAGAGTTTGTTAGAGCGTATCAATAATAAAGGCACGATCACGGTCGGCACGGAAGGCACTTACGCCCCGTTCACTTACCACGACGCAAGCGGTAGATTAACGGGCTACGATGTGGAAGTTACCAAAGCGGTGGCGGAAAAATTGGGCGTGAAAGTCGATTTTAAAGAGACCCAATGGGACGCAATGTTGGCAGGTTTGAAAGCGGATCGCTTTGATCTCGTGGCGAACCAAGTGGGCTTAACCACCCCAGAACGCCAAGCGACCTTTGATAAATCAGAATCATACAGTTGGAGCGGTGCGATGTTGGTGGCTCGTCAAGATTCCACCATTACCGCCCCAGAGCAAGTGAAAGGCGTAAAAGCGGCTCAAACCCTCAGCTCAAACTACGGCGAATTGGCTCGCAAATATCAAGCGGAGATCGTGCCGATTGACGGTATGGCACAAGGGTTATTGTTAATCCAGCAAAAACGTGCGGACGTTACGTTCAACGACTCGCTTGCGTTACTCGATTACCTCAAAAAGAACCCAAATTCAGGCTTAAAACCCGTTTGGGAATCAACCGAAAAAGTGGGTGCTGGCTTTATTGCGAACAAAGGCAACGATGAAGCCCTCGCCAAAATCAGCCAAGCGGTTGTCGAATTGCAAAAAGATGGTACACTAAAAAAATTAGGCGAACAGTTCTTCGGTAAAGATATTAGTGTTAAATAATTTCCTCACTTCCTTGCCATTTATGACGGACGCACGGGCGGAACTCGTGATAAATGGCTTTCTTCCTATGGTGCAAGCGGCGTTTTTAGTTTCGATTCCGCTTGCACTTGCGTCTTTTATTATAGGAATGATGATTGCAGTGGGCGTGGCGTTGGTGCGTGTTACCCCTGCAAGCGGTTGGATTCATCGGATTTTTCTCTGGCTAGTCAAAGGCTACATTTCGATCATTCGTGGCACGCCAATGTTGGTGCAGATTTGTATCGTGTTCTACGGCTTGCCAGCGATTGGGATTTTTATCGATCCAATCCCAGCGGCAATCATCGGCTTTTCCCTCAACATCGGGGCTTACGGATCGGAAACCATTCGGGCGGCGATTTTGTCTGTGCCAAAAGGACAATGGGAAGCAGGTTACACCATTGGTATGACCTATATGCAGACTTTCCGCCGCATTATCGCCCCCCAAGCGTTCCGTGTTGCCGTGCCGCCATTGAGCAACACTTTTATCGGCTTGTTTAAAGACACCTCGCTCGCCTCGGTGGTTACGGTTACGGAAATGTTCCGTGTCGCTCAACAAGTGGCGAATATGTCCTACGACTTCCTGCCCGTTTACATCGAAGCAGGCTTGATCTACTGGGCATTCTGCTGGGTGCTTTTCCTGATCCAAGCCCGCCTCGAAAAACGCTTTGATCGGTTTGTGGCGAAGTAAACTTTTTACCCTCTCCCTGATTTTTCTTCTCAACGAAGAAAAATCTGTCCCTCTCCCGTAAACGGGAGAGGGGTTTAATAGAAAAACTCTCGCCCACTTGTGGGAGAGAGACAGTTTTAAATGCGTTTAGCATTTAAAACAGAGAGAGGGAATAAACAATGAAATATAAATTATGCTAAAAATCCGCAACATTCACAAAACTTTCGGCGATAATCCCATTTTGCGTGGGATTGATCTGGATATTGAAAAAGGGCAAGTGGTGGTAATTCTCGGGCCTTCTGGCTCGGGCAAAACCACTTTTTTGCGTTGTTTAAACGCCCTCGAAATGCCCGAGCAGGGGACGCTAAATTTTGACGGAAACGCACCGCTTGCGGTGGATTTTTCCGCCCGTCCGTCCAAAAAGGAAATTCTCGCCCTGAGACGCAAATCGGGAATGGTGTTCCAAAATTACAACCTGTTTCCGCATAAAACGGCATTAGAAAATATCATCGAAGCCCCTGTTTTTGTGCAGGGTAAAGCCGTTGAACAAGCCAAGCAAGAGGCGATGGCGTTGCTTGCAAAAGTGGGCTTGGCGGATAAAGCGGATCTCTACCCGTTCCAACTGTCGGGCGGACAACAGCAACGGGTCGGCATTGCCCGAGCCTTGGCGATTCAGCCTGAATTGATGTTGTTTGATGAACCCACTTCCGCCCTCGACCCCGAATTAGTGCAAGATGTGCTAAACACGATGAAAGAGCTTGCCAACGAGGGCTGGACAATGGTGGTGGTAACGCACGAAATCAAATTCGCCCTCGATGTGGCGGACGTGGTGGTGGTAATGGACGGCGGCGAAATTGTCGAACAAGGCTCGCCCGAAGCCCTGTTCAACAACCCCCAACACGAACGCACGAAACGGTTTTTACAGCAAATTCGGGTTTAATCCTTTTGCAAGGGGTAGGATTTTACAAAATTTCGCATTAGATATTGTTACTTTCTTTGCACGAGCAAAGAAAGTAACCAAAGAAACACGCCCCGAGCATTTTGCTGATGTTTCGCTTGTTTCTAATTTCTGCGGTCGATTTGTAAACTCGCTTGCTTCGCAAGCTCAAACAGTACAAATCGCCCTTGAAATTAACGAAACCGCTCAACGCAAAATGACGGGGGATTTATTCGAGCAAGGATTCAAAATGTGAGGCAAATTCTTAATGAAACTGAAATTTTCAAAAATCCCACCCCTTGTAGCCATTTAGAAAATAAAAAAACCGCTCAATCGAGCGGTTTTCTATTTTCTACATTACTGTTTTTTCGCTAATAAATCACGAATTTCAGCAAGTAATTTTTCTTGTGCTGGTGGCTCTGCTGGGGCGGCTGGTTCTGGGGCTTTTTTGAGTGAGTTGATCAATTTCACCATACCAAACACCGCAATCGCGATAATTAAGAAATCAAATACGTTTTGGATAAATGCACCGTATTTGATCATTACCGCTTCGGTTTCGCCTTGTTTTTCTTGTAAAGTGATTGCAAGATCTTTGAAATCTACGCCGCCGATTAACCAACCGATTGGTGGCATAATCACATCGCTGACAAGTGAAGAAACGATTTTACCGAACGCACCGCCGATGATCACACCGACAGCCATATCTACTACGTTACCTTTTACCGCAAATTCACGGAACTCTTTTAAAATGCTCATTTTAAATCCTTAATAAAAAATTGATGTTCTTTTGCCGAAGCAAAATAGGGGGCGAATTATACATAAATTCGCCATTTTTGTTAGTGAAATTTAACAAACTTTACTTAATTGTTTACCGAAGCGTTGCACCTGTTGCCAGTCGGTGTATTCGTATTCTTTGCTGGCATCGGTGTCGCCTTTGGTGATCTTCATTATCAGTTGAATGCAGAGGCGGTCGAGTAAGGTGTAGCGAGGGTAAAATAAAGCCCCTGCGAACACTTCCACCACCGTGGGTTGCCATTTGATGCGAGCCAGCAATTTGCGGGTGTAGGTGTTGGTTTGCGGGGTGTTGCGGGTGGCTTTGCGAGCGGTCAGATTCACGCTAAAAAAGGAGGTGCGTTTTTGGTTGAGTAGGGCGAAATGTTTTTCGATAAATTGTTCGAGCAATTTATCAAAATGCCCGTAGCGAATGGACGCCCCGATCACGATTTGATCGTAGCTCGCCAAAATTTCAGGGGAAATACCCGCTTGTTCCCGCAGGGAAAGCACTTCGGTGGCGTGGTCAATATGGCTGGCAAGTTTTTCGGCAATTTTCTTGGTTTGACCGTCATTAGTGAGATAGAGAATTAAGGTTTTCATTTAATCTTTCCAAAATACAGGGCTTAAAATAACGAGAAGCGTGAACACTTCCAAACGACCGCACACCATTGCAATGGTCAGCACCCATTTGGCGGCGTCTGGCACTTGGGTGAAATTACTGCTCACCGAGCCGAGGGCTGGCCCGAGATTGTTGAGACTGGCGACCACCGCATTGAAGCCGTCAAAGGGTTCCATTCCACAGGCGATTACCGCTAACCAGCAGACCAAAAAGACAAACAAGTAGGCGGCGAAAAACGCCCAAATACCTTCTTCAATCCGTTCGGAAAAAACGTGTTTGCCGAGTTTGATTGGCTTGACCGTGTTCGGGTGAACGAAGCGGTGTATTTCTCGGTTGGCTTGCAAATAAAGTAATAGCACGCGGATCACTTTCAATCCTCCCCCCGTTGAGCCAGCACAACCGCCGATAAAGGAAGCCAGCACCAGCAAAATCGGCAAAAAGGACGACCACGAGGAAAAATCGGTAGTAGTGAAGCCTGCGGTGGTGGAAATCGACACCGATTGAAATAACGCTTGCTCAAAGGTGGTTTTTGGGTCGTCAAAATAGTTGTAAAAGCTCAACACCACCACGCAAGTTACGAACAGGGCGAGCTGAATAAATACGAACGAGCGAAATTCATAATCCTGCCAGTAAAGGCGGCTAAAAATCGACTGTTTGCGTTTGTTGTTGCGATCTTTGAGTTGGTCGAACAGGGCAAAATGCAAGCCGAAATTACAGGACGAAATCAGCAAAAAGGCGACCGTGATGTAGTTGATCGCCGAGCTGTTAAAGTAGCCGATACTCGCATCGTGGGTGGAAAATCCGCCAATCGAAATGGTGGCAAAACTGTGGGAAATTGCATCGAACGGGGTCATTCCTGCCAGCCAAAAGGCGAAAGCACAAAGCACCGTCAGCGTGAGGTAAATCTGCCAGAGCATTTTTGAGGTTTCGGCGAAGCGTGGCCGCATTTTTTGATCTTTGAGCGGGCCAGGCATTTCCGCACGGTATAATTTGCCGAGACCGATCATCGGAATAATCGCAATCGCAAGCACGATGATCCCCATTCCGCCTAGCCATTGCAGAAATTGGCGATAGAACAACATCGCTTTGGGTAGGGTGTCTAAGCCCGTAATCACGGTCGCCCCCGTGGTGGTTAGCCCCGAAAACGACTCAAACACCGATTCGCTAAAATTCAAATCAGGCTTTTCGAGCAGAATAAAAGGCACAGCCCCCAACGAGCCAAGCACCACCCAGAACAGCACCACAATTAAAAATCCCTCACGGGAACGCAGTTCGTTTTTGTGCTTGCGACAGAACCACCAAAGCACCGCCCCAACGGTAAAATTGAGCAGAAAGGCTTCCAAAAAGGCTCGACCGCCGCCGTCATCATAAATTAACGCCACGAACGCAGGCACAAGCATTGTGAATGAAAAGCTCATCACAAGAATGCCGACAATTCGCATAATGGTAAAAAACTGCACAAAAACCTCAAAAATCTGCTTACAAGCGGTTAGATTGGGGCGAATTTTAGCAAAAAAGCCCCAAAACGACAAAAGCCCCCAAGTTGGGGGCTTTGTATTAAGAGAGAAAATTAACGCGCGTTAAACTCAATACGGCGGTTTTTCGCACGACCCTCTGCGGTGTTGTTGTCCGCCACTGGGTTTTCTTGACCGTAACCTTTCGCGGTTAAGGCACTTTCTTCCACGCCTTTGCTCACTAAGTAGTTACGCACAGCGATTGCACGTTTTTCAGAAAGTTGTTGGTTCGCAGCGGCGTTACCTGTGTTGTCGGTGTAGCCTGCGATTTCGCCTTGGCGTTTGCTTTCCACTAAGTGTTTCGCAAAGGCGTCTAAACGGCGGAAGTAACGTGAGCTAATTTCTGATGAACCTGTGTTGAACACGATCTCTAAGTCGATTTTGTTCGCATTTACATCAGCGATTTCTGCCGCTTCTTCTTCCGCTGCGTTCGCTGCTGGGGCTGCGGCTTGTGCAGCTTCTGCCACAGTTACTTTATCTGCATTGATTGAGAAAACATCGCCTAACACTGATTTCACGTTATCCACAAGGGCAGTTTTCTCGCCTGCATTTGCCACTTGACCCACAAGGTTTACCACTTTATCCGCAAATTCGCCGTTTACCGCTGGGAATGCTTTTAATGCGTTCGCTAAACCTGCGAAGTTACCGAAGCTAAATTGTGGTGCGTTAGCATCAACGGCTAATTTATCCACAAGCGGTAAGTTGCCTGCTAAACCTTTGAAAGCGTCTAAGATGTTCGCTTTTACGCCTTCATTTTGAACTGTACCAGAAACCGTGAAATCTTTATCTGATTTCGCCCAACCTAAGTTGCCTAAGCCCTCAACGAGGTTTGCCACTGGGTTGTCTGCTTTCACGCCGTCTGCATTGATGTCGAATGCTGAACCAAGCACGCCTTTCACTTTATCCACAAGGCTGGCTTTTTCATCGCCGTTTGCTACTTGACCGATTAAGTTGAACGCTTTGTCTGCGAATGAACCGTTTACGTTCGGGAACGCTTTTAACGCATCAACCAAACCGCCGAAGTTATTAAAGCTGAATTGTGGTGCGTTCGCATCAACGGCTAATTTATCCACAAGCGGTAAGTTACCTGCTAAACCTTTGAATGCGTCTAAGATGTTCGCTTTTACACCGTCATTTTGCACTGTACCAGAAACGGTAAAATCTTTGTCTGATTTCGCCCACGCTAAGTTGCCTAAGCCTTCCACCACTTTTGAAGCAACGCTTGCTGGTGCGGTTTCAGCGGTTGGGGCTGGGGTAGCTTGGGTTGAAGTGGTTGTGCCACCGCAGTTTTTCAAACCGAAGATCGCCGCTAATAAAGCTAAACCACCGATTACCCATTTGCCTAAGCCAGATTTTTTATCTTCTTTCACCGCAGTCGCTGCTTTGCTTGCGGCTGCCGTTGCTGATGAAGCCGCAGAAGAAGTGGCTGCTTTCACGGCTGCACCCGCACCCGCTAAACCTGCACCTACTTTCGCTACGTTGCCTAATACATCGTTGAAGTTACCAGAGAAACCTAATGCACCAAGGGTGTTGCTGTCTAAGTTTGACGCTAAGGCTTTGGTTTGGTCGCCGAGTAAGCCTAAGAAACCGTTTAAGCCTAAACCGTTTAAAATTTTGCCTTTGAAGAATGAGAACACGGTTGGCAATAACATTCCCAACACACCTTTGGTGGTGGTTGAAGAAACGTTAAGGTTGTTTGATAAGAAATCTGTGATTGAATCTGCACGCTCACCGAACAGGCTTGGTAATAATTTTGCCCCTGTTTCTAATAAGCTACCGCTTGCTGCTGCGTCTGCTTTACCCGTTAAAATATCTAACGGATTGCCAGAGAAATTGGTGTTTTTGATTAAATCGAAAAGTGCAGACGCACCTTGTTGGGTGCTTGCTTTTTGGGTCATTCCGCCTAATACCATTGATAAACCTTTGGTTAAAAGGCTACCACCTTGTTCACCAGAAATGCCGAATTGTTTGGTGATTTGGTTTAACACTAAATCACGCACTGGGCCTTGCACTAATTGAGATAAATCGAAATTCATTGTTGTTCCTTAAAGTAAGTGAATAAAAAATCGCCACCTTTTTTGACTTTCTTCCCAAAACCGAGTGGCGAGGCAAATTTTACCTAGCCTTAGGTACAAAAAATAGGGAAAGTTCAAAAATAGAGGAATTTCTTACAAAGTTTACGAAAGTCGTCGGATATTGGTAAAAGAAAAGCCTATCAAATGAATGTTTGATAGGCTCTTATGCTATAATCAATCCAATGCCTTTGGGGCAGAGGCGGATCTGCTGAAATCAGTCCGCCAGTTCGCACCTGTCGGGCTGTTTTAGTAGATCTTTACGTTCAACTTTATCGTGGAGATAAAAATATGAAACGCATTATTATGTGGTTCATCATTATTCTACTTTGCCTGCTATTAAAGGGTAGCACTACTGGCTAGGTAGATTTGCTGCAAGGAACGGTTACCGCCGTTCCTTGTTTTTTATTCTATGCTAAAAAGCGAATAAGATCAAAACTTTATAAAATTTGCTTTGTATCGTTAGCATTAGAGAATAAACCTACTCAAATCCTCATTCTCAACCACGTCATTCAACGCTTCGGCGACATATTTTTCGTCAATTACGATTTTTTCGCCTTTGCGTTCGCTGGCATCGAATGAAATGCCGTCCATTAGGCGTTCGAGGACGGTGTGCAAACGTCTCGCTCCGATGTTTTCGGTTTTTTCGTTCACACGGAATGCCGATTCCGCAATGCGACTAATGCCATCTGGGGTAAATTCGATTTCTACGCCCTCGGTTTTCATCAACTCACGATATTGCAAGGTGAGCGAAGCATTTGGCTCGGTTAAAATTCGCTCGAAATCGTTTTTGGTGAGGGATTTTAATTCCACACGAATCGGCAAACGCCCTTGTAATTCTGGCAATAAATCAGACGGTCGAGCCACTTGGAACGCCCCTGAACAGATGAACAAAATATGGTCGGTTTTGACCATTCCGTGTTTGGTATTAACCGTTGATCCCTCAATAATCGGCAACAAATCACGCTGCACACCCTCACGCGACACATCGCCGCCCGAATGTTCGCCTTTTTTGCAGATTTTGTCGATCTCATCAATAAACACAATGCCGTGCTGTTCCACCGCTTCAATCGCTTGATCTTTCAGCTCTTCGGGATTGACCAACTTCGCCGCTTCTTCATCGATCATCACTTTTAACGCATCTTTGATTTTCAATTTGCGTTTTTTGGTTTTGTTCGGCGAAAAGCCCTCAAACAGTGATTGCAGCTGCGAGGTCATCTCTTCCATTCCTGGTGGGGTCATAATTTCCACGCTAACGGGGGTTGCGACATCAATTTCGATCTCTTTCTCGTCCAACTGCCCCTCACGCAATTTTTTGCGGAAGATTTGACGGGTTGAGGCGTTGTCGCTCTCTTGCACATTGCCCCACTGATCTTTGGCGGGCGGTAGCAACACGTCTAAAATGCGATCTTCCGCCGCTTCTTCGGCACGAAAACGATTTTTTTCGACCGCTTGCTGACGAACCAATTTCATCGACACATCGGTCAAATCACGAATGATCGAATCCACTTCCTTACCCACATAGCCGACTTCGGTAAATTTGGTCGCTTCCACCTTGATAAACGGGGCGTTGGCGAGCTTCGCCAAACGGCGAGCGATTTCGGTTTTACCCACGCCCGTCGGTCCGATCATCAGAATGTTTTTCGGGGTAACTTCTTGACGCAACGCCTCTGGCAGCTGCATTCTTCGCCAACGGTTACGCAGGGCAATCGCCACCGCACGTTTGGCATCTGTTTGTCCGATAATGTGAGCGTCTAATTCCGACACAATTTCACGAGGGGTCATTGACATTGTTTTATTCCTTATTTTGTTTTTGGGATTTGAGATCCCGATAATTCTTTTTTATGTTACTTTCTTTACTTGTGTAAAGAAAGTAACCAAAGAAAGCACACCCGAACATTTTGCTGATGTTTCGCTTTTTTCTAATTTCTACGAACGATTTGTAAACTCGCCAGCAAGCTGGCTCAAACAGTACAAATCGTTCTTGAAATTGACGAAAACGCTCAACGCAAAATGACGGGGGAACGCTCTCTCTGATTTATAAATTGTGCTTTGATTTTGATATAGTAAAATTTTTTAAAATCCTACCCCTTGTATGGCTACACTTCTTCAATAACGTGATTGTGGTTAGTGTAAATATCAATATCGCCTGCGATTTTTAAGGCTTCGCTGACAATCTCTTTGGCGGAAAGGTTGTTTTCGGTACGCAACAACGCAAGGGCGGCTGCTTTGGCGTAGTTGCCACCCGAGCCAATCGCCAGCACGTCAAATTCTGGTTCGATCACATCGCCCGAACCCGATACCAACAAAAATTCGCTCTCGTTCGCCACGATCATCATTGCCTCTAAACGGCGAAGCGAACGTTCGGTTCGCCACTCTTTGGCGAGTTCCACCGCCGCTCGCACCAAATGCCCTTGATGCAATTCCAATTTTTTCTCGAACAGATCACGCAAAATAAAGGCATCGGCGGTTGAGCCAGCAAAGCCCGTTACCACCTTGTCTTTATACAGACGGCGAACTTTACGCACCGTGCCTTTTTCCACGCACGAACCCAAAGTCGCCTGCCCATCGCCGCCAATCGCCACTTTGCCATCTTTACGAACGCATACAATCGTTGTCATTTTCAATCCTTTATTTTTAGAAAAACTGGGCGGTATTTGAGGACGACAACGGCAAAAATCAAGGGCAAGGGGTGGGATTGGTGGAAATTTTCGATTAACTTACCGCTTGCATTGCAAAAATGCGATCCAGATCGCAAAACGGGATTGGTTTTTTCGGTAAAATAGCGACTGTTTTTACAGAGGAAAATGCAATGAAAGCCACACTAGACGAAATTTTAGCCACCGTAAAATCGAACGGTTTAACTTGCCAACAGAAAGCGATGATTTTAGCCAATATCGCCGAGCGGTTGTTTGATCCGCGTGAGCTGTTGGGCTACACCGATGAGGAATGGCACTATATTGAAAATCAGATGATTTGCGATTTGAACGAGGGCTATGCGATTTACCGCCCTCGTTATATTTTGCCTGATTTTAATGTCTATTTGGAAAAAGGCTGTCAATTTCTCGATCTGCCTGTGCCACAAACCCTTGATGAGGTGCTGGACGGCTTGTTGATTATTTATTCTCACGTTCCTTCGATTACCACTTTCCCTGTCTATATTGGGCGTTTGGATCTGTTGCTCGACCGTTTCATCACAGACGAGGAGCAGGATTACATCAAGATCAAACGCTTCCTTAATCATATCGACAAAACCATTCCCGATTCATTCTGCCACGCGAATATCGGACCGTTCGACACCAAAGCAGGGCGGTTGATTTTACGGGCGGTGATTGAGTTGGAAAATCCAACCCCGAATATGACCATTCGCTACGATAAAACCAAAACCTCACGGGAATTTGCCGAGCTTGCTGCCAAAGCCTGCTTATTGGTGTCGAAGCCTTCGTTCGCCAATGACCACTACTACATTGAAGATTTGGGCGAGCAATATGGCGTGGCGAGTTGTTACAATGCTCTGCCTGAATGTGGTGGGGCTTATACCCTCACTCGCCTACGGTTGGGGACGATTGGGCGAGCCTGTCAAAGCGTAGCGGAAATGGTGGACGAACTGTTGCCGAAAGTGGCGAAACTTGCCCTTTCCACAATGGACAAACGGCACAAATTCCTTGTGGAAGAAAGCAACTTTTTCGCTACGGATTTCTTGGCGAAAGAGGGCTTTATTCAGCGAGAAAACTTTACCAGTATGATTGCGATTGTCGGTTTGGCGGATGCGACCAACCACTTGCTCAAACAAGAGGGGCTAAACGAAACCTTTGGGCAGAGCGAACGAGGCGACCAAATTGCGACAATGATAATGGACAAACTGCAAGAGATTGTGAACGATCATCAAGGGCTTTATGTGGAACGCACGGGCGGTCGCTACCTGTTGCACGCCCAAGTGGGGGCGAGTATGCACGAGGAAGATAAGGCGAACAACCCAGCCCACCGCGTGCGAGTGGGGCAAGAGCCGACTTTGCTCGCCCACCTCAAACAATCCGCCCCATTCCATAAGTATTTTCCGTCTGGCACGGGTGATCTGTTTGCCTTCGATCAAACCTATGTCGATCATCTTGATGCGGTGGTGGATATTATTGACGGAGCGTTCGCCCTCGATTATCGCTACATCACCACCTATCTCAAAAACACCGATTTAATTCGGGTTACGGGTTACCTCGTCAAGAAAAGCGAAGTGGAGCGTTTTCGCAAGGGCGAGGCGGTGTTACGAGATACCACTTGGTACGGCTCTGGCACGGACGAATGTGCCAGCGTATTTGACCGCCAACTGCGTGATGAAAAGGATGTGAACGCCTAATTTGCAAAAATTTCGCCGAAAATGACCGCTTTATCTGAAATCTTCGTGCCGTTGCACCGCATTATTCCCTTTTCCAATGTTGAGGGGCGGGGCAACCGCACCAGCATTTTTCTGCAAGGGTGTAAACTCAACTGCCTTTACTGCCACAATCCCGAAACCATTGCACGCTATTCCGAGCAGGCAAAGCTGGTGAGCTTGCAATTTCTGTTTGAGCAAGTGATGTCCGCCGTGCCGTTTATTCGGGGCGTTACCGTCTCGGGCGGCGAGCCGACCATTCATCACAAAAAATTAGTGCCGTTATTCAAGGCGTTGCAAGCGGAGGGATTAACCTGTTATTTGGATAGCAGCGGTTTTTTCGATTACGAAGCAACCGCCCCGCTGATTGCCGTTACCGACAAATTTTTGTTCGATCTCAAAGGCGAGGGGGTAGGCTTGCAAACCCTCTGTTTTGATCGTAAAAATCAGCAAGGCATTGTGCCGAGCCAAATTATCCCGACCAGCCTGCATATCAAAGCGGAAAATCTGAACCGTAATTTATCCAACCTTGCCCGACTGCTACCGCAAGACAAAGTGGAAGAAATCCGCCTTGTGTTTCTCAACAATTTTTTTGATGCCAAAGCCCTGATCGAAAAAGTCGCCCAACTGCTCAAACCTTATCCCCACGTCCTACTCAAAATTATCCGCGTCCACACCAAAGGGGCAAGGGACAGCGAGGGCTTAATCCCTTATGTGCCAACGGTTGAACAGGTTGATGAATTGGCGGAATTTGCCAAAGCGATAGGCATAGCCAACATCAGCGTAATCTATTGATTTACAAGGAAATAATGAAATAAGCGGTCAGATCCAAAAAAATTTCAAATCTGACCGCTTGGTTTAGGTTATTTGGCTTTTTTGCATTGTGCCAAAATGTCTAACGCGGGGTTGTAGGTGTTAGAGGTTTTGGGGTCGATGTCCATTATGCTGAACATTGTGTGGAACAGGTTATCCTGCGAGAACGATTCGGTTTTGGCTTTGGTTTGCAAGCAGTCAAAATCGAAGCCCTCGTTTTGGCGGAATGCTTTTGAGAACCACATTGTCATCGGCACTTTGGTTTGGGTGGCTGGGGCAATCGCATAAGGGGCTGAATGTAGATAAATGCCGTCTTCGCCGAGGGATTCGCCGTGATCGGAAATGTAGTAAACGGTGCTTTCCCAATTCTCTTTATTTTCAAGGCGTTTGATCACGTTGTTGATAAATTGGTCAATGTACAAAATGCCGTTGTCGTAGGTGTTCACGATCTGTTGCGGGGTGCAACGGTTGATTTCGTTGGTTTGGCAATCGGGCGTGAACTGGCGATATGGCTCGGTGTAGCGTTCATAATAAGTCGGACCGTGATTGCCCATTGTGTGCAGCACGAGCAAAATATCTTGCTGGCTCTCTTCGGCGAGGGCTTTATCCAATTCGGGTAGCAGAATGTTGTCCAAACATTCGCCCGCACGGCAGTATTCGGCGGTCTCTTTTGAAATTTCGATAGTTTTCACCCGCTTGCAAACGCCTTTGCAGTCGGTGCTGTTATTGTACCAACGCACATCAATACCTGAACGTTGAATGATGTCGAGAATGTTGTCCTGTTTTTCGGCTTTGTATGGCTCGTAATCGGCACGGGTGAACGAAGAAAACATACAAGGCACGGATGCAGCGGTTGCCGTGCCACAACTAGAAACATCGGTGAAGTTGATGATTTGATCGCCCCGTTGAGCGAGGTTCGGCGTGGTTTGGCGAGCGTAGCCATTCAAGCCCCAGTTTTGGGTACGGGTGGTTTCGCCTAGCACTAGCACGGTAACGTGGCGGAAGCGGTCGGTTTTGGTTTGTTTGATGTTTGGATCTTGTTCGGTGTAAGGCAGGTTGGCTTGTCGCACTTCTCGCACCTTGTTAAAGCTGGACGCCACAAAATTAGACGGCACAATCAGATGGGTGAGGGATTTATTGTTGCGGAAAAACGAGGCGTAATCTTGATAGAAAAATTTGGCAATCGCAAGAACGCCGATCACACCAATCACAATCACCGCAAGGCGGGTGCGTAATTCTTTCCAAAACGGTTTATATTCCACTTTCACCAACAAATATAGCACCGCTGGCACAATCCCAAAACCAATCAGCCACATCGTACTCGAAGCATTGACGAGCCGAGAGGCTTCCGCTGGGGTGGTTTGTAAAATGTTGTCGATCATTTCGGTATTGAAATAGACCCCATAAAAGATCGAATTATAATTCGCCGCCGCACTTAAAATCAGCAAGAGCGGAATGATCACTTTATGGATAATCGGCATTGATAGAATTTGAAACACCACCAAAAGCCCGAAAAAGAGAGCGACGGGAATGGTGTAGAGAAAGTAGGTTGCAGGCTCGTTGGTGAGCGGTTGCAGGGTTAAAATTTCGCGATAAAACGCATAGTTCATCACGAGCGAGAAATAGAGTGCCAACAGCACCACTAATGTGGTGGACGAAAGTGTCCAACGGGGGCGTAAAAGTGCCATAAAAGTCCTTAAAAAATGGGAAGATTTATGCCAAAAAAGACAACGTGGAAAATAAAAAATTCTCACTCAAAATAAAAATAATACCCCTTTTTAAAACAAGGAATTTGGCGGCTAAAATGGCAATGAAATAAAAAGGAATTTAAAGGTTTTTTATCAAATAAAACAATAAATTAACATTATCGTTTTTTTTTTTGAGCAGTTGAAAATTACCCTGCTAACTGCCCTGATTTTTTGCGGTCAAAAAGCCGTTAAAATAACGGGGTTTGAGATAAAAATGGGGGGATAAATGTTATTGCTCGATTATGCGAATGAATTGCGGATGAAAAATCCCACACGGCGGATTATTCCATTTGAGTTTGACAATCAATCTTACATTATCAAGCAACCCGAACAGCCGAGTGCGGTGATGCGTTGGCTGAAAGGTTCGCCGCAAAAAGCCTTTCAGCGAGAGGTGGATCGCTTGAAAGAATTGATGTCGCTCAACGCCCCGATTCCAAAAATCTATCAGCTCGATCAGGGTTTTATCCTAATGGAAAACGGCGGGCAAAGCGTGCGGGATTGGCTGAAATCCGCCATTTCCAACGAACAAAAACAGCAGATTTTAAACGATGCCGCCAAAGCCCTCGCTCAATTACACGAGCAAAATCTCGTTCACGGTCGCCCTTATTCAAAAGATATTTTATGGAAAGAGGGTAAAATTTCCTTTATTGATTTTGAGGCATCGTCCCATTCCAAAAATCTAACCTATAATAAAATCAGGGATAATTTATTATTTATTTACGGTTTATGTTGTGAAAATGTGCCGTTGGATCAAATCAGAAAAATGCGAGATATTTTCGCCGCCAATGAAAACCGTGAAGTTTGGCAAAAAACCGTTCATTTTATTGAGCAATATAAATTTGTTTATTATTTATTGTTGCCATTTAAATTTATGGCGAAAAAAGATTTAAAAGGCGTTTATGGTTTATTTCAAGTTTTTGCCAAATAATGAAAAAGCGATCAAATTGATCGCTTTTTTTCATAATGATACCGCTTGCGTTAGCCGCATTGCGACAGGCTTACCCTCGCAACATTCCACTTCCGCCAGATAGGCTAAGGCTTGCACCCCAGCCTTTTGAGCGAGTTCAAACAGCTCGGCATATTTGGGGTCGATTTGCTTCGCCACCTCAAAACGCTCGATCCCTGTGTGCAAAATCGCAAAGAAAATCACCGCTTGTTTGCCTTGTTCCGCAAGGTTCGTCAGCTCTCGCAGATGTTTCTGCCCCCGTTCCGTTTTGGCATCGGGGAACATTCCCAGCCCATTTTCGGTGAGCAAGGTGGTGGATTTCACCTCGACAAAACACTCTGCAAGCGGTGGCTTTCGCAATAAAAAATCGACACGGCTATTTTCCACGCCATATTTCACTTCGGGCAGAATTTCGTCAAACTCGACAAGTTCCGCAATCCATTTCTGTTGCAACGCCTCGCCCACCAGCTCGTTCGCTCGTTGGGTATTGACGCAAATAAAATGCCCTGCTTGGGTTTCGGTGAGTTCCCAAGTGTGGGCGTATTTGCGTTTGGGGTTGTCGCTGGTGGAAAACCACACGCGGTCGCCCTCGTTGGCACAACCTGTCATCGCCCCAGTGTTCGGGCAATGAATCGTAATCTGCTCGCCGTTCGGCAACAAAATATCGGCTAAAAAACGTTTATAACGGCGGATTAAAACGCCGTAGGAAATCGGTGGAAATTGCATCTTTCAATTCACTCAACGGTTGCAAGGGGTGGGATTGGCTCAAATTTCGTAAAATTCCAACGGCAAATCATCGGGATCGCGGAAAAAAGTGAAGCGTTTGCCCGTGAGGTCGTCAAGGCGGATCGGCTCGCAGGGAACGCTATTTTTTTCGAGGTAAGCCACCGCTTGATCGAGGTTGGCGACTTTGAACGCAAGGTGGCGAAGTCCGCAGGCTTCGGGCGTGGACTGTCGAGCTGGCGGATTGGGGAAGCTAAACAGCTCAATCTGCGAGCCGTCTGGGAATTTGAGGTCGAGTTTGTAGCTTTGGCGTTCGGCTCGGTAGGTTTCTTCGATGATTTTCGCCCCTAAAATTTGGGTGTAGAAATGTTTAGATTTGGCGTAATCCGAGCCGATAATTGCAACGTGATGAAAGCCGAGAATGGGGGTCATTGGGTGTCCTTATTGAATTAGTGTGGGAAATTCAAAAGGGTTGAGCAGTTTGATCTTCAACCCTTGAAAATCTTTGGTATTACGAGTAACCAGCGTTAAATTGTGAGCCATTGCGGTGGCGGCGATTAACGCATCGTTATAAGAGCGTTTGTTGGGAATATGCAATTCCGCACACAGCAAGGCGATTTCGCTGGTAACGGGCAAGGTGCGATCTTGGTAGAGTAGGATCAAGGTTTTTTGATACCAATCTTCAAGCATTTTGCCCTGCGTAGGATCTTTCCGCATTTTTAACAGCCAGCCGATTTTCACTTCCATTAGCGAAATCACGCTGATGCAGGTTTGCGAGGGCGGAATTTGTGCCAACCACTTTTGCACATTCGGATCGATTAAGCCCTTATCGAATTTGCGTAATTCCGCCAGAATGTTGGTGTCGAGTAAGTATTTCATTCGTCAAACAGTTCCTCATAGCGAAGATTCCAATCTTTGTCGTCTCGTTTAATTTCAAATACCTCATCAGGCAAATCTGACGCAGGGTGGTTACGACCAGAAAAGTATTCGGCGAAGCTCATTTCTTTGGTTTGAGGTTCTGGGGCTTGATACTGCTGAAACTGCTCATAACTTAGCACCACATTGGTAATTTTGCCCCGTTTGGTGATGTAAACGGGTTCGGTTTCGGCGACTTTCAGCACCTTGCTTGACCCTTGATTAAACTCGCGTGATGTGATGATTGCCATATTTCCCCCTTTGGGTTGTTAAATTGTAGTAATGTTACTACATTGATCGTTTTTAGTACAACTTATTTTTACCCAATCGCAAAGTTTTGCAAAAAATCTTTCAAATCTGACCGCTTGCGGTATCATTTTGCCCTTTATTTTTGTGTGAAATGATGAGTGAGACGTGAAAAAATTGCAGTTTCCGCTTGCCCAATCTTCCCCGAATAAGCCGTTTGCCAAGGCGGTTTTGGCGTGGTTTGAGCGGTATGGGCGTAAGCATTTGCCGTGGCAGGCGAACAAAACCCTTTACGGCGTGTGGTTGTCGGAAGTGATGTTGCAACAAACGCAGGTGGCAACGGTGATCCCTTATTTTGAGCGGTTTATCGCTCGTTTTCCGACCGTTACCGATTTAGCAAATGCCTCGCTAGACGAAGTGTTGCACCTCTGGACAGGCTTGGGCTATTACGCTCGGGCGAGGAATTTGCACAAGGCGGCACAACAAATTCGGGATCAGTTTGGCGGCGAATTTCCCACCGATTTTGACGAGGTGCTGGCGTTGTCAGGCGTGGGACGAAGCACCGCAGGGGCGATTTTGTCGTCCGTGCTGGACGCACCGCACCCGATTTTAGACGGCAACGTCAAGCGGGTGCTTTCTCGCTATTTTGCGGTTGAGGGCTGGTCGGGCGAAAAGGCGGTGGAAAATCGTTTGTGGGATCTCACCGCTTGCGTTACGCCAAGCTCGCAGGTGGCGGATTTTAATCAGGCGATGATGGATTTGGGGGCGATGATTTGCACCCGCACCAAGCCAAAATGCTCGCTCTGCCCCCTCGAAAAATCTTGCGAGGCGAACGCTCGTCAAGCGTGGGCGGATTTCCCTGCCAAAAAGCTGAAAAAAACCTTGCCCGAACGCCAAAGCTATTTTTTGATTTTGAAACAAGGCTCAAAAGTATTGTTGCAACAGCGAGAGGCGAAAGGCTTGTGGGGCGGATTATACGTTTTCCCGCAATTTGAGGATTTAGCAGCGATCAAGCGGTGGCTTTTGGCGAAAAATCTGCAAATTTCGCAACAATTAACCGCATTTCGCCACACGTTTAGCCATTTTCATTTGGATATTTTTCCGATTTTGGTTGAACTTCCCCTTTCGCCGCAAAATGAATTAAAAGTGGCAGAAAATCGGGGAAATTATCGCCTTTCGGTATCTTCCGAAGCGGATTATTGGTATGATCTCGCCTTGCCGAGTGAAATCGGGCTGGCAACGCCCGTGAAACGAATCCTCGATGAGTTAATTTTTTCAATTTAAGGAAACCCAAATGGCACGCACCGTATTTTGTGAGTACCTCAAACAAGAAGCCGAAGGCTTGGATTTTCAACTTTACCCAGGGGAATTGGGTAAACGCATTTTTGATTCGATCAGCAAACCAGCGTGGGCGGAATGGATTAAAAAACAGACAATGCTCGTCAATGAGAAAAAATTAAATATGATGAACCCTGAACACCGCCAACTGCTTGAAAGCGAAATGGTCAGTTTTTTGTTTGAGGGGAAAGATATTCATATTGAAGGCTATGTGCCGCAAAAATAAGGTAATTCAATGAAGAAGTATGCAAAATATTTGGCAGTGTTAGCCATTATTCCTTTCCTTGCCTCTTGTGGTAGCGACACCAAAAGCACCAGTAAAAAAAGTCGCACCAAAGCGGGCGGCACTTATAAAGATACCAACGGTTTGGACATTCTCACGGGGCAATTTTCGCAAAACATTGACGAAATTTGGGGCGTGAATGAGCTGTTGCAAGCCAGCCGTAAAGACTATGTGAAATATACGGATAAATTCTACACCCGTAGCCACATTTCCTTTGAAGACGGTCAGATCACGATTGAAACCTTAGGCGATCAAAACCGCTTGCGTAATGCGATTATCCACACGCTCTTAATGGGTGGCGACCCTGCGGGGATCGACCTTTTCGCCTCGGGCGACACGCCAATCAGCGACCGCCCGTTCTTGCGTGGTCAGGTGGTGGATCATTTCAGCCGTGAAATCTCAAACGTGGCGATTGCCAACGATTTTGCGACCTACCTGATTCAAAATAAAACCAAAACTCGCCGCTTGCAAAACGGCAAAACCGTTACTTACGTTACGATTGAGATGATCGCCAACCACGTTGAAGTGCGTGCGAGAGCCTATTTGCCGATTGTGCGTAAAATGGCGAAACGCTACGGCATTGATGAAAGCCTGATTTTGGGGATTATGGAAGTGGAATCGGCGTTCAACCCTTATGCGGTAAGCTATGCGAATGCGATTGGCTTGATGCAGGTTGTGCCACGCACCGCAGGGCGTGATATTTTTGCTCGTAAAGGAATGAGCGGACAACCAAGCCGTGAATACCTCTACCACCCAGAAAATAACGTGGACGCAGGGACGCTTTACCTCACTATCTTGCGTGATGAATATCTGGACGGCATTACCGACCCAACTTCCAAACGCTACGCAATGATTTCAGCGTATAACAGCGGTGCTGGGGCGGTGTTACGCGTGTTTGACCGCGATAAATATGCGGCAATTGATCGCATTAACGAACTCTCGCCAGACGCGGTGTATCGCATTTTAACCACCGCTCACCCGTCCTCGCAGGCTCGCAACTATTTAATAAAAGTAAGCAAAGCCCAAGAAAAATACCGCCGCGTGCGTTAATTTCATTCGCAAAAATGTCTTAATCGAAAGATTGAGGCATTTTTTTCAACAAGCGGTCGGATTTTGCGAAATTTTTCACAATCTACCCGCTTGCAACGGGTTTTTTATGGCACGAAAAATCTTGCCAATGGGCGATTTTTTCCGCCCAAAGAATGTAAAAATGTTGTAAAAATACCCGATATGCACAAAAAACTAGCTTTCAACGCATTTTTTCAGATTTTTTGCAAAAAACGTTTGACGAGCCGAAACGAAATCCGCATAATACGCCCCGCAAACGACGAGATGCCTCGATAGCTCAGTCGGTAGAGCAGGGGATTGAAAATCCCCGTGTCGGTGGTTCGATTCCGCCTCGAGGCACCACTTAAATTGCAAAGTGCTATTCCTCCTTAGTTCAGTCGGTAGAACGGTGGACTGTTAATCCATATGTCGCAGGTTCGAGTCCCGCAGGAGGAGCCATATTCATAGCCCCGATGAGAAATCATCGGGGTTTTTCTTTTTTCGCATTTCATAAATTTTCCAAAATCCTATCCCTTGCGGTTTGCCTTTCTGCAAATTTTCTAGCTGATACAATGTTTGGTTGTATTTTGTTCAATTAAATTTTACTTGCTTGACAATTGTTTTTTTTTTTTACAATTCGGTAAGTTTAACTAAGTTTTGTGAGGCTTCTATGAATTTGAAATTTTTATGTATAGCCCCTTTTGTTTTTGGGGTTACAGGTTGTAGTTCTTTTAGTTCTCTTTATTTGCCAAAAGCAACAGGGCAAAGCGATGCGGAAATTGCTCAACGCCGTGCGGAAATTCGTGCAATGGAAATGCAAGACTATCGAGATGAGCGTAAAAAACGTCAAGATGCCATTGAAGATTTGGGTACAATGGAAATGAACCGTGCTAAGGCAATCAATAAATCAAGAGAAAACTCAAGTAAACAAAAAATTTATATCATTCGTTAATTTATGAGGGAAACCAAAATGAAAAAATTATTGATTGTTTTAGGTATGTCAGCATTATTAACTGCTTGTGCAGGAACAGAAGATATTAACGCATCTCGTGGGTTAAATTCTTCTCGTGTTACCAAAGCTGAGTTGGATCAATATAACAAGCAACGTGCAAATGAAATTGCGGAATCTCAAACCCAAGCAGCCAAAGCACAAGGCTATTCAGAAACTATCCGTCAAGGTTCATCAGCGGTTCAATCTGTAATGGGTGCGGTAAGTTCAATTCGTGGTGTATTTGGATTTTAATTTTTCATAATGTCTCAAAGCCATTTCAACAGAAATGGCTTTTCTTTTGTGCTTATCCCCCAATCCCCCCGATTATTTTGTATAATGCCCCACATTTTCCGCTGACAAGCGGTCAGATTGTTAGAAATTTTTGCACATCGAGAAAATTATGTTTGAAAACCTTTCCGAACGATTATCGAAAACCCTTCGCAATATCAGTGGCAAGGGGCGTTTAACCGAAGACAATATCAAAGACACCCTGCGTGAAGTGCGTATGGCGTTATTGGAAGCAGACGTGGCGTTGCCCGTGGTGCGTGAGTTTATCAATAAGGTCAAAGAGCGTGCGATTGGGGTGGAAGTCAATAAAAGCCTCACCCCAGGGCAAGAGTTCGTCAAGATCGTCCAAAACGAGTTAGAACAAGCAATGGGCGAGGCGAACGAG
This sequence comes from Haemophilus paracuniculus, assembly GCF_002015115.1. Classification (GTDB taxonomy): domain Bacteria; phylum Pseudomonadota; class Gammaproteobacteria; order Enterobacterales; family Pasteurellaceae; genus Haemophilus_E; species Haemophilus_E paracuniculus. The sequence goes on from NZ_MUYA01000008.1 coordinate 178,710, forward strand.
AGCCTTAACCTCGCCACCCAACCGCCTGCGGTGATTTTAATGGCGGGTTTACAAGGGGCGGGTAAAACCACCTCGGTGGGGAAATTGGCGAAATTCCTCAAAGAACGCCATAAGAAAAAGGTGTTAGTGGTGTCTGCGGACGTTTACCGCCCTGCGGCGATCAAGCAACTTCAAACCCTTGCTGAAACCCTCAATGTAGATTTCTTCCCAACGGAAACCAGCCAAAAGCCTGTGGAAATTGCCGAAAATGCGTTAAAACACGCCAAGCTCAATTTTTTTGATGTGTTGATTGTCGATACCGCAGGGCGTTTGCACGTGGACGGCGAGATGATGGAAGAAATCCAGCAGATCCACCAAGTGTTGAATCCGATTGAAACCCTCTTTACGGTGGATGCAATGACGGGGCAAGATGCGGCGAACACGGCAAAAGCCTTTAATGAAGCATTACCGCTCACTGGCGTAATCTTAACCAAAGTGGACGGCGATGCACGAGGCGGTGCGGCGTTGTCGATTCGTCAAATTACAGGCAAGCCGATTAAATTCCTCGGGGTGGGCGAGAAAACTGATGCGTTAGAGCCGTTCCACCCTGATCGAATTGCCTCTCGCATTTTGGGAATGGGTGATGTGCTGTCGCTGATCGAAGATTTAGAGCGTTCGGTAGATCGTGAAAAAGCGGAAAAAATGGCACAAAAATTCAAGAAAGGCGATGATTTCACCCTTGAAGATTTCCGTGAACAGTTGATCGAAATGAAGAAAATGGGCGGAATGATGTCGATGCTCGACAAATTACCAGGGGCAAAAAATTTGCCCGACCACGTTAAAAATCAAGTGGATGACAAAATGTTCGTCAAAATGGAAGCGATCATCAACTCAATGACCCTCAAAGAACGTGCTAACCCAGACATCATCAAAGGCTCACGCCGCCGCCGAATTGCTCTTGGCTCAGGCACGCAGGTGCAAGACGTAAATAAACTGCTCAAACAGTTTGACGAAATGCAACGTATGATGAAAAAAATGCGTAAAGGTGGAATGGCGAAGATGATGCGAGGAATGAAGGGGCTGATGGGCGGCGGACTTGGTGGCTTGGGCGGAATGTTTGGGCGTTAGGTTTCAACTTTTATTCTCTGCAAGCGGTCAGATTTTAAAAAAAATCTGACCGTTTTTTATTGAAATTTTTCAAAATCCCACCCCTTGCAAGCTAAATTCTGAGGCAATAAAAAACCACCTTTCGGTGGTTTTTTGTGAATGAGATGATTATTTTGCTGGCTGTTCGTTTTCTTTCGGGGCGAAGCCAGATTTGATGCCTTTCATATCAGGTAAATCGTGGGCGATCCCTTTGTGGCAGTCGATACAGGTTTTCCCCTCTTTTTCCGCCATTGCGTGCATTTTCGCGGCCACGTTTTTCTGTTGGGTAAAGTCCATATCTTGGAAGTTATGGCAGTTGCGGCACTCTTGCGAGTTGTTGGCTTTCATTCTTGCCCATTCACGTTCCGCCATTGCCAAACGGTGAGCTTCAAATTTTTCTTTGGTATCGACTTTGCCTGTGAGGTAAGCATAAACCTCTTTACTTGCTTCAATTTTACGAGTCCATTTCGGAATGAACTCTTTCGGTAAGTGGCAATCGGAACAGATTACTTTCACGCCACTGCGGTTATTGTAGTGTGGTGAAGCACGATATTCCGGCACGACATCATTCATATGGCAACTGGAACAGAATTTTTCCGAGTTGGTGTATTCAAGGGCAACGTTAAATCCGCCCCACAATAAAATCCCAGCAAGGGCGGCGGCGACCACAATGAAGCCTACGCCAATTTTGCTCGGGGTGCGGAATTTCGTCCAAAAGGCTTTGATCAGCTTGAACATTATTTACCCCCAAAACCTTTGGTTGGTTCAAATTGGTTTTCGATGATCGGATCAACATCAGCTTGTGGAACGTGGCATTGTAAGCAGAAATAACGGCGAGGCGAGGTTTCCGCCGATACGTTGCCTTGACGATCCATAAAGTGAGTTGGGCTAATGCGAGGTGCGCCGGTGGTGCGGTAGTTTTCGACCCCGTGGCAGTTTAAGCATTGGTTGGTGTTTTTGGTAACTTGGTAGCCTTTTACGCTGTGCGGAATCATCGGCGGTTGATTCACATAGTTCAAGCCGATTTTGCCGTTATCCTTTGGCATATTTTCAAAGGCTGGGGCGGTGCTTTCTGCACCTTCGGCAATGCTTGAACCCACTTTTTCCACTGCAAAGCTAGACACTGCAAGGCTTGCAAATAATAGGGCGAGATATTTTTTCATTGTTCACTCCGTTAAAAATTAGCAGTTTTTGACCGCGATCTCACGTTTGAAACGTGTGCTGAGGCTAAAAACTTGTTCTGCACAGACATCAATACAACGTCCGCAACTAATACAATCAGGGGATAACACGATGGTGCTATCTTGGGGCTTGCCGTTGAGGGGCAAGCGTAATACTTGGGGTTCGGGGCAGACGTGGAAGCAATCCATACAGCGGTCGCATTTGGCTCGGTCGGTAACTTTAATTCGCACGAGGCTTTTCGCCCCGATCACGCCATACATCGCCCCAATCGGGCAGAGATGACCGCACCAGCCGTGTTCCACAATCAGCAGATCGAATAAAAACACCGCCGCCACCAGCCACAGGGTTGCCCCCAGTCCGAACACAAAGGTGCGACCGACTGCTGCCACGGGGTTGATCCATTCCCACAACAGCGTGCCTGAAATGGCACTGCCGACAAGGATCATCGCCAAAATGCCGTAGCGTAACGAGCGAGGCAGTTTTGCCGATTGGCGGATGCCGAGTTTGCGTCTTAGCCACGCAGCGAGATCCGTTACCACATTCACAGGACAGACCCAACCGCAGAACACTTTGCTCGCCAACAAGCCGTAGCAGACGATAATCACGCCCGCCCCGACTAAGGTTTTCCACTCGGGCAAGTAGCCTGTGGCGAGGCTTTGTGCCACGATCAGCGGATCGCTTAATGGGATGACGTCCAACAACAGGCTGGCACTGTAATTGCCTTTTAAGATCCACAGATTCCAAAACGGACCACTTAAAAACATCAGCACAATGCTGAGTTGGCTTAATCGGCGAAGGATCAAAAAGCGGTGGGCTTGCCACCAGCCGAGTTTTTCAATCGCTTCTTTGCCAGCTTCTTTGAGTAGGTTTGCCATTATTGCCCCCCTGCCCCGTTCGAGCCGTTTAAGCCGTCTGAACCGAATAAGCCCGATTTTCCGCCTTGACCGCCTAATCCGCCAAAACCTTGTGGCACAAGGGTTGGTTCAGCAGGTTCGGTTGGATTAGCGTTTTTTTCCGAAAATCCTACCCCTTGTTGAGGGGCTTTTTGCTTGGCTTTGTTCGCTTTTTCCTGCTCTTGCCAGCTTAACCGATAATGTTTGCCCAACATTCCTTTGGCGAGCGAGATTGGCAACACCTTAATCGCCGCCTCTTCCAGCACGCAGGCTTCTTCGCATTTGCCACAGCCCGTGCAAGCGTCCGAATGGACGGTCGGGATAAATTTGGCGTGCTTGCCTGAACGCTCGTTGCGTTGCATTTCGAGGGTGATCGCCTTATCAATCAGCGGACAAACCCGATAGCATACATCACAACGCAAGCCTTGCCAGTTCAAGCAGGTTTCTTGATCCAACAACACCGACAAGCCCATTCGAGCATCGTCAATGTTGGTTAAATTTGGATCTAACGCACCGCTTGGACAAGCCTTGACGCACGGAATATCAGGACACATTTCGCACGGTTTATCGCGAGCGATAAAATAGGGCGTGCCAGCCTCAACGGGCGACAGCAAGGACGCCAAATGCAACATCTCGTAAGGACAGGCTTGAACGCATTGTCCGCACCGCACGCAAGCGGCGGCGAAATCTTTATCATCGGCTAACGCCCCAGGGGGACGCAACGCTACCCCTTGTCGGGCAAGGCTCTGCTGTTGCTGTAAGCCTAAAATAATGCCCACCCCACAAACCCCAGCCACGGTACGCGTAGCGTTTTTCAAAAACTGACGGCGGTTTGGGTCGAGTTTCAAGGTTGATCCTCTCTATTCTTATCTGCCCCCGCTTGCGGGGGAAGTACCGCCGTTAGGCGGGGTAGGGGGATCAAGCGGTCAGTTTGGTAAAATTTTTCGCAAATCCTACCGCTTGCCCCCTTCGGTTTCGCTTCGCGCAACCACTTCCCCCGCGAGCGGGGGCAGATCATTCTATTACTACGCTTGAATTACGCCTTAACCACTTTCACCGCACATTTTTTGAAGTCGGTTTCTTTGGAAATTGGGTCGGTGGCGTCAAGGGTGAGTTTGTTTACTAATTGTCCTGCATCGAAGAACATTGTAAACACCAAGCCTTGTGGCACTTTGTTACGACCACGGGTATCAAGGTGCGAAATCATTTCCCCACGGCGAGTGATCAATTTCACTTTGTCGCCGTGGCGTAAACCACGTTCTTGGGCATCCGTTGGGTGCATATACACGAGGTTGTTCGGGAACGAACGGTGCAACTCTGGCACGCGGCGTGTCATTGAGCCAGAGTGCCAATGTTCCAGCACACGACCCGTTGAGAGCCATAAATCGTATTCCGCATCTGGGGCTTCCGCAGGTGGCTCGTATGGCACGGCTAAAATGATCGCTTTTTTGTCTGGATAGCCGTAGAACGCCACGCCTTCGCCCTCTTTCACATAAGGGTCGAAGCCTTCACGATAACGCCATTGGGTCTCTTTGCCGTTCACTACTGGCCAACGCAAGCCTTTCACTTGGTGGTAAACATCGAAGTCGGCGAGGTCGTGGCCGTGTCCGCGACCGAAAGTCGCATACTCTTCAAACAAGCCTTTTTGAATGTAGAAACCGAAGTAATCCGCTTCATCGTTCAACTGACCTTCCACTTTCGGGAATTTGTTTACGTTGCCGTTGAGGTACAACACATCGTAAAGGGTTTTGCCTTTAAATTCTGGGTTGGCAGCGAGTAATTCTTCTGGCCATACTTCGTCTGTTTTGAAGTATTTAGAAAACTCGACTAATTGCCACAAGTCTGATTTTGCTTCACCTGGGGCTTTTACTTGTTGGTGCCAGAATTGGGTACGGCGTTCGGCGTTGCCGTAGCCACCCTCTTTTTCCACCCACATTGCGGTTGGTAAGATCAAGTCCGCAGACAAGGCGGAAGCGGTCGGATAAGGGTCAGAAACCACCACGAAGTTACGCTCATCACGCCAACCTGGTAAACGCTCGCCGTCAATGTTCGGGCCGCATTGCATATTGTTGTTACACATTACCCAGTAGGCGTTGAGTTTGCCGTCTTTTAAGGCACGGTCTTGTGCCACGGCGTGTAAGCCCACTTTTTCTTGCACCGCCCCTTTTGGTAATTTCCAAATTTGCTCGGCGGTTTCACGGTGTTTCTCGTTGGTAACCACTAAATCCGCTGGCAAGCGGTGAGCAAATGTGCCCACTTCGCGAGCCGTACCACAAGCGGACGGTTGCCCTGTTAAAGAGAATGGACCGCAACCTGGTTTAGAAATTTTGCCTGTGAGCAAGTGAATGTTGTAGATCATATGGTTCGCCCACACGCCACGCGTATGTTGGTTGAAGCCCATTGTCCAGAACGACACCACTTTTTTGTTCGGATCGGCGTAAAGTTTCGCCAAAGATTCTAATTGATCTTTCGGTACGCCCGACATTTCCGCTGCTTTGTCTAGGGTAAATTCCTTGACGGTCGCTTTATATTCTTCAAAATCGCTGTCGAACATTTTGCCTGCGGTGTCGGCATTTTTCGCCGCTTTTTCAAGCGGATGATCTGGGCGTAATCCGTAGCCGATGTCCGTTTGACCGCGTTTAAATTTGGTGTGTTTTTGAATGAAATCTTGATCGATTGCATTATTTTCGATCAAATAGTTCGCAATATAGTTCAAAATCACTAAATCGCTGTGCGGTTTAAACACCATTCCGTTATCGGCAAGTTCAAAGGAACGATGTTGGAACGTAGAAAGCACCGCTACTTTCACATCTGGGTTGGATAAACGGCGATCAGAAATACGCGACCACAAAATCGGGTGCATTTCCGCCATATTTGAACCCCAAAGCACGAAAGCATCCGCTTGCTCAATATCATCGTAACATCCCATCGGCTCGTCCATACCAAAGGTACGCATAAACGCCACCGCCGCCGACGCCATACAATGGCGAGCGTTCGGGTCGATATTGTTAGAGCGTAAACCTGCTTTGAACAGTTTCGATTTCGCAATCCCCTCGAAAATGGTCGATTGACCCGAGGTAAACATACCCACGCCGTTCGGGCCTTGCTCTTTCAAGGCTTTTTTGAATTTTTCCGCCATAATGGTGAACGCTTGATCCCACGAAATTGGGGTAAATTCGCCGTTTTTGTCGAATTTGCCGTCTTTCATACGCAACATCGGGGCGGTCAAGCGGTCTTTTCCGTACATAATTTTCGGCAGGAAGTAGCCTTTAATACAGTTCAAACCTTTGTTCACTTCCGCTTCTGGGTCGCCCTGCGAAGCCACTACGCGACCGTTTTGCGTTCCCACTAAAACGCTACAACCCGTACCGCAGAAACGGCACGGGGCTTTTTGCCACTTAATGCTGTTATCTTCGGCGTAAACGCTTTTGACGGGAATGGTAATCCCCGCCGCAACGGCTGCGGCAGCCGCCGCATTTGCCTTCATAAAATCTCTACGATTCAGTTCCATAACAATGTTCCCACATTCAAATTAAAAAACTAATGTTGTTCGTCTTGATGACTATAAATCAGCGACACCACGATCACACCGTCAATGTCTTTGATCTGTTCCATTTGCTCGACCAAGGTGCGTTGGAAATCGCTTTCCATTACCACCACGAGCTTGCCTTCTTCGGGCTTTTCGCCGTGAATTTCGGTCAGCGGCATCGCCAGTAACGCCGCTTTCACGCTTGCCAGCTTTTCAGGGCGAGCTTGCACCACAAGGCTACACACATACCAATTCCCCGCAACGGGCGTTTGGTCTAACTTATCGGCTACATTTCGCATTTTGTTGAATTTTTCTCTTTTTATGCCGTTACAAGCGGTCAGTTTGGCGAAAATTTTTGCGGATCGGCAAGGCGGATCGACTGATTCGGACACACCGCCAAACACGCCCCACAACCGTTACAACTCGCCATTTCAAACTGCAACGCCCCACCGCCAATTTGACGGCGAAAGGCAATCGCACGGCTCGGGCAAGCGTCTTCGCAACTGCGACATTCCACCTGATGTTGCACCAAACAACTCGGCAAAATCTCAATTTTGTGCGACCACGCCGCTTCACTCACAGGGCGAAAAACGCCCGCCTCACATGCCTGCACGCAGGCTTGACAAAAACTGCACTCGCCCCGCCCACGGCTAAAATCGACTTCGGGAAATCCCCCCGCCCCACGCACCAAAATCTGCGTTTCACACACCGCCACACAACGGTCGCAAGCGGTGCATTTTTCTAAAAAATCCGCCAAATTCGCCCACGGCGGACGAATGGCGTGATGACCTTGTTGCTTTACCTGTTCGCTTTTCAAGGCATTTAAAAAATGCCCCCGCAAAAAACTACGGCGAGGTAAATTGGTTTCGGTTAAATTACCCAAAAATACCTCTTCATTCTCACTTCAAAAAAAGTGGGCGGATTATATCACTCGCAAAATGTTATTAAATTGTATCTTTAAGTTAAAAAACATTTATTTGATATTCGTCAAAAAAATTGAAATCCGTTTTATTTTTGAGGGATTTGCAAGGGGTGGGATTTTTTGAAATTTCTCTCTTGTAATTACCCTCTCCCTGATATTTCTTCTGAACGAAGAAATATCTGTCCCTCTCCCACTTGTGGGAGAGGGTTGATAATTTGGCTTGATTAAAAACTCTCTCCCGCAAGCGGGGCGAGGGGTAAATATAGTTAAAAGGATAAAAACTCTCTCCCGTTCACGGGAGAGAGACAGCTTGAAATACGTTCAGTATTTCAAGCAGAGAGAGGGGAAAATTACGTAAAATCTATCCGCTTGCCCCGCTTTCTAAGAAAAATATGCTACAATTCGCCCCTTTTTGTATTGAATGAGAACGTGAAACAACGTTAGGAACAGTAACGTGGAAAAGAATTTAGTCGAATTTTTAACAACCACCCTCGATGATTTAAAAGCCCAGCAGATTGAAACCCTTGATGTGAAAGGCAAATCGAGCATTACCGATGCGATGATTATTTGTACGGGGACGTCCAGTCGCCACGTGGCTTCGGTGGCGGATAAGCTGATCGAGGAAGCGAAAAAGGCGGGGGTTGAGGTGTTTGCCTCTGAGGGCAAGGCGGTTGCCGATTGGGTGGTGGTCGATTTCGGGCAGGCGATTGTGCATATCCTGCAACAAGAGAGCCGTGAGATGTACCAACTCGAAAAATTGTGGGCGTAAGCGGTAGGATTTTCGATGAAAATTCAACTGATTGCGGTCGGCACCAAAATGCCTGCGTGGGTAACTACGGGCTTTGAGGAATATCAACGCCGTTTCCCGAAAGATATGCCGTTTGAGCTGATTGAAATCCCTGCGGGTAAGCGGGGCAAAAATGCCGATATTAAGCGAATTTTAGAGCAAGAGGGCAAGGCGATGTTGGCGGCGTGCGGTCGGGGCAAAATCGTTACCCTTGATATCCCAGGGAAGCCGTGGACGACCGAACAACTCGCCACCCAACTGGAAAGTTGGAAAAATGACGGGCGAGATGTCTGCCTGTTGATCGGCGGCCCTGAGGGGTTATCCCCTGAATGCAAGGCAGCGGCGGAACAGAGCTGGTCGCTCTCGCCTTTGACCCTGCCGCACCCCCTCGTGCGTGTGGTGGTGGCGGAAAGTTTATATCGTGCGTGGTCGCTTTCGACCAATCACCCTTATCATCGTGAATAAGAAAGAAAGCAAATGTTTGGCAAGTTAGGAAAATGGATCGCGTCAAAACCGACTGAAAAGGTGCGAGACGGGCAAGCGGAAGTGAATCTGTTTGCTCGCCGTGCCTTGATTGCGTTTGTGGGGGTGCTTGCTCTCACGGGCGTGCTGTTGGCGAATTTATATAATCTGCAAATTGTGAATTATGATGCTTACCAAACGCGTTCCAATGGTAACCGCATTAAACTGTTGCCCGTGCCACCAACAAGGGGGGTGATCTACGACCGCAACGGCAAAGTGTTGGCGGAAAATATCACTTATTTTGGCTTATATATTGTGCCAGAAAAAACCGATAATTTAGAGCAAACCATTGAAGAATTACGTCAAGTGGTGGGGCTGACCGATCAAGATATTGAGAATTTCCGCAAAGAGAAAAAGCGTTCCGACCGCTACACCCCGATTTTGATTAAAGGCGATATGAATGAAGAACAGATCGCCCGTTTTTCGGTGAATCAACACCGCTTTCCGAGCTTAGATGTGCAACCTTACTTTAAGCGAATTTACCCTTACGGCGAAGTGATGACACACATTTTGGGTTATGTGTCGAAAATCAACGATAAAGATAAGAAAAAGCTCGAAAGTGAGGGGAAATTCGGCAATTATGCAGGATCGCACGAAATCGGCAAATTGGGGATTGAAAAGTATTACGAAGATCAGTTGCACGGTCAAACGGGCTTTGAGGAAGTGGAAATCAATAACCGCGGCAAAGTGATCCGCAAATTGCGTGATAAACCTGGGCAAGCGGGTAGTTCCGTGCGATTAACCATTGATGTGGAACTGCAAAAATATATTTTCGACCTGCTCAAAGGCAAAAAAGGCTCGGTGGTGGTGCTTGATCCGAAAGACAGTAGCATTTTGGCAATGGTAACCAGCCCGAGCTACGATAATAACCTTTTCGTGGATGGCATTTCGGGCAAAGATTACAAAAACTTACTCGATGATCCTGCTCGTCCGCTGTATAGCCGTTCTACCCAAGGGACTTATCCACCCGCTTCAACGATCAAGCCGTTTATGGCGATTGCAGGTTTAATGGAAAAGAAAATTACCCCTTATTCCACCATTTTCGACCCTGGTTACTGGATTTTACCTGGCACGACCCAACGCTATCGAGATTGGAAAAAGTCAGGGCACGGTCAAACCAACGTAATTAAAGCGATTGTGGAATCTTCGGATACTTACTTTTATCAACTCGCCTACGATATGGGGATTGATAAAATGTCTGATTGGATGATGCGTTTTGGCTTCGGCACGAAAACGGGCATCGACCTTTACGAAGAATCGGTGGGCTTAATGCCAACCCGTGAGTGGAAACAGAAGCGTTACAAAAAGCCGTGGGTGCAGGGGGATACCATTCCCGTTGGCATCGGGCAGGGCTACTGGATTTCCACCCCGCTACAACTGGCGAAAGCGACCGCTGTGCTAGTCAATGACGGCAAAGTGAACACGCCCCATTTATTGAAAGAAGTGATGTCGGAACAAAATCAGCCTTATCAAGATCCGAGATTGTATTCGGATATTCAAGGCGTGCCGAAACAGTATTGGCAGTTGGCAAAACAGGGAATGTACGGCGTAATCAACGCAGGGAACGGTACGGGTAAAAAAGCCTTTGCTGGCACATTCTACCGAGCCGCAGGTAAATCAGGTACGGCACAGGTGTTTAACCTCAACGGCGGAAAATATAATGCCAATGCGATCAAAAAAGAGTTGCGAGATCACGCGTGGTTTATGGGCTATGCCCCTTACGATAACCCGAAAGTGGTGGTGGCAACCATTTTAGAAAACGAAGGCGGCGGCGGTGGCGTAGCAGGCCCTGTGGTGCGAAAAGTAATGGATTTTGCGTTACGCAACACGGTGGCAGATCAACCTGAAAAAAATACCCAAAACCCACCGCTTGCAGAGGGGGAAACTCGTGAATAGAGGCGTGAAAAAGTTCTTTGGCAAAATTTTATCCCTTGATTTGTGGCTGTTGATCGGCTTGCTGGCGATCACGGGCTACGGTTTGCTCGTGCTATATAGTGCGAGTGGGGCGAGCGAAAAAATGTTTACCAGCCGTGTGATTCAAGTTTCCCTCGGCTTGGGCGTGATGTTTGTAATGGCGATGATTCCGCCGAGTTTTTATCAGCGAGTCGCCCCTTACCTCTATTTGGTCTGTATCGTGTTGCTGGTGCTGGTGGATTTAGTCGGCGAAACCAGTAAAGGGGCGCAACGTTGGTTAAATCTGGGGGTGGTGCGATTCCAACCCTCAGAAATCGCCAAACTTGCCGTGCCGTTAATGGTTGCAACCTTTTTGGGCAACCGCTCACTACCACCAAGTTTGAAAGATACCTTTATTGCCTTAGCGATCATCATCTTCCCAACCCTATTGGTGGCGGCTCAACCTGACTTAGGCACGTCCATTCTTGTTTGTGCGGCGGGCGTTTTCGTCCTGTTTTTGGCGGGATTAAGTTGGAAACTAATCGGGGCGGGCGTGGTCTTTCTTGCGGGCTTTATTCCGATAATGTGGTTCTTCTTGATGCACGATTATCAGAAAACCCGTGTGATGACCTTAATCGACCCTGAAAAAGACCCCCTTGGGGCGGGCTACCATATTATCCAATCGAAAATTGCGATTGGCTCAGGGGGCATTGAGGGCAAAGGCTGGATGGAAGGCACACAATCCCAACTGGAATTTTTGCCTGAACCGCACACGGATTTCATCTTCGCCGTATTAAGTGAAGAACACGGAATGATCGGGGTGTTGATTTTATTAGGGATTTATCTCTTTATTATCGGTCGTGGCTTGATGATCGGGGCGAAAGCGGATTCCGCCTTCGGACGCATTTTATCAGGCGGCACGGCTCTGCTCTTTTTCGTTTACGTTTTCGTAAACATCGGAATGGTAAGTGGCATTTTGCCCGTGGTGGGCGTGCCTTTACCATTATTTAGCTACGGTGGCACATCTTACGTTACCCTAATGGCGGCGTTTGGTTTAATGATGTCCACCTACGTTCATCGCAAAAAAGCGAATGAACGCAATCCATACGATAAATTACGTTCTTATTGATGTTTTTTATCCGTGCGACAACAGAGAGGATACGCACAATGAAACCAACCAAATTAGCGACTTTACTACTGACCAGCGTTTTGGCTTTTCAAGCCAGTCAAGGGGTCGCAGCCACTAAGAAAACGACCAGAAAAACTGTTACGAAAAGTGCGGTAGTGAAAAAAACGGTGGCGAAATCCGCTTCAACCAACAAAAAGGCAAAAACAGAAAAAGCGGACAAAAAAGTCGCCGTTCAACCAAAAACGGTTAAATCGAACAAAACCGCCAAACAAGCGGTGGCTTTAACGCAAAAATCTCTGCCAAAAGCGAAAACCGTGGCAGCCAAAAAAGCGGAAAAATCCGTGAAAGTGGTGGCAAAAGTAGCGAACAAGCCACAAATCAGCAAACCGCAAGCCACTAAACAAGCGGTGCGTTCTGAAAAAATTTCAGCCGCCAAATCAGCCAAAGCCACCCAAGCGAAAGTGTCGTTAAAAGTTGAGAAAAAGGCGGAAAAAGACCCTTATCAAGAGGCAAATCGCCGTTATTTCCAAACGGGGGTAGCGAGCTATTACGCCAATATGTTTAACGGTCGCTTAACGGCGAATGGCGAAATTTTCAGCAATAACAAAATGACCGCCGCCCACCGCACCCTGCCGTTCGGCACAATGGTGGAAGTTATCAATTTACGCAACGGTCGCAAAGTGATTGTTCGCATTAACGACCGTGGGCCTTACGTTGGCAAGCGTGTGATCGACCTTTCCAAAGTTGCTGCGAGCAAAATCGGTATGGTGAGTTCAGGCTTGGCAAAAGTGAAGCTCAATATTTTGAGCAAAAAATAATTTTTATCTCTTACCCATAGGAATATCGGAACAATGAAAAACAGCCTTAAATCTCTGAGCCTTGTGGCTCTTGCGGTATCCAGTTTTGCCTATGCCGATGCAGACAAAACGTTCGGCATTGCCGCACCGCAAATCAACGCCCAAACCTTTATCGTAATGGATTATAACTCTGGCGAAGTGCTGGCGAGTGCGAATGCGGATCAGCGTCAATATCCTGCCAGCTTAACCAAAATGATGACCAGCTATGTGATTGGCTCGGCAATCAAAGAAGGCAAAATCCGTGAAACGGATATGGTTACGATCAGCGATAACGCGTGGGGCGGCAAGCCAGAGTTGCAAGGCTCGTCCAAAATGTTCCTTAACAAAGGGCAACAAGTGTCGGTGGCGGATCTCAATCGTGGTATCGTGATTGTATCGGGCAACGATGCTTGTATCGCAATGGCGGAACATATCGCAGGCACAGAGGCGAATTTCATCAACAAAATGAACGACTATGTGCAGAAATTCGGCTTGAAAAACACTAATTTCGCTACGGTTCACGGCTTAGATAACCCTGACCAATACTCGTCCGCCCGTGATATGGCGATTATTGGCTCACGCATTATCCGTGATTTGCCTGATGAATATAAAATCTATGCGGAAAAAGAGTTTAGCTTCAACAAAATCAAACAGCCAAACCGCAACGGCTTGTTGTGGGATAAAACCATCAACGTGGACGGAATGAAAACGGGGCATACGGACAAAGCAGGTTACAACCTCGTGGCTTCGGCGACCAACGCAAACACCCGCTTGATCTCGGTGGTAATGGGCGTGCCGACAATGAAAGGGCGTGAAGTTGAAAGCAAAAAATTATTGCAATGGGGCTTTGCTAACTTTGAAACGGTGCAAACCTTGCCAGCCAACAAAAATGTGTCTGAGCAAAGCGTTTACTACGGCGATAAAAATACAGTTCAACTCGGCTCACTTGACGGTGCTTACGTTACCATTCCAAAAGGCAAAGCAAGCGATTTAAAAGCCCGTTACGAACTTGACCGCAAAAACCTCGAAGCCCCGCTCACCCGTGGACAAGTAGTGGGTAAAGTGGTTTACCAACTTGACGGCAAAGACGTAGCAAGCAACAGCTTACAAGTGCTTGAAAACGTGGACGAAGCAGGCATCTTCGGCAAAGCGTGGGATTGGATCGCTTTGACCGTGAAGGGGTTGTTTAACTAAGTTTTTGTGAGGGCAAGCGGTGGGATTTTAAAAAATTTCCCCCTACCTCGCCTTTGGCGGTACTTCCCCCATAAACGGGGGAAGATCAAATATATCTGCCCCCGCTTGCGAGGGAAGTGGTCGAGCAAAGCGAGACCGAAGGGGGCAAATACCCCGTCATTTTGCGTTGAGCGGTTGCGTAAAATTTCAAGGGCGATTTGTACTGTTTGAGCCTACGCAGTAGGCGAGTTTACAAATCGACCGTAGAAATTAGCAACAAGCGAAACAAAAGCAAAATGCTCGGGGTGTGCTTTCTTTTGCTACTTTTCTTTGCACAAGCAAAGAAAAGTAGATCTATAAGCGGTAGGATTTTTGAAAATTCCACAAAATCCATCCCCTTGCATTCAACGATAAAGAATAATAAGGAACAATAATGACTGAAAAAACCGTAAACTTACAAGATCTTCCACAAGCAAAATTAAAAGACCTACTCGAATTTCCGTGCAACTTCACCTTTAAAGTGGTGGGTTCAAACCGCCCTGATTTGGTGGATGATGTGGTGGTGGTTACCCAAAAATATGCCAAAGGCGACTACAACCCACGCGAGCAAAAAAGCTCGAAAGGCACTTACAATTCCGTCTCTATCGACATCGTGGCGGAAAATATCGAGCAAGTCGAAACCCTCTATACCGAACTTGCCAAAATTGATGGCGTGAGAATGGTGTTGTAAACAAGTTGAGGATAAATCTATGACCCCAACCCTGATTATTCGCCAACTTGGTGTGCGAGATTATTTGGAAACGTGGCAGGAAATGCAGGCGTTTACTGATAATCGCACCGCCGAGACCCCCGATGAGATTTGGCTGGTGCAGCACCCTGCGGTGTTTACGCAGGGGCAGGCGGGCAAGGCGGAACATTTGCTGAATCCGACCGCTATCCCTGTGGTGCAGTCCGATCGTGGCGGGCAGATTACCTATCACGGACTGGGGCAGCAGATTATGTATGTGCTGATCGACATCAAACGCCATAAGGCGAATGGCAATGATCTGAATGTGCGAGAGCTGGTGACCGCCCTCGAACAATGCGTCGTGAAAACCCTTGCCGATTATAGGATTGAAGCCTATCCGAAGCCTGACGCCCCAGGGGTTTATATCAATGAGAAAAAAATCTGCTCGCTCGGGTTGCGGATTCGCAAAGGCTGTTCCTTTCACGGTTTGGCGTTGAACGTCAAAATGGATTTATCGCCGTTCCGCAATATCAACCCGTGCGGTTACGCAGGGTTGGAAATGTGTCAGTTGGCGGATTTTATCGAGCCAAATCAAGCGGAATGCGACCTCGTTTCGCCGAAATTGATCGCACACTTTACCCAAATTGTCGGTTATAATGCCGAGCAAATCATTAACAAATAGGTAACAAATGGCAGAACCTTTCAAAATGGAACGTGGCGTCAAATATCGTGATGCCGCCAAAACCTCAATTATCCCTGTAAAAAATATCGATCCCAATCAGGAAATTTTGAAAAAGCCTGAATGGATGAAAATCAAATTGCCCGCGAGTTCGGCAAAAATCGAAAGTATCAAAAACGGAATGAGACGACACGGCTTGCACTCTGTGTGCGAGGAAGCCTCTTGCCCGAATTTGCACGAATGTTTTAACCACGGCACCGCCACTTTTATGATTTTAGGGGCGATCTGCACCCGCCGCTGCCCGTTCTGCGATGTGGCTCACGGCAAGCCGTTACCGCCTGACCCAGACGAGCCACGCAAATTAGCGGAAACCATTCAAGATATGAAATTGAAATATGTGGTGATCACTTCGGTGGATCGTGATGATTTGCCTGACCGTGGGGCGGAGCATTTTGCCGAGTGCGTGCGTGAAATCCGAGCGTTAAATCCGAATATCAAAATCGAAATTCTCGTGCCAGATTTCCGCGGACGCATTGAGCAAGCGTTAGAAAAATTGCGTGAAAATCCGCCTGATGTGTTTAACCACAACCTCGAAAACGTGCCACGCCTCTACCGTGAAATTCGCCCAGGGGCGGATTATCACTGGTCGCTGAAATTGCTCAAAGATTTCAAGGCGATGTTCCCAGAGATTCCAACCAAATCGGGGATTATGGTCGGCTTGGGCGAGACCAACGAGGAAATTTTGGAAGTGATGCAAGATTTACGTGATCACGGCGTAACAATGCTGACCCTCGGGCAGTATCTGCAACCGAGCCGCCACCATTTGCCTGTCGCTCGCTATGTGCCACCAGAGGAATTTGATATGTTCCGTGATAAGGCTCACGAAATGGGCTTCGAGCACGCAGCTTGCGGCCCGTTCGTCCGTTCTTCTTACCACGCCGACTTGCAAGCAAGCGGTGGCTTAGTGAAATAATTTTGAGAATCCTACCCCTTGCGGTGGGATTTTTTTTAACCCTTTAAATTGAAAGAGGAAAGTCAAATGATTACACGCCGAGAATTGATGTTAATCGGGGCTGGGGCGGCGATTGCCGTGAGCCTGCCAGCGTGGGCGGTTGGTTCAGCCACTGCCGAACGAGCCACGGCAATCACGCAGGTGTTTGAGGACGGCATTCGCCTCACGGCGGTGGCGATTGAGTTTAACGCCGAAGTGAATGCCTTGCAGTTTGCCAAAAGTGATTTTAGGGTGGAAGGTCGCACCATTACTGACTTGTTCGTCAGCCAATCGGCGAGCTTGACCCCTGCGGAAAGCGGTCGTTTTGTGATTTTATCCCTTTCAGCGGATGAGCCGAATTTGTCCCTTTCCAGCGAAATTCCAATGGCAAATGCGACCGTCAAACAGCAAAAACCGAATGAAAAGGGCAAGGGCAAACCTTGGGTGGCGGGGGATAAACCTGCGACCAACCTCGTGTTTGCCACCCCCACCGCACAGGTGCAAGTGAATGGCAAAACGTTGGAAACCTCGGTAGTGAATAATCTGATTGTGGACGATTTCCAACAGCTTACTTTTGACGACCCTCGCACAGGCAAAACCTTGCGTTACAATCTCTATGTGCCTAAAAATCAAAGCCAGCCGTTGCCGTTGGTGCTGTTTATGCACGATGCAGGTGTAACCAGCGAATATCATCGAGCCACCCTAATGCAAGGCTTGGGGGCGGTGATTTGGGCTGACCCTGCGGAACAGGCGAAACGCCCTTGTTTTGTGCTTGCCCCACAATATGATGAAATCATTGTGGACGACAAATCGCAAGCCTCGCCGATGTTGGACACCACCATTCATTTGATTGAGGAATTGACTAAAAAATACCCAATCGACACCAGCCGCCTTTACGCCACGGGGCAGTCGGGTGGCTGTATGATGTCGATTGCGATGAATATCAAATATCCTGATCTGTTTGCCGCAAGTTATTTGGTGGCAGGGCAGTGGTCGCCGGATTTGGTCGCACCGTTGGCGAAGAAAAAGCTGTGGATTATGGTTTCAATGGACGACTTGGGGGCGTTCCCTGGGGAAAACCGCATTACCGAGCGATTGGAAAAAGAGGGGGCGAAAATTAGCCGAGCGATCTGGAACGGCACTTGGGACAGCGAGCAATATCGCTTTGCCTACGACAAAATCCGATCTGAACAAAGCCCAATTAACTACACCGTATTCGATAAAGAAACGGTATTTCTGCCCACTTCCGACCGCAAAGGGGCGAGTGGACACCGCAATACTTGGCGAATCGCCTACTCAATCGAACCGATTCGAGAGTGGTTGTTCGAGCAATCTAAGGGTTAGTGCAAGCGGTGGCTTTCGCAAAAATTTTGCAAAATTGACAAAATTGTAAGCAAATAGTCAGGATCGAGATCAAAAAAATCAAATCGCCTGACTGTTTTTGTTTTTTGGGTTTTTACATTTGCTTGAAAAATGTGATTTTTTTCACGTTTTTATAACAAAGTTGCGATCTAATGCCGTTTTTTATGGCGTGATTAGTTTAAAAGTCAAGATTTGTAAGGTATAATTCGCCCCAATTTTTGTTGGTTTTACAGTGGAAATTCCACATTTTTTACGGGGATTATGATGTCTGCTGTAATCAATAAAGCAAAACAGCAATATCGTTACGCATTACGGTTAGAAATGATTTTTCTCGTGTTGCTGGCGTGTGTGGGTTTTGTCTGGCAATGGCAAATTGCACTTTCTCTTTGGTTGGGAAGTTTGGCGAGTTTTTTGCCCCATTGCTTGTTTACATATTGGATTTTCTTTCGACAATCTGCAAAAAATCAGTCGAAAATGACCGCTTTTTATCGGGCGGAAGGGCTGAAATGGCTTTTGACGATTGGGCTGATTGTGGCGATTTTTAAAGGTGTGCCGCAGCTTCATTTTATCGCTTTTTTCGTGGGCTACTTTTTTGCGTTATTGTTGAATATTACGTTGCCGATCTTTTTGCAAGCCAAAAATCGTGCAAGGGATAATTAAAATTTCTTTTAAATTCAAAAGGATAGATTATGGCTGGATCAACTGCTGAGTATATTTCGCACCATTTAACGTTTTTGAAAACGGGCGATGGCTTTTGGAATGTTCATTTAGATACCCTGTTTTTCTCGTTCTTGGCAGGTGGTTTGTTTTTGTGGATTTTCTCGCGTGTGGCGAAAAAAGCGACCACGGGCGTGCCGGGCAAATTGCAATGTTTGATTGAGATGATTGTGGAATGGGTCAATGGCTTGGTCAAAGACAACTTCCACGGCTCGCGTGAAGTGGTTGCACCCCTTGCTTTAACCGTGTTCTGCTGGGTATTTTTGATGAATGCGATTGACTTGATCCCTGTCGATTTCCCAGGTCAATTTGCGGCATTGTTCGGGATTGAATACTTGCGTGCCGTGCCAACGGCGGACATCAGTGCCACTTTGGGTATGGCAATCGGCGTATTCTTCTTAATCATTTTCTATACGATCAAATCAAAAGGCGTGAGCGGTTTCGTAAAAGAATACACCTTGCACCCGTTCAACCATCCGTTATTGATTCCGGTAAACTTGGTGCTTGAATCGGTAACGCTTTTGGCTAAACCGATTTCATTAGGTTTCCGTTTGTTCGGGAATATGTATGCGGGCGAGCTAATTTTTATCCTTATTGCAGTAATGTATATGGCAGACAACTTCTTGCTACAAGCGTTGGGCGTGCCGTTACACTTGGTTTGGGCAATTTTCCACATCTTAGTGATTACGCTTCAAGCCTTTATCTTTATGATGCTAACGATTGTTTATTTGAGTATCGCTTATAACAAGGCGGATCACTAAGCAAACATCGCTTTCAATCAGTTTTGTGAACGAAAGCAAAGGTGCAAGCGGTCGGTTTGGCGAAAATTTTTGCGAATCTCACCGCTTGTATTTGAGATTTAACCTTTTTTATCAACCTAGCCTTTGGCTAATCCTTCAACCTAAATGGAGAACATTATGGAATCTGTAATCACAGCAACAATTATTGGTGCGTCAATTCTTTTAGCTTTCGCGGCACTTGGCACAGCGATTGGCTTTGCGATTTTAGGGGGTAAATTCTTAGAATCATCAGCTCGTCAGCCTGAACTTGCAAGTAGCTTACAAACTAAAATGTTTATCGTTGCGGGTCTTCTCGATGCTATCGCAATGATCGCTGTGGGTATTTCATTACTTTTCATCTTCGCAAACCCGTTCATTGATTTATTGAAATAAGTCGGGCTTTCGTTTTAATCGTTATTCAATGAATAACTTAACCGACTTTGAGGAGGCGTTGTGAATTTAAATGCAACACTAATTGGTCAGCTGATTGCGTTCGCCCTATTTGTGGCGTTCTGTATGAAATATGTCTGGCCACCGCTGATTAAGGCGATTGAAGATCGTCAGAAAAGCATTGCAGACGCTTTGGCGAGTGCTGAAAAAGCAAAACAGGAACAAGCGGACACGAAAGCATTGGTTGAGCAAGAGCTTGCCAAAGCGAAAGAGGAAGCACAAAAAATCATTGATTTGGCAACTAAACGCCGTAATGAGATTTTGGATTCTGTTCAAGCGGAAGCGGAAGCAGAAAGAGCGAGAATTATTGAGCAAGGTTATGCCGAAGTGGAAAGTGAGCGTAAACGTGTTCAAGAAGAATTGCGTCAAAAAGTGGCAGCATTGGCAGTGGCTGGTGCTGAGAAAATTGTGGGTCGTTCTGTCGATGCAGCGGCAAACAATGACATTATTGATAAGCTAGTTGCAGAACTATAATAAGGTGGGGCAGATGTCAGAACTAAGTACAGTAGCTCGCCCCTACGCTAAAGCAGCTTTTGATTTTGCTTTAGAACAGCGTCAGTTGGATAAATGGCAGGCGATGTTGCAATTCTCGGCGTTAGTGGCAGAGAATGAGCAAGTGGCTGATTACATCAGTTCCAGCCTTGCTTCAACACAAATTGCGGATACTTTTGTCGGCATTTGTGGCGATCAACTTGATGAATATGGGCAAAATTTCATTCGTATAATGGCTGAAAATAAACGCTTAGCGGCGTTACCTTCGGTGTTAGAAGCCTTTCTTGAATTGCGTGCCGATCACGAAGCCGTGAAAGAGGTGGAAGTGATTTCAGCACAAGAATTAAGTGAAGCACAACAAACCAAAATCGCCACTGCGATGGAAAAGCGACTTAATTGCAAAGTGCGTATTGTGTCCAAAATTGACAGTAGCCTCTTGGCTGGCGTGATGATTCGCTATGATGATACTGTGATTGACGGCAGTAGCCGTGGACAGCTAAACCGTTTGGCAACTGAGTTGAGCTTGTAAGAGGAATAAGAAAATGCAACTAAATTCAACAGAAATTAGTGAATTGATTAAAAAACGTATTGCCCAGTTTAATGTGGTGAGCGAAGCTCAAAGCACAGGGACAATCGTTTCGGTAAGCGACGGGGTTATTCGTATCCACGGCTTATCCGATGTAATGCAAGGGGAAATGATTGCATTACCAGGCAATCGTTATGCGATTGCGTTGAACTTAGAAAGAGATTCAGTCGGTGCGGTAGTAATGGGGCCTTACGCAGATTTAGCGGAAGGTATGGAAGTGAAATGCACAGGGCGTATTCTTGAAGTGCCAGTGGGCCGTGGCTTGTTAGGTCGTGTGGTGAACACCCTCGGTCAGCCAATTGACGGCAAAGGCGAAATCCAAAACGATGGCTTCTCGCCAGTGGAAGTGATCGCCCCTGGTGTTATCGACCGTCAATCGGTGGATCAACCTGTTCAAACAGGTTATAAAGCGGTGGACTCAATGGTGCCAATCGGTCGTGGTCAGCGTGAGTTGATTATCGGCGACCGTCAAACAGGTAAAACAGCACTTGCGATCGACGCGATCATCAACCAACGTGATTCAGGCATCAAATGTATCTATGTGGCGATCGGTCAGAAAGCCTCAACCATTTCAAACGTAGTGCGTAAATTAGAAGAACACGGTGCGTTACAAAATACGATCGTGGTGGTGGCGTCAGCGTCAGAATCGGCGGCGTTACAATACCTTGCCCCTTATGCAGGTTGTGCAATGGGCGAATATTTCCGTGATCGTGGTGAAGATGCGTTAATCGTTTACGATGATTTATCCAAACAAGCGGTGGCTTACCGTCAAATTTCATTACTTTTACGCCGTCCACCAGGTCGTGAAGCCTTCCCTGGTGATGTGTTCTATCTACACTCACGCTTACTTGAACGTGCTTCTCGTGTAAATGCCGACTATGTTGAGCGTTTCACCAAAGGTGCGGTGAAAGGTCAAACAGGTTCTTTGACCGCGTTACCGATCATCGAAACCCAAGCGGGCGATGTTTCGGCGTTCGTTCCAACCAACGTAATCTCGATTACCGACGGTCAGATCTTCTTAGAATCAGGCTTGTTCAATGCGGGTATTCGCCCTGCGGTAAACCCAGGTATCTCGGTTTCTCGTGTGGGTGGTGCGGCACAAACTAAGGTTGTAAAGAAAATGTCGGGTGGTATCCGTACCGCATTGGCACAATACCGTGAATTAGCGGCGTTCGCACAGTTTGCGTCAGACTTAGACGATGCAACGCGTAAACAGCTTTCACACGGTCAGAAAGTAACCGAATTACTCAAACAAAAACAATTTAGCCCGATGTCGGTGGCTCAACTTGCGTTAGTGTTATTCGCTGCCGAGTTTGGTTATTTAGATGATGTCGAGTTAGAACGTATCAGCTCATTTGAAAAAGCACTCTTAGAGTATGCGAACAGCAACTACGCAGACTTTATGAAAGATTTAACAAAATCAGGCGATTACAACGATTCGATTAAGGATCAACTCACTGAAATTGTTGAAAGTTTCAAAAAGAACAGTGCGTGGTAATTCACTCTAACGGAGACACAAAATGGCAGGTGCGAAAGAGATAAGAACCAAAATTGCGAGTGTTCGTAATACCCAAAAGATCACAAAAGCAATGGAAATGGTGGCTACCTCTAAAATGCGTAAAACGCAAGAGCGTATGGCAGCCAGTCGCCCTTATGCGGAAACAATCCGCAAGGTGATTAGCCATATCGCCAAAGGAAGCATTGGTTATAAGCACCCGTTTTTAGTTCAACGTGATGTTAAGAAAGTCGGCTACTTGGTGATTTCGACCGACCGTGGTTTGTGTGGCGGTCTTAACATCAATTTATTCAAGAAAACTTTGAATGAATTTAAAGCGTGGAAAGATAAAGACGTTAGTGTTGAGCTTGGGTTAGTCGGCTCGAAAGCGGTCAGTTTCTTCCAATCTTTGGGTTTGAAAGTGAACGCTCAAATTACAGGGCTTGGCGATAATCCTGAAATGGAAAAAATCGTTGGGATTGTGAACGGTATGATCGAAGCCTATCGCAACGGCGAGGTGGATGCAGTGTATGTCGCGTTCAACCGCTTTGAGAATACAATGTCGCAAAAACCAACGGTGCAACAACTTCTTCCATTACCTCAGCTCGAAAATGATGAATTAAACACAAGCGGTTCGTGGGATTATCTCTATGAACCAAATCCGCAAGTGTTGTTGGATAGCTTGTTAGTTCGTTATTTAGAAACCCAAGTATATCAAGCGATTGTAGATAACCTCGCTTCTGAACAGGCAGCTCGAATGGTAGCAATGAAAGCAGCAACAGATAACGCAGGCACGCTTATCGGCGAATTGCAGTTGGTGTATAACAAAGCTCGCCAAGCAAGCATTACAAATGAATTAAATGAAATTGTTGCGGGTGCCGCAGCGATTTAACCAAAGAGGAACGGTAATGGCAACTGGAAAAATTGTACAGATCATCGGTGCTGTAATCGATGTTGAGTTTCCGCAAGATGCAGTACCAAAAGTATATGATGCATTAAGTGTTGAAACAGGCTTAACCCTTGAAGTTCAACAACAATTAGGCGGTGGCGTGGTGCGTTGTATTGCACTGGGTACGTCTGACGGCTTAAAACGTGGGTTAAAAGTAACGAATACCAACAAACCGATCCAAGTTCCTGTTGGGACAAAAACCTTGGGTCGTATTATGAACGTGTTGGGCGAACCGATTGACGAAGCAGGTCCTATCGGCGAAGAAGAGCGTTGGTCAATCCACCGTGCCGCCCCAAGCTATGAAGAACAAGCGAACAGCACCGAATTGCTCGAAACAGGGATCAAAGTGATCGACTTGATCTGCCCATTCGCAAAAGGCGGTAAAGTGGGCTTATTCGGTGGTGCGGGTGTAGGTAAAACCGTAAATATGATGGAATTGATCCGTAATATTGCGATTGAGCACTCTGGCTACTCAGTATTCGCTGGCGTGGGCGAGCGTACCCGTGAAGGTAACGACTTCTACCACGAAATGAAAGACTCTAACGTATTAGATAAAGTATCGTTAGTTTACGGTCAGATGAATGAGCCACCAGGTAACCGCTTGCGTGTTGCTTTAACGGGCTTAACAATGGCAGAAAAATTCCGTGATGAAGGGCGTGATGTGCTTTTCTTCGTGGATAACATCTACCGTTACACCCTTGCAGGGACGGAAGTGTCAGCGTTGTTAGGTCGTATGCCATCAGCGGTAGGTTATCAGCCAACCCTTGCAGAAGAGATGGGCGTACTTCAAGAGCGTATCACCTCAACCAAAACCGGCTCAATCACCTCGGTGCAAGCGGTTTATGTGCCTGCCGATGACTTAACAGACCCATCGCCAGCCACTACCTTTGCTCACTTAGACTCAACCGTAGTATTAAGCCGTCAAATCGCTTCTTTGGGTATCTACCCAGCGGTTGATCCGCTTGACTCAACTTCCCGTCAGCTCGATCCACTCGTGGTTGGCGAAGAACACTATAACGTGGCACGTGGCGTACAGGGTACATTACAACGTTATAAAGAGTTAAAAGACATCATTGCGATTCTTGGTATGGACGAATTATCGGAAGAAGATAAATTAGTCGTGGCTCGTGCGCGTAAAATTGAACGTTTCCTCTCACAACCATTCTTCGTGGCAGAAGTGTTCAACAGTACACCGGGCAAATACGTTCCATTAAAAGAAACCATTCGTGGCTTTAAAGGCATCTTAAACGGCGAATATGACCATATCCCAGAACAAGCGTTCTATATGGCAGGTTCGATTGATGAAGTGGTTGAAAGAGCCAACAAGATGTAATTGTTCTTAAAACAAGGAGAACAAAATGGCATCTCAATTTGAACTCACTATCGTGAGTGCAGAGCGAAAAATCTTCTCAGGCAAAGTAACCAGCGTGCGAGCTTCGGGAATTGACGGTGAATTAGGGGTGTATGCAGGGCATACTCCACTTCTTACCGCCATCAAACCAGGAATGGTTAAATTCACTTTGGAAGATAACAAAGAAGAAGTGATTTACGTTTCAGGCGGATTCCTTGAAGTGCAACCAACGGTGGTTACCGTGCTTGCCGACACTGCAATCCGTGGCGAAGAGCTTGACAAACAACGCATCTTAGTCGCCAAACGCAAAGCGGAAGAAACGCTCAGTAAAACCAGTAACGCAGATATGTCTGCAAAATTAGCACGCGAAATTGCAAAATTACGTGTTTATGAAATCGTAAATTCAAAACTAGCAAATAGACGCTAATCCTCAAAACCCTAACAGTTAAGGCTGCTAGGGTTTTTTGTTAATCTCAAAATTTGAAAAAATCCTACCGCTTGTCATCCTTTTTTGATATGAAACTAAACAGATTGCACTAAATTTATGCAAGCGGTTCGAT
>NZ_MUYA01000009.1 GCF_002015115.1 Haemophilus paracuniculus
TGTTGGCAAGAGGCAAACCCAAAAAAGTCGCCCTCACTGCCTGTATGCGGAAGTTGCTGACCATTCTGAATGCGTTGGTCAAACGCAATGAAAAATGGGATGCTGGCTATCATTTATCCGCAGGGACGGTGGCGTAGATTTTTTAGGGAACACAGTTGCTACCCCCTGCTACGCAGGGTACTTCCCTCGCAGGCAGAGGCAGATTTTGTTTTGTGGAAATTTGAGATCTTTGTTCGTTAGTAAGAGCTGTCTGATCTGCCCCCGCTTGCGGGGGAAGTGGCACGCAGTGCCGAAGGGGGCGAAAAACGTAAAGTCGAGAACGGCAAGCGGTGGGAAATTTTGTGGAAATTGGCAAAAACGCAATGGCGTTCTGTTGAACGCTCTGCATTGCGTTTTTATGTTCGATAAAATAGGCATTGAATAACGAAGGTAGCGATTTTTTGAGTAGAAGCACCGTAATTATTTTTTAAGTGGTGTGAAAGAGATCTTGAAAAGGTGTTGTGGGGAAATGATTTTGTTGGGTGTTGTGTTGATCTATGATGAAATTTAGGGGTAGGGATAAGGTTGTTGGGGATAAGGAAGAAGAGCGTAATTTTAAGGGGTTTTGTGTGCATTTGTTTTTTTGGAAAAGAGGGTTGTTAATAGATAGAGTAAGAAAAGGAATTCTGTTGTTTGTTTAGAAAGAAGTTACCCAAGGGTTGCGGTTGTTTTACAAAAAAGGCGTAGAATTTATTCTACGCCTTTTTGTTTCATTCAGATTTTAATCATTAGGGTAATACTTTATCCCAGTATCAATAGCAGTATTTCGTATATATACGCCATAGCCACCCATATTTTCAATTTTTGCTTTAATCTCATTGTATTGTTGTGGGGTAAACTCATTTCTACGATTGTCTAGTGCAACTTGAAATGTTTTAGCATTTCTAATTAACCCTTTCCCTGTTGCTCTTATTGTGTGTAATAATGCTTTGTTGTAATTTCCCTTTTCAATTTTATCCACTTCCCTAGACAAATAGCGAAGATAACTTACCATATTGTTATCAAAAAATGAGATTTTACCATTTTTAACTTTATTGGTATTTGCTAACATATTCCGATTATTAGCAACAATATTTAGTTCTGTATTGTCAAACTGCTTTTCCAATTTAGGGGTTAATTTAACAGGCGGTGCAAAAGTATCACTTGCATTTGCAATAGAACCAATCAAACTAAATAACATAAAACCTAATTTAAACCATTTCATTTTAAAGTTCCTCTTAAAAAGTTAATTTTTTAGCATTACTAAACTCATTACCTTTATTTTCTTGTCTAAAATTTTGATTTAGCCTTACTTCATTTTTTTGTTTTTCAGAAAGTTGCTCTTCAAACTCTTGAACTTTTTCAAATTTTTCTTGCAATTCAGCATCTTGTGGATTCTGTTTCACAGTTTCCATAATTTGTCTCATTGATTCTTTTTTTATTGCTTTCCATATTTCTTCTTTCTCTTTTTCATTTTCAGAATTTATAAACCGAGTTAAGAAAATTTTAGCTTTATCTGTATTTTTTAGAGCTTCTATCATTGGTTTACCATTAATCCGACTAGCCGCTTCTTCTTTTTGCACTTTATTTTTGCTAGTGAGATTGTTGAATTCTGTTGGTACAGTGGCGTGGAAATCCTCATTTAAAGCATTTAGGGTATAACCAACTTTGCCATTATTATTTTGGTAAATGTTACCGCTTGCACCGTTGTGTTCTCCTGCTTTATTTAACGCATCTACTTTTTCTGTTGGTGTTAAGAAATGGTAATTTTCAGCAAGAAAATGCATTAAGGCATAAAAAGTCATCTGTTTTAGATTAAACATACCTTTTTGAACATCTTTCTTTTTTTGCTCCATTTCATCGTTAATTGCTTGCATCACTTCTCTTGTTAATGGTGGTGGTTTAACGGTTTTATAATCGAAGTGATTGAATAATTTTTTCAAATACACTTCTTTTTGCTCATCTCTTCTCTTAAAATGGTTGCAACCCCTGCCGCCTTCGGCGGGGAATTAAAGGGCTTGCCGTTGCCACGGCAACCCCTTTAATTAATTACAATGGGGCAACTTCGTTGCCGAGGAAAGCCATAAATGGCTTTTTTATCGGCTATTTTTCGAGAAAAATAGCCGTAATGAGCTTTAACAACTACTGTGTTAGGAAATTGTTCGATTCACTTTATTTTTGATGCTTATCATCGTTTTCTTTAATCTTTTTAAGGTTTTTTATTATTAAGTAAATAGGATATATGAATAAGAACAAAGTAATCATAATGGCAACTACTAAACTGATTGTTAGTTTGCAATTTTCTTCTATTCCTATATTTATAAGGTCAATAGTTTGATATGTTGCTCTTCCGTTTGTATAAATGGATATACAGAATGAAATGAAGATAATTATGATAGATATTATGTATGCTACAATTTTATTTAGTAAATCTTTATCATTTATAATTACCCATAGTGAGATTAAAATCACCACATAATAGAATATGATAAGTAATATCATTAATGCACTGTTTATAATTTGAGGAATGTCTGCTTGAAAAACAGAAGCTATGGAATAAATACCTAAAATAGGAAGATAACATTTGATAATAAACATTAATCCAGAAAACCAATTTCTACGTATTTCCTGATATTCATTTGGATTACGCTGAATTGAGTCTTTTAGTTGTGCGTATCCTTGTTTAATATCACTAATAATTTTATTTTTAATTCTAGTGCAAGCACTTTCTTGGGGGTGTTGTTGCTGTATTTCTTGATTTTCCATTGAAATTTCCTTTGTTTAAAATATAGTGAGAGATTTACCTGCTTTGTTTTTTAGGTAAATCTTTGGCATTATAAAAAAAAAAAACACGTCAAGCCCTTGGCGAAATAAATTTTCCAAATGCACAAAAAATGTTCAAAAAGGCTAAGTTAGAGGATTTTGGGAAATAAAAAAAGACGCATTGTTAAAATGCGTCCTTTTATTTTTTTGAGGATCTGACCGCTTGTTAGGCGGTTGGGTTTTCGGTGGTTTCGGCTTTTTCGGTGCTTGCCCCTTGAATGGTGAGCTGCACTTCGAGGGAAATTAGGCTACGCAGAATGTCTTCGGTTTGGCGAACTTTGTTTTCAATCGCTTTGCCCTCTTGGTCGAAGTAGCCTTCGTTTTTAAGGCTGGTGCTGAATGTTGAGAACAGTGCCTTGTCGAAAAATTCTGGCGAGTTGATGCCGTGTAGCACCGAAAGGCGTTGGGCGATTAAACGGCTCTCTTTTTCTAATTCTGCTCGGCTGATTTCTGGCTGTTCGAGCAGAATGTTGAGGCTGATGTAGTAGCGTTGCAGAATTTCACGCACGTTGGCGGCGTGCAGTTGCAGGGTGCGAATGCGTGGGCGGTTGATTTGATACACTTCGCTTTCAAATTTAATCAATTTTTGGCGAGCGAACTCTGCCAAAATGGTTTCTACTTGGGTGCGGATCTCTTCATTTTTAAAATGAAGGAATAATTCCGCTTGTAGGAATGGGTAAATTTGATGGACGGTTTTGAGGATCAGATCTTTGGAAACCGCTTCGTGGTGTAAGATCACGCTTGCGACTAAGGACGGCAACACGAATAGGTGTTGAATGTTGTTGCGGTAGTAGGTCATCAGCACGGCGGATTCTCGGTCGAGGATCATCATTTCGCCGAAGTTGTCTTTTTCGGTGCGAACCCCTGCACGCGGTAGGGTTAAAACGTGTTCGAGCAATTCCTCAGCCGATTCGGTCGGAATGGTAATATCCTTAGAATAAGGCACGGCTTTGAGCAATTCTAAATAGCTGTTGAGTTGTTCGATTAGCAATTCACGGGTTAAGGCACGTTGGCGAGAGGCGAGCAGTGCCGTGCCAACGAGGTTTTTGGCATTGACCGCTGCCGCTTTGTTGATGTTGAG
The DNA here is from genome assembly GCF_002015115.1 of Haemophilus paracuniculus. Lineage (GTDB taxonomy): Bacteria > Pseudomonadota > Gammaproteobacteria > Enterobacterales > Pasteurellaceae > Haemophilus_E > Haemophilus_E paracuniculus. The sequence continues at coordinate 3,923 of NZ_MUYA01000009.1, forward strand.
CATTACTTCTTTTGCCACATCATCTACGGCACTATTTAGCCACGTTGGACGACCATCTTCACTTGGGGTTTTCCATTCTGGATAGTGTTGATTGAGGTAATTATTGAGCTGGATCGGCTCGCCAAAATTCACATAACCTTGCCCTAAATTACGCAATTTTTTGATGACGCGTAGCACCAAGCCTGCGTTTTCTTTTTCTTTTTCCGCCCCACGCAGTTCTTTGGCGTAGGTGTCCACTTCTAAAACGTGTTCGTAGCCGATGTAAACTGGCACGATGCTGATCGGGCGAGCCAAGCCACGTTGCAGGGCTTGCAGGGTCATTGACATCATTCCTGTTTTCGGTTCGAGCAAACGCCCCGTGCGAGAGCGACCGCCTTCGATAAAGTATTCCACCGAATAGCCACGGTAGAATAGTTCCGCCAGATATTCACGGAAAATGGTGGAATAGAGGCGGTTGCCTTTGAAAGTGCGGCGAATAAAAAACGCCCCCCAACTGCGGAAAATCGGGCCTGCGGGGAAGAAATTGAGGTTGATCCCTGCCGCAATGTGCGGCGGCACTAAGCCTTGATGATAAAGAATGTAAGAGAGTAAAAGGTAGTCCATATGGCTGCGGTGGCACGGCACATAAACGATTTCGTGCCCTTCCAACGCGAGCTTACGCACACGGTCGCCGTTTTGGACGTTGATCCCTTGATAGAGCTTGTTCCAAAGCCAACTAAGCACACGATCCGCCATTCGCAAACTTTCGTGGCGAACATCGGCGGCGATTTCATTGAGGATCTTTTCCGCCTCTTTGCGTGCTTTTTCTTCGGAAATTTTTTTGTTGGTGGCTTCTTCTTGAATCGCCGTTTGGATTACCGCCGAATTGAGCAATTTGTTGAACATCACTTCACGATCAGGCAGGCGAGGCCCCATTGCGGAATAGCGTTGGCGAGCAAAGTGGATTTTGGCAATACGAGCCAATTTTTGGGCGATTTTTTCGTCTGCACCGTCTTGGGTGAAAATTGAGCGTAAACCTACCGCTTGCGAGAAGCGAACGAAGTTATCACGCCCGAACCATAAAATCGCAATCAGGCGTTGAAAGCCACCTAAAAAGCGTAACGAAGGGGTTTTTTCTTTCCCAGGGGAACGCCCCCAGAGAACGGACGCTGGCACGAGTTGAACGTCTAAATTTTCATCATTATGGTGTAAATCTAAATAACGGTAAAACAGGCTTTCCGTTTCGCTTTTCGCCCCTTTTGATTTGAAAAAACGGCGACCTTCATCTAAGAAAACATAACGAGGCAGAGATTGACCATTGATTTCATTGGGCTGTAACGGATCGGGCAGGTTTAATGCCAAACAGTTTTTTTGAATGATGAGCAGATCCGTTTGCGAAGTGTAGGGTAATACATAGAGGATCGGTTGCAACAAATTAAGGGAAAGTTCGTTAATCGGATCGGCAGGAATTGCACGGGATTTCACGAGTAACGAAAGGGGTAAATTGAGTAATTTTCGGTAAAAATTTAAAAAACTCGCCATATTTTTTCCTATTTTTTGACATTATGTTGGAAACAAGCGGTAGTTTACCACAAAATTTTTGCTAAAAAATTAGTTACAAATCAAATTTTACTGTATATAATACCAAAAATGGATAAATAAACAGAGAGGATAAAATGGCACGCAAACATTTAACGGCTCGTCAGCAAGAAATTTTTGATTTTCTCAAACAGCACATTGAACACACGGGAATGCCCCCAACACGGGTGGAAATTGCCCGTGAGATTGGTTTTAAATCGCCGAATGCGGCGGAAGAGCATTTGAAAGCCTTGGCTCGTAAGGGTTATATTGAAATGCTTTCTGGTACGTCCCGTGGGATTCGGATTTTGGTAAACGATGAGGAAGAAGCGGCAAATGATGAAGGTTTGCCGTTAGTCGGCAAAGTGGCGGCTGGCACGCCGATTATGGCGATTGAACACGTTGAAAATTATTACCCGATCAACGGTGCAATGTTCAACCCTGCGGCGGATTATTTACTGCGTGTGAGCGGTAATTCAATGGAAAATATCGGCATTTATGACGGTGATTTGCTTGCCGTGCATAAAACCAATGTGGCTCGCAATACCCAAGTGGTGGTGGCTCGGGTCGATGATGAAGTAACGGTAAAACGCCTTGAAAAGAAAGGCGAGTTAATTTATCTGCACCCAGAAAATGATGAATTAGAGCCGATTGTGGTTGATCCTCGTTCTAAATTCTTTGAGATTGAGGGCATTGCGGTGGGTGTGATCCGCAGTAACGCGTGGATGTAGCTTTTACAAGGGGTAGGATTTTTTGAAATTTCATCAAATCTCACCGCTTGTTGTGCTTTAAGCCGATGAAACAATGGAATTAGCCACCTTTTCCGCCACCGAACAAGTCCTTTTCGCCAAAGCTCAATGGTTGGCGGGTTTTACCTTGGGTGAAGTGGCGGCGGAATTGAATATCCCTGTGCCACCCGATTTAAAACGAGATAAAGGCTGGGTGGGGCAGTTGATTGAAACGGCGCTAGGGGCGAAAGCAGGCAGTAAGCCAGAGCAAGATTTTGCCCATTTGGGGATCGAGTTGAAAACAATCCCGATCAATCGGCAGGGCGAACCCCTTGAAACGACTTTTGTGAGCCTTGCCCCACTTACGCAAAATCACGGCATCACTTGGCAAACTTCCCACGTTCGGCACAAATTGCAACGGGTGCTTTGGATTCCCGTTGAGGGCGAGCGACAAATTTCCGTGGCGGATCGCCATATCGGGCAGCCGATTTTGTGGTCGCCAAGCCCCGAGCAGGAACAGCAATTACAGCTAGATTGGGACGAGTTAATGGAATTGATCGTGTTCGGGCGGTTAAACGAAATTAACGCCACCCTCGGCGAAGTGTTGCAGTTACGCCCGAAAGGTCGAAACAGCAAGGCTTTGACAAATGCGATCAATGCAGACGGTGAGCAAATTCAGAGTTTGCCGTTAGGTTTTTATCTGCGTAAATCGTTCACCTCACAAATTTTACAGAGTTTTTTACGCTAGCCCCCTTTAATTTTCGGCGTTCTCTCGCTATGATGTGCAACTTTTTACGGGATCGGCTACGGCTGAATTTTTAAAGGATTTCCTTATGTTTGATTGGATTGCAAATCCAGAAGCGTGGGTGGCGTTAATTACCCTCGCTGGGCTTGAAATTGTGTTGGGTATTGACAACATCATTTTCATCAGTATTTTAGTTTCTCGCTTGCCAGAACATCAACGCCAATCGGGGCGGATTATCGGGCTAGGTTTAGCGATGGGAACTCGGATTTTATTACTGCTTTCCCTGTCGTGGATGATGAAATTAGTCAATCCGCTATTTATGTTCGCAGGGCAAGAAATTTCAGGGCGTGATTTAATTTTAATCCTCGGTGGCTTGTTCTTAATCGTGAAAAGTGCAATGGAATTAAAAGAAGCGATCAAAGGCGAAAGCGAAGAAGAGAAAGCCGAGCAGAGCAAAAAAGCGAGCTACTTTTTAACTTTAATTCAAATTGCGATTTTAGATATTGTGTTCTCGTTGGATTCGGTAATTACCGCAGTAGGAATGGCAGATGATATTCCTGTAATGGTAATTGCAATTATGATTGCCGTAGGGGTAATGATGTTTGCGGCTAAACCAATTGGCGACTTTGTGGAACATAATCCAACCATTAAAAACTTAGCCTTGGCGTTCTTGATTTTAATCGGCTTTGCGTTGGTGGGCGAGGGCTTTGATTTGCACATTCCAAAATCAGCAATTTACACTGCAATGGCGTTCTCGCTGGTGGTGGAATTATTGAACATTGTGATGAGACGCAATCAAGCAAAAAATTCGGCGAAATAATCGAAAGCCCTTGATCTTCAAGGGCTTTTTAATAGGGGGAAATATGTTACTGATTGATATTAAAGGTCAAGAATTGACCGTTGAAGAACAAGAGATTTTGTCGCATCCGTTGGTGTCTGGCTTGATTTTGTTTACCCGCAATTTTCACGACCGTGAGCAAATTCAAGCCTTGATTAAATCCATTCGCCAACGGGTTAAAAAACCGTTGTTAATTACGGTAGATCAAGAGGGCGGACGGGTGCAGCGTTTTCGTGAGGGATTTACCCGCTTGCCTGCAATGCAATCTTTCCTAAAATTGGGCAAAAATCCGCAGGAACAGCAACATTTCGCCAAAGAGAGCGGTTGGTTAATGGCGGCGGAAATGTTTGCCCTCGACATTGATTTAAGTTTTGCCCCCGTTCTGGATTTAGGGCATTGTTGTAAGGCGATTGGCGACCGTTCGTTCGGCGAACAGCCTGAGGATATTCTGCCGATTGCGGAAGCCTTTATTGACGGAATGTTGGAAATGGGAATGGCGACCACGGGCAAGCATTTCCCAGGACACGGACACGTTATCGCCGATTCGCATTTGGAAACGCCGTTTGATGATCGCCCTCGTGAGCAAATTTTCAGCCACGATATTCAGCCGTTCCAACAGTTGATCGGCAAGGGCAAGCTATCGGCGATTATGCCTGCTCACGTTATCTACACCCAATGCGACAGCCAACCCGCCAGCGGTTCGCACTATTGGCTGAAAGAGGTGCTACGCCAACAGCTCAATTTTAACGGCGTGATTTTCTCGGACGATTTGGGAATGAAAGGGGCAGGCTTTATGGGCGACTATGTTGAACGTAGCGAAAAAGCCCTTAACGCAGGTTGCGATTTGCTACTGTTGTGCAACGAGCCAGAGGGCGTAGTGCAAGTGTTGGACGGCTTGAAATATCAACCAACCGAAGCCCAGCAAGAACGCCATTTATCCCTAATGAAGCGTAAATCCTTCTCGTGGCAAGAATTAGAGCGTAGCCCTCGTTGGCAAGCGATGACCCAACAGCTTTCAGCCTTGCAGGATCAATGGTTGGAATGGAAAGCCCAAAATGCAGCATAGCGAGCAGGGGGCAAGGCTGATTTGCCCCCATTTTGAGGCGAAGCGTTGCACCTCTTGCCAATGGTTAGATCAGGATTATGCCAACCAAATCGATGCAAAAACGGCGAACATCAAGGGGTTGCTTTCTGAAAAATTTTCCGAAGAACAATGGCAACCGCCGATTTTTTCGCCGTTGGCAGGTTTTCGCAACAAGGCAAAAATGGTAGTGTCGGGTAGCGTTGAACGCCCGATTTTGGGGATTTTAACCGATCCCAATGATCCGCAAAGTGGTGTGGATCTCTGCGATTGTCCCCTTTATCCGCCGAGTTTTGCCGAGCTTTTTCCGATCCTCAAAGATTTTATCGGGCGGGCAGGCTTAGTGCCTTACAATATCGCCAAGAAAAAGGGCGAGTTGAAATATATTTTGATTACGGAAAGCCGTTACAATCGGTCGCTGATGATCCGTTTTGTGCTAAAAAGTGAGCTAAAACGACCGCTTGTTGAGCGGGAATTGCCCGCTTTTTTAGCCAAATTGCCAGCGGATTCGGTGGTGAGTTTGAACATTCAGCCCAACCATTCGGCGGTGTTAGAGGGGGAAACGGAAATTTTCCTCACGCCACGCAAGGTGATTGAAGAACGTTTTAACGGCGTGCCGTTATTTATTCGTCCGCAGGGCTTTTTTCAAACCAACCCAAGCGTAGCGAGCCAACTTTATTTGACTGCTCAACAGTGGGTTAGCGAATTGCCGATTGTGCATTTGTGGGATCTCTTTTGTGGGGTGGGCGGATTTGGCTTACATTGTGCCAAAGCCTTGCAAGCCAAAAATCCTGCGGTAACTTTAACGGGGATTGAAATTTCCCCCTCGGCGATTGCGAGTGCGACCCAATCCGCTGCCGCCTTAGGCTTGCAAAATGTGCAGTTTCAATCCCTCGACTCGGCACAATTTGCCTTAAATAGTGAACAAAAAACGCCCGATTTGGTGATCGTCAATCCACCTCGGCGAGGCATTGGCAAGCCATTAGCGGAATTTTTGAACGAACTCGGTTCGCCCTATCTCATTTATTCAAGCTGTAATGCGGAAACAATGGCGAAAGATTTCGTTTCGCTCACTCGCTATCGCCTGCGAAAAGTGCAGTTGTTCGATATGTTTCCCCACACGGCACATTATGAAACCTTAACCTTATTGGAAAAAATCTCGTGAAATATCTGAAACGGCTTTTAGCGATTTTTTTGATTATCTCACCGCTTGCAATGGCGGTTGAGCGGGAATTGAGCTGTAAAGTGGTGGGAATTAGTGATGGCGATACTCTCACTTGCTTGAAAGATAAGGCTCAAATCAAAGTGCGGTTGGTGCATATTGATGCCCCTGAACTGGCTCAACCCTTCGGGCAACGAGCCAAGCAAGCCCTCGCCAGCCTTGCTTTCAAAAAGCAAGTTACCCTTGCGGTTACGGGTTACGACAAATATCAGCGTATGTTGGCGGTAGTGTATGAATCGGGCGACAATCTGAATTTGAAATTGGTCGAGCAGGGAATGGCGTGGGCGTATCGCCAAACCCAGCCGATTTATCAACAAGCCCAAGCCAACGCCCAAGCTCAACGGGTGGGGTTGTGGCGAGATCCGAATCCTGTTGATCCCGCTGAATGGCGTAAATTGAAACGGGATCAAATGGAAAATCGCCAAGTAACAAACACCCAGCCGACTTCGGCAAATTTGAATTGCCAAGTCAAACGCAGTTGCCGTCAAATGGCGGATTATGAACAAGCGGTGCGATATTTTAAAATTTGTGGCTGGCAGGAATTGGACGGCAATGGGGACGGCATTCCGTGCAATAAACTTTATCGAAAAGCACAACAAAGATGATGATTAACCAACAATTTCGTGCAAATTTCCCTTTCTTTGAGCGATCCCCCGAATGGGTTTATCTCGATTCGGCGGCGACCACCTTGAAACCGAAGGTGCTGATTGAGGCAACCAACGATTTTTACTGTTCGGCAGGTTCGGTGCATCGCAGCCAGTACGATTTCGCCCAAACCCAAGCCTATGAAAAGGCACGGGATTTGGTGGCAAAACGCTTTAATGTGGCGAGTCGAGAAAATGTGGTTTGGACGAGTGGCACGACTCACGCGATCAATTTGGTGGCGAATGGGATCGAGCATCTGCTACAAGAAGATGATGAAATAGTGATCACGGTGGCGGAACATCACGCCAATTTTATTCCGTGGCAGCAGCTTGCGGAACGCCGTCAAGCTAAGTTGATCGTGTTGCCGTTAGATGAAAATGGTCAGATCGATCCTGCGTTATTGCGAGATCGCCTTTCGGATCGCACTAAGATCGTGGCGTTTCATCTGATCTCAAATGTAACTGGCGTGCGACAGCCTGCGGAAGCCCTAGTGAAATTGATCCGCCAATATTCGCCAGCAATGGTGCTGATTGATATGGCACAAGCGGTCTGTTGTGAGGCAGTGGACGTGCAACAAATCGGGGCGGATTTTTATGCGTTCTCGGCACATAAGATGTATGGACCGACTGGGGTGGGGGCGTTGATTGGCAATGAGGCGAAATTAGCCGAAATCCGACCCCTTGTTTATGGCGGAAAGATGTTGAAATCGGTAAGCGAACGCCACCTTGAATTGGCGGAATTGCCCTATCGGTTAGAGGCTGGCACGCCGAACATTGCGGGTATTATTGGCTTTGGCAAGGTGTTGGAATGGTTGAATGGTTGGGATTTTGTAGCGTTAAATCAATCCCTTAAAACCTTGTTGGACTATGCTTACAAGCGGTTAGATTTTCTCGAAAATGTGCGAATTTTAGGGCGAAAAGCGTATTTAACCAGCACCATTAGTTTTGTGGTGGACGGTATTCATCATGCGGACATTGCGGCGATAATGGCGGAACGCCAAATCGCCCTGCGTAGCGGCGAGCATTGTGCTAAGCCCTATTTACGTTATTTATCGCAGGCTGGCACGTTGCGAATTTCGCTGGCTCATTATAATCAGCAGCAGGATATTGACACTTTTATTGAGGCGTTGATTTTTGCGATAGATTTATTGAAAGAATAAATAAAAAACCGAGTAATTAACTCGGTTTTTTTATTTGAAATTGAATTAGTAGCGTTTAACCAAATCATTCAAGGCAACTAAGCCTTTATCGCAACTTTTTTGTTGCATTGCCACATCAAGTTTTAAAATTTGTTGCTTGGTGCTAGACAGTTTGGTTTTCATTTTTTGCACAAGGTTGCTGTGAGTCCCTGGTTGTCTTGCAGCTTCGGCGATCAATTTGTCCGTTGCGTTAAACAGTTGTTGGCACTGTTTTGGAGCTGCTTGGCTTTTGCTGGTGCTAGGTTTAGCAATGGCAAGCGACGAGGTTTTGACATTTTTCGCCAACGCATTTTGCCCGATCAAGGCGGTGCTGAGTGCAATCGTAATCGCTAAAATCTGTTTTTTCACGACAATTATCCTTATGTTTTTTCGATTGATTTCGAATGGTTGATCGGAAAATTTTCGGGATTCTAGCAAAAGCGAAACGGTCTGTCATCGGTTTTGTGAGGTTTTGCGATCTTTTTTGATCCTGCCTATTTTTTAGGGAAAAAATGAAATTGTTAATAAATTGTTATCTTAAAGTAATCGTATTTTTAATAATGGGAATAAATCACAAAAAAATTAAATTTTTTCTTCCAAAATGTGAAATTTGACACAAATTTACTGTTTTTTATTTAGGCTTTTGAGAGTAAAATGCAACGCTAACGTTTTTAGGTTATGTTCTTGTTGGGCGTAAGTTAAAAGCGAGTTATTTGGGGTGATTACTTTCGGTAATCAATAATTTTCAGGCTAAGTAGAAAAGAGGTTTGAGATGTTAGACGTTGTTGAACTCTCTCGATTGCAGTTTGCTTTAACTGCCCTTTATCACTTCTTATTTGTGCCATTAACATTGGGTCTTTCTTTCGTCCTCGTGGTGATGGAAACCCTTTATGTAACCACGGGTAAAGAAGTGTATAAAGATATGACTAAGTTCTGGGGTAAGTTATTCGGTATTAACTTTGCCTTGGGGGTAACGACTGGTATTACAATGGAATTCCAGTTCGGAACAAACTGGTCTTACTATTCCCACTATGTGGGCGATATCTTTGGTGCACCATTAGCGATTGAAGGCTTAATGGCGTTCTTCTTAGAATCTACCTTTATCGGTATTTTCTTCTTTGGTTGGGATCGTTTATCAAAAGGTAAACACTTACTAGCAACTTACGCAGTCGCGTTCGGTTCTAACTTCTCAGCAATGTGGATTTTGGTGGCAAACGGTTGGATGCAAAACCCTGTTGCCTCAGAATTTAACTTTGAAACAATGCGAATGGAATTGACAAGTTTCTCAGAACTTTTCTTAAATCCAGTTACGCAGTCTAAATTCTTACACACCGTAACCGCAGGCTATACTTGTGGTGCGATCTTCGTGTTAGGGATCAGTGCTTACTACATCTTAAAAGGTCGTGATCTTGGCTTTGCGAAACGCTCATTCTCTGTGGGTGCGAGCTTTGGTTTAGTGGCGATCATCTCTGTATTGATTATGGGTGATGAATCAGGCTACGAAATCGGTAAAGCACAACCTGTGAAATTGGCGGCAATGGAAGGGGAATTTGAAACCCACCCAGCCCCAGCTGCGTGGAATGCGTTCGTGATTCCAAATTCGGCGGAAATGAAAAACGAAACGGCAATCTCTATCCCATATATGGCAGGGATTATCGCCACCCGTTCTTTCGACAAAGAAATCAAAGGTTTGAAAGATTTGCGTGCGGAAAACGTACAGCGTGTGCGTAACGGTATCGTGGCTTATGGCTTACTCGAAAAATTACGTTCAGGTAACTACACCGAAGAGGATAAAGCGGCGTTCAAAGCGGTGCAAAAAGATCTTGGCTTTGGTTTATTGTTAAAACCATATACCGATAAAGTGGTGGACGCAACGGAAGATCAAATCTTAAAAGCGGCAGCGGATACCATTCCAAACGTAGGTCCAACATTCTGGGCATTCCGTATTATGATGCTTTCAGGTGGTTTGATGTTATTGTTAATCGGTATCGCATTCTTGAAAAACTTGCGTGGCACGGTGCAAAAACACCCAATTTATTTAAAAGCCTTATTATGGGGTATTCCATTACCGTGGATTGCGATTGAAAGCGGTTGGTTCTTGGCGGAATATGGCCGTCAGCCGTGGGCAGTTTATGAAATGTTGCCAACGGGCGTAGCGAACTCTGCATTAACTACGGGCGAGCTTTGGTTCTCAATCGGGTTACTTTGCGGTTTATATACGCTCTTCCTCGTGGTGGAAATGTATTTAATGTTCAAATACGGCAGACTTGGCCCAAGTGCATTAAAAACAGGTCGTTACCACTTTGAGCAATCTGCGAAATAAGAGGATTAGAAAATGATTGATTATGAAATTCTACGCTTTATTTGGTGGGTTTTAATCGGTGTTTTATTGATCGGCTTTGCGATTACTGACGGTTTTGATATGGGGGTAATTACCCTATTACCTGTGATCGGTAAAAGCAACGTGGAACGCCGTGTGATGATTAACTCAATCGCCCCACACTGGGACGGTAACCAAGTTTGGTTATTAACCGCAGGCGGTGCGATCTTCGCTGCGTGGCCAACGGTTTATGCAACGGCATTCTCTGGTTTCTTTATTGCGTTAATTTTGGTGTTAGCGGCGTTATTCTTCCGCCCAGTGGGCTTTGAATATCGTGCGAAAATTGACGCTCCAAAATGGCGTAATGCGTGGGACTGGGGCTTGTTCATCGGTGGTTTCGTGCCGTCATTGGTGTTCGGAGTGGCATTCGGTAACTTGTTACAAGGCGTACCGTTTGAGTTCAACAACATCAACCAAGTGAAATACACAGGCTCATTCTTCGGCTTGTTAAATCCATTCGCCTTATTATGCGGTGTCGTGAGCTTAATGATGCTGACCACCCAAGGTGCAACTTGGTTACAAATGAAAACTACGGGCGATTTACGCAACCGTGCAAGAAATGTGGCACAACTAACCGCTATCATCACCCTTGTGGCGTTCGTGTTAGCTGGCGTGTGGATTTACTTCAAAGAAGGCTTCGTGATCACCAGCCAAATCGACCACAACGCACAATCTGTTTTCACTAACAAAACCGTTGCGTTAGAAACAGGTGCGTGGTTCAAAAACTTCATCGAAATGCCAGTATTGTGGGTAATTCCTGCATTAGCGGTCGTCGGTGCGTTATTAACCGTGGTAAGTTCAAAAGCAAACCGTTCTGGTTGGGCGTTCTTCTCGTCTTCCATTATGCAAACGGGTGTTATCCTTACCGCAGGTGTGGCAATGTTCCCATTCGTAATGCCATCAATTTCAAACCCAGCAATGAGTTTGACGGCGTGGGATTCAACCGCAAGCCAATTCACCTTAACCGTAATGTTAATCGTGGCTTGTATCTTCGTGCCAATCGTATTGGGTTACACCATTTGGACTTACATCAAAATGTTTGGTCGTCTTGATGCGAAATTCATCGAAGACAACAAAGCAAGTCTATACTAAGGAGAACAACAATGTTTTATGTAACTTGGGTATTAGGCGTTTTGCTTGCCATTCTTTTTGCGACAGTAATTACTATCAGCATTGAGAAAACAGGTAAATTTGACGAATAATGATTCGCTCACTTTATAACTTCACTGCAAAGGGCTTGCTACAAGCCCTTTCTTTTATCCTCGCCACCTTTTTATTTGGCTTTATTTTGCTCAATTCAAGCGTTTTCGCCCAGCATTTTGGCGGAAAAGTGCCGTATTTAGCCTTATTAGCCTTTTATGGAATGGCGATTTTATGGATTCACGGCATTGGTTTTACCATTCGTTCTGCGGTTTGGCAGCTCATTTTCCTGCCGATAAGCGGTTACATTCTCGTGATTTTTTCCATTATTTACCTTTACATTTCAAAATAGCGTGGCGAGCCACGCTTTTTTATTTTCCTCAAAAAATATTTTTTCCAACCCCTTGCATAACCTTTTCGCACTCTCTAAAATGCGTAAGTTTTTTACGCCTAAATTTTAGGCGTTTTTCAATAAAATAGGCTGAATAACAACGATGGATTTCCCTATCAGAGTTTATTACGAAGACACCGATGCAGGTGGCGTGGTTTATCACGCAAACTACATCTGTTTCTTTGAGCGTGCAAGAACCGAATTTTTACGGCAGGGCGGATTTTCACAACAATTCTTGTTGGCAAATCAGATTGCCTTTGTCGTCAAAAACTTAGCGATTGATTACAAAACGCCAGCTCGTTTAGATGATTTATTAACCGTTAAAACGGAAATAAAAGCACTTAAAAAAGCCAGTATCGTCTTTTTACAGCGTTTGTATCGAGGCGATCTCTGTTTAAGCGAAGCAACGGTTACTGTTGCCAGTGTAGATTTAACCAAAATGAAGCCGATCGCCATTCCTGCCGATATTCAGCAAATGCTCGCTTCATATTTAGCCTAATTCTTATTCATTCGGAGTTTTTAATGGAAAATCAATTTAGCCTAGTGTCGCTCTTTATGGAAGCGAGTATCGTGGTTAAGATTGTTATCTTAATTCTCATTGCGTTCTCGATTTTATCGTGGGCGGTGATTATTCAGCGTAGCGGCGTTCTAACCCGTGCCAAAAAAGCCTCAGAGGCGTTTGAAGATAAATTCTGGTCGGGCGAAGATTTGCACCGCTTGCATCAAGGCTTAGATAACCGCCGTGAAGCGTTAAGCGGTTCAGAGCAAATTTTCTATGCAGGTTTTAAAGAATTTACCCGCTTGCAACAAGTGAATCCAGATGCCCCAGAGGCGATGATTCAAGGCTCAACCCGTGCAATGCACCTTGCGTTAAACCGTGAAGTGGATGGGTTGGAAAGCTATATTCCATTCCTAGGCACGGTGGGTTCAATCAGCCCATATATCGGCTTATTCGGGACGGTTTGGGGGATTATGCACTCATTTATGGGATTAAGTGCGGTGAAACAAGCGACTTTACAATCTGTTGCCCCAGGGATTGCCGAGGCATTGATCGCCACGGCGATCGGCTTATTTGCTGCGATCCCAGCGGTAATGGCATACAACCGTTTGAGCTTGCGTGCGAGCAAGTTAGAACAAAATTACGCCAACTTTATTGATGAATTTACTACGATCTTACATCGTGAAGCCTTTGCGAAGAAGTAAGCAAGCGGTAGGATTTCTGCAAATTTAGCAATTTCATAAGATCTGACCGCTTGTTGTCAGATCTTTTACTTATTCATTTTAAGAGGAAAGTATGTCTTACCGTCGTCGTAAACGTAATGACATTAAATCTGAAATCAACATCGTGCCATTTTTGGACGTATTATTAGTGCTTTTACTGATTTTTATGGCAACCGCCCCGATTATCAGCCAAAGTGTTGAAGTTGAATTGCCAGAAGATAAACATAGTCAATCGGTTTCTAACGAAGATAAAACCCCTGTGATTCTCGAAATTTCAGGTGTTGGCTTATACAAATTAAAAATTGACGGCAACTATGTGCAAGGTGGTCAAGAAAACTTGACGGAACAGGAAGTGGTTGCCTATGCAGGCGAGGCGTTTCAAAAGGATAACAACACCCTTTTCCTCGTTGCTGGGGGCAAAGAAGTGCCTTATGAAGAAGTGATGAAAGGCATTACCTTATTAAAAGATGCGGGCATTAAATCAGTCGGTTTAATGACCGAAGGCAAATAATGGCAAGGATCGGGCGTGAAAACGAAGAACGATAGACTAGAACTTGCGGTGATTGCCTCAATCCTGTTGCACTTATTGCTGATTGGATTGTTGTTGCTTGGCTCGCTTTTTACCAAAGTCGAATTACCCTCGGCGGGCGGTAGCGGTGGCAGCAGCGAGGATTTTGAGGCAGTAATGGTCGATACGGGGCAAGTGGCGGCGGAATATGGACGGCTCAAAGCAGAAAAGCAAGCCAACCCTAAGCCAAAAGTCGAACAGGAAAAAGAAGAACCTGTGCCTGACGAGCCAGAACCTGAACCAGCCCCTGAACAGCCGACCAAAGCGGAACAACAGTTGGCGGCTCAACAACGTTTAGCTCAACTTGAAAAACAGAAACAAGAAGAGAAAAAACGTGAAGAGCAAAAACGCCAGCAAGAAATGGCTAAACAAGAGCAATTAAAGCAGGAACAAGCGAAGCAAGAGCAAGCGAGACAAGAAAAAGCTAAACAAGAGCAGTTGAAAAAACAGCTTGAAGAAGATGCAACGCGTAAAAAAGCCACCGAAGCTGCTCGTTTGAAAGCCGAGGCAGAGGCGAAACGTTTAGAAGCGGCGGCAAAGCAAGCGGAACAAGAACGTAAAGCCAAAGAGGCGGAAAAAGCTCAACAACAAAAAGAGGCTGAATTGGCTCAAAAACGTGCTGAACAGAAAAAGCTAGAAGAGCAAAAAGCTCAAAAAGAAGCGAAAGAAAAAGCAGAAAAAGAGGCGAAACTCAAAGCGGAAAAAGAAGCCAAATTGAAAGCCGAGAAAGAGGCAAAAGAAAAGGCGGAAAAAGAAGCTAAACTCAAAGCCGAAAAAGAAGCGAAATTAAAAGCGGAAAAAGAGGCAAAAGAGAAGGCAGAAAAAGAAGCGAAACTAAAAGCCGAAAAAGAGGCAAAAGAGAAAGCGGAAAAAGAAGCCAAGCTAAAAGCTGAGAAAGAAGCCAAAGAAAAAGCTGCTGCCGAAGCGAAAGCGAAGGCTGAAAAAGAGGCGAAAGCCAAAGCAGCTGCGGAAGCAAAAGCTGCCGCAGAGGCAAAAGCGAAAGCAGAACGTGCTAAAAATAACAAAGCCCTTGATGACTTTTTGAGTGGCGGCGATATTGGTGGTGGTTCAAGCAAGGGCGGAAATAAAAACTCTGCGGGTTCGCAGGGCGATGGTAATGCGAAAGGGGTTGGCAATAGCAAGGGCGTTGCAGACTCAAATTACGAGCGGTTAATTAAGCAAAAATTATCTCGGACTTACCGTGTTGATCCAAGTTTTGCAGGGCGTGAATGTCGTGTTCGGATCAATCTTGATCCAAACGGTAACATCGTTACTTATGATGTAATGGGTGGTCCTGATGATATCTGCCGAGCGGCGGTGTCAGCGATTACCACGGCTCGTAATGTACCAAGAGCACCAAATGAAGAAACTTATAATAGATATAAATCGCCTATTATTCGTTTCGGTTTGAAAGTTCAATAACAACCAAGAGGTTAAAAATGAAGTTAAAATCTCGTTTAACGAGTATGATTAGCCTTGCCGCACTTTTATTAAGTGGCGTGGCGAAAGCGGAAAGCGATGTGGTGATTTCGGTCGATCAAGGGGTGAGTATGGCTCAACCTATCGCCGTTGTACCATTCAAAACCAGTGGCGGTGTGCCTGCGGATGTGGGGCAGATCGTTGCAGATGATTTACGCAATAGTGGTAAATTTACCCCTGTTCAAAGAAATAAATTGCCTGCTCAGCCAGCTTCTGCCGCAGAAGTTAATTCTCAGCAATGGACAGATATTGGCGTTGATACCGTTGTCGTCGGTCAAGTGAGTGCAGCAGGCGGTGGCTACAATGTGGCTTATCAATTAGTGGATACATTAAGCAACCCAGCAGCGGTTATCGCCCAAGGCTCATTCAACGTGCCTGCGGCTCAAATCCGCCAAGGGGCTCACACCGTGAGCGATCAAGTGTTTGAGAAATTAACCCAAATCCGTGGGGCATTTAGAACCAAAATTGCTTATGTGGTACAACGTGGCACAAATTCTTACGAATTGCGTGTGTCAGATTATGACGGCTTTAACGCTTTCACCGTGGTGAGCAGCAAAGAGCCGTTGATGTCGCCAGAGTGGTCGCCAGACGGTTCAAAATTGGCGTACGTTACCTTTGAAAACAAAAAATCACAGGTGGTGGTACACGATCTTCGTTCAGGATCTCGCCGTGTAATCGCTGCCCTCAAAGGGCATAACGGCGCACCAGCATTCTCGCCAGACGGTTCACGCATTGCGTTTGCGTCTAACCAAGACGGTGCATTAAACATCTATGTGGTAGGGGCAAGCGGTGGGAATCCGTCAAAATTAACGGCGAATGCAGGTAATAACACCGAACCAAGTTGGTCGCCAGACGGTAGTTCAATCTACTTTACCTCAGACCGTGCAGGTTCGCCGCAGGTTTATCGAATGAGTGCATCGGGTGGCGGTGCAAGTGCTGTGGGGGGCAACCGTAGCTATAATGCGAAAGTATCCTCAGACGGCAAGAATTTAATCATGATTTCAGGTGATAAAATTGTGAAACGTGATCTCGCTTCGGGTGGCACAGAAGTTTTGAGCTCAACGTTTTTGGATGAAAGTCCGAGCATTTCGCCTAACGGAATTATGGTTATTTATAGCTCTACCAAAGGGACGAGCAAAGTGCTACAATTGGTGTCCGCAGATGGTCGTTTCAAAGCGAATTTGCCGGGAGCAGGTGGACAATATAAATTCCCTGCGTGGTCACCGTATTTGACTAAATAATTTTTATCTTATCTCTTAGGAGCAAAAAATGAAAAAACTCGTTAAAGTTTTAATGGTTGCAGCACCTGCATTCGTATTAGCAGCGTGTAGCAGTTCAGACAACAACGCCTCTGCAAACGGTGCATTAAATGGTGCGAACGGTGCAAACAGTGCGTTAAATGGTGCTGGTGTAAACGGTCAATTCGGCGGTTTATCTGCACAAGATTTACAAACTCGTTACAACACTGTGTACTTCGGTTTCGATAGCTACGCAGTTGAAGGCGAATACCGCAACTTATTAGATGCACACGCACAACTTTTAAAAGCAACTAACGGCAACGTAACTGTATCTGGTCACGCTGACGAACGTGGTACACCAGAGTACAACATCGCATTAGGTCAACGCCGTGCAGATGCAGTACAAAGCTACTTAGCACAACAAGGTGCAACTAACGTATCAACCGTTTCTTACGGTGAAGAGAAACCTGCTGTATTAGGTCATACCGAAGCTGATTACCAAAAAAACCGTCGTGCGGTGTTAGAATACTAATTTGAATTAGTTTTCCAAAAACGAGATAAGCCCTAATTTATTAGGGCTTATTTTTTATGGCGACTATTCAAGACAAATTGAGCGTGCTAGAATAATTCCACATTTTCTTTATATCTCATTAGTTAGGAGCAAAAAATGAAAAAACTTGCGAAAGTTTTAATGGTTGCTGTACCTGCTTTTGTTTTAGCAGCGTGTAGTTCTTCAAACAACAACGAAACCGCAAATGGTGCATTAAATGCAAACGGTGCAAATAGTGCGTTAAATGGCGGTGTGGCAGGCGGTCAATACGGCGGTTTATCGGCACAAGATTTACAAACTCGCTACAACACTATCTACTTCGGTTTTGATAGCTACTCAGTAGATGGCGAATACAGCAACTTGCTTGACGCTCACGCAGCTTACTTATTAGCGAACCCAAGCCAAAACGTGGTGATCGAAGGTCACGCTGATGAGCGTGGTACGCCAGAATACAACATCGCGTTAGGTCAGTTGCGTGCGGAAGCAGTGCAAACCCACCTTGTCAACAAAGGCGTGAAAGGTCAAGCCCGCTCAGTTTCTTACGGTGAAGAAAAACCAGCAGTGTTGGGTCATACGGAAGCAGATTACGCCAAAAACCGCCGTGCGGTGTTAGCTTACTAATTCTGTTTGCTGAAATGAAAACAGCCCCGAAATCAATTCGGGGCTTTTTATAAGAGTGGGATTTTACAAAATTCCCTCAACCCTTCCTTTATGCTAAAATCCGCCCCAATTTTTCTCAAACCCATTCAACAATGAAATTTATCATCAAACTTTTCCCTGAAATTATGATTAAAAGCGATTCGGTGCGGAAACGCTTTATCAAAATTCTCACCAGTAACATTCGCAATGTCTTGACTAAACACGATGAAAACGTGGCGGTGATTCGCCATTGGGATTTTATCGAGGTGCGGGCGAAAAATGCCGAAAACGCACCGCTTGTATTGGATTTATTGCAACGCACCCCCGGTATTCATCACATTTTGGAAGTGGAAGAAACGCCGTTTACTTCAATGCACGATATTTTTGAGCAGACCTATCAAGCGGTCAAAACCGAGTTAGAGGGCAAAACCTTTTGCGTGCGAGTTCGCCGTAAGGGTAAGCACGAGTTTCGTTCCCTTGATGTGGAACGCTATGTCGGCGGTGGCTTGAACCAGCGGATCGAATCCGCTACCGTTCGCCTCACCAACCCCGAAGTAACAGTGCGGATCGATATTGATCACGACAAAATGTTGCTGATCAAAGCCCGTCATCAAGGCTTGGGCGGCTACCCGATTGGCACGCAGGAAGATGTACTTTCGCTGATTTCGGGCGGTTTCGATTCGGGCGTGTCGAGCTATATGCTGATTCGCCGTGGCTCACGGGTGCATTACTGCTTCTTCAATTTGGGCGGGGCGGCACACGAAATCGGCGTGAAGCAGATGGCGTATCACATTTGGCAACGGTTTAGCAGTTCGCACAAGGTGCGGTTTGTCGCGATCAACTTTGAGGGCGTGGTCGGCGAGATTTTGGAAAAAGTCGATAACGGTCAAATGGGCGTGGTGTTGAAACGAATGATGGTGCGAGCGGCGAGCAAAATCGCCGAGCGTTTTGATATTCAAGCGATTGTAACGGGCGAAGCGTTGGGGCAGGTTTCCAGCCAAACGCTGACCAATTTACGCTTGATTGATAAGGCGTCCGACACCCTTGTGTTGCGTCCGCTGATTACCCACGACAAAGAGCAGATCATCGCAATGGCGAAAGAGATCGGCACGGACGACATCGCCAAATCAATGCCTGAATTTTGTGGGGTAATCTCGAAAAATCCAACGGTCAAGGCGATTGAGAGCAAAATCGTGGAAGAAGAGGGGCATTTCAATTTTGAAATCCTCGAACAAGCGGTGGCTTCCGCCCAATTTTTAGATATTCGTGAAATCGCCCAACAGACCGAAAAAGAGGTGGTTTCGGTGGAAACGACTTCGGAACTGGGCGAAAACGATGTGATTTTAGACATTCGCAGCCCCGAAGAAGTGGACGAAAGTCCGTTCCGCTTAGACGGCGTGGCGGTGCAAACTCTGCCGTTCTACAAACTTTCTTCCCAATTCGCCAGCTTCGACCAAAGCAAAAACTACCTGCTTTACTGCCAGCGTGGTGTGATGAGCAAACTGCAAGCCCTCTACCTCAAAGAGAACGGCTTTGCCAACGTGAAAGTGTTTCGAGCCTAACGAGAAATCCAATGGCGGAAATGCGATATAGCGATTTTCTCGCTCTCTTGATTGCCGAAGAGGAAAAAGCCAGCACCAGTGAGCAATGGTTGGTGCTGTTGCGTTATTACGATCAGCTGTTGCAAGCCTTGCCCGATCAAGCGGAACTCTATCATCATCGTTCGATTGCCCTGCAAAATTTGGGGCTTTACGATCTCGCCCTGTGGGACGCTAAACAAGCGGTGCGATTGTCGCCAAATTTTCCGTTGGCGTGGTGCAACAAAGCCTTGCTGCATCTCACTTTGGGCGGGAACGAGCAGGGTTGGCAAGATTACGAATGGCGTTGGAAAACTAACTTGCCCGCTTTTGAGCCGTTGGGGATCGATATTCCTCAATGGCAAGGTATGGGGCAAGGCGAGCCGATTGGTGAGGGGAAATTGCTGATCCACGTTGAGCAAGGTTTCGGCGACAACATTCAGTTTGTGCGTTATGCGATTGAGGCAAAACGGCGAGGGTTGAATGTGGTGGTGCTAAATCACACGGGCATTGAGAATCTGCTCAATTTCAATTTGGCTCGCTACGGGGTGGAAACCGTGCCAAATGGTTCAACCATTTATGGGCTGAAATATCATATTCCGATGATGAGCCTGCTTCTTGCCCTGCGATTATTTTCAGAAATACCACCCCTTGCAGGGGGCTATTTGCAAGCTGAACCTGCCTTTGCGGAAAAGTGGGCGAGCCTTGTACCAGCCAGTCGCAAGCCTAAAATTGGCATTGTGTGGGGCGGTTCGCCCAAGCATAAACGCAATCTTTCCCGTAGCCTTGATTTCGCCCAACTCGCCCCGTTATTTGAGCTAGATGGTGAGTTTCATTGCTTGCAAAAAGTGTTGAATAAAGCGGATTGCAAGCGGTCAGATTTTCCAAAAAATTTACATCTTTGGGCGGATCGACTTGATGATTTTTCCGACACCGCAGGGCTGATCGAGCAAATGGATCTGGTGATTTCGGTGGATACGTCCGTGGCACATTTGGCGGCGGCAATGGGCAAACCAACGTGGATTTTATTGAGTTTCCACCCCGATTTTCGTTGGGGGTTAGAGCGAACGGATAGTGATTGGTATCAGAGCGTTCGCCTGTTTCGACAAGGGGCGGATTTGAGTTGGCAGCCCGTGATCGATCAACTGGTGCAATCCTTGACGGACTGGTCGGAAAATAAATCCATTGCGTTGGCAGGGGTTAATTCGTAGAATACGCCCTCGCTAATCAGCGATTGGCTTTTTATAGGAATTTAAAATGAAAAAATTAGTGGTAATTTTATCGGCGTTAATGTTGGCAGGTTGCGTTTTCAGCGGCGGTGCAAACATTAGTGGCGGCTCAAACGGTGCAGGTGTCGGCTTGGGCTTGGGAACGGGCATCCGTTTCTAATCAAACGTAAAAAAATAGGACGCTTCGGCGTCCTTATTTTTTGATTAGAAATAGCTGGCAAGCGGTTGGTTAAGGGAATGATTGAGCAACACCATTAGCTTGATCCGAGCTTTTTGTCCGCTCAACCCTGTGGTAAAAATCACGCCCTGCTGTTTGAGCTGTTTGCCACCGCCGAGGTAGTCGTACACATCTTGGGTCACGCCGTTAAAGGCACGCGAAACTAACACCACAGGAATTTTCGCATCGAGCAAGGCTTGCACGCCGTCTAAACAGCTTGGCGGTAAATTGCCCGCCCCCAACGCCTCAATCACCACGCCATCGCAACCACTTTTAGCGAGTTGCGAGAGCAGGAAACTATCCATTCCCGCATAGGTTTTGACGACTTGCACATTGGCTTTTTTCACTTCCGTCAGCGGAAAACGTTCGTAAGCGGTCAGCTGTTGGAAATAAATCACACGGTTTTTCGCCACCAATCCGCACGGCCCGAAAGTTGGGGTTTGGAAAGTCGCCACGTTGGTGGTGTGGGTTTTCGTAACAAATTTGGCGTGATGAATTTCATCATTCATTACCACCAACACCCCTTTATTTTGGCTTTCAGGACTAAGGGCGACCAAAATCGCACTTTGCAGGTTGATTAAGCCGTCCGCCCCCAGTTCATTACTGGAACGCATCGCCCCCGTGATCGCCACTGGCACATTCACATTCAGCGACAAATCAAGGAAATAAGCGGTTTCTTCGAGGGTGTCCGTGCCGTGGGTAATCACAATCCCGTCAAAATGCTCTTGATTAACCGCCTGTTCAATCCGATTTTTCAGCAGTAACCAATGTTCCAACGTAATATGAGGGGACGGCACATTCAGCACCGATTCTTGATGCAGTTGAGCAGGATGATTGAGGCGTTCAAGGGCAGCAAGCAACGGATTTTGCTGAGACGGGGCGACTTTACCGTCTTCCCCCTCACTCATCGAAATCGTGCCACCTGTATGTAAAATAAGCAATTTTTGCGTCATATTCAGATCCGAGAAAAAATAAAAAAAGTGCGGAAATAGTAACCGAAAGCAGGTTAAGAAAAAAGGTGCAAGGGGTGGGATTTTTGAAAATTTCTTGTTTATTAGAGAGAAAATAAAATTTTCTTAGTTTTCAAATTATTGCTCGAATAAATCCCCCGTCATTTTGCGTTGAGCGGTTTCGTTAATTTCAAGGTCAATTTGTACTGTTTGAGCCAGCTTGCTGGCGAGTTTACAAATTGACCGCAGAAATTAGAAACAAGCGAAACAAAAGCAAAATGTTCGGGGTCGCCTTTCTTTTGCTACTTTTCTTTGGCGAAGCAAAGAAAAGTAGATCTGCAAGCGGTAAGATCCCACGAAAAATTTACAATTTCCCAAATTCAGCGTAAGCTATACACGCCAAATCGTTGGCATTTTTAAGAGGAAAACAAAAATGTACTTTGAAATTTACAAAGATGCAAAAGAAGAATTTCGCTGGCGTTTAAAAGCGGGCAACCACGAAATTATCGCCACCAGCCAAGCCTATGCTTCAAAACAAGGCTGCCAAAAAGGGATTGAAGCGGTGAAAAAAGTAACCCCTGAAACGGAAGTGAAAGATCTGACCAAAGCTGAATAATTAAAATGCCCCGATCATTAGGGGCATTTTTTATCGGCGAAAATCGGCTAATTTCCGCCACATCAACCGCTTTTTCTGATATAATCTCGCTCAATTTTTTGGCGAAAATCCGCCATCATTTTTTTATCAAGGAATTACGAATGTCTGAACAAACGAATAGTTACGATTCTTCCAGTATTAAAGTCTTGCGTGGCTTGGACGCCGTGCGTAAACGCCCTGGTATGTATATCGGCGATACCGATGATGGTACGGGCTTGCACCATATGGTGTTTGAGGTGGTGGATAATGCGATTGATGAAGCGTTAGCAGGGCATTGTAAGGACATTATCGTAACCATTCACGCCGATGATTCGGTGTCGGTGCAAGATGATGGGCGTGGGATTCCCGTTGGGATTCACCCCGAAGAGGGTGTGTCGGCGGCGGAAGTGATTATGACCGTGCTGCACGCGGGTGGTAAGTTTGACGACAACTCTTACAAAGTCTCGGGCGGTTTGCACGGGGTGGGGGTGTCGGTGGTGAATGCCCTTTCGTCTAAATTGCAACTCACGATCCGCCGTGAGGGCAAGGTTCACGAGCAATTTTATAGCTTGGGTGTGCCTGACGCCCCGTTGGCGGTAATTGGCGAGACGGATAAAACGGGGACATCCGTGCGTTTCTGGCCGAGCCGTGATATTTTCAAAATCAAGCAGAACGATGTTGAAGAGAGCGTTGATGAGGAAATCGAAGAGGCAGAATTAGTGGCGGATGCGGAAGATCAAGACGATGTTGAGATCGAGATCGTTGAAAAACCGAAAAAAGCCAAAGAGCCAAAATACTCAAACGTTTTCACTTACGATATTCTGAAAAAACGCTTGCGTGAATTGTCGTTCCTCAATTCTGGCGTGTCGATCAAATTGATCGATGAGCGTGATAATAAGCAAGATCACTTCAAATATGAGGGCGGTATTCAAGCCTTTGTGGAATATCTTAACCAAGGCAAAGTGCCAGCCCATTCAACCCTGTTCCATTTCTCGACCGAGAAAGACGGCATTGGGGTGGAAGTGTCAATGCAATGGAACCAAACCTACGCCAAAGATAAAGAATACTACTTCACTAATAACATTCCGCAGGGGGACGGCGGTACGCACCAAGCAGGTTTCCGCACAGCATTAACCCGTGAGCTGAATAACTACATCAAAGAGAATAAAGATAACCCGAAAGTAATGAAGAAAGATGACGCTAAGGTCAAAATTTCGGGGGACGATATTCGTGAGGGATTAGTGGCGATTGTGTCGGTCAAAGTGCCTGATCCAAAATTCTCTTCGCAAACCAAAGAAAAATTGGTTTCTTCGGAAGTGAGTGGGGCGGTAAGCGGTGCGATGGGCGATTATTTCAAAACCTATTTGGAAGAAAACCCTGCCGATGCGAAAGCGATTATTACTAAAATCATTGATTCGGCGCGTGCGAACGAGGCAGCAAAACGTGCGTTATCCCTTTCTCGCACCAAAGGCAAGGCGAAATTGAATATCCTTGCGGGGAAACTCGCCAACTGCCAAGAGCGAGATCCTGCCTTGTCGGAACTGTTCCTTGTCGAGGGGGACTCTGCGGGCGGTTCGGCAAAACAAGGGCGTAATAAGAAAAATCAAGCAATCCTACCGCTTAAAGGGAAGATCTTAAACGTGGAAAAAGCCCGTTTGGATAAAATGCTCTCTTCGCAAGAGGTAGCGACCTTGATTTCCGCCCTCGGCACGGGCATCGGGCGTGATGAATATAACCCAGATAAATTGCGTTATCACAAAATCATCATTATGACCGATGCGGATGTGGACGGTGCGCACATTCGCACCCTCTTGCTCACTTTCTTCTATCGCCAAACGCCAGAGTTGATCGAGCGTGGGCATATTTATATCGCTCAACCGCCGCTTTACAAAGTAATGAAAGGCAAACAAGAGCAATATATTCAAAATGATGAAGAAATGGCTCAATATGAACTTACTCTTGCGTTAGATAATGCGAGCTTGCACGTTAATGAAAATGCCCCAGCGTTAAATCAGTTGGCGTTGGAAAAATTGATCGCCGAATATAACGATGTGCAGAAATTGTTTGGGCGTTTAACTCGTCGTTATCCGTCAGCCTTGCTCAATGGCTTGCTTTATCAGCCAAATCTGGTGGACGTGGTAAAAAATGAAACGGAAGCCACCGCTTGGACGGCAAATTTTGTCGATTATCTCACCGCCAACGAAAGCAATGGCGGCAACTATCGTGGCGAAATTGCGTTCAACAGCGAACGCCAAACCTACGAGCCGAAAATTATCGTAACAATGCACGGAATGGACACCGCCTACACCCTTGATTTCAATTTTGTCGGCAGCGAGGAATATCGCCAAGTAATGCAACTCGGCGAACAGCTACAAGGCTTGCTCGAACCAACCGCCTACGTGACCAAAGGCGAACGTCGTGCCAACGTGAGCAACTTCGCCGAAGCCTTGGCGTGGTTGAAGAAAGAATCGGCGAAAGGCTTAGTGATTCAGCGTTATAAAGGATTGGGCGAAATGAAAGCGAAACAGCTTAAAGAGACCACAATGGATCCTGAAAATCGCCAAATGCTACAAGTGAAAATCACCGATGCCATCGAAGCCGACCGCCTCTTCACTACCCTAATGGGCGATGAAGTTGAGCCACGCCGAGATTTCATCGAAAGCAACGCCCTTTATGCCACCCTTGATGTCTAACAAGCGGTTGGATTTTTAATAATTTTACATTTTTCTAAGGTAATACTAATGTCAGCACAAGAAAACCAAGAATTAGATCTGAACGGCGAGATGCTTGCTCGCCGTGAGAAATTAAACCAACTTCGCCAGCGTGGTAATGCGTTTCCGAACACATTCCGCCGTGAGCATTATGCGGCAGATTTGCACAAAAATTATGATGAAGTAGAGGGCGAAACCCTCAAAGAGCAGGGCATTCCTGCGGTGGTGGCAGGGCGGATTATGCTTCGCCGTGCAATGGGGAAAGCGACTTTTATCACCATTCAAGATGTGAGCGGCGATATTCAACTTTATGTCGCTCGCGATAATTTGCCCGAGGGCGAATATGAAAACACCATCGGCATTTTGGATTTGGGCGATATTGTCGGGGCGAAAGGCACGTTATTCAAAACCAAAACGGGCGAATTGACCGTGCGTGTGGCGGAATTTGAGCTTTTAACCAAAGCGTTGCGTCCGTTGCCAGACAAGCACAAAGGCTTGACCGACCAAGAAACTCGCTACCGTCAGCGTTATTTAGATTTGATTGCGAACGAAGAATCTCGTCGCACCTTTACCATTCGTTCCAAAGTGATTTCGGGCATTCGCCAATACTTCACTGAAAAAGGCTTTATTGAGGTGGAAACCCCGATGTTGCAAGTGATCCCAGGTGGTGCAGCAGCGAAACCATTTATTACCCACCACAATGCGTTAGACGTGGATATGTATTTGCGTATCGCCCCAGAACTTTACCTCAAACGCCTTGTGGTGGGCGGCTTTGAGCGTGTGTTTGAGCTAAACCGCAACTTCCGCAACGAGGGTGTATCCGTTCGCCACAACCCTGAATTTACAATGATCGAATACTACCAAGCCTATGCGGATTACCACGATTTAATGGATAACACCGAAGAATTGTTACGCCGTTTGGCACTCGATATTCTCGGCACGACCACCGTCCCTTATGGCGACTATGTGTTCGACTTCGGCAAACCATTTGAGCGAATCACAATGCACGATGCGATTGTGAAATATGGCAACGGCATTCAACTTGCGGACTTGCACGATTTCGACAAAGCGGTAGCGATTGCCAAAGGCTTGAACATCGAAATCCAAAAATCGTGGGGCTTAGGTTCAGTGGTCAATGCGATCTTTGAAGAAGTGGCGGAACACCAACTGATTCAGCCAACTTTCTTAATGGCACACCCTGCGGAAATCTCACCGCTTGCACGCCGCAATGACGAAAATCCAGAAGTAACCGACCGCTTTGAACTCTTTATCGGCGGACGCGAAATCGGCAACGGCTTCTCAGAATTGAACGATGCAGAAGACCAAGCTGAACGCTTCCAAGCCCAAGTAGCAGCGAAAGAAGCAGGCGATGATGAAGCGATGTTCTACGATGACGATTTTGTGGTCGCCCTCGAACACGGCTTACCACCAACGGCAGGCGAAGGCTTAGGCATCGACCGCCTCGCAATGATCTTCGCCAACGCCCCATCAATCCGTGATGTGATTTTATTCCCTGCGATGCGTCAGAAATAATCATTGTTGAATGAAAAACCGTTTTGAGCGATCAAAACGGTTTTTTTATTTACGGGGATTTTTTTATTTCTTTTTTTATTTTAATAAAAATGGATATAGAATTTGCCCTACATTCTAAATTTTTGCTCGAATAATTTTCCCTGTCATTTTGCGTTGAGCTGTTTCGTGAATTTCAAGGTCAATTTGTACTGTTTGAGCTGACGAAGTCAGCGAGTTTACAAATTGACCTTGAAATTAGAAACAAGCGAAACAAAAGCAAAATGTTCAGGGTGTGCTTTCTTTTGCTACTTTTCTTTGCACAAGCAAAGAAAAGTAGATCTAAAAGCGGTGGGATTAGCGAAAATTTTCGTAAATCGTACCGCTTGTAGAAGTTTGAGATTAAAATGTATTTGTATTGATATATTTTAATCTTATATTTTATTGTATCTACTAATCAAATAACAAATCCATTTCTTCAATCAGCTGTTTACTCGGTTTTTCAAAGTAAACCCCGCTATTGGGTGTGCCGTTCATTCCTCTTAGGAATAAATAAGCGATGCCGCCAAAATCATTGTCGTAATCGTAATTTTTCCCGAGACGGAATCTTAAATAACGATGAATGGCAAGGGTGTAGAGAATATATTGTAAATCGTAGCGGGATTTGCCGATCTCTTTTTCAATATTTTGTGGCGAAAAATCATAGCCAAATGCCGATAAAGAATTTGATTTATAATCCAAAATATAAAATTTATCATTGATTTTGACAATGCAATCCACATAGCCTTTTACAAATCCTTCTAATTCTAGCAGATTTAAATCAGGGAGATTTTTGGCAATAGGCGAATATTTTTTTAATAATTTATTGAGTTCAGGTAATGCATTTCGATTGCTTAATCTAAGATAAAATTGCCATTCGTTTAAACGCTGTTTTTCATCAATTTGATTAAGTGAAAATGCAGGTTCAGCAAATGGGGTTTGCATTATATTTTTAAACCACTGTTTTGTTGGTTCGATCCATTTCTCATTTAAATCTAATTGCTCACATAATTTTGTGATTTTTTCATTAGAAATAGGTTGGCTAAATACAGAAGTTTCAAAGAATTTATGTAATAAATTTCCCACTTTGGCACTACGAGGAAATTTAATTGGGCTATATTCATTATCTTCTTCAAAACTATTATTTTCTGAATCAGAAATAGCATTATCATAATCGAGAGCGTTATCGACAAGCGGTGAGATTTTATTATTTTTTTGCAAATCTCGGCTTTGGCTTTCTAATTGGGTAAAGCTAGTAATACTGCCAATATAGCGAGGAGTATTGCCCGTAAATTCAAGGGCAGTAATTTCCGTTTGCGATTGTGTCGGCTGCCATTCATCGACCGTTGGCATATCAGGTAATTCAATAATTTCCCCTTGGATTCTTTTTTGATTGAGATAATAGCTCAGATCGTTTTCTGTTTCATATTTACGATCAATGCCAATAGCACCGTTACTAAGTAAATAGTGCATTGCATTCCAGCCATTTTCAAAGGTTCTTGGCAAAATAAAGTTAATTTGATATTTGGCACGGGTAACGGCAACATATAATAAACGTAACTCTTCCGCCAATTCTTCTTTTATAATAGCTTCTGTCGCTTTTTCTTTATTTTCAAATGCCCAACAATCTTTATTTTGTTCTAAATCTTTATAAATCGCAAAATTATCAACGCTGAAATTTTTATTAGAAACGTGAGATTTTTTCGCCACAAAAGGTAGCCAAACAATCGGATATTCAAGCCCTTTTGAACTGTGAATTGTAATAATTTTAACTAGCTTTCTTTCGTTTTCTAAACGTAATAATTGCTCGTCTGAACCTTGCGGATCATTGATATGTTCTTCAAACCAATGTAATAATGCTAACTCATTTTCTAACAGCGGCATTGCTTGCTGTAATAATTCGGCAAGATGAAATAAGTTAGTAATACTGCGTTCGCTATTTTCTGTTGTGTTTTTTAAATGTTGTAGCATATTTTCTGAACGGAAAATTTCGTGCAACATTGGTAAAACACCTTGTTGTTGCCAAATTTTTTGATAGGTTAAAAATTTATTTACCCACAAATCCCATTCTGCTTCATTATTTTTAAGTTGATAAATTTCATTCGCCGATTTCGCCCATAAGGTTGTTCCGAGTGTGGCTAATATCGCCCTTGAATTAAAAGGTTCTAAACAGGCTTTTAATAAAATAGCGATGTTTTTTGCTTCAATTGTGTAAAAAACACTATTTTTATTATTCGAAATTACCGCATCAATATGATATTTTTTGAGGGTCGCCTGCATTAAATCCGCTTGGTTGCGATCACGGA
The DNA here is from genome assembly GCF_002015115.1 of Haemophilus paracuniculus. Classification (GTDB taxonomy): domain Bacteria; phylum Pseudomonadota; class Gammaproteobacteria; order Enterobacterales; family Pasteurellaceae; genus Haemophilus_E; species Haemophilus_E paracuniculus. The sequence goes on from NZ_MUYA01000009.1 coordinate 32,694, forward strand.
CTAGAACGGTAATATCTTCGGGCTGAATTGGCAGATTTTTCGTTTCATTTTTCGCAAGATATAATCTTTTTTCACTAGATTTTTTTAATTGTTGTTGAATTTTATAGGCACACTGTTCCGCTGCCAGTTCTAAATTAAATTCGGTTTGTACATAATAATTGGTATAAGATTCGCCAACTAATTTTGTTTCAGTTGGATTAAAACTTACCGCTTGGAAATCAATCCCTTTATATAAAAAAGGTTGGGCTTCGGTTTCATTAAATTGAAAAAGTTGGTTGGTGCTTTCAACCACTTCGGGTAAAGAACGCCAGTTTTTATTTAGGGTGTAGGCTTTTTCCGCTTTTTCTTTTGCGGTTAAATAGGTGAAAATATCTGCACCACGGAATTTATAAATAGATTGTTTCGGGTCGCCAATCATAATAAAGCCAATTCGCTTTTGTTGGGCTTTTTCGCCCATAAAAAGTTGACTGAAAATTTCATATTGATCTTGATCGGTGTCCTGAAATTCATCAATCATTGCAAATTGATATAAATTCTGGATTTGGCTAATTAACCGTTCGCCTTGATCTGATTTTAAGGCTTGGTTAAATAAAATTTGAATATCTTTAAAGGTTTTATCTTTGTGGGTAGATTTATATTCGGCTAACTTTTGGCGTAAAGCGAGTAAAAAATGATATTCAATACATTGAGAAACTGCCCCAAATTGCTGTTCGTAAGCGGTGAGATTCGCTTCATTTTCGGCAAAAAGGGCATTTTCAACCGCTTGTTCCGCATTTTTTCGAGCTTTTGGATTATCTAAGCCACGCTGACAAAAACGGCTAAAATTATCGGGGATAAATAGTTCCGTTGAATTTGCCCATTCGTTAATCTGTTCTGCCCATTTTAAAATTAAATCAGAGCGATAAGAACGGCGGTTTAAATTAGGTTCTGTTTGTAAAAATTGAATAATATCTGGCTGATTTTCTTGCCATTTTTGTTTGATTTTTCGAATATGATGATTGATCCGTTCAAAAAGATCGTTCAATGAATTTTCTGAAATCAGTTTATTTTGTTCGGGTAAATTTTGATAAAGATAAGGACGAATTTTCCATAATAAATTATCTGGTGTTTTATAATTATTATAAATGGTTTGTGCATATTCTTGTTTTAATGGATAGCACTGCTCTCGCCAAATTTCTTGATTTAAGCGAGTTAATAATTCATTTTCGTCAGGATTTAATTCAATATCAAATGGTACGCCCGAATCAAATGCAAATTGAAACAGCATTTTTTGGCAGAAACTGTCAATGGTAAAAATGTTGGCAAGATCGATCTCTTTTTCGGCAATGCTTAACCGCAACAAGGTTTCCGATAAATCGGGATCTTGCTCAATCACATTTTGATAGAGCGGAAATAAAAAGGCTTGATCCTGCTCTAAATCGGTAGATTTTTTCTCTTTATAATCGCTGAATAATTTGCGAACTTCGGCTAGTCGCTTGCGGATACGATCTCGCAACTCTTGGGTGGCAAGGGTGGTAAAGGTAACGACTAAAATTTCGTTGATATTCAATGGGTTACGTTTCGCTTCATCTTTCAGTAAAAGGCGAACGAAAAGGTTAGCGATGGTGTAAGTTTTGCCCGTGCCTGCCGATGCCTCAATCAGCACCGAAGTGTCGAGGGGTAGGGTAAGTGCGTTAAGATTTTCCATTGTGCGAGATCGTCAAAAATAAAATTAAATGCGAGCGAAAGCCTGTTCAAGGTCGGCGATTAAATCTTCCACATCTTCCAAACCGATATGGATGCGAACCAATGTTCCCGTGAGTTTGCGGTCAATCGCAGGGCGAATGCGGGCGATTTCCTGCGGTTGGTTGGCAAGAATTAACGACTCAAAGCCCCCCCACGAATATGCCATTGTGAATAGCTCAAAGTGATCGAGGAAGTTAGCGAGTTGCTCGTCCGTTAGCACTTGGTTTAATTCAAACGAAAACAGACCGCTTGATCCGCTGAAATCCCGTTGGAAAAAGGAATGTCCGTGGCAACTTGGTAGGGCAGGGTGGTAAACGGTTTTGACTTCGGGGCGAGTGGCGAGCCATTTGGCGACCGCAATGCTACTCTGTTCGTGCTGTTTGAGGCGAACCCCGAGGGTGCGTAAGCCTCGGGCTGTAACGTAGGCGGAATCCGCATCCGCCATTTGCCCCATTAAATAGGATTGCTCACGTAGTTGATTCCAACATCTGGCGTTGGAAACGGCGGTGCCGATCATTGTGTCAGAATGCCCCACCAGATATTTTGTGCCTGCTTGAATCGAAATATCAATTCCGTAGGAAAGGGCAGGGAACAGCACCCCCGCCGACCAAGTGTTATCAATCATAATCACGATGTCGGGATTGACTTCTCGGGCAACTTTAACGAGGGTGGGAATATCTGGCACTTCCATTGTGAGGGAACTTGGCGATTCGAGGAACAGCACTTTGGTATTGGGCTGAATTAAACCACGAATCTGCTCGCCGATCATTGGGTCGTAATAGGTGGTGCTTACGCCTAGTCGTTTTAACACAACATTACAAAAATCTTGGGTTGGCTCGTAAGCCGCCCCCGTCATCAAAATGTGATCGCCTTGTGCCACAAAGGCGAGAATGGCATTGGTTACCGCCGCCGCCCCGCAAGGGTAGAGATAGCAACCCGCCCCGTTTTCCAATTCGCACATTGCCTCTTGCAGGGCGAAGTGGGTGAGCGTGCCTCGCCGCCCGTAAAAAAGTTCGCCCTTGTAGCGGTTTTTGGTGGCGTGTTTTTTATCGGCAACGGTCTCAAACACGAGGGACGAAGCTCGCTGAATCACGCTATTCACCGCCCCTTGCGTATAACGTTTTTTTCTACCCGCTTGCACTAATATGGTGTTGAGTTTGCTCATTCTTTTTTCCTTTTAATTGCCGATAAAGTGGCAAGATTTTAGCAAAGTTTTGTCAAAATTAAGAGGGTTATGCTATGATTTCGCCCCAATTACCCACAAATTTTTGTTGGCAAAAGGAACTTAAATGGATAATACCTTACTAAGTTTGACCCACGAACAGCAACAACAAGCGGTCGAGCAGATCCAAGCACTGATGCAACAAGGTGTCAGTAGCGGTGAAGCGATTGCAATGGTTGCCAAGCAATTAAGAGAATCACACCAAAAAACGGAGAATCGTGAATGAAAAAATATTTGACCCTAGCCACTTCTTTACTTGCAATGTCGAGCGTGGCGTTAGCGGAAGAAAAACCAGCCCAGCCTGCCCCAGCCAGTGAAGCAAAACCGCCAATGATGGTTTTATATGTGTTGGATTCAAGTAGCAAAGTGGCTCGCCCTTTACAAACGACCACTTATTCGGTGAAAAACAGCAAAACTCATCAACTTTGCTGGACAGCGGTGAACGTGCCGTTCAAAGCAAGCAACGAAGTGGTTGAAAATTTCGTTGCCCCTGCGGAATCAACTTTCGTTGCGAAAAATGGTAGCGTGATTAGTTCAAAAGATAAAACCAAACACGAAGTTACGTATCGTAAACCAAGCGTGAATAATGAATCTATCGGCAACTGCTGGCGATTTGATAACACCGATCCGAAAGGGCAATATAGTTTACAAGTGCGTGTGAATGAAGTTCAATTCCCAACGCAAACCTTTACAATTACCGAATAATCAAAATGCCACCGAAAGGTGGCATTTTTTTAGGCATATAAAGCGATAATTTGCTTTAAAGTTTTTTGGAAATAATGGTTACTGATTAAATAATCGATCAAGTCAGTGTGATCTTTATTTTTAAGTGAGGGTTCAAAAATGTAGAAATTTTCTAAAATCTCACCCTTTGCATCAACGGTTCTAATATAGTCCGCTAACTCTTGTTCTAATTGAAATCCTTGATGTTGAGCGAGATTTCGTTCCATTTCTTGCTGGTATTTATCGGCACGCCCCACCAAATAGCCCCGTTGAGCTTTGCTTAAACTGCTAAACCACACGCCATCTTGATTTGGCAAGGTGGTTAGCAAATTTAAAATCGCCTTTAATTCGCCTGATTTTAATTCAAATTCCATTTCACAAATGTTTTCTTCGCCATATTGATTTTTAATTAAACCTTGATCGAGGGCGATTTCAATTTGCGATTGTTGATATTTAATTAACCACTTTGTGCGATGAAAATCGGTGCTAAATGTTGCGATTAAATTTTGTTGGATTTGTTCCACTGCTTTTGGCTCAAAATTTAAAGAATAATGAGAAACTAACCCCTTGAAATCAGGTTTTTCATTGGATAAGGGTAAATTATATTCGGGGCGAATATGCAAGCCACCAACAATTTCCCCTTTGGTTTTTAAGGTTTGTTCATATTCACTGTTTTTTTGACGAACACGAAAGCCCATTTGTTGAGCGGCGAAAAATTGCGTTGGGGTGTCGTAATAGCAATTTCCTAAGGTTTCCGAGCTTTGCGTGAGGATATTTTGTTGGTTGATCCAAGCGAGCAGGGCGGGAATGGCTTGCTCTTTTAGCATTAACTTTAATTCAATTTCGTTTTCCATTTTATTTCCTCTTTTTGTTCCCCTTTTGTTCCGCATAAGGGGATTTTTTGCTATATTTTGCAGTCTTACAAGGGGTTATTTTAGCAATAATTTTCAGCCAATGTTTAATCAAATTCAGCACCAACTTCATAAATTCGTCCAACGTGGGTTGGATAATCATTTACGCCTTGCGGTTACGGGGCTTAGTCGTAGCGGTAAAACCGCTTTTATTACCAGCTTTGTTGACCAACTTCTGCACATTCAAAAGGGCGAAAATCCGCACCTCAATCTGTTTGCCCCTGCACGTTACGGCAAAATTATTTCCGTGAAACGGGTTGAGCAGAAAGATTTAACCATTCCTCGTTTTGAATATGATAAAAATCGTCAAGGGTTGGAAGATAATCCGCCACGCTGGGGGGCTTCCACCACGGGAATCAGCGAAATTCGGTTGGCGATCCGCTACCAACGGCAGGATAGTTTTCTTCGCCATTTGAAAGAAACAGGCACGCTTTATTTGGATATTTTCGATTACCCCGGTGAATGGTTGTTGGATTTGCCGTTGCTTTCGCAATCGTTCAAAGAGTGGTCGCAAAATCAGCAACAGGTGCATCAAGGCAGACGGGCGGAATTAGCCGAAAGCTGGCTGGCAAAAATTAAGGCGTTGGATTTGTCCGCAAAAGCCGATGAAAATCAACTCGCCGATTTAAGCGAAGAATACACCGACTATTTATTGCAATGTAAAGCCGAGGGAATGCAATATATTCAGCCAGGGCGATTTGTTTTACCAAATGAAAATGGTAGAGGCGCACCTGTTTTTCAATTTTTCCCTTTATTAGATTTGACGGAAAATGATTGGCAAAAATTAGCCGAAAGCCCGAAAAATAGTGTATTTCATACCTTGCAAAAGCGTTATGAACATTATCAGCAAGAAATTGTAAAGCCGTTTTATGAAAATTATTTTTCCCAATTTGATCGCCAAGTGATTTTAGCCGATTGTTTAACCCCGTTAAATCATAGTTATGAAGCATTTATGGAAATGAAAATTGGCTTACAACAGTTATTTAAACATTTCCATTATGGTAATCGTTCGTTATTTCATCGCTTGTTTTCATCGAATATCGACAAATTATTATTTATTGCCACCAAAGCGGATCATATTACCAGTGATCAGCTGCCAAATTTAGAAAGTTTAATGCGACAGCTGGTGCAAGAGGGCGGGCGACACGCGGAATTTGAAGGGGTGGAAACGGGCTATCACGCCATTTCAGCGATTCGAGCCACTGAGCCTGTGGTGGTTACCCAAAATGGTGAGCAAATTCGAGCGATTCGCGGCGTGCGTTCTAAGGATAAAAAGCAAGTTACCCTTTATCCTGGTAGCGTACCGAGCCGTTTGCCCGATCGAAATTATTGGCAATATAATCAATTTGAATTTGATCAATTTGAGCCAAAACAATTAACACAAGGCGAGCCAATTCCGCATTTTAGAATGGATGCGGTGTTGCAATTTTTATTAGCGGATATGATCGACTAAAAATAAAGGGGAAATAAACATTTCCCCTTATTTTTTCACTTTATTTTGTAGCATTAAACGTGCGGTTTACATTCTGGCAATGTGCCTTCGATTTCATAAACTAAATCGCCGTCTTTAAAAAAGACATAACCGCCATTTTTCATTTTTGTCCATTGCTCATTTTTGGTCAGCGGTTGGGTGGTAATAATGGTAACTTTATCGTTTTCAGTGGTGTATTGGCTGAAATCGATCATCACATCATCATCACGCAACGCCTTACCAAATGGGGCTTTGCGACAAACGTAATGCAAATTGGTTGAGCAACGGGCGATCATCCATTGTCCGTTTGACAGAATAAAATTAAACACGCCATTTTCTGCAATATCCGAAGTAATTTCGACAATCGCATCAAAAATTTCTTTGTCGGACGGCTTTTTAGGGTGGCGTTTTTTCAAACGTGAAAGCAGATTACAAAATGCCGCTTCGGAATCCGTGGTGCCAATCGGCTGATAATGGCACTCTGAGCAGACTTGCACATTTTCCACCGTGCCGTTATGGGCGAAAGTCCAGTTTTCGCCCCAGAGTTCACGGGTAAACGGGTGGGTATTTTCAAGGTTCACATCGCCTTTGGTCGCCTTGCGGATATGGGCGATCACGTTGAGGGATTTGATTCGGTACGCACTCACTAAATCCGCCATTGGCGAGGACGCCCCAGGGCGGTTATCCCGAAAAATTCTCGCCCCTTTTCCCTCAAAAAAAGCGATGCCGAAGCCGTCCGTATGGTGGTCGGTTAAACCTGCACGGCGGCGAAAGCCCTCAAACGAAAAGGTAATGTCCGTTGGCGTATTGCAATTCATTCCTAATAATTGACACATAAGTCTGTTCCACAAATAAAAAATAACCACCCAAATGGGCTAACAAGCGGTGCGATTTTCGCTAAATTCGATCAAGACTTCAATAGGGTTTGATCAAACATTTTTATGTTTTAGTTATAAGGCTAGCCGCTTTCTTTTTGGCTGTAGTTTAATAATTCATTGATTTACTTTTTAATAAGATAGCCATTTTGAAATGGCTATCCATTTCTACGTTTTTGTTACCCTTCGGAACGAAATCATATTTTGATGATTATGATTAATCTTATATGCAAACGGATAGCCGAATGGGTAGAGGGGTTTGTTGTCCTGTAGTAAAATAGTAGTACCTACAAATTCAAATCCAATAGATTGCATTATTCTTACAATATCACCTTGTACATTTATTTCCTTTTTATCAACTGTAAAATCACTAATTACAATCGTGCAATATCTGCCCTCTTTTAATGCCTGAAACAAGTAGGTAAATAATTCTTTCAACTTCGTTAAGAAATCATGATAAGTTTCGCAATTACCTAAATCCTCTGGTTTATCCGAATAATAATTAGCACCAATACGACCTCCATTCCTAAAACCTTTTTCACTTTTATCTGTCCTCAATCCCTGTGCCTTGTTTTTAAGTATGTTGTGGTAAGGAGGAGATGTAACTATATAGTCGATAGACTCTTTTTCTAGGTGTTTTGATAAATCTAATGAATTACCCAATAGATATTTATAATTATCTATTATATTTAAATCATCTAGCCTGTTTATTGCTAAGGTTTTATACGTTTCATTCAAATCAAATCCTATACATTTTCGTTCTAGATTATGAGCGGCGATAATAGTTGTACCACTACCACAAAAGGGGTCTAAAACAGTCATACCTCTTTTTGTAAAAAAACTTATCAATTTTTCGGTATCTTTGATTAAAAATGGGGCTGGATGTTTCATAGCAGCTTTGTCAGCGGCACATTTTTCAGAAAACCAAAAACTTTTAGTAAGTTTTAACCACTCTTTGCCAGTTAGATCATTTAATTTATTTCTTGCATCATAAACGCCATTTAAATTTTTTTCTTGCGGAATATTATTCATAGATTTATCTCTTAAATATCCTTAAATAAGGCTTGAATATTAGATAATTTCAAATTCTTTATTGAAACTAAATTATCAATGTCAGAATAAGTAATGTATTTCCACTTATACTGTTTAAAACCATCTATAAAAAATTTATCTTTAATATTCAACAGCTCTTTCTCTCTTTCATTAGGAATAACAATGAACCGTTCGACTGAGTCATTTGCATTAGAAGCTCTTTGAATAGCAGAAGTAATAGTGGTTGAGTTCTCAATTTCAATTAAATATCTCAACTTTCCTTTCTCGAGCCATACTAAATCAATCATTTCTAAGCGCTTGCAAACTTCATCGCTCAAATTCAAGTGAGTTAAATTTGTATAATCAGCACTTTCCCTTAAAGTTTGATTATTAATTATTTCGGACTGTTCTCGTTTCCCAACAAAAATCTCATATTTCAGGGATTTAGCCAATTTAATAAGTTTAAAAATATATTGAGTATGCTTTGTAGCTCTTTCTTCATATAACTCTCGTTGGAAAACCCACTTTTCTTGGCTTTTTACCGCATATTTTTTTAAAATATTTTGAACAGAATGATTGTCTGGGGTTAATCCATTCGGAAATTTCATAAAAACTTCCTTTAAAACATCATCAAGAGTTACTGCACCATTTGCTCTCAATAAAGAAATAATACATTGCTCAACTCGCTCTGTTAGCGGAATGTCAGGATAGTTTATATGTGATTTAGGATTTTTAAACCACCAAAATTTTCCAGCTTGGGTATTTAAGTTGTCGGAAAGTATAAATGTGCTATCAATATGTTTTTTGAGTGTGGTTTCAATCGTTTTATCTACATCTTCAATTAATTGCCCACTCATTGACAAATTAGCTAATATACCGTTAAAAAGAATTTGGTAAGGAGTAGGCTCATTTCTTTTTGCAATAACATCAATCGCTGCACTTAGAATCGTATTATTAATTTCACGTTCATTTGTAGTTGAATAAATGGTAGTCACAGAATTTTGTTTAACACACCTAATATAAAAATCAGTACCCGAAGTTCCATAAGGATTAGAAACGACAGATTCTCCTGCTCTTAAGTTTTGTTGATGAATGACTTTTTCGATTTGGAAACCTGCTAATTTTATAGCCCTTAAAAAAGCATTCCAAACTGCAATTTCTTTGTTATGGAATGTCAGAACCATTTTTCCATCATCTTTTAAAACCTTATGAAGTTGCTTCAATCCGCCTACAAATCTCTTTTCGTATACCTCAATACTCATCTTTCTTTCTTTATTAACGGATATTTCGGCATCAAAATTTGGTTTATAGCGAGTATCGATATTTTGTAGCCAAATCAACCAAATATAGGATAAATCCAAATATTGAACTAAACCACCATAAGGAGGATCAGTTAAAATAAAATCGACAGATTTTTCTTCTAAAAATAAATCTAACGAATTAATGTCAATCATTCCATATTTTAATTGGTAGGTTTTGTTCTTTTTTTGCTTGTTAGATGCTGTTATTTCTCTTTTTTTAATAGGTTGGTTTAATTCAGCGTGCAAATAAGTATTAGCATTATTCAAAGCTGAATCCACCGACTGTTTCCCAAAGCAACTCCCTTTAAAAACATACAAAGGATTTTGTTCCATTTGCCTATTTGCACACAAATAGGCCGAACGCCCCCAACTAGTTGAGAATGGTCTTTTGGCTTTCTCTTCTCTCGGTACACTCATTTTTGTGCATAAATGAACAGTTTGAATGAATCCAAATAGTAAGTGCTGTTGTAGCTCGTTAGATGAAATTTCTTTAATTTTAGAAAAGATCAATGCTAATACATACAAGTTTCGCTCTGTCCAAATATTTTTAAAATTATTACCACCAATATTCTTTATAAATGACTGATTGAAACTATCTGATTGTGGAAATAGTTGATTAGGATAAAATAATTCTAACTTATCTAAATCAATACCCTTTGAATATTGAATCGCATTGGAATCAAATTTGTTAGGTTTTCGGAGTGATTTAGTTTCCTTAATTTTGTTTGATTTTGTTCTCTGATATGAAATTAGACCAACTTCATATGGTACGCCATTATTGAATTTAACATGATGTATAACTTCTTTATTGTATTTATAGAGATTATTATAGATTACATCATTATCTACAAATTTAATTATCTCTTCAACTTTATCTCTAAAAGCTTCAGAATTATAATTTGAAGTGAAAATTTCAATCATAAAAGTGCTTAACGGATTTAAATCAAATCCAATAGTTTTACGTTTCCCCTTTAAGGATTCTATAACGGACATTCCACTACCACAGAAAGGGTCAAGAAATACACCATCTTCAGGTGTATAGTTTAAAATGTATTCCGCCCAAATGTTGTGTGGTTTTTTCCCCCAGTATTTCATTGCTGTGTAGATAGGAGGGCGTGTTGTTTCAACTAGCGCATAATCTATTTCTTTTTTCATAATAAATCTCTTATGGCACAAGAATAGTAGGACGTTTAGATATATCTGCCAACCTAATCGTATACATAGTTTGGCAAATGAAATTTAACAAAACTGCTTCTTTATTTGACAAAGTATCTTGGGATAAATTCACAAAATTGTGGTGTTCCAAGTCGTTATTTAAATACTTAGTTACCACACCTTTAAACCAGATGAACAATCATGTTTTTCAATCAACTAAGGTTTTATCAAATTTTAGCGAAAATATCAACGGATTACTAGAACAAATTCTTCTTTTTCAGTAATGATAAGAAGAAAAGTCCGCCTGCGGCAAGCACCACCGAAGGGCCTGCGGGAGTATCTTTCCAGCCTGAAAATAATAAGCCTAAACTGACCGCTAGCATACTGAATAACACCGCATAAACCACCATTTGTTCAGGGCTTTTGGCGAAACGGCGGGCAATGGCGGACGGAATAATCAGCAAGGCAGTGATGATTAACGCCCCAACAAATTTCATACTTAACGCAATGGTGAGGGCGGTTAAAATCATCAAAATAAAACGTAAGCGAGTAACATTTAAGCCCTCAATTTGGGCGAGTTCAGGGCTGATCGTGATCGAGAGAAATTTCTGCCAGAAAAAGGCGAGAACGCCACAGATTGCAACCGCCCCAATGCCTATCAAGATCACATCGTCAAAGTGGATCGCTAACAGATCGCCGAATAGGTAGGACATCAAATCCACCCGCACATTGTCGAGCAGGCTAATGGTGATTACGCCCAGCGACAGGCTGGAATGGGCGACAATGCCGAGCAGAGTATCGACCGAGTAAGCGGTGCGATGTTCGATCCACGTTAATAATAGGGCGAGTAGGATGGTCATTCCAATCACGGCAAGGTAGGGATTGATTTCCAAAAAAATGCCGAGAGCCACGCCGAGTAGTGCCGAGTGGGCGAGGGTGTCGCCGAAATATGCCATTTTTCGCCAAATCACAAAAGCCCCGAGCGGTGCGGTGATCAGCGAAAGTAAAATGCCTGCCAGCCACGCAGGAAAAAGAATTTCAAACATTGTGCTTCCCTAATGTTGGCATTGCCCGTTGCAGACATTGCCGGTTAAATCGTGATGATGATTGTGGCGGTGTGAGTAAAACGCCACATTTTGTGCGAATTGATCGCCAAATAGATGAATAAAGTGGGGATCGTTGGAAATTTGTTCAGGCGTTCCCGCACAACAGAGGTGGCGATTGATGCACAGCACCTCATCGGTGTTCGCCATTACAAGGTTCAAATCGTGGGAAACCATTAAAATCGCACAATCTAGCCACGAGCGAAGATGATTTAATAGTTGATAGAGTTCCGTTTGCCCTGTAATATCAACCCCTTGCATCGGTTCGTCTAAAATCAGCAACTGCGGACGGTTCAAAATCGCCCTTGCCAACAGCACCCGCTGCTGTTCGCCACCCGATAATTTATGTAGCTGGCTTTCGGCAAGATGTTGAATGGAAAAGAGTTTTAACGCTTCGTTAATTTCCGTTTCGCTGGTTTGCGGTTTGAGCTGCAAAAAACGGCGAACGCTGATCGGCATTGATTGTTCCAACTGTAATTTTTGTGGCACATAGCCGATTTTCAGCCCTGCTTTATGATGCACCTTGCCCGAGGTCGGCTGGATCAATTTTAGTAACACTTTCAGCAGGGTTGATTTTCCACCGCCGTTTGGACCCACAATAGTGGTTATCGAATTGGCGGCAATGGCTAAATTGATATTTTGTAAAGCGTGCTTTGTACCAAATTGCACATTGATTTGTTCAAGTTGCACTAAAATATCCGCCGATTTGGGCGGTTTGATTTTATAAATTTGCATAATTCACGAAAAACAGCGATAACAAGCGGTCAAATTAGCGGATTTTTTTGCAACTCGCAACGAAAAAGGGAATTTATTTTTATTCCATATGTCGTAAACAAGCGTTTTAAACGTGAAAGAAGAATAGGAAGATATTTTGGGAAAAGTGGTTTTTGCACGAGACAGACGCCGTAAAAAAGCACGGATTCGGGCTTTTTTATTTTTGGTGGCGTTTGGCTCAATTGCCCTTGGCATCGGCTTAATGTTTAACAATTCCAACTCGAAACAAGCCCCTGCGGAAGCTACGGTGGCATTGGTGGATGAGCCACAAGTTGAGTCTTTGACAGCAGATCAAAATGCACTGTTGCAGGCGTTATCGGCACAAATTGCTCAATCCAAATCGCTACTTGTTACCTTTGAAGAAAAATTAGAACAGAGCTTAGGCGAGGAAACCGCACAGCAGACAGCACAAGCGGATACAAGCGGTGGGATTGATGAAAAAAATGCGGAAGATGCCGCTGAAAAAGAAGATGAAAAAGACGTAGAAGACGAAAAAGAGGCAGAATTACCCGAAGATCCGAACGCCACCTCTTACTACGATGAATCAGAAAGTAAAGACGAAGTCGATGAAGAAAATCCAGAGCAAGAAGTCGCCAAGCAAGAGCCACAGGAAGTGTTGCCAAAAGAGGCGGAAGCGGCATTGGATAGCTTGCTTGATGTTGCCGATCAAGCGTTGCGGATTCAAGATCAATTTAGCTACACCGTGGGGCGTGGCGATAAACTCAAAGATGTGCTGGAACAGTCGGGCTTATCGGCGAGTGTCGCGAAATCAATGATTAAGCGTGATCCCGAACTCAATAATTTGCAAGGCGGACAACAATTCTACTGGATCTTAGATAATCAAGGTCAGCTAGAATATATGAACTGGCTCGTGTCAGAAAAAGAAGAGCGAGTTTATGAACGCAAAGAGAACGGCAAATGGGCGATTCAACGCATTGAGAAAAAGGGCGAATGGCGGCAAGATGTGGTGCGAGGCATTATCAACGGTGGCTTTGACCAAAGTTTGAAATTAGTCGGCTTGTCCGACCGTCAAATCAGCCAACTTTCAGTGGGGTTACAATCTCAAATTGCCACCAATAAACTGAAAAAAGGCGATAAATTTGCGATTTTAGTCAAGCGTGAATACATTAACGGCACGGTTACGGATGTCGGCAACGTTGAGGGAATTGTAGTCGTTAGCGACAAGAAAAGTTTCTATGCGATTCAAGCGGATAATGGGCGTTATTACAGCAACCACGGCGAAACTTTAAATAAAGGCTTTGCACGGCAGCCGTTACTCTTTACCTCACGGATTTCATCGCACTTTAACCCTCGCCGTTTGCACCCGATTACCAAACGGGTTCGCCCGCATAATGGCACGGATTTCCCGCTGGCAGTTGGCACGCCGATTGTCGCCCCGTCTGACGGCGTGGTCGATCACGTTGCCTATCAGCCGAATGGGGCAGGGCATTATATTCGGATTCGACACGGCTACATTTCCACCGTGTATATGCACCTCAGCAAAAAATTGGTGAAAGTGGGGCAGACCGTCAAAAAAGGCGACCGCATTGCCTTATCGGGCAATTCGGGGGCTTCCACTGGGCCGCACTTGCATTATGAATTGCATATTAACGGTCGCCCTGTGAATGCGATGACGGTGAAATTACCAGGTTCAAATACGGGAATGGCGGATAAAGAACGTCAATCTTTCTTGGCAAGAGCCAAAAACGTAATGGCAAAACTTAAATTTTAAGGATTAACAATGAAAAAACATCTTCTCGGATTAAGCCTCGCCCTCGTGGCAGGTTCTGCAATGGCGAACGAGGCAAATTTAGTCAAACAGCTCGAAAAAATGGGGGCGAATAACGTCAAAATCAGCGAATCGCCACTAGCAGGTTTTAAAACAGCGATTTCTGATGAGGGCATTGTGCAGATCAGTAATGACGGTCGTTATGTGATCCACGGGCAAATTTTTGAGCTGAAAGACGGCAAGGCAACGGACATCACCAACCGCCCACTACTCGCTAATTTAGACGCAATCAAAAATGAGATGATCACTTACCCTGCCGTCAATCAAAAATATGTGGTGAATGTGTTTATGGACATCACTTGCGGCTACTGCCAAATGCTGCATAAACAGATTAAAGAGTATAACGATCTCGGCATTACCTTACGTTTCCTTGCGTTTCCACGCACGGGCTTGAACAGCCAAGCGGCGAAACAAATGGAAGCGATTTGGCAAGCCAAAGATCGTAATAAAGCCCTTGATGATGCCTACAATGGCGTTCTGCCAACCAACTTAAAATCAGCGGATTTGGTTAAACGCCACTATCAGCTTGGCTTAAAATTCGGGATTAACGGCACGCCAAACATCATTACCGAAAAAGGCGAAATGATCGCAGGCTATGTTGAACCGAAAGAATTACTCAAAATGTTGCAAGACTAATTAGCACTTTTCATTCAATGCAAGCGGGTAGATTCAGCGAAATTTTTAAAAATCTACCCGCTTGTCCGTTTTATTTTTGAAGAAAAACCGTGAAAAAACTGATCCAACAACGCCCCCAATTAACCAGCGAAACTTTATCCGACAATCCATTATTAAACCGCCTCTACCAAAGCCGTGGGGTAAAATCCCCCACCGAATTAGAGCGAGGGCTGGCGTTTTTGCACCGTCCGCAGCAGCTTGCCAACATTGAACAAGCGGTCGATTTACTGCTTGAAATTCGCCAAACGCAAGGGCGAATTGTGATTGTGGGCGATTTCGATGCGGACGGGGCAACCAGTACCGCTTTAACCTTGATTGGCTTACGCCAGCTCGGTTTTGAACGGGTCGATTATTTGATCCCCGACCGCTTTTCGCAGGGCTACGGGCTAAGTGTGGCGGTGGCGGAAATGGTACTTGCCAAAGGGGCGGATTTGGTTTTAACGGTGGATAACGGCATTTCTTCCTTTGAGGGGATTGATCTACTTAAAGCGAACGACCTGAAAGTGTTGGTTACCGATCATCATTTGCCCGCGGAAAAATTGCCGAATGCCGATGCGATGATTAACCCAAATCTACCCGCTTGCAGCTTTCCGTCTAAATCCTTGGCAGGGGTTGGGGTGGCGTTCTACCTGATGTTAGCCTTGCGAGGGCGAATGCGAGAGCAGGGCTATTTCAACGGCAACGAGCCGAATTTAGCCGATTTGTTGGATTTGGTCGCACTTGGCACGGTGGCGGATGTCGTCCCTCTCGATCAAAATAACCGCATTTTAGTTTTTCAAGGCTTACAACGGATTCAAGCAGGGCATTGCCGAGCGGGGATCAAAGCCCTTGCCGAAATCAGCAAAAGGGATCTTGCCCGTTTGCAAACGGCGGATCTCGGCTTTGCGATCGCCCCTCGCCTCAACGCGGCAGGGCGGTTGGAAAATATGTCCCTTGGGGTAGAATTATTGATTGCGGAAAATATGGACATCGCTCGCCAACTTGCCTTTGAGCTGGATAGCCTCAACCAAACTCGCAAAGAGTTCGAGCAAGAGATGAAAACCGAAGCCCTCGCCATTTGTGCCAAATTGCCTGCCTTGACGGATAAGGAAAGAGTAGGGGGCGTGGTGCTTTACCAAAGTGATTGGCACCAAGGGGTGATTGGCATTTTAGCCTCACGGATTAAAGATCAATTCCACCGCCCTGCGATTGCATTCGCCCAAGAGAGTGATGAGAGCGAATTTTTGAAAGGCTCGGCTCGTTCGATAGAGGGCTTGCATATGCGAGATCTGTTAGAACGGATTGATACGGCGTACCCAAATTTGATCCTCAAATTTGGCGGACACGCAATGGCGGCTGGTCTGACCATTCATCAAGATGATTTTTTGAAGTTTCAAACCGCTTTCGACAAAACAATGGCGGAAATGATTTCGCCAGAGCAGCTACAAGGGGTGGTTTACACGGACGGCGAATTAACCGCAAGTGAGTTCCAGCTTGATACCGCAAGGCTTTTACAACAAGCTGGCCCTTGGGGGCAGCATTTCCCCGAGCCTGTTTTTGAGGGGAAATTTAAAATTTTGCAACAGCGATTATTGGCGGAAAAACACCTCAAATTATTGGTGGAAAATGAGTATGGAATGTTGCTTGATGCGATTTGGTTTAATGTGGATTTACGCCAATATCCCGATCTTTCAATAAAAAATGCACGAATTGTTTATAAATTAGACATAAATGAGTTCCGAGGCAACGTGAATTTGCAATTATTTGTCCTCGAAATGGAAGATTTTCCAATAATTTCTTAATTGGGGTATAGTCTAGGCAATTTTTTTATTGTAAAATCGCCTCGCCTCTATCTATTGAGTTGGATATTGCGTCATTTAAATTAAGTTTAACTTACATATAAAGGAACAACTAGCAATGAAAAAAACGACTGTTTTTCGCGGATTGTTATTATCAGGCGTTGCACTTGCATTAACAGCGTGTGGTAACCTCAGCAAAGTAACTGACGAAGGTACTACTGATAACCCAGTATTCCCAAAAATCTCTGAGTCAGTATTTACCCACTCTGGTTCTGCATTTGGTTCTTGGCCAAACTGGGAAAACGTTCGTCAAATCGAACGTGGTATGACCAAAGATCAACTTTACTACCTCATCGGTCGTCCACACTTCAACGAAGGTTTATACGGCGTTTACGAGTGGGACTATGCGTTCAACTATCGTGAGAACGGCGTTCAAAAAATTTGTCAATTCAAAATCTTATTTGACAAAAACGAAAACGCACAAAGCTTCTTCTGGTATCCAAACGGCTGTAACGGCAACTCTAACTACAACCTAAGCGGTGATTTCTTATTCGACTTCGATAAAGATACCTTAACTGCAAAAGGTAAAGAAGTTGTTGATAACGTAGCAGCTCAATTAAAATCTTCACAAGCACAACAAGTTAAAGTTGCAGGTTACACAGACCGTTTAGGTTCTGAGCAATACAACTTAGGTCTTTCACAACGTCGTGCAAATATGGTTAAAGCCCGCTTAATCCAACAAGGCGTAACTGCACAAATCGAAGCAGTAGGTTACGGTAAAGCGAACCAAGTGAAAGCGTGTGATGGTGAGTCAGGTCAAGCGTTACGCGACTGCTTACGTCCAAACCGTCGTGTGGAAATCACTGCTAACGGTGGTGTGTTAAAACAAAACGAAGGTGGCAACGTTGCAGGTCCTAACGGTCCAGCACCACTTTACCAAACCCCACAATACAACTCAGGTAAATAATCCATTTTTTACTTGTGTAAAATAGCATAAAATAAAGGGCAGTTTTTTACTGCCCTTTTTATTTTTAAGGATTAACTATGACCTACCAAGCGATTGCATTCGATTTAGACGGCACACTCTTAACCTCACAAGCCACCATTCTTGAAGTCAGCAAACAAGTGATTCAACAAGCCCAAGCGAAAGGGCTAAAAGTGTTTCTCGTTACGGGGCGACACCACACCGCCGTTCGCCCTTACTATATGCAGCTCGGGCTAGATACCCCCGTGGTTTGCTGCAACGGTACTTATCTTTACGATTTCAAAAATGATGAAGTTTTGGCGGGCAATCCACTTTCCGCCGAGCAAGCCACCAGCGTAATTAGCCAAGCCCAAGCCGAGGGAATCCACGTTGCGGTCTATTTCCGTGATGCGATGACCTACGAATGGCTCAACCCGCATTTTGAGAAATTGCAAAAATGGGTGGCTTCTTGCCCTGAAAATGTGCGTCCGAATGTGCATCAAATCCCAAGTTTCCAAGCGGAAATTGAGCGTGGCACAACGGTTTGGAAAGTGTTGATCAGCGATCCCGATCTACAAAAAATGCAAAAATTTGTCGAAAAGCTACCCCTTGATCAATTCAGCCCTGAATGGTCTTGGGTGGATCGGGTGGACATCACTCGCCAAGGCAATAGCAAAGGGGCTATGCTCGCCGAATTATTACAGCGAGAAAATATCGATCCGCAAAATGTGATTGCCTTTGGGGATAATTTCAACGACATCAGTATGCTTTCATTGGTTGGAATGGGAATTGCAATGGGCGGCTCTGAAAATGAGGTGCAACAAGTGGCGAAACAAACGATTGGCTCAAATAATGAAGAGAGCATCGCCGAAGCGTTAAAACAACTACTGGCTCTCTAATACAAGGGGTAGGATTTCTAAAAATTTCTTATAAGGGCAGAAATGTTCTTTGAGTGAATAATGTGTTACTAAAACGAAAGGGCTGTTTTTACAGCCCTTTTATCTATCAATCTTAAGTTCATCTTAGTTAAAATTGATATTCCAATTTACCCACCACATTAGTTTGGTTGAGCTTCGCTTTAGACACCGCTTGGCGATGATTGAGCTGTAACCCAAGTTTTAATTGCGGGGTAATCGCCACATCGGCACTCGCTTTCCAAACAAC
Source organism: Haemophilus paracuniculus (assembly GCF_002015115.1). Lineage (GTDB taxonomy): Bacteria > Pseudomonadota > Gammaproteobacteria > Enterobacterales > Pasteurellaceae > Haemophilus_E > Haemophilus_E paracuniculus. The sequence continues at coordinate 51,356 of NZ_MUYA01000009.1, forward strand.
AGCATTGCCTAAACGCCCTGTGGCAAATTGAGCAGATTGGTTGCCCGAAATGCGAACATTGTTGTTCGATTCGTTATTCTGCTCATAGAAAGCCCCCACTTTGAAACGCAGATTTTCGTTTTTCCACGCCAAATTTGCCCCTGCATATTGCGTCAATACGTTGTATGGTTTGAGCTGAATGTTCAAATCGGTATTTTCGTTAATACGCGTGGTTAAGCGTTGGTAACTTAAGCCAACCAATGGGGTAATTTCAAGGTTGCCGACTGGCATTGTGTAGCCTAATTCGGTAAAGGCTTGATATTGGTTTGCTTTGAGTTTTGCGACATCTTTGTTATTGGCGGTGGAAATCGTACCTCGATGGTAATGATAGCCTGCACCAAGATTCCACAACACGCCGTTTTGCCATTGATTGTGTAGGGTGGCGAGGAATGAGGTGGATTTATATTTCGCCTCACTCACGCCGTCCGCCGCTTGTGGGGTGACTTTTTGTTGGCTAAAGCCAATTGCGGTATGTAGCTCGGTAACGTCTGAAACAGGGATATAACCACCAAATAGGGTGCTGTTTTGTTTCATTTTGAAGCGGTAGCCGTAATTTGTAAAGCCTAAGTTGGAATCGTAGCTGATTTGGCTATAACGCTGATTGACATAGAAACCTTTTTTGTTATCCGACCAAATGTTGTCTAGCACCTGATTTTTCAGTTCGTTACCTTGAATATAGAGGGCAGAATTTGCTACAAGGTAAGATGGAATACGCGGCGACACCGCGACACGGCTTGGTTTAGGCTGAGCTGGTTGAACGATAACTTTTTCAACGGGTTTCGTTATTTCGATCGGTTTTGCTGGTGCAGTCGCTTTTGCCGTTTCAACAGGTTTTGCCGTTTCAGCAGGTTTCGCTGTTTCAACAGATTTCGCTGTTTCAACAGGTTTTGCTGGTTCAACAGGTTTAGCCGTTTCAACAGGTTTTGCCGTTTCAGCAGGTTTTGCCGTTTCAGTAGGTTTTACTGTTTCAACAGGTTTAGCCGTTTCAATAGGTTTTACTGGTTCAGTCTGTTTGCCTGGCGGAGGGAGTTCCATTGACGGTTTTTCGTAAACTAAGCTTGTACCTACTTGCGTAATCACTTTGACAACAGGATCGATTTCGTTACCACTTTCATCAATGATTTTGTTTTGCAAGCGGTAGTCGTAGTAGTTGCTATCTTTTGTGCCTAATTGATTTTGAGCCGCAACGGTCGCTTCTTTATCCACACTCACTAAGGTAAGCGGGTAGATATTGTTTAAACTTTGCTGTTGCACGGCACGATCAAGCACAAATTGTTTGAGCTTGCTCTCTTTTGCTTGAATCAGTGAGATCCCCTCATCCGCATCGTAGCGTCCATTGTTGTTACGATCAGAATGCCCTTGTTGATCGCCGAGCATTTCCACCGCAACAGGGATGCTATTTTCACTTTCCACTTTGCCGTTAATAAGAAGTTGATCGTGTTGCCATTCGGTCATTTCCGTTTGGTTGTTGTTTACTCGCAATAGCACCGCACCGCCCTCGTTATTGAGATTGGCAAGCGTGAGTGATTTTGGCTCAAATTCGCTCGTGCGTTGCACCCAACTTGGGGCAATTAAACTGCCTCTTTGCAACGTAGTGGTTGAGCGAATTTCGCCATTGCCCGCTAAAATGGCATTTTGATTGAGGTTCACAGGGCTATTCTCAATGCGACCAAGTAATTCAAGCGTGCCTTGAATATCGGTGTTGCCAGAATGTTGATAATTTCCACTGAGTGAGAGTAAACCATCGCCTGTTTTTAACAAGTCGCCAGCCCCCGTGGTATTGGCGGTCAGGGTAGCAGTCTCGCCTTGTTGATTATCAACAATAAGTTGGCCATTTTTCGCCAAATCTACCCGCTTGAAGTCGGCTTGGGTGCTACCTTGGAGTTGCAATTTCGCCTCGCTGGCGAGATTGACTTGATTTGCCGTATGTTGATTTTGTTGGAAAATCAAGGTGCCTTTGTCCACATCAACCTTATTTAAGGTGCTATTACCGTTTAGGGTAAATTGAGCATTTGTTTCGTTCGGTTGATAGGCAAAGTTGAGTAAACCTTGCGAACTGCCTAAATTACCATTGAGGCTACGCTCGCCCGATAACGCATAAGTGAGGGTGGCTGGTGTGTTGGCATTATTATTTAGGATATTGCCGTTTAGCGTTGTGGCAAATAATCCCTCATTACGGCTTTGGGCGGTGGTAAGGCTCACGGTATTGCCATTGAGATCTAGGGTACCGTTATTCAAGCTAAAATTGTTCAAATCCATTTGATCGGCTGAACCGAGTTTTGCCGTGCCTAGTTTATTGACTAAAACGTGATGATAGGCTTGTTTTTGACCGTTGCTATCCGCGGTTTGGTTTAAAGTCGCCGTGCCTTCATTCACGACTAAATCAGCATTATTGATGCCTGAACCGACTTTAACCATTTCGCCATCGCCGATTTTATAGAACGTTTCCTCTGTTTCGCTATTGAGGGAAATATCAACAGGTGTATTACGGCTATCACGATGAATAATGTTATCTCGCCATAACATCTCTTGCAGATTGAGGGTGGTGTAGATGATTTTTTCGGCACTTTCTTCATACAACAAACCTAAATCGCCATTCGGCAATTCAGTTAGATTGTTATAGGCGTAAGAACCAGTCGTAATCGTAGTGTTATATTTCCACTCAATCGAACCGTCTTCTTGCACTTCGCCCAGCCACACTTTGCCGTTTACACGTCCATTTGGTGAGCTAGGGTTCGCAAAGACCAAATATTCTTTACCGTTAATCCGTTTGGAATACTTAATCACGGAAAGTTGTGAATAAGGATCGGCAAGTTCTTCATAAAAATCAGGATTTACCTGCCAAGTGTAACCACCATCTTTACTGGTAGAAATACGTACAACCCCTAAGCGATTACGAGAAAACATTTTCAAATCGCCATTATCTAGCTCAACTAATTGTGATTCGGTTAATTCTGCATTAGTGTTATTTAAATAACGAGATCCACCTTGCTCAAAAAGTAATCTGTCATTTGGGGATTCGCCACGTTCCCACGTTTTACCGCCATCTTTACTGATAATTACCGCTGCCGATTGTTTTCCAGCAGCGTTTGTATAATAAACAGGTAAGATCAAATTACCATTTTTTAGCTGAATACCATTTCCTGGCCCAGTACCTAAGAATCGCATCCAATCAGCTTTCACTTGTGGCGTGATGTCAGTCGGATTTGACCAAGTTTCGCCGTTATCATCGGAATAAGTTAGCCAAAGATAGCTAGTAACGATGGTTTTTAGAGGGGCAGAGTCATTGCCTTGATAATTAGTTTGTAAAAAGACATTACCCAAACGCGTTTCGCCTTGGTAGAGATCGCCTAAATCTTTAAAAGCCTTTTCGGGATTGCCTTCAACTACTACGCGATAATCCGTTGGTTGATTTTGTTCGTTATAAACCACCCCATTTTCACGCACGGTGTATTGCTGTCTTCGATTATCAGTTAGCAAGCGGTAGGATTTACCATCAATATTTTTATAACCTGAACCTTCCGCAGATTGTTTATTGATGCCGAAAAAGCCTCTGGTTTCAGGGAACATATCTAATAGCATAAAGACACGCCCATTGGATTTGTCTTCCACCATCAGTGGGTCAATCAAAAAGGCAGCGTTTTCTTGTCCATAGCCTTGGGAAACTAGATCTAAAATCGTTTTATCTTCCGACCAAGTTTTTCCACCGTCATTACTACGGCGAACAGCAGTATCAATATCGCCCCAGTCAGCACTATGCTGATTACGTTTATCAATAGCCGCAATCGTCCAACCGCTTTGGGTGGTAATCAGAGACGGAATACGATAGTTTTTAGCCCCTGCTTGATCTTTCACAAAGATCGGCATTTTCTCGCCGAGATAAGCCCCTAAAGCGGTGCGTTTGGCTTCATCTTTTGCAAGAGCATCTTGATGTGCTTGTTGAAGTTGTTGATGTTTGGCAGCGACTTCGTCATCAGAAAGTACATTGCTTGTTACATCCGCATAATAGAGGTTGGCGGTGGCTCGCCAACCTGATTGTGAGTATCTTTCTGTTTTTCCTAAAAAAGCGGAAGAAAGGTTTCCAATATCTTCAAAAAATTTAGAAGCATTGTGGGTTTTACGTTTTTGTCCATCAACATAGATATTGATTTGCTGATTGGTTTTATCAAACGTGTAAGTAATCGTTCTAAATTCGCTATTATCACGAGGAAGATCTACGGTCAAAGCAGCGTTATCAATTAACGGACTGGTGTTACGTAGTTCTAATCCAACCACATCTTTTTCAGTAACATTTTTCGTAGGATCTGCATCAATACGATTCATATAGAGATTTAAATATTGCGTATTGCTGTTAGGATTAGATACTCCTAAAAAGGAAGTTACCCCTCGGCGAGCCACATTTTTGACTCTCAATGTAATGGAACCGCTACCCAACTGAAAAATATTCTGTTGAGTGAATTCGCTACTAATATCTTTAGGTTTAAGTAGATCACGCGTATCTTGATACTTAAACAAAGGCTCATTCGCGAATGATGTAGAAATAAGTGATGAAATAATGAGTGCAATCGTTTTCTTTTTCATAAGAGTCTCCTTTTAAAAAGAAAAGTTATTTAGAACGATACTACATTAGATGTTTACCCCAAAAATTGCTCTTTCAAACGTTTTGCTTCAGCAACTTGTTTTTCCGTGGCGGTTGAGGTCATTGGTTCACGGCAGTGACCTGCGTCCACGCCTTGAAGTTTGAGGATCTCTTTCAGGGTAAGGTAGAGTCCGTTGGCAAGCACGCCTTCGATTAAATCGTTGGTCACGCTTTGCACTTCGCGCGCCTCAGCAAGTTTGCCGGCTTGGGTTAATTCAAAAATCTGTCTAGCACGCAAGCCGTTTACGTTGAAAGTGCTACCGATTGCCCCGTCTGCACCGAGTGCCACCGCAGGGATCATCATTTCATCAAAGCCAGCCCAGAGTAGGTGGTTCGGGTAGGCTTTTTTCAAGCGTTCGAGCAGATAGAAATCGCCAGCGGTGAATTTCACGCCGAGGATTTTCGGGTTTTGATAGAGTTCGCCGAACTGTTCCACGCCGATGTTTACCCCCGTTAAGAAGGGGATTGAGTACACAATCATGTGGTTGCCCGTTTCCGCGATGATGGTATCGTAGTAGTGTTTGATTTCGGCAAAGCTGAATTTGTAGTAGAACGGTGTTACCGCAGAAAGGCAGTCGTAGCCGAGTTCGGTCGCATATTTGCCCAGTTCTACCGCTTCGTGCAGATTCACGCTCCCCACTTGGGCGATTAACGCCACCTGATCTTTCGCTTCGTCTTTGGCGATGCGGAAAATCTCTTTTTTCTCGGCGGTGGAAAGCATAAAGTTTTCGCCAGTGCTGCCGCCCACATACAAGCCATCGACTTTCATTTTGTCGATATTGTGGCGAACGATTTGGCGTAAACCTTGTTCGTTGATCGTGCCGTCTTGGTTAAATGAAACCAATAATGCACTAAAAATACCTTTTAAGTTTTTCATTTGAAGTTCCTCAGAGTTGTTGTTTTGTCCAGTAAGCCGTGCCGATTAACCCTGCGTCTTGCCCGAATTGTGCGGGGGCGAGTTCGCAGTGGTAGAAAGTCGGCATTGCGTTTAAAAATTGTTGTACGAGGGGTAGGTAGCCGCCAGCCAAGCCAACGCTCCCACCGATCACGACTTTTTGTAAATCAAGGCTAATTCGTAGATCCGCAATCAGATTGGCGATCGCTTTTGCAGATTTTTCGACTAAACCGACCGCTTGTGGATCGCCTTGGCGGAAGCGTTCAAACACGGTTTTCGGATCGCACGGATTTTCCCACTGCGAAGAGACCGCCTCAATCGCGCGCCCAGAGGCAACCGCCTCTACGCAACCTTGCCGTCCGCAACCGCAGATCGCCCCGTTGGGATCGGCAAGGCTATGCCCGAAATGCCCAGCAACGCCGTGCGGTTCGGTCAGCAATTTGCCGTTTAAAATAATGCCACCGCCGACCCCAGTCGAAACGGTAATAAAGGCGAAATTTGGCACCGCTTGCGGATCTTCGTGCTGATATTCTGCACAAGTGGCAGCTTGGGCATCGTTGAGCAAGCCAATCGGCTTATCGGTGTGGCGAGCGAGGCTTTGTTTGAGGGGAAATTCGGCGAGTCCGCCGAGATTTTTCGGGTTCAAGGCGGTAAGAACGCCATTATTGATGATCCCCGTTGAGGCGACCGCCACATAATCAAATTGCCCTTGGTAGGCTTGGATCAACTCGCCTAAGGCGTGGTGCATTGCCTCCGCTCCCTCCGCTTGGGGGGTGGCAATCTGTTTACGGGCGGAAATTTGGTTCTGTTCCACTAAGGCGGTGGCGATTTTCGTGCCACCAATATCAAAGGCAAGGCAACGCATTATTTGCCCCCTTGTTGAGCGGATTCAATCGCCGTGGCAAACCAACTGACGATATGCTCCAAGCGAGTGAGCGCCGAGCCGACCGTGACAAAATCCGCCCCACATCTGATCGCTTGTTGAGCCAGTTCAGGGCTGTTGTAACGCCCCTCCGCCATCACATTTGCACGAAGGGCTTTGAGATCACGCACGAGCTGATAATCGGGGTCGTCTGGCACTTCGCCACTGGTGTAGCCCGACATCGTACTGCCGACAATATCAAAACCGAGCTGATGGCAATAACGCCCTTCTTCCAAATTTGAGCAGTCCGCCATCGCCAAACAGCCCCGTTCGTGAATGCGTTTCAACGCCATTTCAATTTCAACAGGGCGAGGGCGGAACGTGCCGTCCACCGCAATAATATCCGCCCCTGCCTCGGCTAAATCATCAATATCCTGCAAGAAAGGAGTGATCCGCACGGGGCTATCAGGCAAATCACGCTTGACGATCCCAATAATCGGCACATCGACCACGGGGCGAGTGGCTTTTAAATTCGCCACGCCCTCGATCCGAATCCCTTTCGCACCGCCAATCACACAGGCTTGTGCCATTGCCGCCACAATGTTCGGATTATCCATCGGGCCATCATCAACGGGTTGGCAAGAGGCGATTAAGCCATTTTGCAAAGCTGCCAACAACTGAGGGGATTTTTTTGACATATTTACTCCGTTGTTTTGAGTGAAAATTGATTTTTACTTCATTTTAGAACAAGAAAACGCAAGACGAAAGCAACAAATCTAAAAAATGAGATCTAGATCGCAAAATTTTTAAAAATCCTACCGCTTGTAGGTTGCGGTTTACCCCCCTCCCCACCTGCGGTGGTACTCCCCCCGCAAGCGAGGGGAGATCTGATTAGCCGCTAGTTAGCGAGAAGGATTGATCTGCCCCCGTTTACGGGGGAAGTACCCTGCGGAGCAGGGGGTAGGGGGAGAAATTTTTAAAAATTTCACCGCTTAAAAGAAAATTTTTTCGTGAGCGAGATCACAGATTTGAACATTGAGCCTTTATCTCTGATGATTAAATGATATGATAGTTTCAATTCAAAAAATAATCTAAAAATGATTGCTTTACTTCATTTTTGATTATTCAACAAATGTTCAGAAAAAGTGGTACTGAACTTCTCTCTCTCAGCAAAAAGGAGCGTGTTTATGACTCATTCATTCGAATTAAACGAATCTCGCCGTCACTTTATGAAATTGTTAGCTGGCGTCGGGGCAGGTGTGGCGTTTAGCGGTTCGTTAGGGGCTTTTTCAAGCAATGCGTTAGCCAAAGCGACCGCAGGATCGTCCATTGAGGCGGGGATTGCTTATCCCATCTCAACAGGGTTCGATCCGCTGACTTCGAGCGGTGCTTCATCATTAGCAGCCAACTTGCATATTTTTGAGGGCTTGGTTGATTTGCACCCAGCGACTCGTCAGCCTTATCTTGCGTTGGCGGCCAAAGAGCCAGAGCAAAAAGATGAAGTGACTTATCACATTACTCTGCGTGAGGGGGCGACCTTCCACGATGGCAAACCAGTCACCACCGCCGATGTGGTCTATTCCTTTGAGCGTGTGTTAGATCCTGCCAAAGCCTCGTTGTTTAGCCAATTCATTCCATTTATTGAGTCGGTCAAAGCGGTGGACGATAAAGTGGTGGAATTTAAATTGAAATATCCATTTGCGTTATTCAAAGAGCGTTTGACGATTGTGAAGATCGTGCCGAAACACCTCATTGAAGAAAAAGGTCAAGCCGCCTTTGATGCAAACCCAGTCGGCTCAGGCCCTTACCAATTCGTGTCTGCGACCAAAGATGACCGCATTGTGTTCAAAGCATTTGAGGCTTACAACGGTCTCTATCCAGCCAAAGTTGAGAAAATGACGTGGTTCTTGCTTTCTGATGATGCGGCGCGTGTGACGGCACAAGAATCTAACCGTGTTCAAGCGATTGAAAGCGTGCCATATCTTGATGCAGAACGTTTAAAACGTCGTCAAACGGTAGAATCTGTCCAATCATTTGGCTTGTTGTTCTTAATGTTCAACTGCGAAAAAGCACCGTTTAACAATCCAAAAGTACGTCAAGCGTTGCACTATGGTTTGGATACGCAAAAACTGATCGATATTGTGTTCCTTGGCAATGCGAAAGCAGCAACCTCTTATGTGCAAGATACGCACCCAGGCTACACAAAAGCCAAAGCACAATACGATTTCGACAAAGCCAAAGCAGAGGCTTTATTGAAAGAGGCTGGCGTAACCGAATTGAGCTTTGAATTGCTTGCGACCGACCACTCTTGGGTGAAAGAGTGTGCGCCATTGATTTTAGAATCGTGGAACAGCTTAAATGGCGTGAAAGTTACCCTTAAACATCTACAATCTGGGGCGTTATACGGCTCATTTGTCGATACAGGCAACTATGAAGTGGTGATTGCCCCGGGCGATCCGTCTGTCTTCGGTAACGATTTAGACCTCTTATTAAGCTGGTGGTATCGTGGCGATGTCTGGCCGAAAAAACGTTTCCGTTGGAGCAATACGCCAGAATATGCCGAAGTACAAACTGCCCTTGATAATGCCGTGCGTGCGAAATCTAATGAAGAAGCCAAAGCGGAATGGGATAAAGCCATCAATATCATTGCAGAGCAAGTACCGCTTTACCCAATTTTGCACCGCAAATTACCAAGTGCTTGGAATGATAAATCACTCACTGATTTCCAACCATTGCCAACCACTGGCTTATCTTTCCTCGGCGTAGGTCGTAAGTAACGTCAATTTGCCCCTTCCCAAATTTAAAGCCTCCCCCGTTTACGGGGAAGGGTAGGGAGGGGGCAATGATACATTTTCAAAAATCTTACCGCTTGCATTTCTATTTTGTAGCTAACTATATGGAGAAAAAATGGAAATCGTACTTCGTTTGCTGTTACGCCGCCTAATGGCTCTGCCCGTAATGATGTTGGGCGTAACCGCATTAGTTTTCATTGTCTTACAATTTACCCCCGGTGATCCTGCTACCGTTGCCCTTGGCGAAAGTGCAACAGAGGCGGCAAAAGCCTTGTGGCGTGAACAGCGTGGGTTAAATGATCCGTTGATCGTGCAATACTTCCGCTTTATCGGCAACTTATTACAATTCGATTTTGGCGTGACCACACCGCCTGAACAGCCGATTGTGGATATGATCGCCAAAGCCTTCCCACTCACTTTACAACTCACCTTAATCGGTGTTTTCTTGGCGGCCATCGTCTCTTTTACCCTAGGTGTCACCGCAGCACTTTACCGTGATCGCTTAGTGGATCAGATTATCCGCTTAATTTCAGTAGCAGCGGTCGCTACCCCATCATTCTGGCTAGGTATCTTATTGATCCAATGGTTCTCACTCAATTTAGATTGGTTTCCATCGGGCGGATTTGTGCCGTTTAGCGAAAGCCCGAGCGAGTATTTTTCCTCAATGGTGTTGCCGTCTCTTGCCCTTGCGGTGCCAGTGTGTGCCTCGTTAATTCGGGTGGTGCGTACCACAATGGTGGAAGAAATGGATAAAGATTACGTCCGCACCGCTATCGGTAACGGCGTGCCATATTCGACCGTGATTCGCCATAATGTGCTACGCAATGCGTTGATTACCCCTGTTACTGTGTTGGGCTTGCGTGTGGGCTATTTGCTTGGCGGTGCAGTGGTGATCGAGCAGATTTTCGACTTACCGGGAATGGGTAAACTCATTTTCAACGGCATTGTCAATCACGATCTTAACCTTGTACAAGGGGTCGTGCTAACCATTGCTTTTACCTTTGTGGTGGTGAATATCATCGTGGATATTCTCTATTTGTTGATTAACCCTAAAATTCGGAGTCTATAATGTTTCGTCAAGGATTAGCAGAGCGACTTGCTTCTGGCGGAGCAAGATTCAAAGCCTTATCAACCAGCGCCAAAATTGCGTTACTCTTTATTCTCTTTGTGGCATTCGTGGCAATTTTCGCCCCCTTTGTGGCGACCTTTGACCCATTGCAAACCCTTAGACCCGTCCAAGCACCGAGTGGCGAATATTTGTTCGGAACGGACCGCTTGGGACGCGATATTTTCTCTCGAATGGTATGGGGTGCAAGAACCTCGCTCTTTATCGGGCTAGGTGCGGTTGGCTGTGCAATTATTTTCGGCGGCATTTTAGGGGCAACCGCTGCCACCGCCCAAAAATGGGGCAATGAGATCATTATGCGGTTAATGGATATTTTAATGGCATTCCCGGGCATTGCCCTTGCCGCCGTGCTATTAGCCACCTTTGGTAACTCTGTACCTGTGATCATCATTACGATTGCGGTGGTTTACACCCCTCAACTCGCCCGCGTGGTGCGTGCCAACGTGGTTGCCCAATGGGAAGAAGATTATGTGCGTGCCGAACGTGTGTTAGGGGGAAGTCGTACCTACATTTTACTCAAACACGTTGTGCGAAATACCGCCGCCCCTGTCTTAGTTTTTGCGACTGTAATGGTTGCCGATGCGATTGTGTTTGAGGCGTCGCTCTCATTCTTAGGGGCTGGGGTACAACCGCCATTCCCATCGTGGGGGAACATTCTTTCCGAAGGACGTAACCTCGTGTTAAGCGGTTTCTGGTGGGCGACAACCTTTGCAGGTTTGATGATTTTGCTGACCGTGCTGGCGCTCAACATTCTCGCCGAAGGCTTGACCGATGCGCTAGTCAATCCAAAACTTAAACGCACGCCACAATCGAAAGAAAACCGTGCAGAAAAACCGCTTGCGACCGATGTGCAAGAGGCGATGGCGGAAAGTTTGGCGCTCAAACGCTACCTAATGCAGTTAAATCAGCGTGAAACCACGCGTAACGACCGTATGCAACTTAACCCAAATGCGAAACCGATTCTGCAAGTAAAAAATCTCTCGATCCGTTTCCCGAATCGCTACGGCGAAATTCCGTTGGTGGATAACATCAGCTTTACCGTACACGAGGGCGAAACAATGGGCTTGGTGGGCGAGTCGGGCTGTGGGAAATCCATCACGGCATTCTCGATTATGGGCTTATTGCCGAAAACGGCGAAAATCACTGGCGAAATTCTGTTTACCGACCGAGCCGGCAATCAGCACGATTTGCTAAAATCTGCCGATTTAAACCGCTTGCGTGGGCACGAAATCGCGATGATCTATCAAGATGCGTTGAGTGCGTTAAATCCGTCTATGCGAATTAAAGATCAAATGGCACAACTGATTAGCCGTGGCGGAAAACAGACTGCCGAAACCTTGTTGGAATGGGTGAAATTAGATCCGGCCAAAACCCTCAACCGCTATCCGCACGAATTATCTGGCGGACAACGCCAACGGGTGTTGATCGCAATGGCATTGGCGCGTGAACCAAAATTATTGATCGCAGACGAACCAACCACCGCCCTTGATGTGACGGTGCAAGCGGAAGTGATCAAACTGCTCAACGAATTGCGTGAAAAACTCGGCTTTGCGATGGTGTTCGTCAGCCACGATCTTGCCTTAGTCGCACAAATCGCCCACCACATTACCGTAATGTACGCGGGGCAAGTGGTGGAGGCTGCCCCAACCTCACCGTTGTTGGCCAATCCAACCCACGAATATACCAGAGGCTTGCTCGGCTCAGTGCTTTCAACCGAGGCAAGAGCGAAACGGCTTTACCAAATTCCGGGCAGCGTGCCATCGCCATTTGATTTTGCCAAAGGCGACCGCTTTGCCAGCCGTTCGTTACGACCAGATGCCAACCCTGATAAGCGTCTGAAATTAGTACCAACCGCCGATCACCCGAAACACCTTTGGGCATCGCATTTGGAGGATTAACCAATGAGTATGAAATTTATCCAACCGAACAACATCATTGATATGACCGACATTGTGGTGCAATTTCCGTCCCGAGACGGCTCGCTGTTTAACCGCAAAAAAATCACGGCGGTCAATGGCGTGAATTTCAGCGTTGCCGCAGGGGAAACGGTCGGCATTGTGGGCGAATCTGGCTGCGGCAAATCGACCTTAGCAAGCGTGATGATCGGCTTGCAAAAACCGACTTCGGGCTTGGTCAAATTCAACGGCTTGCAAATGCAGTATGGCAGTGCCGAGGCGAGAAAACAGTTCGGACGGCAGGTTTCCGTAATCTTCCAAGATCCTGCCACCGCCCTCAATCCTCGAATGAGAGTGCTGGATATTCTCAAAGATCCCCTCGATATTCACAACATCTTGCAACCCCACGAACGGGAAAAGCGTGTCTATGAACTGCTTTCACGGGTTGGCTTGCCTCGCTCGGCAGCGTTAGTTGAACCGACCCGTCTCTCGGGCGGACAAAAACAACGGGTCGCGATTGCCAGAGCCTTGGCACTCAACCCGAAATTGATCGTGGCGGACGAACCCACTTCCGCCCTTGATGTCTCGGTGCGTGCGCAGGTGCTGAATTTGCTCGCCGATCTCAAAAAAGAGCTCAACCTTGCTATGGTGTTCATTTCCCACGATATCCAAACGGTGCGACAAGTATCCGACAAAATCGTAGTAATGTACGCAGGGCAAATCGTCGAATCTGGCACAGTAGAACAAATTTTCGAAAACCCGAAAATGGATTACACCAAACGACTATTAGGGGCAGCACCGTCGTTGTTGTGATTAGATCCTACTTTCTTTGCTTCGCCAAAGAAAGTCGGCAAAGAAAGGCGATCCCGAGCATTTTGCTGATGTTTCGCTGTTTTCTAATTTCTACGAACGATTTATAAACTCGCTTGCGTTGCAAGCTCAAACAGTACAAATCGTTCTTGAAATTAACGAAAACGCTCAACGCAAAATGACGGGGGATTTTATTTGAGCGAGATAATCGTTCGTAGGGGCGGATTTTATATCCGCCCTTGTTGCCAATAAACGATGAAATTTTCCAAAATCCAACCCCTTGTAAACAGATATTTTTTGTATGATAAACAAAATCCATATCTCTCAAACTATTGAAACGGATCTGCTAATTATTGGCTCAGGCATTGCTGGCTTGGCTTGTGCGGTGGAGGCAGAGCAGGCAGGGATTCGCATGCTGTTGGCGACCAAAACGGTGATTGGGTCGGGGGCGAGTTATTTTCCGTTGAAAGCCACGTTGGGGATTCAAGTAACGGGTGGGGCAGGGGATATCGAACGTTTTCGGGAAGATATTGAGCGAGTGGCGTGCGGTCAGAATAATCCGAAAATTGTGCAAGCCTATTTGGAAGATTCGCCGCAAGCGATTGATTTATTAAGCAAAATTGGCTTTGAACCGTGGCAGCGGCAGGATAATCGCCCTGCCTGTTTTGCCAAATATGCTCGCCCAATTTTTCTGATTAACCAATGGCGAGAGGCGGCGAAGCGAGCTAAACAGATTCTCGCTGGGCAATCCACCCAAATCCTTGAAAATGCCACTTTGGTTAAAATTGTTAGCCGTGAAAATCGGGTGCAAGGGGCAGTGTTGGCGGTGCAAACAAGCGGTCAGATCCGCTATCTTTTTTGCCAAACGCCGCACATTATTTTGGCAAGTGGTGGCATTGCAGGGCTTTATCAGCACAATCTTTACCCTGCGGACGTAATCGGCTCAACCCATTTCCTCGCTCAACAGGCGGGGGCGAAGTTGGTCAATTTGGAATTTATCCAGTTCATTCCTGCCTTTGTCGAGCCGAAATATAAGGTGCTGTTCGGCGAGCATACCCTCAAATATGTTAAGAAAATCACCGATCACGAGGGCAAGGATTTGTTCCCTCATTTGACCGCCGAGCAGTTCGCCGCAATGGTACAAATGCGAAGTGATTACGCCCCGTTCAGCGTGGATTTTGCCAGTGTCGAATTTGACCGTGTGATAATGCAATATCTGCTGGAAAATCCGCAGGCGAAGAGCGTTTATTTGCATTATGATTCGGCGATTTATCAGGATCAAACCGAGTTTTATCGGGTCTATTTGCAGTGGCTTTCGCAGGAAGTAGGGATCGATTTGGTGCGAGATCCGATTGCGATTGCCCCTTTTGCCCATAGTTGCAACGGGGGAATTGAGATTGATGAATTTGGCGAAAGTGCGGTGCAGGGGCTGTTTGCGGTGGGCGAGGTGTCGGCGTGTATTGAGGGGGCGAATCGACTGGGCGGAAATTCGGTCGGCGGTGGTTTGGTGTTTGCTCGCCGAGCGGTGGCGAAGATCACCGAACGGCAAAAATTTTCGGAAATCCGACCGCTTGCAGAGGCGGAAAGTCTTGCCAAAACGACGGAAAATCAGCTTAACCAACTTGCCAACCCCAATGCTGATCCGAACCTGACCGCCAGCGAAGTGTTACAACAAATCCGCACTCAAATGGCTCGTTTTGCCAATGTTTACCGCACCGAAGCGAACCTCACGCAACTGCTGGCGGAACTTGGGCGGTTAGAACAACAATTCTGTCCGATTACTCATCATTATCATCAAGGGCTTGAAATTTACCATGCCCTCAAAACCGCCCAAGCGGTGGTTTCCGCAATGCTCAACCGCAAGCAAAGTTTGGGATCGCACTTTCGGGCGGATGATCAGGGAGAGCAAGCGGTGGGAAAGTAGCTATTTTCCTGAAAAATCTTTACAATAACGCCGTTTTTGAACAACAGAAAAGCAAAACGGGCGTTTCATAACGAAAACCTTTTAATACGATAAGCCTAAAATTCTTGACTATAATAGTAGGGTATATCACAATCTCGCCCGTATTAGCGTTATCGCTTTTTTTGCTTTTGCTTTTTTGGAGTGTTTCACTATGAAATTAACCTCGCGTGGTCGTTATGCTGTAACCGCCATTTTAGATATTGCGTTACACGGGCAGTCAATGCCTGTGAGCTTGGCGGATATTGCAGAGCGTCAAGCCATTTCTCTCTCTTATTTAGAGCAACTTTTCGCTCAACTTCGCCGCGAGGGGCTTGTGCAAAGTGTGCGTGGGCCGGGCGGTGGTTATCAACTGGGTAAATCCCCCGCAGAAATTAGCGTTGGCACGATTATCGCCGCGGTGAATGAAAGTGTCGATATTACAAAATGCAAAGGAAACGGTAACTGCCACGATGATTCAAAATGTTTAACCCACACCCTTTGGGAACGTTTGGAAGATCAAATCGGGCAATTTTTGAATACGATTTCGCTCGCGGAATTGGTTGAAGAACACAAAGAACACGATTGCGAAACGGCACATTGCCACGATCACAAATAATCACACCGATTTTTTATTAGGAGTAACAATGAAATTACCGATTTATTTAGACTATGCGGCAACTTGTCCCGTGGACGAGCGTGTTGCGAAAAAAATGATGGAATATATGACGAAAGAGGGGATTTTTGGTAACCCTGCCTCTCGCTCGCATAAATTTGGTTGGGAAGCGGAAGAAGCGGTGGATATCGCCCGTAACCAAATCGCGGATTTAATTGGTGCGGATTCTCGTGAAATCGTGTTCACTTCGGGTGCAACCGAGTCTGACAACCTTGCGATCAAAGGGGCGGCTCACTTCTACCAAACCAAAGGTAAACACATCATCACTTGCAAAACCGAACACAAAGCGGTGTTGGATACCTGCCGTCAATTAGAGCGTGAGGGCTTTGAAGTTACTTACTTAGAGCCAGAAAAAGATGGTTTAATCAGCCTCGCTAAATTAGAAGAAGCGATCCGCCCAGACACCATTTTAGTGTCAATTATGCACGTGAATAACGAAATCGGTGTGATCCAACCTATCAAAGAAATCGGTGCATTGTGCCGTGCGAAAAAAATCATTTTCCACGTGGATGCGACCCAATCGGTCGGCAAAATTGATGTGAATGTACAAGAGTTAAACGTAGATTTAATGTCGTTTTCAAGCCACAAACTCTACGGGCCAAAAGGGATCGGCGGTCTTTACGTTTGCCGTAAACCACGCGTGCGTTTAGAAGCGATTATCCACGGTGGTGGCCACGAGCGTGGTATGCGTTCAGGCACATTGCCTGTACATCAAATTGTGGGTATGGGCGAAGCCTACCGCATTGCCAAAGAAGAAATGGCGAGCGAAATGGTGCGAATCACCGCCTTGCGTGATCGCCTTTACAACGGCTTGAAAGATATGGAAGAAGTTTATGTAAACGGCTCAATGGAACACCGTGTCGGCAGCAACCTCAACATCAGCTTCAACTTCGTTGAGGGCGAATCAATGATGATGTCGTTGCGTGATATCGCCGTTTCATCGGGTTCAGCCTGTACTTCTGCGAGCCTTGAACCATCTTACGTTCTGCGTGCATTAGGCTTGAACGATGAATTAGCCCACAGCTCAATCCGTTTCTCAATCGGTCGTTGGACAACCGAAGAAGAAATCGACCACACGATTGAAATCGTGAAAAGAGCAGTAAACAAACTGCGTGAACTCTCGCCACTTTGGGAAATGTTCAAAGACGGCGTAGATCTTGACGCAATCGAGTGGAATCACCACTAATTTTTCGACAAGCGGTGGGATTTACAAAAATTTTGCAGATAATCCTACCCCTTGCAATCCACTAATTTAATAAAAGAGGAACATCAAAATGGCATACAGCGATAAAGTTATCGATCACTACGAAAACCCACGCAACGTTGGCACACTCGACAAAGACGCCGCAGACGTTGGTACTGGAATGGTGGGTGCGCCTGCTTGTGGCGACATCTTACGCTTACAAATCAAAGTAAACGATCAAGGTATCATCGAAGATGCACGCTTTAAAGCCTACGGCTGTGGCTCTGCAATCGCGTCAAGTTCGCTTATCACTGAATGGGTAAAAGGCAAATCCCTTGACGAAGCAGGTCAAATCAAAAACAGCGACATCGCCGAAGAGCTTGAATTACCACCCGTAAAAGTTCACTGCTCAATCCTCGCCGAAGACGCGATCAAAGCCGCTATCGCTGACTACAAAGCGAAGAACGGTCAATAACAAGCGGTAGGATTTCCGCAAATTTTTACAAGGGACACGAGCATCGTGTCCCTACGCCTAACATAAAGATTTTCTTGATTTAACCCATTAAAAAGGACACCCAATGAGCATTACCCTCACCGAAACCGCAGCAAACCGTGTAAAAACCTTTCTCGACAACCGTGGCAAAGGCATTGGCTTACGCCTCGGCGTGAAGACTTCGGGCTGTTCGGGGCTGGCGTATGTACTGGAATTTGTTGATGTGTTAAATGAAGATGATCAAGTGTTTGAGCAGCACGGCGTGAAAGTGATTGTCGATGAAAAAAGTCTCGTTTACCTTGCAGGCACGCAGTTAGACTATGTGAAAGAGGGCTTGAACGAGGGCTTTAAATACAGCAACCCAAACGTGAAAAACGAGTGCGGTTGTGGCGAGAGCTTTAACGTTTAGGGGGCGAAATGAATAATCCATTTGCCCTTTTTGATCTACCCGTGCAGTTCCAAATCGACTTAGATCGCCTTTCGGAACGCTATCTTGCACTACAAAAATCACTTCACCCCGACAATTTCTCGGCAAGTTCCGCCCAAGAACAGCGTTTAGCAATGCAAAAATCGGCGGAAATCAACGATGCGTTACAGATTCTCAAAAATCCGATCCAACGTGCGGAAGCGATCATCGCCTTAAACACCCAACAAACCGCTGATCTAGAACAAAAAAGTGCCAAAGATATGGCATTTCTAATGCAGCAACTGGAATGGCGTGAAACCCTTGAAAGCATTGAAAACGCAAAAAATGAAGCGAAACTGACCGCTTTCAGCCAAGAGATCGAACAAGCCAAAAAAACAATGTTGCAAGATCTGGAAACCGCCCTCAACAACCAACAATGGCAACAAGCGGACGGATTGTGCGATAAATTGCGTTTTATCCAAAAATTACTCGCCGAAATTGAACGCGTGGAAGAGCAACTGTTTGATTTTTAAGGGGATAAAATGAAAAGTTTAGACGAATTATTAGATCCACAATCGGCGTGGTTGGTGTTAAAAGAGTGGTTTACCCAAGCGACCAACCGTTATGAAATTCTGGCAAGCTACCCCGAAAATGCAGGCAAAGAGCTACACGGAATGCAACTGCCGACCCGCTCGCCATTAGGGGCGATGATTTATGAAACGGGGGGCGTGCTGATCGATTACGGCTGGTTACGCTTACTTGGCTCGGGCAACGAAAAATTACCCCGTGGTGTATTTGAATGGAATTTCGGTAAAACTTTTGAAGCCTCAGGCGAACAGCCCCCGTATTTATTGGTGGCGGACGACATTCTCGGCGGTTATTTTGCGATTAACGCAGGCGGATTAGGTGACAAAATCGGGCAAATTTACTACTACCACCCGAAAAAAGCCGAATGGCAATGCCAAAATCTCAGCTATTCCGAATTTCTCGGCTGGGCGTTAATGGGCGATTTGAATGCTTTTTATGCCGACCAACGCTGGCAAAACTGGCAAACTGACATCGCCAACCTCAACGGCAGCCAAGTTTACAACCCCGAAACCAAAACCAGCGTTCCCGTTGAACGCCATTATCAAGCAACCTTTAATGCCGATGATAAATATAGTTTTGGCTATTCGGTCAATTAACTTTTTTAACAGAATTAAGCGATAAATTGAGAACATAGAGAACAAAATGGCATTACTTCAAATTTCTGAACCGAACCAAACCCCTGCACCGCACCAAGCGAAATTGGCGGTAGGGATTGATTTGGGGACGACCAATTCCTTAGTGGCGACGGTCCGCAGTGGGCAGGCGACCGTGTTAGCCGATCAGCAGGATCGAGCCTTAGTGCCGTCCGTGGTGCATTATGGCGAGAGCGAGAAAATTGTCGGCGTTGAGGCGTTTCAACAGGCGGCGAGCGATCCGCAAAATACGGTGATTTCGGCGAAACGCTTGATCGGGCGTTCCCTTGCCGATGTGCAGCAACGCTACCCGAATTTGCCTTATCAATTCAACCAAAGCGAAAATGGCTTGCCGTTGATTGCCACTCGCCAAGGCAACAAAAGCCCTGTGGAAGTGTCGGCGGATATTTTGAGCCATTTGAACAACCTTGCTGAACAGCATTTAGCGGGCGAATTATCGGGCGTGGTGATTACCGTGCCAGCCTATTTTGACGATGCTCAACGCCAAAGCACCAAAGATGCAGCACGCTTGGCTGGCTTGAATGTGTTGCGGTTACTGAATGAACCAACCGCCGCCGCGATTGCTTACGGGCTGGATAGTGGTCAAGAGGGTGTGATTGCCGTGTATGATTTGGGCGGCGGCACTTTCGATATTTCGATTTTACGCCTCAGCCGTGGCGTGTTTGAAGTATTGGCGACTGGGGGCGATACGGCTCTCGGTGGCGATGATTTCGATCATTTATTGGCGAATTGGATCGCCGACCAAGCTGGCGTGCAACCGCAAAATGCCCGTGAACAGCGTGAGCTTTTGACCCTTGCCACCCAAGCCAAAATTGCCCTTTCGCAAGCGGATAGATTCTCGCTAAATTTTGCCAACTGGCAGGGCGAGATCAGCCGTTCGCAATTTAACGAGCTAATCCAACCGCTTGTCAAACGTTCGTTGCTCACTTGCCGCCGAGCCTTGAAAGATGCAGGGGTTGAGAGTAGCGAAGTGCGAGAAGTGGTAATGGTGGGCGGTTCGACTCGTGTGCCATTTGTGCGTGAGCAGGTGGGCGAATTTTTTGGTCGCACCCCATTGACTTCGATTGACCCTGACAAAGTGGTAGCTCTCGGGGCTGCGATTCAAGCGGATATTTTGGTCGGCAACAAGCCCGATGCGGAAATGTTGTTGTTAGACGTTGTGCCACTTTCTCTCGGGATTGAAACAATGGGCGGATTGGTGGAAAAAATCATTCCTCGCAACACCACCATTCCCGTGGCGAAAGCCCAAGAATTTACCACCTTCAAAGATGGTCAAACCGCAATGACCGTCCATGTTGTGCAAGGCGAGCGTGAGCTAGTGGACGATTGCCGTTCCCTCGGACGTTTTACCCTGAGAAGCATTCCGCCAATGGTGGCAGGGGCGGCTCAAATTCGAGTAACTTACCAAGTCGATGCAGACGGTTTGTTGAGCGTTACCGCAATGGAAAAATCAACCAAAGTGCAAGCCTCAATCCAGATTAAACCATCTTACGGCTTGACCGATGAAGAAGTAACGGAAATGATCCGTTCTTCATTAACCAACGCCAAAGAGGATATGGAAGCTCGCCAGTTAGCCGAGCAACGGGTGGAAGCGGATCGGGTGATTGACAGCGTGATTCAAGCCTTGCAAGCGGACGGTTCAGAGATTTTAACCGTGGACGAATTTAAGGCGATTGAAGCGGAATTGGCTCGCTTGATCGAGCTGAAAAAAGGCACGGATCGCACCGCTATCCAACAGGGTATCAAAGATCTCGATCACGCTACCCAAGAATTCGCTGCTCGCCGAATGAATGTTTCAATCCAAAAAGCCCTTGCGGGTAAAGCGGTTGATGAAATTGTTTAATTGGTACGGACGCAAGCCTTGCGTCCCTACTTTTCACTAAAAAGAGGATAAAAAATGCCAAAAATCGTATTTCTTCCTAACCAAGAATTTTGCCCAGAGGGTATGGTGGTGGAAGCGGAAACTGGGGCGAATTTGCTTGATGTCGCCCACGAAGCTGGGGTAGAAATTCACCACGCTTGTGATGGCTCTTGTGCTTGCACCACTTGCCACGTGGTAATTCGTGAGGGTTATGATTCCCTCAACGAAACCACCGATCAAGAAGAAGATATGCTTGATAAAGCGTGGGGCTTGGAAATGGATAGTCGTTTGAGCTGTCAATGTATCGTTGGCACGGAAGATCTGGTGGTCGAAATTCCGAAATATAACCTTAACCACGCAAACGAGGCGGCACACTAATGAAATGGACCGATAGCCAAGAGATCGCGTGGGCGTTATACGACCGTGATCCCGATCTCGACCCAAAAACCGTGCGTTTTACCGATATGCACCAATGGATCTGCGAAATGGAAGATTTCAATGATGATCCCGAAGCCTCAAACGAACATATTTTAGAAGCGATTTTGTTGAAATGGCTGGAAGAATATGAATAAAACCAAACCGCAGGAAACTGCGGTTTTTTCTTGCTCGAAAGGTTGGCGACTGGTCGGAACACTCTGTTTTGGATTGATTGTTCGGGGATCGATTCGTAGAATGGCGACCGTGTTGTGTTCACGACAATGTTTTTCTCAAAGAGTTCATCATTAGAACGAAAACAAAACGAAACCATAGGGAATTTTTTATGAACAAATTTACCAAAACGGCAATCGCCTCAATTTTCAGTTTTTCAGCGGTGGGGGCTTATTCAGCCGCTTTCCAACTTGCCGAAGTTTCAACTTCTGGCTTAGGTATGGCTTACGCAGGTAACGCAGCGGTGGCGGATAACGCTTCCGTGGTGGCAAACAACCCTGCGTTGATGACCAACTTCAAAAGCACCGAAATTTCTGCGGGTGGCGTTTATGTTGATGCCCACGTGAATGTGGACGGCAGATTCGGCACGGTAAATGCTTCACACCGCAATGTGATTCCAAACGCCGTTGTGCCAAATATGTACATCGTTAGCCCTGTGAACGACAAATTCTCACTCGGTGGTGGCGTAAACGTAAACTATGGTATGAAATCACAATATAACGACCAATTTAACGCAGGCGTTTACGGTGGTTTAACCGAATTAACCGCAATGAATTTCAACCTCAGCGGTGCTTATGATTTAGGTAGCGGTTTCAGTTTTGGTGCGGGTTTAAATGCCGTTTATGCCGATGCGGATCTTAAACGCTACTTAGGCGTGGGCGGTAAAGCGATCGCACAACGCTTAGGTCAAACGGCGACAGCATTAGTCGCAGCGGGGGATACCGCTCGTGCCACCGCATTAGGTTCAGTGGCTCAACAATTAGCGACAATGCCAAACAATACCGTTGTTTCAGAAATTAAAGGCGACAAATGGGCATTGGGTTGGAACGCAGGTCTTGCTTATGCGTTAAACGAAAATCACCGTTGGGGTCTCTCTTATCGTTCAGCGGTAAATGTGAAATTTAAAGGACAATACTCAAATGGCTTCCCAACCGCTTACAACGCCTTATTGGCTCAACTTGCGGCAACTGGCACGAGCTTGCCAATCAGCCAAGCCACGGGCGGTGCAGAGGTTGCAGGTCGTTTAACCCTCAACTTACCAGCGGTGTGGGAATTTTCAGGTTATCACAAACTAACCGACCGCTTGGCGATGCAATATAGCTACAAATTAACCGAGTGGAAACGCCTCAAAAGTTTAACGGCTTACGGCAATGCAGGAAATACGCTCTTTACCAAAGCGGAAGATTTCAGCAATTCATCTCGCTATGCGTTAGGTTTCTCTTACGATGCGTCTGAGCAACTTACCTTACGCACAGGTTTTGCTTACGACCAAGCGGCAAGCAAAAAACATAAATCGATCTCAATCCCAGACACCAGCCGTACTTGGTATTCTGTGGGTGCAACTTACCGCTTCACCCCGAACCTTTCTGCGGATGTGGGCTTTGCACACTTGCGTGGCAAAAAACAGCAGTTCACCGAGGGTAACTTAGGTGCATTTAACACCAAAGCCCGTGCAAATCTTTACGGTTTGAACGTGAACTACAAATTCTAATTTTAGATATTCCCCAAAGGCGTGTAAGATACACGCCTTTGTTATTTTTGCGAAAAGGAAAAAGATGTCAGCGATTTTCTATCATTATTATCCCTCGCCCGTCGGCAATTTATTGCTACTTGCCCAAGATAACGCCTTGATTTATATCGAATTTGAGCAGGAACAACGCACCACCAGCGTGGAAAAATTTCAAAAAGCGAACGGAACAAGCGGTGAGATTTGGCAAATTTTTTGCAAAGCAACCGCTATTTTAGATCGCTATTTCGCAGGGGAAAAAATTGATTTCCGCACCCTCGATTTCCTCAAACCGCAAGGCACGCCATTCCAACAGGCGGTATGGCAAAAGTTGCGAGAAATCCCCTATGGTGAAATCACCAGCTACGGCGAGATCGCCCAACAGCTCGGCAAACCGAAAGCAATGCGAGCGGTGGGCGGTGCGGTGGGGCGTAATCCGATCTCGATTTTAATCCCTTGCCACCGTGTGCTAGGTAAATCGCAAACTCTCACGGGCTTTGGGGGCGGATTGCCAGCCAAACGCTATCTGTTGCAACTGGAAAAAATCCCTTACCAAGATAAGGGGATTGAGTTTGTCAATCCGAAAATCAAAAAATGGGATTAGTATCCTAAATCTTTGAACTAGCTCACATTTTTTCCGCCCATACTTTGCTAAAATTCCACAAAAATTTTTGTGGGGGACAAAATGAGCGACATTGCATTAACGGTCAGCCTGTTATCGTTGGTGGCGGTAATCGGCTTGTGGCTAGGGCATATCAAGGTGCGAGGCGTAAGCCTCGGCATTGGTGGCGTGCTGTTTGGGGGGATTTTCGTTTCCCACTTTATGAATCAATTTGGGGTGCAACTCGACAGCAAAACCCTGCATTTCATTCAAGAGTTCGGTTTGATCCTGTTCGTTTATACCATTGGTATTCAGGTCGGGCCGGGCTTTTTTGCTTCTCTACGCCATTCGGGCTTGAAACTGAACGCCTTTGCGGTCTTGATTGTGGCGTTAAGCGGTCTGTTAGTCGTGATTTTTCACAAAGCGTTCGATATTCCGTTGCCTGTGATTTTGGGGATTTTCTCGGGGGCGGTAACCAATACGCCGTCTTTGGGGGCTGGGCAACAAATTCTGGCGGAACTCGGCGGCGTGAACAGCACCAACGTAATGGGAATGAGCTATGCGATTGCCTATCCGTTTGGGATTATCGGCATTTTGCTCTCAATGTGGCTGGTGCGGATTCTGTTTAAAATCAACGTGGACAACGAAGCCACCGCGTTCGACAGCCAACAAAAACAGAAAAAAGAGGGATTAAGCACCCTCAACGTGCGGATTACCAACCCTAATTTGAACGGTTTAACCCTCAAAGAATTGCCTGATTTTGAACTGCACGAGGTGGCTTATTCACGCCTGAAACGGGGCGAACAGTTGTTTGTGCCGAAGGTGGACACCACCATTCAAGTGGGCGATGTGTTGCACCTCGTGGGCGAACCGCAGGCATTGCACAAAATGCAGTTGATTATTGGCGAAGTGGCGAACATTTCCCTTTCAACCCAAGGCACGGCGTACCGCAGTGAACGAGCGGTGGTTACCAACGAAAAAGTGTTCGGCAAAAAAATTCGCCAGCTAATGCTGAAAGGCAAATATGATGTGATCATTTCTCGCCTCAATCGGGCTGGGGTGGAACTGATCCCCACGGGGGAAACTACCTTGCAATTCGGCGATGTGCTAAATTTGGTTGGGCGACAAGAGGATATTGAGAGTGTAATGTCGGTGATCGGCAACGCTCAACAAAAATTACAGCAGGTGCAGATGTTGCCGATTTTTATCGGGATTGGCTTGGGCGTGCTACTCGGCTCAATTCCGCTCTATATCCCTGGTTTTCCTGTGGCGTTGAAACTCGGGCTGGCAGGTGGACCTTTGGTGGTGGCGTTGATTTTGGCGAGAGTGGGTAGCTTCGGCAAACTCTACTGGTTTATGCCGCCGAGTGCCAACCTCGCCCTGCGAGAAATCGGCATCGTGCTGTTCCTCGCGGTGGTCGGCTTAAAAGCAGGGGGCAATTTCCTCGACACCTTGCTCAGTCAAGACGGCATCACTTGGATCGGCATCGGGGCGATGATTACCTTAATCCCTCTCATCATCACGGGCATTGTGGCAAGAATCTACGGCAAAATGAATTACCTTTCCTTGTGCGGTTTGCTCGCAGGCTCAATGACCGATCCGCCTGCCCTCGCCTTCGCCAACGCCATCAAAGAAAACAACGGTGCAGCTTCCCTCGCCTACGCCACCGTTTATCCCCTCGTGATGTTCCTGCGGATTATCTTACCGCAGCTCGTTGCCATTCTGCTTTGGGCTGGCTAGGTGGCTCAGCATAAAAACAAGCGGTGCGATCTGGAAAATTTTTTCGGATCGCACCGCTTGCGTTTGAGGGATTATTTCTCTAAATAGAGATCCTTAATGTAGTAAATCCCCTGCGGGCTTTTGCCCTCGTAGCCTTTGAGTTTTGGATTTTTGAGGAACAAACCTGCGTAGTGGTAAATCGCCACAAAAGGGTGGTTGCGGTCGAGTTCCGCTTCCGCTTTGGCGTAAATTTCCTCACGTTCGCTGTCGGTTTTCGCCTTGTAAGAGCTATTTACGAGCTGATCGTAGGCTTCGCTTTTGAAGTTAGTTTCGTTCTGGTTGCTGTTGGAAAGGTAGCGAGTGAGGAAGGTGCTTGCCTCGTTATAATCCGCCACCCACGCCCCGAAGGCAAGGCTAAATTCCTTGCGGTGTTTGAGGTCGGAAAAGGTTTTCCATTCCATATTTTTGAGGGAAATGTCTGCCATTCCGTCCAAATTTTTCTTCCACATTGAGGTAACCGCTACGGAAATGGTTTTCAAACCATCGTTGGTGCTGTAAAGCAACTCGCTACGTACAGGGTTTTGGCGAGAGTAGCCCGCCTCTTGCAGCAGCCGTTTTGCCTCTTGATTGCGTTGCTCTTGCGTCCAGTTAGCGTAGTCAGGTTGCTGAATTTTGCTGCCCCCGAAGATGTAATTTGGGGTAAACGTAAAGGTCGGGGTTTGCCCGTAGCCCAAAATTTTATCGGTGATGATATTGCGTTCCACCGCTAAATCCAACGCTTTTCGCACTCGCACATCATCAAAGGGCGGTTTGGCAAGGTTAAATTCATAGACATAAGTGGCGAGTTTGCGGTTGTTGCGAATGTGATCTTTATATTGCTCACGGAATTTCGGATCTTTGTAGGTCGCAATCGGAATGAAGGAAAAATCCAACTCGCCCGTGCGGTAGCGCGCCACCGCCGAGGTGTCGGTGAGAATGTAGTAAGTCGCTTCTTCGATCACGGTTTTGGTATTGTTCCAGTAGTTTGGATTGCGTTTAAACGTGATTTTTTCGTTGATCGAACGCTCTTTCAAACTATACGCCCCGTTGCCCACCAAATTTTCAGGGCGAGTCCAATCATCGCCATATTTTTCAATGGTCGCCTTATGCACGGGGTAGAGGGTTACATTGTTGGTTAAATCCGCCGCATAGGGGATCGATTCCGACAATTTCACTTGGAAAGTGTAATCATCAAGGGCTTGCACGCCGAGGGTTTCGGGCGATTTTTTGCCCTCAATGATATCTTGCGTGTTTTCCACCTTCATAAAATCAAGGTAAGACGAATAGGGTGCTGCCGTTTTTGGATCAACCAACCGCCGCCACGCATAAACAAAATCGTGGGCGGTAACGGGATCGCCGTTCGACCATTTCGCATCTTTACGCAGATAGAACGTCCACGTTTTGAAATCGGGCGAGGCTTCCCAATGTTCCGCCACCCCTGGGATAATATTGTCGTCCGCATCGGTGCTAACTAAGCCCTCAAACATTTGATAAATCAACTGACTTGCCCCTGCATCAGCGGATTTTTGCGGATCGAGGGTGGCAGTTTCCGCCACCGAATGAAGTCGGATCACCTGCTTATCGGCAAGCACCGTGCCAGCTGGCACATCGGCGGCGAAACTAGCTTTGCCAAAGGCGAACAGCAATGCACCGCTGAATATGGAAAGTTTGGCAAGGCGTTGTGATTTTGCCCAAAATTTTCGAGTTGTGTTTTGCATAAAATTCCCCTCTTAGAAATGGATGAGAAGTGGATTGAGATTTTGTGGTAAAAATTCGCTGAAAACAGACCGCTTGTCGGCGAATACCCTGCCGTTTTAGCCAAAATTTGCACGATTTGCAATCAGATTTTGTGAAAAATGTGAGCTGTTTAACATTTTTTTCACAAAAATGAGGGGATGGATGAGGGCGTTTGTGATTTGTGGGGGGATCGATTAAAATTCTGCCCCTGTTTTACCGCCGTTCGCTTTGCAAGCGGTCGGATTTTTTATTTTTTCGATGATTTGACGATGTTTATCCAACCGAACCAAATTTTTTGCGATCTCACCCTTTCCGAACAGGATCAACACTTTATGCAACGGGCGTTGGCGTTGGCGGATAACGCCGAAGCCGAGGGGGAAATTCCTGTCGGGGCGGTGCTGGTGGGGGCGAATGGCGAGGTGCTGGGCGAGGGCTGGAATCGGTCGATTTTGCTTTCCGACCCCACCGCCCACGCGGAAATTCAGGCGATCCGAATGGCAGGGCAAGCGGTGAGAAATTACCGATTATTAGACACCACCCTTTACGTTACCTTAGAGCCTTGCCCAATGTGTGCGGGGGCGATTTTGCATAGTCGCATTGGGCGGTTGGTATTCGGGGCGAGCGACTACAAAACGGGGGCGGTCGGCTCGCGGTTTCACTTGTTTGAAGATTACAAAATGAACCACTTTTTGCAAATTCGGGGCGGGGTTTTGCGAGAGCGATGTAGCGAAAAAATCAGCCAGTTTTTCCAAAAACGGCGGTTGGCTCAAAAAATGGCACGTCAAAATTTGCAACAATCCGACCCCTTGTTAAGCCAAATTTAAGGGAAAATTTGTTATACTGTCGCCCGTTTTTAGTGAAAGGAGAGAGCAATGGCTACAATCAAAGATGTTGCCAAATTAGCTGGGGTTTCGACCACCACCGTTTCCCACGTAATCAACCAAACTCGCTTTGTGGCGGAAGATACCCGCAATGCGGTTTGGAATGCGGTGCAAGCCCTCAATTATTCGCCGAGTGCGGTGGCTCGCAGTTTGAAAGTGAATACAACCAAATCAATCGGAATGATTATTACCACCAGCGAAGCCCCTTATTTTGCGGAGATTGTGCTGGCGGTGGAACGCCATTGCTATGAACAGGGCTACTCGCTATTTTTGTGCAATACGCAAAATGATACGGTGAAAATTCAGAACCATTTAGATATGTTAGTCAAAAAACGGGTAGACGGTGTGCTGGTGATGTGTTCCGAATACACCAAAGATTCGTTGGAATTGTTCACGGGCATCAATGTGCCAATGGTGGTAATGGATTGGGGACGCCAAAATGACCGCAGCGACCGCATCGTTGATAATAGTTTTCAAGGCGGTTATTTGGCGACCAAACATTTGATCGATAATGGACACACGGATATTGGCGTGATCGCAGGGCATCTGAATAAAACCATTTCAAAAGCCCGTTTTGAGGGTTTTGAAAAAGCGATGAAAGAGGCAAATTTGCCGATCCGTGAGGAATGGATTTTCGAGGGGGATTTTGAACCCGAAGACGGCTTTGAGCAGATGAACAATTTATTACGATTGGAAAAATTGCCGACCGCCGTATTCTGCTTTAACGACACCATTGCGTTGGGGGCAATTTCCGCATTGAGCGAGCGGGGCAAATTTGTGCCGCAGGATATGTCGATTATCGGCTACGATGATATTCATAGTTCCCGTTTCTATTCGCCGCCATTGACGACCATTCATCAATCAAAATCCCGTTTGGGCGTGAAAGCGTTGGAATTGCTATTGGCTCGCATTTCAAATCAAGACCAAAGTTATGAGCCACAAACCTTGGAATTTTTCCCTGAATTGGTTGTCCGTAGTTCGGTGAAAACGTTAAATAAATAGAGGAAAAGTAATGGAATTGTTAATTTCTTTTTTCAGTAGCTACGGTTATTGGGCGGTTTTCTTTGTGCTACTGATTTGTGGCTTTGGCGTGCCGATCCCCGAAGATATTACCCTCGTTTCGGGCGGTGTGATTTCAGGTTTGGGCTACACCAATGTGCATTGGATGTTGGTGGTGAGTATGATCGGCGTGTTAGTCGGCGACAGCACAATGTATTGGCTCGGACGCATTTACGGCGAACGCATTTTGCAATTTCCGCTGATCCGCAAAGTTGCCACCCCAGAACGTTTCGCCACCGTGCAAGAACGCTTTGAAAAACAGGGCTGGAAATTGTTATTTGTGGCACGTTTCCTACCAGGTTTGCGTGCGGTGGTTTACCTCGTGTCGGGCATTACCCGTAAAGTGAGTTTCTTCCGTTTCGTGTTGGTAGATTTTTGTGCGGCGATTATTTCCGTGCCAATCTGGGTTTACCTCGGCGATTTCGGTGCTCAAAATTTGGATTGGCTGCACGATCAAGTCAAAAGAGGGCAAACGACCATCTTCGTGTTACTCGGCTTAGGGGCGTTATTTCTCGGTTGGAAATGGTATCGCAACCGCAAACAAAAACAGGCTTAATCTAGGTTTAATCAAAGTAGAAGGGCATTTTAAATGCCCTTTTTTATGCTTGAAATTTCAGGAAATCTGACCGCTTGTGTCTGCTGTCATTGTGAGGGCGGATATAAAATCCGTCCTTACCGAACAATGATAAATCTTGTAATTTTGACTCTTTTTATTCGTGCAAACAGATAAAAGAATTCTCTATTTATGCCGCTCTTTGAGTTTTGCAATCACATCCGCCCAGCTTAGATCTGCATTTTGTAGCAGCACTGTTAAATGGTAGGCAAGGTCAGCCGCTTCGCAGATAGTCTCATTGCGATCTTTAACGGTGGCAGCAAGGGCGGTTTCCACACCTTCTTCGCCAACTTTCTGGGCGATCCGTTTTGTGCCTTTGGCGTAGAGTTCTGCGGTGTAAGAGCTTTTCGGATCAGCTCCTTTGCGTTCGGCAATTAAGCGTTCTAATTTTGCAAAAAAGACCCAATCAGGCTCTTTCTCAAATTGATGAAAACAGCTTTCTTCGCCCGTATGGCAGGTTTCGCCAATCGGATCGGCTAAAATCAATAAGCTATCGTTATCACAATCAAGGCTCATTTCGACAACCTTTAAAAAATTGCCTGAGGTTTCGCCTTTTGTCCAAAGTCGTTCTTTGGTGCGTGAATAAAAGGTAACACGTTGTTCTGAAAGGGTTTTTGCGAGGGCTTCTTCATTCATATAGCCAAGCATTAACACTTCGCAAGTTTGATAATTTTGTACAATCACGGGCAGCAATCCGCCCACTTTTTGCCAGTTGATTTTGGTTTGCATCTTGTTTCCTTATTGTAAAATTTTTAAAAATCTGACCGCTTGTTTGCGAGGCTAACAGCGAACTTCAACCCCTTGATTTTCAAGATATTTTTTCAGATCGCTGATATTGATAATCTGCTTATGAAATACACTCGCTGCCAAAGCCCCATCGACATTGGCATCCACAAAAGCATCACGAAAATGCACCATTTCGCCCGCACCGCCTGAGGCGATCAGTGGGACTTGGCACACTTCACGCACTTTTTTAAGTTGCACCAAATCGTAACCATTTCGCACGCCGTCTTGGTTCATCATATTTAGCACGATCTCACCCGCCCCACGGCGTTGCACTTCGGCGACCCAGTCGAGCAGTTGCCAGTTGGTTTGGCGGGTGCGTTTTTCATCGCCCGTGTATTGATTGACCCAGTATTTGCCCGTTTCGGTTTCAAACCAGCTATCAATCCCCACCACGATCGCCTGCACGCCAAAGCGTTCGGCAAGCTCGGTGATTAAATTGGGATCGGCTAGGGCAGGTGAGTTGATCGAGATTTTATCCGCCCCAAAGGCGAATAATTTTTCGGCGTCCGCCACCGTTTTAATGCCACCTGCGACACAAAAGGGAATATCGATTACCTCGGCGACCCGTGCCACCCAGCTTTTATCGACCGTGCGACCATCTGATGAAGCGGTAATATCGTAAAACACCAGCTCGTCCGCCCCTTCCGCCGCATAGCGTTTAGCAAGGGGTACGATGTCGCCGATAATTTCGTGATTGCGAAACTGCACGCCCTTGACCACCTGCCCGTCTTTTACATCTAAGCAGGGAATTATCCGTTTTGCCAACATTCGATTGCCTCCGCTACGCTAAATTTTCCCTCTAACAACGCTCGCCCCACGATCACGCCTGCCACGCCAGTGCCTTTTAATGCCGAAATATCGTCAAGCGAGCCGATACCGCCTGAGGATTGGAACGAAATTTGCGGATATTTTGCACAAATTTCTTGATAAAGAGCGATATTTGAGCCAGATAGTGTGCCGTCTCGGGAAATGTCGGTGCATAAAACGTGCTGTAAACCGACCGCTTGAAAATCATCAATCAAGGCTTCAAGCGACACGCCACTTGCCTGCTGCCAGCCGCTGATCGCAATAATTTTTTGCCCTTTGTCGTCAATGTTTACATCTAAGGCAAGCACGAATTTATCCGCACCGTATTTATCAAACCAGCCCTTAACCATTGCAGGATTTTTCACTGCCGTTGAGCCAATCACCACCCGATTTGCCCCCACCGCAAGCAAATCCGCCACATCTTGCTCAGTGCGAATACCGCCACCGACTTGGATCGGGCAGTCTGTCGCCTCAATAATCTTGCCGATTAATGCTGTTTGGCGTTTGGCAGGATCTTTGGCACCTGTCAAATCAACCAAATGCAACTGTTCTGTCCCTTGTTTGACATAATCGGCAAATTGGGCGATAGGATCATCGCTGTAAGTGGTCTGCTTGGCATAATCGCCTTGGTGCAACCGCACCACCTGCCCCTCGATCAAATCAAGAGTAGGGATAATCATAGATTTTTTCATTGATGTTGTGTCCTTATTTTTGTAAAAATTTGGCGGAAAGTTATCGCTTGTTATGAAGTTAGAGGTTTTCCACAAAATTCTTCAACAACTTCGCCCCATTTTGACCAGACCGTTCGGGGTGGAACTGCACGCCGTAGAAATTTTTGTTGGCAATGCTTGCGGAAAATGGCACGCCGTAATCGCAGGTGGCGATGGTATTTTCACTTGGTAGCACCGCAAAACTATGCACAAAATAAAAATGGCTGTCTTGCTCAATGCCTGCGAAAAGTGGGTGATCGGCTTGATAGCGAACACGGTTCCAGCCCATATGGGGCAAGGGAAGCCCCGTGTTTGGAATCGCTTCGGTTTTGCCTGCCATTAAATTAAGCGTTGCCACATTGCCCTCAGCCGAAAATTCTGTCATCAGCTGCATTCCCAAACAGATGCCGAGCATTGGCTGGGTGGCGTTTTTGATGGCGTCGCTCAAATCTCGCTGGGCTAAGATTTTCATCGCTGCTTCCGCTGTTCCTACCCCAGGTAAGAGTAGCTTGTCGGCAGATTTGATTTTGGCTAAATCTTGGGTAATTTCGGCTGAAATCCCCAAACGATCAAATGCAAATTTTACAGAAGACAGGTTTGCACAGCCTGTGTCGATGATTACTAGATTAGTCATTTGATTTTCTCTAATAAATTACAAATTGCCTCTTTATGTTCTTGTTCAGATTTACCTTGTGGGTGAGGTGTATAGATATAATAAACATCATTATATTTATATAAATATGATGAATATTTCTTCCATTCTTTCTTATCAATTAACTCAAATATATTTTCGATATCTAAAATGTCCCAAGAATATGTGAGTAGGATCACAGCCTTTGGTTGTAAAATTTCAATTTCAGTTAAAAGGATTTCTCTACAAATTTTTTCTTGTCTATAAAAATCATTATTGTTCGGATTTCCTTGTTCTGGTGCCAGTTTGCATAAATTTGACCAAGCAGTTTTTTCATACCACTCAACATCATTGTTTCCATAATGATCTTCTATCTTTCGGATAATACGCCAAAATGCCGATTTGTTAATGTTGTATTCTGTATTATTAAATACATCTAAAAGAAAGCTATTTGTTTTTTCCGAAGAGAATAAATCTTTTATAGATAAACTATGATTACCGCCATTTAAGGCTCTGCCAACAAAAAGGATACTTTCGCCTTTTTTCCATTGACTGCCAACTTGAACCTTAAAAATAGATAAACGATCAAGATCAGCAGGTTGAAAATTTTGAATAAGTTTTTCATAAAGTGGTAATAACTTTTCTTTTAATTCATTTTTCATATTAAATTACTCTATTATTTTATGATATAAAGGTTAAATTTATTTAATGAAATCACAATACGCCTTTCGAACTCGGCAACTGATCCCCCTCAACTTTTATACACTGCCTTAGCGTTCTGCCAAACACTTTAAACATGCTTTCGATTTTGTGGTGGTCGTTGTCGCCCTTGGTTTTAAGGTGCAAGGTTGCCATTAGGGTGTAGGCGAGGGATTGGAAAAAGTGTTCGGTCATTTCGGTGCTGAAATCACCGACTTTTTCGCGTTTGAATTTCGCCTTAAATTTGAGGTAGGGGCGACCTGATAAATCCATTGTGCATTCGGCTTTACATTCGTCCATTGGTAACACAAAGCCAAAGCGGGCGATGCCGCGTTTGTCGCCTAAGGCTTGTTTGAGTGCCGAGCCGAGGGCGAGGGCGGTGTCTTCTACGGTGTGGTGTTCGTCAATCCACAAGTCGCCTTTGCATTGCACGTTCATTCGGAAACCGCCGTGGGTGGCGATTTGGTCGAGCATATGGTCGAAAAAGCCTACGCCCGTGCTGATTTCGTTTACCCCTGTCTCGTCTAGCCACACTTGCACTTTGATGTCGGTTTCTTTGGTTTTTCGCACCACTTCGGCGTAGCGAGAGGGCTTGTTACAAGCGGTCGGATTTGGCAATAATTTTTCAACGATTAAATCCCAATTTAATTTTTCACGGTGGTATTGTAAGCCTTTAATGCCTAAATTTTCGGCAAGTTTTAGATCTGTTTCACGGTCGCCGATTACAAAACTTGTTTTTGGATCAAA
Source organism: Haemophilus paracuniculus (assembly GCF_002015115.1). Lineage (GTDB taxonomy): Bacteria > Pseudomonadota > Gammaproteobacteria > Enterobacterales > Pasteurellaceae > Haemophilus_E > Haemophilus_E paracuniculus. Next base: position 85,397 of record NZ_MUYA01000009.1, read on the forward strand.
TAATTGTTTGTCGATATATTTTTGTAACAATTTGGTTTTCGGTTTACGACATTCACAATTATCTTCTGGGGCGTGCGGACAAATTAACACTTCATCAAAATCAATCCCTTGTGAATGAAATAATTTCATCATTGCGTTGTGCGGTTTATCAAAATTTTCTTGGGGAAATTTATCCGTTCCTAACGCATCTTGATTGCTTACCATTACAAAACGGTAATAAGGTTTTAATTTTAATAAAGCAGGAATCACATTCGGTTCAAATTGTAATTTTTCTAAACTATCAATTTGAAAATCCGTTTTGGGTTCGTCAATTAAAGTACCATCACGGTCGATAAATAAAATAGATTGTTGTGTCATTTTTTTGTTCCTTATTTTGGTTAAATTTTGTCAAAGCGTGGCACAAAAATTTTTAAAATACAAGACTACTCAAAAAATAAATTTTCGCTATAATGCTCGCTCTTTTTACTTTTACGAGGATTTTTTTATGAACGCTTGGATTTTATTATTCATTTCAATCGCTGCCGAAGTAGTTGGCACAAACGCTTTAAAATTGAGCGAGGGATTTTCTCGCCCATTGCCAACGGTGGTTGCCATCGTGGCATTTGGTTTGGCTCTCTACTTAGTGTCGATTGTGTTTAAAACCTTGCCAGTCGGCTTAGTTTATGCGATTTGGTCTGGCTCGGGTATCGTGCTAACCGCCCTTGTCGCGTTCTTTTTATTCGGTCAAAAGCCCGATCTCGCAGGCTTTATCGGAATGGCGATGATTTTGGGCGGTGTGTTGGTGATCAACCTCTTTTCATCTAACTCAGCTCACTAATCGCTTGCACGACCCGTTGATTTTCTTCGGGCGTGCCAATCGTAATCCGCACACAGTTCGCCAAACCGAGAGCGGTGTGCTGATTACGCAGGATAATCCCCTGATCCCACAAGGCTTGAAACACCTTTTGCCCGTCTTTGAATTTGACCAGAAGATAGTTCGCTTCGCTGTCAAAAACCCGTTCCACCTGCGAGCATTTTTGTAATTGTTCGATCAGCCATTGACGATTTTTCAACACATCCGCTACTCGCTGACGCATTTCGGCTAACCCCTGTGGTTGCAAGGCTTGGGCGGCGATATCCGACACGGGAACGGGCAACGGATAAGGGGCGATCACCTTTTGTAGCACGCCGATCAATTCAGGATTGGCAAGGGTGAAACCGCACCGCAATCCTGCTAACGCAAAGGCTTTCGACAGGGTGCGGACAATCGCCAAATGCGGATAATTCGCCAGCTCGTTCGTCATTGTCGCCTCGGGGCAAAATTCGATATAGGCTTCATCAACCACCACAATCGCACGCCCTGCGGTGATCTGCAAAAGTTTGAGCAAATCCGACCGCTTGATCAGCCCGCCAGTCGGGTTATTCGGGCTACATACAAACACCACTTTCACGCCGTCTAGCTGGCGTTCGATTTCGGCAAGATCAAGCTGAAAATCGGCGGTCAAAGGCACGGTTTTCAAGGTAATGCCACAAGTTTCGGCACTCACGCTATACATTCCGTAAGTGGGCGGGCAATAAAGCACGCTGTCGCTCAGCTCGCAAAAAGCACGGATAATCAGCTCAATGCTTTCATCGCCGCCACGGGTAACCAACACATTATCGGGCGACAAGCCCGCGTAGCGAGCGTAACCCTCAATCACCGCCTGCGGTTGAGCCTCGGGGTAGCGGTTAAATTGACGAGCGGAAAGGTTGAAATCGGGCGAAATCGGATATTCATTCGCATTCAACCAAACGTCCCCCTTGCCCCCCAAACGGCGAGCCGATTGATAAGGGGTCAGGGCTTGAATATTTTTTCGAGAGAGTTGTGTGATTTGCATATTTTTTCCTGTATTAATGTAATTTAAATTCCCCACGCCATATATAGAGCGAGTAATAAAAAGATAATACCAACCGAAAAATTAAATTGCTGATTATATTTTTTGAAAATATCGGTCATTTTATTCATAAAGAAACAGTAAATAAGATGAACCATTAACGTGCAAAATAATAAAATAAAGAGCAACCAACTTATTTGTGGCAATACCGCTTTTTCGCTATCCATAAATAATGGAAAAAATGATGTAAAAAAGAGTAATGTTTTCGGGCTGGCAAAGGTAACGATCATTCCGTGATTAAAATTTTGCCAGTTACCTTTATCTCGCATTGTTGCCTCAAACTGTTCCGATTGACGGCTTGCTAATAAACTCATCACGCCTAAATAGGCAATATAGCCAGCCCCCAAATATTGTAACGCAATAAATAATTTAGGTGAGGTGGTTAGCGTGGCGGAAACGCCAGATAGGGCAAGCACCGCCATTGCAAACATTCCAGCCTGCACCCCAAAGATAACAGGCAAAGTTTTTCGCCAACCAACCATTGCACTATATACAATCACGCTAATCGTCCCAGGTCCTGGCGTGCCTGCTGCGATAACGCAAGTTAAAATATAGGTGAGAAGAGTTTGGTTTTCCATTTTATTTACCTATTAAAGTTACTTAGATTTGCTCAACCGCACCACCACCGCCTGTTTATGTGCCTCTAACTGTTCCGCTTCTGCCATTGCGATTACGGTTGGGGCGAGGGCTTGGAAGCCTTGTGGTGTGAGTTCTTGCACTGTCATTCGTTTGCTGAAATCGGCTAATCCTAGGCTGGACGTGGTGCGAGTGTAGCCGTAGGTGGGCAGAACGTGGTTCGTTCCCGAGGCGTAGTCGCCCATACTTTCGGGCGAGTAAGACCCTAAGAAAATTGAGCCTGCGTTGTCGAGTTGGTCGAGTAGCGAGCGGGCATTTTCGACCTGCACCACCAAATGTTCAGGGGCGTATTCGTTGCTGATTTCGACCGCTTGTTGCAAATTTTCCGCAATAAAAATTCGGCTGTGGGCGAGGGCTTTACAAGCGGTCTCTTTGCGAGGAATTTTTGCCAGTTGGCGTTCAATCGTCTGCTCGGTGGCTTGGGCGAGGGCTTGGCTTGGGGTAACTAAAATCACTTGGCTATCCGCCCCGTGTTCCGCTTGGGAAAGCAAATCGCTTGCCACAAATTCGGGATCGGCAAATTCATCGGCAAGCACCAACACTTCGGATGGCCCAGCCTGCATATCAATTGCCGCCCCGTTTACGGATTGCGACACTTGGCGTTTCGCTTCGGTAACGAACGCATTGCCCGGCCCGAAAATTTTATCCACTTTGGCGACCGTTTCCGTGCCGAACGCCATTGCTACAATCGCTTGCGAACCGCCGAGGGCGTAAATGGTTTCCACCCCACAAAGTTGGGCGGTGTAAAGAATTTCGTCCGCAATCGGCGGCGGGGTGCAAAGCACGATTTTTTTACAACCTGCGATTTTGGCGGGAATGGCAAGCATTAGCACGGTTGAGAATAGCGGTGCTGAACCCCCAGGGATATAAAGTCCAACCCGATTGATCGGGCGAGTTACCACTTGACAACGCACGCCAGCTTGGGTTTCCAAATCGACCGCTTGCGGAATTTGGGCGGTGTGGAATTTTTCGATATTGGCTTTGGCGTTTTGAATTGCCTGTTTGAGTGGCTCGGCAACCCGTTGTGAGGCTTGTTCAATCTGCTCGGCAGAAACCACTAGACTATCCAATTTGACCTTGTCGAACTGTTCGGTCAATTCCAATAACGCCTGATCGCCACGGTTCAACACATCTTCCCGAATACGATTCACCGCCTCGACAATCGTCTGGCTACCGCTAATCGCAGGGCGAGTGAGGGCTTGTTTTTTCTGATCTTCACTGAGGTTTTTCCAAATGAGGGTTTGCATATAGTTTTCCTTGTATATTTATAAATTAGTAGAAATTTTCTAAAATCTAACCGCTTGAAAGCACGGCAAGCCGTACTAGGTTATCAATTAGTCAGGGACGTGTCCCTGTTGATCCCCCGTCATTTTGCGTTGAGCGGTTGCGTGAATTTCAAGGGCGATTTGTACTGTTTGAGCTTGCGAAGCAAGCGAGTTTACAAATCGACCGTAGAAATTAGCAACAAGCGAGACAAAGCAAAATGTTCGGGGTCGCCTTTCTTTTGGTTACTTTTCTTTGGCGAAGCAAAGAAAAGTAACGATCAAGCAAGCATTTTTTCAATCGGTAACACCAAAATCGAACTTGCCCCTGCTTCTTTTAACTTTTCCATTGTTTCCCAAAACAGGTTTTCTTGGCTGACAACGTGCATTGCGACTTTATTCGGATCGCTGGCAAGAGGTAGGATTGTGGGATTTTCCACCCCTGGTAGCAACGCCGTGATGTCGTTGAGTTTGTCTTTCGGGGCGTGTAGCATAATGTATTTGGATTCGCTGGCTTGTTGTACGCCTTGGATTCGGGTCAGTAATTTATCGACTAACGCCTGTTTTTCTGGGGAAAGTGCCGCCGAGCGTTGAATGAGGCAGGCTTTGGATTGGTAGATGATTTCCACTTCACGCAAGCCGTTTGCCTCTAAGGTCGCCCCCGAGGAAACGAGGTCGCAAATGGCGGTGGCAAGCCCTGCGGTGGGGGCGACTTCCACCGAGCCAGTCAGCAAACAGTTTTTGAATGGCACGCCTTGCTCTGCCATATAGCGTTTGAGTAGGTTTGGGTAAGAAGTGGCGATGCGAGCGTTGGCGAGATCTTGCACCGATTGATAAGGGAAATCGCGTGGCACAGCGAGGGAAAGGCGGCAGCCACCGAAATCAAGGCGGGTCAGCATTTTGTAGCTTGGGGCTTCGCTGGCGGAAAAGCGACCGAGTTCTTCTTCCTCTAACACATTTTCGCCGATAATGCCGAGATCGACCACGCCGTCAAACACCAAGCCAGGAATGTCGTCATCTCGCACCCGTAAAATATCAATCGGCAAATTTTCGGAATAGGCGATCAAACGCTGTTCGTTCCAGTTGATTTTCACCCCACACTGTTTGAGTAAGGCTTGCGATTCTTGGCTTAACCGCCCAGATTTTTGCATTGCAATGCGTAAACGTTGTGTTGTCATTTTTTGTTCCTTGTATTTTTATCAATTATCAAAAAGAAAACCCCTCGGATTTTGAATGATCCGAGGGGGTCAAATGGGTTATAAAATTATCGCACTCTGCCGCTCGGATTTTCTTCCGAACATACCAAATGCCCGAAAGAATCAGGAAAAATGGCGATGATGATGGCGAGTTTGGATAAATTTCATTGTGTTGTTCTCTGCTAAATTGCGTAAGTTGAGCAAAAATCTACTTCAAATTTTTTGAGAATGCAAGAGGGGAACGCAAATTTTTTTCAGATTTTTTCCATTTAATCATTCTTTCCACCAAATCCACACACTCAATTCGTTCGGAAATGTTCAGCCCCTGCAACAATCCCTCTAAACGGCGGGCTTGATCGAGGGAACGAGTGCTACTTTCGGTGAGCAAATCCGCCACTTCACATTGAAAAATCTCGGCAAGTTCCACCAATCGCAGCACGGTCGGCACGGTCGTGCCGCGTTCCATTCGTGAAACCGCATCGTTGCCAATGCCTAAAATTTCGGCTAATTCCGCCTGCGTTAAACCCACCGCTTGTCGATATTTGGCAATCGCCCGACCAATGGTCTGCATTATTTTTGCGTTTTTGTCTTGCACATTTCCCCCTCATTTACAAAGTGGAAATGTTAGGTATTGACTTTTTTTGATAAAGAGCGAATGATACTTACTTTATACTTTTAAAGTATAAAATGCGTAAAAAATCCTATTTTGAGGCGGCAAGCGGTGGGGAAAAAATTTTTTTTTCAAAAAAATGTTTTAAACGACACAACCTGTCAAGGGGATAGCGTAAACTTCGCCCCAGTCAAATGATTAAGAGGATACCGAAATGAAAAAAAGTGAAGTGCTTGCCCTGCGTTTAGGCACGATTCTCACCCGTTTAAATCAGGGGGAACGGTTAGACATCAACCAACTCGCCGAAGAATTTGAAATGTCCGTCCGCACCCTGCAACGTGATTTAAAAGATCGCCTCGCCTTTTTAGATTGGGAAGAGTGCGGGGCGAGATATTACAAACTCAACCGAGCCAAATTTGGCTATTTGCAACAGGAAGAAATTGAGCGTTTTGCGTTATTTGCCAGCATTTCTGAACTTTTTCCGAAAGTAGATCGGGATTTTTATCAAGAAAAATTAACTCAAAGCATTCAAGTGAAAGGGTTTGAATATGAAAATATCAGCCATTTAGCCCGAGAATTTGAATTATTAAATAAGGCAATTAAAGAGCGAAAATTTGTTCATTTTCAATATATTAAAAGCGGTCAGATTTCCGCAAAATTTTACCAAATCGCCCCATATAGTTTAACCAACAAAAATGGCATTTGGTATTTAATCGGCACGGAAAACGATCAAAAGAAAACATTCTGTTTCACCCAAATTTCAATGCTCAAAAATTGGAAGAAACCTTTGAACCGAATGAGCAGTTTATTGAAGAAATTAAAAATAACGACAGTATTTCACACGGTAATCAACTTTCGGAAGTAGTGATTAAAGTCTCAAAATTTGCTACACCCTATTTTTTACGCCGAAATTTGTTGCCGAATCAAAAACTGGTGCATAAATTAGAAAGTGGCGAAACCATTTTTTCGTGTGAAAATGTGAATGAAATGGATATTGTGCCAGTGGTGCAGTATTGGATTCCGCATTTAACCATTATTAGCCCGAATGAATTGCAACTAAAAATGGTTAATAATCTTCAACAATATATTTCTAATTTTATAATGATGAATTAGAGCGAAGTGTTATTCTCAAAGCAGAGGTAGAACGTAGAAATATCGATTTGCCATTTGAGTCGGGCAATTTAGAGAGTGTAAGAAGTTGGTTGGGATCATTACAGAAAAGTTAACGCCTTTTCCCTGCAATGCCTGTGGTAAATGTTGCCAACGAGTACATTTAAGTGAACAAACGGCTTATTTAGATCGGGGCGATGGTGTTTGTTTAAATTTTGATGAACAAACCCATTTGTGCCAAATTTATGAAAACCGACCGCTTGTTTGCCGAGTAGAGGACTATTACCGAACACATTTAAGCCACATTTACAAATGGGACGAATTTGTCAAACTAAATTTAGCAATTTGTGAAAAATTGTAGCGAGTGTCGAAAAAGCTGATTTGATGAAAATCAGCTTTTTTATTTGAGCAAAATTACCTTATAATTCCTCTCTATTTTTAATGGAGGTCAAAATGCTCTCAACCCAAGCTCAACATTTAGAAACCTACTTTAAACAGCACCGTGATGAACAAGATTATTCGCAGGATTTTCGCCTACGGATTCATCGCTCGTTAAGTTGGCTAAAACAAGCCTGCGTGGCGGAAGATTTGGATAATAAATTCATCTCGCTTTGGATTTCTTTTAATGCAGCTTATGCACGAGAATTAAAAGAAGATTCGCCAAAAGATCGGGCAATTTTTAACGAATTTTTATTACGCATTTGTGCCTTAGATGAAGAGCAAAAAATTTATAATCTAACGTGGAAAAAATTTTCAGGATCTATCCGCTTGTTATTGGATAATCCTTATATTTTTCAACCATTTTGGGAATTACAAAATAATAAAATCAGCGAAAAAGAATATCATCAAGCCGTTATTCAAGAACGTGAGCGTTTTTTATCCGCATTAGAAAAACAAAGAACTGAGCGAATTTTAGATGTATTATTCGGTCGTTTATATACCTTACGCAACCAAATTCTACACGGCGGTTCAACTTTCGGCAGTAAAGCCAACCGTGAACAATTAAAATTCGGGTGCGATGTTTTGGCGTTTTTTATTCCTGAAATGCTCGAAATTATGATGAAAAATCATAATGCAATGGAATGGGGTAAACCGTTTTATCCTTATTTAAATAATAATTAAAAGCCGTTTTCACGGCTTATAAATTTATATTAGGCTTTACGGAATTTATTATGCTGTTTCACCGCTTTACGAATTTGGCGGATATTAGTGCGGCGGCGGTTTTTGGTTACATCGACTTTGGTTTCCGTTTCCGCTGGCAAGCCAACCAGTTGGCGTAGATAGTTCACTTGCTCTAAGCCCATTTCTTCCCAACCGCCACGCGGTAAGCCTTTTTCGAGTTTGATATTGCCGTAGCGAATCCGAATTAGGCGGCTGACTTGAATCCCTTGCGATTCCCACAAACGGCGGACTTCGCGGTTTCGCCCTTCGGTCAGGGTTACGTCAAACCATTGATTGATCCCCATTCCGCCCACGGCTTTGAGCTGTTTGAAGTTTGCCGGACCGTCTTCTAATTGCACCCCCTTGCGTAAGCGTTGCAACATTGCTTCGTCCACATTGCCGAACACACGCACCGAGTATTCCCGTTCCACTTCACGGCTTGGGTGCATTAGGCGGTTGGCGAGTTCGCCGTCTGTGGTGAAGAGCAGTAATCCCGAGGTGTTGATGTCCAAACGCCCCACCGCAATCCAACGTGCGCCAGTTAAGCGAGGCAGGCGGTCGAACACGGTGGCACGACCTTCGGGGTCGGAACGAGTGCAGAGTTCGCCCTCGGGTTTGTAATACATCAACACACGGCAAACCTCTTTTTGAGCAGGAATCAGGCTCACGAGGTTGCCGTCAATGCGGATTTTGGTGCTGGAACTGACTTGCACACGGTCGCCGAGGGTGGCGATTTGACCGTCCACGCTCACACGCCCTTGGGCGATGATTTCCTCAATCTCACGGCGAGAGCCTTGCCCCGCTCGGGCGAGGATTTTTTGCAATTTTTCGCCCACCACTTTGGCTTTTTTTAGCTCACTTTTCGCCTCGTTAGCGGTCGGTTTCGCCGATTTTTTTACCAACGGTTTTGAAGTCGGTTTGGCGGTTGATTGAGTAGTACGGTTACGTAAATTTTTCGCAGAATCTGACCGCTTGTTGGCGGTGTTTTTGGTTTGAAATGTTTTCATTTTAGTTCCCTGTCGCTTTCACAAGCGTCTTACGCCGAAATTATTTTTCATTACTGCGTTGCTACGCCTTGCCGTACTGAAAAATAATTTCATTGGCTTAATTGATTATTGAAAAGGGGTTGGATCGCCTGAGCCGAAACGGATAATTTTAGGCGATTCTTCGGTTAAATCAATCACGGTGGTGGGGGTAACGCCCAAATAACCACCGTGAATAATCAAATCCACTTGATGTTCAAGATAATCTCGAATTTCATCGGGATCGGATTGGGTAATTTCTTCATTCGGCAACATCAACGAGCAAGACAAAATTGGCTCGCCCAACGCCGAAATTAACGCCAACGCAATCGCATTATCTGGCACACGAATGCCGATAGTTTTGCGTTTGGTCAGCAAACGGCGAGGCACTTCTTTGGTGGCGGGCAGAATGAAAGTGTAAGGATTCGGCAGGTTGTTTTTCATCAACCGATACGCCGAATTATTGACTAACGCATAGTTAGATAATTCCGACAAATCGCTACACACCAACGTGAAATTGTGATTTTCAGGCAGTTTGCGAATTGCCACAATTCGATCCATCGCCGATTTCTCGCCCAAGGCACAACCCAACGCATATCCCGAATCGGTCGGATACACAATCACCCCGCCTTTTTTCAAAATTTCAACGGCTTGATGAATTAAACGGGGCTGGGGGTTGTCGGGGTGGATATAGAAAAATTGGCTCATTGTTTTCGCTCTCAAAAAATTGTGGCGAATTATACGCTTTTTCAAGCGGTTATAAAATCGAAAAATAATGAAATTGCCCCTTGACTTATTTATGTTGTACTAGTTTAATAGTACAAAATTTCCAAAGGGGATTCCGATGAGCGTGCAAATTCAACATACTTCATTACCTTATTATGCGGACACTACCGCACTTTTTTATCATCTTTGTGGCGACCGTCCGCATACGTTGTTGCTGGATTCGGCGGAAATTCAGAGCAGAAACAGCTTGAAAAGTTTGCTGTTTGCTCAGTCGGCGGTGCATATCACTTGCGAGGGGCGGCAGGTTCATTTTCAGGCGTTAAGTGAGAATGGCAAGGCGGTGTTGCCGTTAATTGCGAACCAACTTGCGACCCTTTCGCCTGCCCCGATTTGTGAAAATTCGCCAGAATCCGACCGCTTGCAAGCGACTTTTCCGCCGCTTAATGAGCAATTAGATGAGGATAATAAACTCAAAAGCACCACCATTTTTGATGCGTTGCGTGCAGTTAATCAGATTTTCGCCAAGGCAGATTTCCCCGTGCATTTGGGCGGTTTGTTCGGCTACGATTTGGTGTTGCAATTTATTCCTAATCAGCAGATTTCGCTGGGCGAAAGTGAGTTAGCTTGCCCCGATTTTAGTTTTTATTTGGCGGAACAGTTGGTCGTGATCGATCATCAGTTGCAACAAGCCACCTTGCATACATTCTGCTTTGATCCAAGCCAAGGGGATATTCTCGCCCAACAAGCGGTCAGATTCCGTGAAAAATTAGCCGATCATCAACATCAACCGTTGCAACTGCCGATCCAAACTGCCAGCACCGAGTCGGTGGCAAGCCTTGAAGATCCTGAATTTAAGCAAATGGTGTGCGATCTCAAACCCCATTTGGTGGCGGGCGATGTGTTCCAAATTGTGCCGTCTCGCCGTTTCTGCATTCCTTGCCCGAACACGCTGGCGAGCTATCGTCAGCTCAAAATCAACAACCCAAGCCCTTATATGTTCTTTATGCAGGACGACAATTTTACCCTGTTCGGGGCATCGCCAGAGAGTGCGTTGAAGTATTCGCAAGCCACTCGCCAGTTGGAAATTTACCCGATTGCAGGCTCACGTCCGCGTGGGTTTGACGAGCAGGGCAATATCGATCCTGAATTAGATGCTCGCTTAGAATTAGAGCTACGCCTCGACCAAAAAGAGACCGCCGAGCATTTGATGTTGGTGGATTTGGCTCGCAACGATGTGGCGAGGGTGTGCGTATCTGGCACGCGTAAGGTGGTGGATTTAATGCAGATCGACCGCTATTCGCAGATTATGCACTTGGTGTCGAGGGTGGTTGGCACGCTTCGCCCTGATTTGGACGCGTTGCACGCCTACCAAGCCTGTATGAATATGGGGACGCTGACGGGCGCACCAAAAATCAAGGCGATGGAATTACTCTATCAATTTGAGGGCAAAAAACGGCATAGCTACGGTGGGGCGGTGGGCTATCTCACGTCTGACGGCAATTTTGATACCTGTATCGTGATCCGCTCGGCGTTTGTGCAAAACGGCACAGCGTTTGTGCAGGCTGGCTGCGGCGAGGTGTTAGATTCCGATCCACAAATGGAAGCGGACGAAACCCGCCACAAAGCCCGAGCGGTATTGAATGCAATCGCCAAAATCAACGGTGGAAATTAAGAGGAACGCAAAATGGCAAACATTCTTTTTGTCGATAATTTCGACTCATTTACCTACAACTTAGTCGATCAATTCCGCCAGTTAGGGCATAGTGTAACGATTTTCCGCAATGATTATCCGCTCGATGCCTTCTGCGAAAAAGCCCTTAATACCCCCGATTGTTTGATCGCCCTCTCGCCAGGGCCGGGGACACCACAACAAGCGGGTAATTTATTGCCAATAATCGACCGCTTGAAAGAGAAAGTGCCGATGATCGGTATCTGCTTAGGGCATCAAGCTCTGATCGAAGCCTTTGGCGGCGAAGTGGTGCATACAGGGCAAGCCCTACACGGCAAAGCCACCCCGATGACTCACGACGGCGAAATGATGTTCGAGGGGATTGAAAGCCCAATGACTATCGCCCGTTATCACTCACTAATGGGCGACAACTTACCCGAAGATCTGATCGTCAATGCCAAAACCGATCACATCGTAATGGCAATCCGCCACAAAACCCTACCGATCTGCGGTTTTCAATTCCACCCCGAATCGATCCTCACCGTACAGGGCGGAAAATTGCTCAAACAGAGTGTGGAATGGCTTTTGAAAAAGCGATAAAAATTGAGGAAATAGCTTATAAAAAAACAGCATATCTCGTACGAGATATGCTGTTAAATTTTTTCGAGAATCCCACCGCTTGCAAGCGGTGAGATGTTAGTGAGAAATTACCACTGGTAGCCTACTCCGACTCCACCTGATAAGTGTCCTGCACTGTTTGCAGTACCTTGAAGTTTCAAGATAAGTTTACCGTTGTCAGAGGCACGAGAGTAACCGACAGCAACCGCAGATTTACCACCATAGCCACCTGCTGCTGCGGCAACCATTGATTTACCTGGGATATAAACCTGTGGTAATGAAGCCGCTGCGGCAGAGCTTGCACCGATACCACGAACTCGTTTGTCAAGTTTATCGACTTTCTTGTTCACGGTATTTTCAACGTTTCTAAGTTGAGCCATATTAGCCGCATCAGTGTCTGCAGTACCCGCAGCAACGCCTTTGATTTGGACAGGTTTAGTACCTTTGTTGATGACTAAATTACCTGCACTATCGTTACCGATATTCACAGCATTATTACCTTGACCGATGGTTACACCTTGGGTTGCTGTAACGGTTTCAAAGGTTGGTTTGCTTGATGTTGCAATGCTGATCTTACGACCTGATTGGGTAATGTTGATATTGTTACCCGCATCGATTGTTGCGGTATCGCCCATTTTCACGTTCGCTACACTTGAACCCTGTACATTACCCGTACCTGATTTAGAGGTAACAATGTTCCAACCTTTCGCTACCTCGTTTTGTACTTTGGTTACGTTTTGGTTGGTAGCGTGAAGTTGTGAGCCGTTTACTACATCTTTGCTGGTTGATGAAAGTTCACCGTCTGCCACATTGCTGATTTTCTTATCGCCTGCGTTGATGCCGTCCGAGCTAATGCTCACGTTACCCGTTTGCACTTTGCTGTTGTCGCCGAGGTCGATATTTTTTGCAAGTTTAACACTTAATTTACCGTTTTCAGCGACGATACCGATATTGTTATCGGACAACTTGTTTGAATCAGCTCCGCCCGTTAGGGTTAATTTGTTTCCGATTGTTTGAGTTACTTCACCTTTATCACCTGCGAAGATCAAACCATCGTCCATTGTTGCCACTTGACGGGTAACGTTTTCAAGGATTGGGTTACCGTTCGCATCTTTCTTCGGATTGCCGTTTTCGTCTAAGACTGGGCGAGTGGTGTTGTAAACAATACGGGTAATACCGTCTTTACCGTCTTTCGGATCTAAGGCAGGTTTGCCGTCTGCCACAGTAATGGTTGCATCTTTGCCATCTTTGCCGTTGATACCGATTGAACCATCTTTACCGTTCAAGCTCACGCCTGTTTTGCCATCAGCCCCTTTTGCACTAATTTCACCGTCTTTACCGTTTCCGCCTGCACTAATATTGTTGTTCAAGTTGAACACTACATTATTGCCGTTTTGGGTAATGTTGATATAGCCGTCAGTGTTGCTTAAATCAACAATACCACCTGGTTTCACGTTAGAAGATGATGTGGCATCATTATTTGTAGAGAGATACCAACCTTCATTTGCGGTTTTAAGGGCTTCGTTTGCTGTTGCATTAGCGTTATTTGCTGTCGTATTAGCGTTATTTGCCGTAGTGTTTGCAGCGTTTGCTGTCGCATTAGCGTTGTTTGCCGTAGTGTTGGCAATGTTAGCGGTTGTATTCGCAATATTTGCCGTAGCGTTAGCGGTTTTAGCCGTAGTCAATGCTTCTGAGATATTATTTAGGGTAGTTTGCGATAAACCATAAACGATTTTACCCTTCCCATCTGTAGTAACGGTAAGATCTGTAGTTGCACCAAATGTAATGCCTTGAGATGCAGTGCCATTCACCGCCCAGTTTTGAGCTGTTCCGCTTTCCGTTGTTGCACTTTCTCCATTTGCAATGGCAAAATTAAATGATGTTGTGCTTAATTTTTTTGCTACCGCATAAAGTTGAGAACCATTGATCGCATCTGTAGAAGTATCGCTGATTTCACCTGCTGCAAGGTTAATGAGTTGTCTACGAGCGGTTGCATTGCCAACGGATACCACATAACCATCGCCTTGCACGCCCGTTGTGAAGTTATCGTATGTAATACCGTTTACCGTTGCAACTGTTACATTTGTCGCTGTCTGAGTAATACCTGAACTTTCGCCTAGCACAACAGCATTTTCATATCCTTCAGGAACGCTGATGTTATTACCTAAAACAAATACTTTATCCGAACTAACGGTATTGCTATTACCAATAGAATATGAACCGTTAGCATTTACAGTAGGTGTCGTATTGCTTTGAGCCGTACCAAATGCACCAGAGTTTTCTCCTGTTACATTGAGGTAGCTACCCATAGCGACAGAGTGATTACCTGTTATAGTTGAATTTGCCCCAATTGTGGTTGAGTTATCGCCATTAGTTACTGCATTTCCAATTGCAACAGCATAATTACCTTCCACTGAACTATTTGTGATGGCTAAACTATACCAACCACGTTTGATATGTGCATCTGTACCCAATGCTGCTGAATAATGTCCGTTTCCATTGATAGAGACATTGTATCCTGCCGCCAAAGCATAGTTACCTGATGTAATGTTAGCTTTTTGACCAAAACTGTTTGACCAAAACGGGATAACTTGGCTATCACGACCCACAATAACCGTTTCTCTTCCTCTACCTCTTCCGGTTGTCTGACCCGCTATTAAACTGTGTCCAACTACAACTGAATCGAGTGCTTCACCGCTGCCATATAAATCTCGACCAATGAAGGTTGCTCGCATAGCACTCGTTGTAATGTTTTCACCAATACCTGTTGTATCGTGATTGGTTACGCGGATTTGTTTACCAATACCGATGGAATTACGAGAAATCTGTAAGTTATTCCCTAAGCCAGTACCACCATTGTTCACTGTAATATTTTCACCAACGACAACCATTCTATCGCCACTACCTACAGTAATGTTATGCCCCACGGAAACGAATTGTAGGGCATTCATAGCTGATTGGTTGCTCCCGACCATTAGGGTGGCTCGTAGGCCATCAGGATTTATATTGCCGTTGCTCTGTGTTACTAGGTTATTACCAAGTAGAACAACATCTTTCCCTGATCCAACTGTTTGATATCGACCTACCATCGTAACATTTTCAGGTATATATCCATATCTATCTGCATAGTTTTGCATGAATCCATTTTGTAACCAGGCTTCCCCTGAACGTCTTGCGTTAGCATAAGTACCCAAATCAAGATAAGTACCAACTACCGTTGAGTTATTTGAACCCTCGGTATTCAAATTAGCATTGGCTCCGTTATTATTCACAAAGCGAATACGGTTGTTAGGGCCATAAATGGCTGTGTTTTGATTATCATTTAAAGACTGATCGGGGTTAATTGCACCTAATGCTGTATTGGGAAGGCTAAGTAGAAGAACGCTACCTACTCCACCAACTAAAGTAGAGGACACTTTGCCTCTATTTTTTGCTAATTCAGATACAACTTGCCCGGATTGAGATTCGTTGTTCCATATAACTTTGAAGATTTTATTCATATAAAGTAAACTCTCATTCATTGAAAAGTCATAAAGCATAAAATACTTTAGAGAAATGTGAATAATCACTATTGAATATAATATAAAAGTAAAAGATGAATATCTACCATTATAATTTTAAGGTTATTTTGACAAATTTCTATTTTTTGAGTTTTTTTTTTTTTTTCAATGAGTTACGTTTTTTTTTGTAGTGTGTGGACTCTTGGGAAATTTTATATTTTCTTGATCTTTGTTAAGATGTTATAGTTTATATACAGTATTAAAGGACAACAAAATGAACCTCGAATCACTTTTAGAACAGCTTTTCAACCAACAAACTTTATCCCAAACCGAATCGCATTTTCTGTTCCAACAGATTATGCAGGGCGATTTATCGAATGAACAACTGGCAGCGGCGTTAATCGCCCTCAAAATGCGGGGGGAAACGGTGGACGAAATCGCAGGGGCGGTAACGGCGACTCTTGAAAATGCTCAACCTTTCCCTTGTCCTGATTATCCGTTTGCGGATATTGTCGGCACGGGGGGGGACGGGCATCACACGATTAACATTTCCACCGCCAGTGCGATTGTGGCTGCGAGTATGGGCTTGAAAGTGGCGAAGCACGGCAGTCGTAGCGTGTCGAGCAAAACGGGATCGAGCGATGTACTGACTTCCCTCGGGATTAACGTGGCGATGTCGGCGGAAACCGCTCGCCAAGCCCTCGACCAAATCGGCATCTGCTTTTTGTTCGCCCCACAATATCATCTCGGCTTTAAACACGCCGTGCCAGTTCGCCAAGCCTTGAAAACTCGCACGATCTTCAACATTTTAGGACCTCTCGTTAATCCAGCTCGCCCGAAACATCAGCTACTCGGCGTTTATTCCCCTGATTTAATCAAGCCTTATGCGGAAACGGTTAAGGCACTCAATCATCAGCATACGTTGGTGGTACACGGTGCGGGTTTGGACGAAGTGACGGTACACGGTGAAACCCAAGTGGCGGAAATCGAAAAAGGCGAAATTCGTTATTTTACCCTTACCCCCGAAGATTTTGGGATTGAACGCCATTCCCTTGAAGCCTTAAAAGGGGGCGAGCCTGCGGAAAATGCCGAGAAAATCACCGCATTATTGCAGGGCAGAGGCGAGCCAGCTCACATCGACAGCGTTGCCGTGAACGTGGCAATGTTAATGCGACTGTTTGGCAAGGTGGATTTAAAAGCGAACGTGGCGAAAGTCAAAGCCCATCTCGCCACCGATCTTGCCTTCCAAACCCTGCAAAAACTTGCCCGCTTTTAAGCATTGATTTTTGGGAATTTACAAAATCTATGCTAAAATCCGCCCGCCTTTTCCGCCCATTGTAAGGGCAGAAATGTGCAGAAATTTTTTAAAATCAGACCGCTTGCAAGCGGTTTTTTCTTTCAAATCAACAAGTAACCTTTCGTATCGGTTACCACTGTACAAGGATTTAATATGCCAATTATTACCCTACCAGACGGCTCAACACGTCAATTTGAACAACCCGTTTCTGTAATGGAAGTTGCCCAAAGTATCGGGGCTGGGCTTGCAAAAGCCACGATTGCAGGGCGTGTGAACGGCGAACGCCGTGATGCGTGCGACATTATCAGCCAAGATAGCACCCTTGAAATTATTACCGCCAAAGATGAAGACGGCTTAGAAATTATCCGCCACTCAACGGCTCACTTGCTCGGACACGCAATCAAACAGCTTTTCCCTGATGTGAAAATGGCAATCGGGCCAACGATTGACAACGGTTTCTACTATGATGTGGATTTGGATCGTTCCCTCACCCAAGAAGATTTAGATGCCCTCGAAAAACGGATGTTGGAACTGGCGAAAACCAATTATGACGTGGTGAAACGCCCTGTGAGCTGGCAAGAAGCAAGAGATACTTTTGAGCAACGTGGTGAGCCGTACAAAATGGCGATTTTGGACGAAAACATCGAACGCACCGCCACCCCTGCGTTATATCATCACGAAGAATATATCGATATGTGCCGTGGGCCGCACGTCCCGAATATGCGTTTCTGCCACCATTTCAAACTGCAAAAAGTGGCGGGGGCTTACTGGCGTGGCGACAGCAAAAACAAGATGTTGCAACGCATTTACGGCACGGCGTGGGCGGATAAAAAACAACTCGCCGACTATTTGCACCGTTTAGAAGAAGCGGCGAAACGGGATCACCGTAAAATCGGTAAGGCGTTGGACTTGTTCCATATGCAAGAAGAAGCCCCAGGTATGGTGTTCTGGCACAATGACGGCTGGACGATTTTCCGTGAGTTGGAAACCTTTGTGCGTACCAAATTGAAAGAGTACGATTATCAAGAGGTGAAAGGCCCGTTTATGATGGATCGTGTGTTGTGGGAAAAAACAGGCCACTGGCAAAACTACGGGGCGATGATGTTTACCACTTCATCGGAAAACCGTGAGTATGCGATTAAGCCGATGAACTGCCCAGGTCACGTTCAAATTTTCAATCAAGGCTTGAAATCTTACCGTGATCTGCCGTTGCGTATGGCGGAATTTGGCTCGTGCCACCGTAATGAACCGTCTGGCTCGTTGCACGGGATTATGCGTGTGCGTGGCTTCACCCAAGACGATGCCCACATTTTCTGTACCCCTGAACAAGTTGAGAGCGAAGTAACCGCTTGTATCCGTATGGTGTACGACATTTACAGCACCTTCGGCTTTGAAAATATCAAAGTTAAGCTCTCAACTCGCCCAGAAAACCGTATCGGCACGGACGAAATGTGGCAAAAAGCGGAAGACGATTTGGCGGCAGCGTTACGCACCAACGGCTTGGATTATGAAATCCAAGAAGGCGAAGGGGCATTCTATGGACCGAAAATCGAATTTACCCTGCACGACTGTTTAGACCGTGCGTGGCAATGCGGCACAATCCAGCTCGACTTCTTCTTGCCAGAACGCTTAGGTGCGTCTTATGTGGCGGAAGATAACGACCGCAAAACGCCTGTAATGATCCACCGTGCAATCCTCGGCTCAATCGAACGCTTTATCGGGATTATCACCGAAGAGTACGCCGGCTTCTACCCAGCGTGGCTCGCCCCAACCCAAGCGATTGTGATGAACATCACCGACAGCCAAGCGGATTATGTGCAAAAAGTGGTGAAAACCTTGTCTGACGCAGGTTTACGCGTGAAATCGGATTTACGCAACGAAAAAATCGGCTTCAAAATCCGCGAACACACCCTCAAACGCGTACCATATATGCTCGTGTGTGGCGACAAAGAAATTGAAGCGGGCAAAGTTGCCGTCCGGACCCGCAAAGGGGCAGATTTAGGCACATTCACCGTAGAAGAATTTGCCGAAATGCTCAAAAAACAAGTCAAAGGGCGTGAGTTAAAATTATTCCAAGAAGAATAATTTATTAAAATAGGGTAGGGCTAGTTTAAAATTAGTCCTATCTTTTTTAATTTAAGGAACTATACTATGCAAAATCCGCAATCCGCAATCCGCAATCCGCAATCCGCAATGAACGTAATATAGGCATTGATCTTTTAAAAATCATTTCAATGCTAATGATCATTATCTTGCATTTAGAGGGACACGGTGGATTATTAGCAAGTGTAAAATATGATCAAAATAACCTCTTTTTTTCAAATTATTCTTTGGCGTGGTTATTAGAAATTTTAGCGTTTGGGGCGGTAAACTGTTATGCGATTGCTTCGGGTTATTTAAGTTGGAACTCTCAACAAAGTTATGCGAAATTGGCTTATTTTTGGTTGCAAATTCTTTTTTATAGTTTAATTATTACCTTTTTATTTAGCTTATATCATAATATCAGTATCAAAGAATGGATAAGCTCATTCTTTCCAATTACCCACCGAAAATACTGGTATGCAAGTGCCTATTTTGGATTATTTTTGTTAATGCCAATTTTAAATATCTATCTTCAAAAGGTAAATAAAAATGCATTAAAAGTAAATTTAATCGTAATGCTTGTTCTGATAGTTATCTTACCTACCTATTTCAAAAAAGATCCTTATATAGTTAGCAATGGTTATAGTGTATTATGGCTAGGGCTTATGTATTTAGTGGGTGGTTATCTTGCTAAATTTGGGATTAACTTGAAAAAAGAGTATGCGATCAGCCTTTTTATCTTCTTCTCAATTTTAACTTGGCTAAACAAAATCGTGGTTGAGTATTTTAATAACGCCTATGCAATGAAAATTGAGATGATCAATTTGATTTCCTATACTTCGCCCACCATTGTTTTTGCTGCATTATGTTTAGTGATATTTTGCACTCAAATTAAAATTGCTAGTGAAAAATTAGCTAAGCTTATTATTCTTTTTTCATCAGCAAGTTTTGGGGTTTATCTTATCCACGAACATAATTTAGTGAGAAGTAATTTTATCGTAGGTATTTCAAAAACATTTGCTCAGGATAATGTATTGTTAATGTTGATTAAAATTATTGGCATTGCATTATTGATTTTTATTTTATGTGCGTTGATTGATATTCAGAGAGAGAAATTATTCAAAAAATTAGGCGTGCTAGATAAATTAAGAAAAATCGAACAACGATTTAAACAATATCTACAATCATAAAAAGAGAAAAACCGATCGAAAGATCGGTTTTTTATGCGATAAGCGGTGGTTTGTTAAAAATCCAAAAAATTTACCCACTTATATTTCCTAGTAAGGTAAGCAGTTTATGAAAGATGAATTTATTGTTGTTGTTAAAGAGAAATTTGTTGATTCTTGCTTTGAGCAACAAACAGCATTTTATATTCCTAACGCTCTTTGCAAACTTTGTGTCCAAGCCATTTTAAAAGATGGATCTTTAGCAAATAGTTTATACAATTCTAATTCATCTCGATGACGTTCGCTCATCACATCTCGTAAAATCTGCTCAAAAGCGAGACCACGCGTATGAATGTCAGGATTATTTTTATATTTTTGCTCATAATCTTTATGGCTACGGATACGATCAATAATATTTAAAAACTTCACTCGCTGTTCTTCTGGAGTAGCTCCCCAGCCTTGAAACCATTTTTCATTAAAGTTATGGATAATTTCATCAATCGGGGTTTTATCGTCTTGATGAGCACTACGCGGATTGGCATTTTGCGGATCAAGTTCTGTTTCTTCATCTTCTAAATCAATACGATGATTTAACTTCGTTTTTGCTAGGCCATAAGAACTTAAATCCACCGCATTGAGGATTTCATCTAATTCATCGATCGGATCTTGCACTTTAAGCTTCGGTACTAAAAATTTTAAGAACCAAAACAATTTTTCCCATATCATCTGTTCAAAAGGAATAATAGCAGCCATTTGCCCATAAATTTTTAGGAACTGTTTTGCCTTAACTTTAAAATCAATTTTTTCTGCTTGTTCCAACCCTAATTCTAGATCAAAACGATTAACTGCTAGGTCAATCATACTGCTGAGCTGTTGAATATCTAGATTGGTAAAATAGCCTTCCGTAAAGCGATTGACTTCTTCTTGTTCATAGACACCAACTTCATCTAGTTGTGTTTTCAGCTCATATAACACATTGGCATCTGTGGCTTGAGAAAGCGTGGTAGAAGTATAAAAAGGATCAAATGCTGCTTTAATTTCTTCCGTATCATTAAAAAAATCTAAGACAAACAGATCTTCTGTTCGTTTACCCAATTTATTCGCACTACGATTTAAACGGGATAATGCCTGAACACACAATACTCCCGTTAGTTTCTTATCCACATACATAGAACATAATTTAGGTTGGTCAAAGCCTGTTAGATATTTATTTGCTACTACTAACAAGCGGTATTCGTCCCTGTCAAAATAATCTTTGGTATCACTTTCGGCAAAGCCATTCATTTCTGACTCCGTATATTCCAAACCGTCCACCACTTTACTGCCAGAAAACGCAATAGCAATGCTAAATGGATTGCCTCGTTCATCTAGCAAGCGGTTTAATGCTTTAAAATAGCGAATCGCTGTTTCAATGTTTTGCGTAATCACCATACCTTTGGCTTTGCCTTTTAATTTTTTACGGTTAAAGACCTGAGTAATAAAATGATCTAGCATTACTTCAGCTTTAATATCAATAGTCTGCTGAGATCGTTCCACGTAGGCTTTTAAACGTTTTTGTGCTTTGTT
This sequence comes from Haemophilus paracuniculus, assembly GCF_002015115.1. Lineage (GTDB taxonomy): Bacteria > Pseudomonadota > Gammaproteobacteria > Enterobacterales > Pasteurellaceae > Haemophilus_E > Haemophilus_E paracuniculus. The sequence goes on from NZ_MUYA01000009.1 coordinate 106,931, forward strand.
GCTCTCAAATTCAGGATTATCTTCAATAGATTTTTGAATTTCATAGAAACTGCGATAAGTCGTGTAATTGGCGAGTACATCTAAAATAAACCCTTCTTCAATCGCCTGTTTCATTGAATACAAATGGAAGGGTTTGAATTTTCCGTCTGCCTGCTTTTCGCCAAATTTCTCTAAAGTGGTATTTTTCGGCGTTGCGGTAAAGGCAAAATAAGAGGCATTACCTCGCATTTTGCGTGCTTGCATCGTTTTTAAAATAAGATCCTGTGCATCTTCAAGCTCATCACTTTCTTTGCCCATTGCTTTATTCATATTATCGTGTGCTGATCCCGATTGTGAGCTATGAGCTTCATCAATAATTACCGCAAATTGTTTATCGCTCAAATCTGCAATACCATCCACAATAAATGGGAATTTTTGAATCGTTGTGATGATAATTTTTTTGCCGCTTTCCAAAGATTCTCGTAATTCAGCTGAATTCATTGCGGGGGCAATAATGTTTTTTACTTCAGAAAATTCTTTGATATTGTCGCGTAACTGTTTATCTAGTAAACGGCGATCTGTTACCACAATCACACTATCAAACATCGGGCGATCCAACGCTCTGGTGTTGGCAGCAGTTTGATTTTGTGGATAGGTTTCAATTAACTGATAGGCAAGCCAAGTAATTGAATTAGATTTACCTGAACCAGCCGAATGTTGAATTAAATAACGTTTACCGACACCGTTTTGTCCTACGTGTTCAATTAAACGGCGAACCACTTCTAATTGATGATAGCGAGGGAAAAAGAGAGAGCGTTTTTCTAACGGATCTTTGCTTGAACCGTCTAAACGGACAAAATGTTGAATGATATTAGCAAGGCTTTGTTTGGTAAAAATCTCTTGCCAAAGATAAGCAGTACGGTGTCCATTTGGATTAGGAGGATTGCCTTTACCTTGATTATGCCCTTTATTAAACGGCAAAAAGAAAGTATTGGCTCCAGCTAATTTGGTTGTCATAAAGGCTTCTTCAGTATCTAAGGAAAAATGAACCAAACAACGCCCGAATTGTAATAAAGTTTGTGATAAATCACGGTTGCAGTATTGTTTTTGTCCATCATAACGAGCGGTTTGCCCTGTCCAATGATTCTTCAATTCAAGGGTAATAATCGGCAAACCGTTGATAAACAAAACCATATCAATGGTTTCGTTACTGATACGAGAATAGGGTACTTGTCGCATACAGCTAAAAATATTTTGTTCAAAACGCTGTTTTACCTTTTCTCCGCTACTGGCAAGTGGAACGGGATAAAGTAAATCAAAATGAGTGTTATCAATATCCAATCCTTTTTTTAGCAGTTGCAATACCCCATATTTTTTCAGGTTGCGATCCAAGCGTTCCAAAATTTTTCGATCCCAATCATTTGGATTGAGTTGTTGAAAACGTGCCAATTCATCTTTTTGACTGGTTTGCAAAAAAGTCCAAAATAGACTCATATCCAAAGCAAAGTGCGGGTCAAAATCGTGTGAAAATCCCAGCTGAAAGCCGTGATCTTTGGTTAAATAACTCGCAGCAGGTTCATTTGTTTGATTAACTACCTGCTCCCGACAAGCACCTGTTAATGCTCGTTCAATGGCAATTTCTAAATCTTTTTCTTTTGTGCTTGTTACCATTTTGATTGTCCTTATTTGCAAAAAATAGATGAAATCCGACCGCTTGTATATAAAATCAATGACACCTATTCAAAATCAATGATTTTGGGCTTATTGTGCTTAAAATCAATTACGACTGCACAAAATCAATTATTTTTAGCTAATTTTGTTTAAAATTGATGATTAAATGCTTGAGTAATTGCTCCAAGTAGTTGTTGCCATAAATCTTCATTGTTATCCAAAAAATCAAACTCTTTAATCAATTTATTGGTTAATTTTCCTTGATTTTGTCTCGCACTCCGAATAATACGATCGGCATAATCATTAGGCATTTCCATAATTTCTTTAATCGCTTCTCTGGCTTGTTCGTGATGTAATAAATACAATGATTCTTCACGCATATCACGATTAACCACTTGTTCTAATAATCTCGCCAAATAAATAACGTGGGGGCTTAAATCTGGATAAGACCAAATCGGATTGGCTTTATTTTCCGCATCAAAAATCAAATTTGAGCGAATACCATCAGCATAGACCTGTTGTTTTTTGCTAAAAGAATAATCATTGCCAATGCTTTGCATAAGTGGCTTAGAAACTTTATCCAGTAATTCAAAATAGCGTTGCCGCTCATCAGTTGATTCCGCAATCACACCAGAAATAGGCAAAATCACATTATCGGGCAACACTCCATCTCGCCTCAGTACATCATTAAATAAAAATCGATGAACACGTCCATTACCATCAGCCAAAGGATGAATATAAACAAAGCCGAACGCCAATACAGCACTTCGCATAATTGGCGATTGCCCTTGTGTTTTTTGCCAAAAGGCTTTCAGCCCAGCCAATTTCGCGGATATTAGCGGATAAGAGGGAGCAATATAATGCACAACTTCTTGAAAATGATGAGTTTGTCCCACAAAGACGGGGGATAAACGCACACCATAATGATGAAATAGGACTTTATCACCCAAAATTTCTTTTTGTAAATGACTTAAACTCATTTCATCAAGAGGAATTTCTCCTTTACCTGTGTAACGTGCAATAACATCGGCAAAACGGGCAATACGTGTTGTTTGATTGCCTTCGCCCTCTATTTTAAAGCTGGCTTTACTTTCCCTTAATGTCAACCAAACTGAAGAACGCATCAGTAATTCTTCACCAAATTCATCAATTAAACCATTTAATAATGTTTGAACATTTAAATTCATCGCTTGCTCAAACTGTGGTGTCTTGATCAATGTTGGACAAAAATCACGATTCCCCGCCAAATTATTATTGACCCGCCAGCGTGAACATTTCTCAACTTGTGCAACGGATGCGGTAATTAGATATTTATCTGACAAAACATCTACATAGCTTCCACCGATATTATTGGGGACGGTTAATTGCTTATCGGTTAGCCATTCATATAAAAATGCAACACGGCGTGCATATTGCCCTGTGGGTTCATCATTGATCCAATCTTGAATTATTTGTTGGTCTATCACTTGAAATAAGCGTTGCAAAAATTCTAAATGCACAATTTCATTACGCAAATGGAATTGCAGATGAGCAGTATATGAATTAGCAGGGCGGTAACTTTCTGGATACAGCTCTTTACGAAACCCTGTTTCGCTTTCAGTTTCTGTTTTTCGGCGAGCCGCCATACCGCTTACAACAGGTAAACGGGCAAAAGGCTCAATTTCTGCTTGCTGAATTAACCACAATGCTCCAATCGGGTCGTTGATTAGATTGCTCATTATAGAAGCCCTATTCTTGCTTAAAAGTAATTATTTTAGGCTTATTGTGCTTAAAATCAATTACGACTGCACAAAATCAATTATTTTTAGCTCATTTTGTTCAAAATCGATTATACAACTTTCACTTTTCCTGTTACTACACCGTTAATCAACACCGTCTTATACTCTTTGAGCTTATTGATTTGTTGCTGTTTTATCTGGATCGTATGATCGATTTTTGATGTTTGTTGATCGAGATAGTTGGCAATTTGGTGTTGTTCTTCAAAAGGAAGATCAACTATTGGCAATCGTCTAAAATCTAAAAAACTTAAATTTTGTCTAAGTCCAGAGCCAAATTTGTATAGAACTTTAGTAATATCTAATGTATGAAGATAATAGTGCAAAAATTTAGCCGAATAATTATTGATTACTTTCAAATTTAAATAGGCACTTGTAATAATTCCTTTATCTTTAGCTAATCCTGTTCTTAAACTGGTTTGGTCATTTTGTAAATCTGTGCAACGAATAATAATATCGTTTGGTTCCACAATTTGGTACGTTTCAAAACTTTCCGGAACTAATCCAACTAATTTTTCTTTTGATTTTATAATAATTTTTCCATAACTTAGAGAAAGAACGGTATTTTCTTTCATTCCTTTATTATCTCGTTTATTTTCCTTAAAAACATTCATACCTATTGTTATATCCCAATGCTCTGGCACTTCGCCAATCCACTCTACACCTGAATGTTTGAATTTAACGTGCGGGTTAAGCCCTTTGGTTACAGCATTTTGGATCAAGCTTTGTTTATACTCTTTGAGTTGCTCAATCTGCTTTTCTTCAAGCATTATCGCTTGATCGATTTTAGCGGTTTTATCATCAAGGTATTGGGCGATTTTTTGTTGTTCGGAAATTGAGGGAATAGATATTAAAGAGTTTTTAATATCTTCAAATCTTGTTGTCCATAAATCTGCAACAATACCGTGTCCGACTCGATAAAACTCTTCAATAAAACCATAACTTTTAAATAAATATTCTGAATAAATTGAGTTTATGTTTTTAGGTTGTAAAACAATATTAATTAAAGAAACTGAACCGTCTTGTTTAGCCACACCACTAGAACCTTTTCTATCAGAACGACTATTGATGACAAAATCACCTTTTCTGACTAATTTTCTATTATCTCCGTCATTTGTTTTAGCAACATTTTCCCATTGTGGAAAAACTCCCAATTTTGTTACTGATAGAGGAGGAAAATCTTTATCGGAAACTTTAATTCTTCGTTCAATAAAAAAAGCACTAATTCTACCTATTTCCCAATGACTTGGAATTTCCCCTAACCATTCAATACCTGAATTTTTATAACTTTCATATCTATTCATTTGCAAAAATCCTTAAAATCTGACCGCTTGTCAATCTCTTCCAATCCCCTCTTTAGTAAAGAGGGGGATTTAGATCCCCAAAATCTCACTAATTAAGCCATCGGCTTGTTTTTCTAGGGCGAGAATATCCTGTGCCACCTCGGCAAGGCTACGGAGCGGTTTGTGGCGGTAGAAATATTTGTTAAAGCTGATTTCATAGCCGATTTTCACGCTTTCTAAATTGATCCACGCTTCATCTACGTGTGGTTGTACTTCGGTTTTAAAGTAGTCGTGAATGCGTTGTTTGAGTGGTACGCTTTCGCTGTCGCGTAAATCGCTACTGCTTTCATATTGGATAAATTCACCATCTTTTCCTGTTGGGAAATAACCAAAATCCGCTAATTCAGATGGCAGGCATTGATAACGTTGGCAGAGCGTTTCTAGTTCATTCGGTTTTAATTTCACGGTTTTTGCTACGACTTTTTCTGCCGTTTCGTTATACCAGCTTATCGCATTAAAAATCGCATTTTTTTCCGTGGCAGACAGTTTGATTTTTTTCTCTTTTAGGAAGTGTTCTACCTGTTGTTTAAATAGGTTGAAATCATCAAATTGCTGTTCGCCAAAATACGAAAGTAATTGTGTGGCGGTATTAAAAAGTGCAGTGGATTTTTCCCCAAGTTTTTATATCTAATAATTTTGCTTTGGTTTTATTATTTAAGACGATACCTTGTTCTTCACACCAAGCGGTGATTTCTTTGTCAGTTTCTGCTAAAACCTCTGCTTGATAAATTTGTTCACCATACTGTTGATATAAATGTTGCATTGGTTCAAGCAAAGCTTTGTCAAAACGTAAGATGGCGATCTTGTCGGCGGTAATTTGTGCCGAACGGCGATCAGGGCGTTCAATGGTTACTTTGTAATAGCCGAAATCTTGGTTATCAAAAATTTTAGCGGCAAATTCACCTTCTTTTTCTGTAAACGCTAAATAAGTTTCCGTGATTTGGACGATATGTTCAGGCGAAAATTCACAGTTTTTATCGCCTAAATTTTTACGCAATTTGCGGAATAATTGGCTTGCCTCAATCAGTTGCACTTTGCCCTTACGATGTTCGGGTTTATCGTTGTTCAATAGCCAAATATAAGTGGTAATGCCCGTGTTATAGAATAAGTTGTTTGGCAGTTGAACAATGGCTTCAAGCAAGTCATTTTCAATCATAAAACGGCGGATATTGCTTTCGCCCGAGCCAGCTTATCCAGTAAATAAGCTGGAACCGTTGTGTACAGAGGCAACTCGGCTACCGATTAAATTATCTTTCGGCGATTTCATTTTATTTACCATTTCCATTAGAAACAGTAATTGTCCATCGCTGGAACGTGGTGTAGCGTCCACTGTTTCGACATTGCCCCAATAATCAGCTAAGCTGATTTTGAAACGGTCATCAATCACGCTCTTGCCATCTTTGATATAGCTTTGATCGTTGCTCCAGCTTTTTCCATGAGGAGGGTTGGAAAGCATAAAATCAAAATATTTGCCTTGGAAAGTATCGGTTGAAAGGGTTGAACCAACTTTGATGTTTTGCGGGTTGTTGCCTTTAATCATCATATCGGATTTGCAGATGGCGTAGGTTTCGTCGTTAATCTCTTTACCAAAGAGAATGATACTTCGTTGTCCTTGAATTTCAGGTAACGGATATTTTTCTTCAATAAAATTTTGTGCCTCTGTCAGCATTCCACCACTGCCACAAGCAGGATCATAGATTGTAATAATGGCTGGAATAGATTGTTTGAGTGGATCAAATACTAGGCGTGTCATCAGTTCAATCACTTCACGTGGCGTAAAATGTTCACCTGCCTCTTCGTTGTTTTCTTCATTAAATTTGCGAATTAACTCTTCAAACACATAGCCCATCCCTAAATTGGTTAAAGCTGGCAATTTATTGCCTTCGGGATCAGCTTGCTCTTGTGGCGTCAAATTGATATAAGGCGAAACAAATTTCTCCAATACACCGAGTAATACATTTTTATGCGACATATGGCGAATTTGCTCACGTAATTTAAAACAGTTGATTATTTCTTGAACGTTGCCGCTAAAACCGTCTAAATACTCTTCAAAATTAGCAAGCATATATTGTGGAGTGTTGCTAGCCGTCTGATACAGCGTTTTGAGCGTCCATTTTGATGTATTATAAAAGACATATCCTGTTGCATTTTCAAGTGGCTGACTATCTAACTCGGTAAATTTCAGCTCCTCTTTTTGAAAGCGGACTTCTTCCAATACCTTCTCTTTGGTTGGCTCTAATAAGGTATCCAAACGGCGTAGTACCACCATTGGCAAAATTACATCACGATATTTACCGCGAACATACACATCGCGTAAGCAATCGTCCGCAATGCTCCAAATAAAAGAAACTAATTTATTGTGAACAGAATAATCCATAATTTAATCCTATTGACATATTTATTTTTGATAATAAGTTTATAATAAATCTAAAATTTGTTTATCTTTTGTTAAATTTCATTCATAACCTATTGAATAACCGTTGATATATAGTTACGAAATTAAGTAGTGAGATTTATAAATTTTTTCAAAATCCATCCGCTTGCTATCGCTTATTCGGAGCCTCAGGCTGTTCCACCAAAATTAAAATCGCGGCATCGCCGCCCCATTCGCGGGGGGCTTGGTGTAGGGCGATTACTTTGGGGTGTTGCACCAACCAGCGGGGGATTTGATATTTCAAGGTGCGGGTGCCGAAGCCCGTCATAATGCTGGCACAATAAACCTGCTCGCATTCGCAGGCGAGGATCAAACTCGCCAGCTCTTTTTTCGCTTGCTCGCGGGTTAAGCCGTGCAGATCGAGGAATAGGTCGGGCTGGAAATCGCCTCGTCTGAGTTGTTTGAGAATGTAGGGATCGATGTCTTCCCGCAGGTAGCGAACTTTCTCATTTTCTTCGGTTAAAAGGGGTTCATATTCATCGGAAAAATAGAATAAAGTATCCGCTTGTTCTTTTAACTGTCTGATTTCACTGACTTTTTTTCTCGGTTCGGTTTTTGGCACAAAGGTGTCTTGTTTGATTTTTTTCGTGCCTTTGATTGCCTCTTGAAACAGGGCAAAATCGTCATCGTTTAGCATAATCTTCCTCATTTTAGGGGGCGGATTTTAGCAGAATAAAAGCGGTTGATAAACCGCAGATAAATAGTGATAATAGTCCCCTTTATTTCCGACCTAGTGAGTAGAATATGCAACATAATGCCGAACTTTTAGACGAAATCGCCGCCTATGCGGTGGAAGAAGATCTTGCCACCATTCAAGATATGATGCGTTGGGCATACAGTTATTTTAATGCCTCTGATCTTTATTATGGACACGGACACGACAACGCTTGGGACGAGGCTCATCAGCTTGTGTTAAGTGCCTTGCATTTGCCGATTGATGTGCCAGAGGCGATCTATTCTTCTCGCTTAACCCGAGTCGAAAAATCACGGATTGTGGCAATGGTGGAAAGCCGTTTGGGCGAGCGTAAGCCGATTGCTTATCTGACTAATAGTGCGTGGTTCTGCGGTTTGGAATTTTATGTCGATGAACGGGTGATTATCCCACGTTCGCCGATTGGGGAATTGATTAAAAACGGCTTCACGGGCATTTTGCGAGCCGAGCCAAAACGCATTTTGGATATGTGTACGGGCAGCGGTTGCATTGCGATTGCTTGTGCCGAGCGTTTCCCGAATGCGGAAATTGATGCGGTGGATCTCTCGTTTGATGCCTTGAACGTGGCGGAAATCAATATCGAGCGACATCAAGTGGCTCAACAGGTTTTCCCGTTGCAGTCGGATCTGTTCCAAAATTTACCGCAAGATCGCTATGATTTGATTGTTACCAACCCGCCTTATGTCGATCAAGAAGATTTGGACGAAATGCCCGAAGAATTTTATCACGAGCCAGAAATGGCGTTGGGATCGGGGGTGGACGGTTTAACCATTACCAAACAAATTCTGGCGACTGCGGCGGATTATCTGTCTGACAATGGCGTGCTGGTGTGCGAAGTCGGCAACAGTATGGTGCATTTGATCGAACAATTCCCGAGCGTGCCGTTTAACTGGATCGAACTCAAAAATGGTGGGGTAGGGGTGTTTAGCTTGACCCGCGAGCAGTTAAATGCACACCGTCATCTATTTGCGTAAGGGCGATTTGTGCAGCTCACTTTACCGCCGTTAAGCCTTTACATTCATATCCCGTGGTGCGTGCAGAAATGCCCGTACTGCGATTTCAATTCTCACGCTCAAAAAGGGGCGATTCCCGAGGCGGAATATATCGATCATCTGCTGGCGGATTTATCGCAGGATCTGACCGCTTACCAAACAGCAATTCAAGGGCGGAAAATCCACTCGATTTTTATCGGCGGTGGCACGCCGAGCCTGTTTTCCGCCGAGGGGATTGAGCGATTATTGCGAGAGATCCAACAGCGGATCGATTTCGAGCCGAATCTTGAAATTACCCTTGAAGCCAACCCTGGCACGGCAGAAGCGGAACGTTTTATCGGCTACGCCCAAGCTGGCGTGAACCGTATTTCAATGGGGATTCAAAGTTTCGAGCCTGAAAAATTGTTGCAACTGGGGCGGATTCACAACAGCCAAGAGGCGATCCAAGCGGTCGGATTTGCCAAAAATTCTGCCGATTTTGGCTTACGCAGTTTCAACTTAGATTTAATGCACGGCTTGCCGAATCAATCGGTCGAGCAAGCCCTCAACGATTTACGCCAAGCGATCGCCCTCGCTCCGCCGCATTTGTCGTGGTATCAACTGACGATTGAGCCGAACACGATGTTCTACTATCGCCAGCCGACCTTGCCCGATGATGATGAATTATGGGCGATTTTTGATCAGGGGCATCAGCTGCTCACGGCGGCAGGCTACCAGCAATATGAAACGTCCGCCTATGCCAAAGCAGGCTATCAATGTCAGCATAATCTCAACTATTGGCGGTTTGGCGATTATCTGGCGATTGGCTGCGGTGCGCACGGCAAAATCAGCTACCCAACGGGCGAGATTTACCGCTTTTCCAAAACCAAACACCCGAAAGGCTATCTGCGAGGGGAATATCGCTATCAGCAAGATCCGATCGAACTAGCGGATCGCCCCTTTGAATTTTTTATGAACCGCTTCCGCCTGTTAGAACCCACACCAAAAGCGGAATTTGAGGCGTACACGGGCTTAGATCGCAAGGTGGTCGAACCGATTATTGAACAAGCCCTCGCAAAAAATTACCTGAAACAGACTGCTTGCGACTGGCAAATCACCCGCCACGGCAAGCTGTTTTTGAATGAATTGTTGGAAATGTTTTTGGAATAATCGGAAAGGAAAAGGCTCGCAACGGCGAGCCTTTGTTTTACATTGCGGTTTGAATATGTTGTAACAATACTTCATTGATCCGCGTTTGCCAGCCTTTGCCCGTGGCTTTAAAGGCGGTGATGATTTCGGGGGAAAGGCGAATCGTAATCGCCTGTTTGGTTGGGGCTTTCTGCTTGCCCCGTCTGCGTTCCGCCTCGCGTTCGGCTTGATGTGCTAACACCATTTGCATAAATTCTGGGGGCATTACTTGTTCAATCGGCTTGAATTGGGCGAGCTGTTCATCGGTCAATTCGGGCAGATCATCATAGGCTAACATTGCGTTCTTGTTCATATTGCTTCATCTCTCTTTTGTTGGCTTTGCGGAAACTGATCACTCTAATTCCACCCTCAATCGGGGTAAAACAGAGGGAATGCAGTCGCTCATTTAATAAGCCTAAACTTAAAAAACGAGGTTCGGGATAATCAAAGCGAGTATCTTGCCAGATAATCGCCGTTTGCCAGTCAAAATCCTTGACTTCATCAAAGGCGAGTTGCCGTTCTTGCAGATTCCGTTGCGATTTATTCGGGTCGTAACTAATTCGCATAGGATTGAGTTGCGGAAAATTTAGGCGGATTTTAGCTACAATCCTACCGCTTGTAAAGTAAATTGTGGCTACAATTTGTGAATTCAATTTGTCAGTTCGGCAAAATTTCTATACACTTTCGCCCTATGATTTTTCTAAATAAAACCGTTATGAAAACCCTCAACATTGGCGATCTCGCCCCGCAATTTTCCCTACTGGATCAAAACGAAAATTTGGTTTCCCTTGCACAATTTCACGGCAAAAAAGTGCTGGTTTATTTTTACCCGAAAGCCCTTACCCCAGGTTGCACTACGCAAGCGTGCGGTTTGCGAGACAGCCGTGCCGAGCTTGATGAATTGAATGTGGTGGTGCTAGGCATTAGCCCCGATCTGCCGAAAAAATTGGCTCAATTTGTCGAAAAAAAAGAACTCAATTTCACGCTACTTTCCGATCCCGATCATCAAGTTGCCGAAGCCTTTGGCGTGTGGGGCGAGAAGAAATTTATGGGCAAAACTTATGATGGCATTCATCGAATTAGTTTTTTGATCGATGAAAACGGTCGGATTTTGCAGGTTTTTGACAAATTCAAAACCAGCGAACATCATCAAATGGTGGTGGATTTTGTGCGAGGTCAAAATGGCAAATAAGGCGATTTTTTTGGATCGAGACGGCACGCTCAACATCGATCACGGCTATGTGCATAAAATTGACGATTTCCAGTTGATCGAGGGCGTTGGCAAGGCGTTGAAACAGTTGCAGGACAAGGGCTATCTGCTCGTAGTCGTTACCAATCAATCGGGTATTGCTCGGGGTTATTTTAGCGAAGATCAATTTTTGCAACTGACGGAATGGTTTGACTGGTCGCTTGATGAAGATCACGGCGTGGTGCTGGACGGCATTTATTACTGTCCTCACCACCCCGAAGGGCAGGGCGAATATCGCCAGCAGTGCGATTGCCGCAAGCCCGAAGCGGGAATGTTTAAGCAGGCGATTGCTGATTTGAACATTGATGTGTCGCAGTCGGTAATGGTTGGCGATAAATTGGAAGATCTGCTCGCCGCCGAAAAAGCAGGGGTCAAAACCAAAGTGTTGGTGCGAACGGGCAAAACCGTTACCCCTGAGGCGGAAGCCAAAGCCGATTGGGTGTTGGAGAGCTTGGCGGATTTGCCACAAAAATTAAAAGGATAGCGAATGAATTACGATGATAAAAGCCTTACAGGGCTGAAATTAGGGCAGAAAACCGAATATAAAAGTGAATATGATCCGAGCTTGTTGCAAGCCGTGCCTCGCCGTTTGAACCGTGATCAACTAGGGATTACCGAGCAACAGCCCTTCAATCAAGGGGCAGATATTTGGACGCTTTACGAACTTTCGTGGCTGAATCCGAAAGGCGTGCCACAGGTGGCGATTGCTGATGTGGCGATTGATTTCCAAAGCGAAAATTTGATTGAGTCGAAAAGTTTTAAGCTCTACCTGAACAGTTTCAACCAAACCAAATTTGACTCAATCGAACAGGTTGAGCAAACCATTCAGCGTGATTTAGCCACCGTTGCAAGCGGTCAGATTTCGGTGAAAATCCATAAATTATCCCATTTTAGCCAACAGCCGATTGCGGATTTTGCAGGGGAATGCATTGATGATTTAGAGATTGAAATTGAGGATTATCACTTTTCGGCGGATCATTTAGCCAACATTGGCGAGGGCGAGGTGGTGGAAGAAACCCTCGTGAGCCATTTGCTCAAATCAAATTGTTTGATTACGTCCCAACCCGATTGGGGCAGTGTGCAGATTCATTATGTCGGCAAAAAATTAAATCGGGAAAAATTGTTGCGTTATTTGGTTTCGTTCCGTGAGCATAACGAATTTCACGAGCAGTGCGTAGAACGCATTTTCTGCGATTTAATGGCGTTCGCCCAGCCTGAAAAATTAACGGTTTACGCACGCTATACTAGACGTGGCGGGCTGGATATTAACCCGTTCCGCTCTAATTTTGAACCGTTGCCGAAAAATATCCGAATGGCTCGTCAGTAATTTTTGAGGTTGTATGTATTCGCTGATCCGACAGGGCTTATTGGGTACGGGAAAATCCCGTGAATTGTCGTTAAAAGCATTGAAAATCTACGGAAATTTGCCGTTTAAGGGCAAAATTCCTGAAAACCCCGTCAGCGTAATGGGGATTCAATTTAAAAATCCGATTGGGCTTGCCGCAGGGCTGGACATCAACGGCGAGGCGATTGACGGCTTAGGGCGGTTAGGCTTTGGTTTTATTGAGGTCGGCACGGTTACGCCCAAAGCGGAAACTAACTATCCCCATTTGGAAACCACCCGACTTCATCGGGCGAAAGGGATTATCCACCGCCACGGGGGCAATAATTTGGGGATTGACGCGGTGATTGAGAACGTGAGCAGTGCCGAATATAAAGGCGTGGTGGGGATTAATATCGGTAAAAATGCCGACACCAGCCTAGACGCAAGTTGGGACGATTACCAAATTTGCCTGCAAAAAGCCTATCAATTCGCCCATTACATCACGGTAAATTTAGATGAACAGGCGGATAGCGAATGGACGGAACATCTGCTCAAATCCCTCAAACACGAGCAATTTTTGTTGTCGCAAAAATATCGCAGTTACAAACCGCTTGTGATTAAACTTTCGCCCGATTTAACCGCTGACGAGATCGCCCAAATCGCCGATAGCCTCGTTCGCCACAACATTGACGGCGTGATTGCGGGTAACGGTACATTATCGCGGGAAATGGTTGGGGGCGTGAAAAACGCCGAGCAAGCGGGTAGATTGAGCGGAAAACCGCTACATTCCTTGAACAATCAATTTATTCGGCAACTTGCCCACGCATTAAACGGCAAAATCCCGATTGTGGGCTGTGGTGGTGTTCATTCCGTGCCGTCCGCACAGGAAAAAATTAACGCAGGGGCGAGCTTAATTCAGCTTTATTCAGGCTTTATTTTGCAAGGTTCGAGCCTAATTCAGCAACTTGCCACGGGGGTAGAGGTAAAATAATGGCAACTTACATTGTGGGCGATTTACACGGCTGTTTTGCCGAATTTCAGTTATTACTCAAACAGGCGAATTTCGACCCAAGCCAAGACGAACTATGGCTAACGGGGGATTTGGTCGCACGGGGCGAGGATTCGCTTGCTTGTTTGCTGTTTGTGAAAGATCTCGGCGAACGAGCGACAGTCGTGCTAGGTAATCACGATTTGCACCTGTTAGCGACTTTGCAGGGGATCAAAAGCGTAAAACCGAAAGATCGGGTGGATACCATTTTCACCGCCGAAGATCGGGACGATTTGCAAAACTGGCTTCGCACCCGACCGCTTCTTGTGGAACACCCGAATCACGGCTTTTTGTTGGCTCACGCAGGAATTAGCCCCGAATGGGATCTTGCCACCGCAAAGGCTTGTGCTGCCGAGGTGCAAGCGGTGCTTTCCTCGCCAAATTTTACCGAGCTGTTAGCCCAAATGTACGGCAGCGAGCCGAGCCGTTGGTCGCCCGATTTGCAAGGGATTGAGCGTTATCGCTACATCATCAACGCTTTTACCAGAATGCGTTTTTGCTACGCCGACAAGCGGTTAGATTTCGCCTGCAAATTACCTGTTGAGCAAGCCCCGAGCGAGCTAAAAGCGTGGTTTGAGCTGGATAATCCGCTCTATCAGCAAAAGGATATTTTGTTCGGGCATTGGGCGAGCTTGATTGGCTACCCAACCCCCAACCGCATTTATGCATTGGATACGGGCTGCGTGTGGGGAAATCATCTCACAATGTTGCGTTGGGAAGATAAAAAAATTTTCACCCAACCTCGTTTAAACCAAAATTTGGATTAAAAAGCGACAAACGAAAAATCGAGCCTTGCCAAGCTCGATTTTTTTGATTAAAATCCGCCTCGTTTTTCACATTTCAATTCCCAATGCGACCGTAGCTCAGTTGGTTAGAGCACCACCTTGACATGGTGGGGGTCACTGGTTCGAGTCCAGCCGGTCGCACCATTTCCCCTTTCGTAACTTATCGTAACCTTTCGCAAAACCCTTGAAAATACTAGCTTTAATGCATTTTTCGCCTTTTCAACCTATCGTAATTTATCGTATATTTTCGTGTTTAACCGCAGATTTTAGGAACACGGTTAGGAACACAGCTCACAATGTTCTAAATCTTGTGTTCCTAAAATAGCGGAGAGGCTTGCGACACAAGGGTTAGATAATCATTGATTTTGTGTTCCTAAATCCTTTTGTTGTGTTCCTAAAAAATGAGGTCAAATCAAAATGGCAAGAATAACTAAACCGCTCACAAATACCGAAGTAGATAGAGCCAAGCCCAAAGAGAAAGATTACAGCCTTATGGATGGGCAAGGTTTGTTTTTGAGAGTAAAACCCAATGGCAGTAAGTCGTGGTTATTTAATTATTATCGCCCGTTTACTAACAAGCGGACGAATTTGGGGCTAGGCTCTTACCCTGAAATTTCTCTCGCCCAAGCAAGGGCAATGCGTGAAGAATACCGTGCGTTATTAGCTCAAAATATCGATCCGCAACTTCATAAGCAGGAACAAGAAAATGCTCAAATTCAGAGTATTGCCAACACCTTTTACAGCGTGGCGGAAAAATGGCGAGAAAAGCGATCAAAAGAGGTTGAGCCTTTGACGATGAAGAAGAATTGGGAGCGGTTAGAAAATCATTTATTCCCCCGCATTGGAAACTTCCCGATAGATAGAATAACCTCGCCGATTTTGATTAAAGCCGTTGAGCCGTTAAATTTGAGTGGGAAGAATGATACTTTAAACCGTATGATCAACCTCGCAAATCAGATTTTGAATTATGCGGTAACGTTGGGCTATTTGTCTTTTAATCCTTGTATGCTGGCGGGTAATGCTTATCATAAAGAGGTACAAAAACACCACCCTGCGATTAAGTATGCTGAATTGCCAAAGCTATTGGCTGATTTTGAACAATCATCTTGCGATTTGCTCACTAAATACCTCTTTCGTTGGCAGCTGCTTTCAATGGTTCGCCCAGCGGAAGCAGTCAGCGTAGAATGGTCAGAAATTGATTTTGATAAAGCCCTTTGGCATATTCCAGCCATAAAAATGAAAAAAGTTAAGACAGGGCAGTTTGATCACATTGTGCCACTTTCTCGCCAAATGTTAGCAATTCTCGAAGAACTACGCCCAATTACAGGGCAATCGCTTTTTGTATTCCCTAAAAATGGTACAAGCTGCAATCAATCAATGAATAGCGAGACGATTACAAGGGCATTGCGTAAAATAGGTTATCAAGGTATTCAAGATAGCCACGGGTTGCGATCTGTTGCCCGAACTTTTTTAGAAGATAGAGCGGTTGATTTTCGCCACGCAGAGGCTTGTTTGGCTCACAAGGTTGGCGATAGCACCAGCCAAGCCTATAATCGAGCTGATTATGTCGAATTAAGACGCCCACTAATGCAACTTTGGGGCGATTATGTAGAACAATGTTCAAATCTATAACCCTCACAGCCTAGCCGAAACGCTAGGCTTTTTTACACCTCAAAACCAAGATAAACGATAAAAAATTATTTTTTGCCATTTTTATATCACTTCATCACTTTTTCACTCTTGCAATTATCTATCTTATTGATTTTAAAAGAAAATATATAATAAATAATAGAGTGATAAGGTAGTGATTTGATAGTGATAAGAGTGATGTTGAGTGAGTGATTTTCCCTTATCTTTGTAAATTATCTGTTCTTAACCTTTCGTAATTGTTCGGCTAAAAATTCGTCTATTTACTTCATTTATCTAGTCTATATATTGTCTTGTAGGGTATTTGTTTTTATCAGATAGGCAATAATGAAATTTCATTCAGCGATTAGAAAAGAGGTATTAGCATTCATTGCTGAAACCGTTCCTAATATAAAGAATTTCTATAACGGCATTCCAAACATTAGCAACATTGAAAGCGAATTGCCTTTGATTTGTGTTCATTTGGATAATGCCGAAGTCGATCCTGCTGCGGTCGGCTATCAAGAATGGGAGGCTGATTTGAATATCGGCATTTTTGTGCCATTTGATAAAAGCGAGGAATACTTAGATGAAATCGCAAGCGAAGTGTATGAACAGCTACTTACGCATCAATTCAACACCATTTTGCGAAAACAGGCACAGCGTTATGAGTACGACTATGACGATGACAAAGTATGGGTAAGTAGTGCGATCAGTTTTCGCATTAACTACAACTTTGAAGCCGTGAACCTATATCTTAGACAACTTATTGAACAGGGGTACACCGATGTTTAAAAAATTACAAGCATTAAAGCAACGCAAAGCGGAAAAAGTCGCTGAAATGCGTGCGATTGTCGAAACCCAAAAAGAGGGCGAGGCATTGCCGAAAGAAAAGGCGGAACAGTTTGAAAACTTGAAAAAGTTAGTCGGCGAAATTCAAGAAGAAATCGACCGCGTAGAAGCGGTGGCAGACGCGGAACGCCAAACAGGGGACGATAAGCCCGAAGATAAACGCCACGCTAAATTAGATGATGCCGAGCTACGCCACTGGATTAAAACGGGGGAAATGCGTTCACTCTCAACCAATGGCGACAACGGCAAAGACGGCGGCTATGCCGTTATTCCACAGTTAGACAAGGAAGTAATGACCCGTTTGACGGATGACAGCGTAATGCGTCAGATCGCTAATGTGGTACGCTTGCCTATCGGGGCGAAAACCTACAAAAAATTAGTGTCGGCTGGTGGTGCAACGATTGGGCGAGGTATTGAGGGAACAGCACGAGCCGAAACAGCCACCCCGAAAATGAACGAGGTTAGCATTGAGTTAAACCCGATTTATGCTTACCCGAAAACAACCCAAGAGATTTTAGACTTTGGCGGCGTAGATATTCTAGGTTGGCTCACGGATGAAATTTCAGAAAGTTTTGCCGAAACCGAAGAGGCGGATTTAACCGCAGGCACAGGCGAGAAACAATCCAAGGGCTTTTTGACTTACCCACGCACGGCGGAAGCCGACAAAGCACGAGCATTTGGCACGTTGCAAAAAATGGAAGTGAGTGCGGCGAAGTTATCCGCCGACAATCTGATTGATTTGTTATTCTCATTGCATAGCAAATACCGTAAAAATGCGGTTTGGGTAATGAACTCACACACTGCTGGCACATTGCAAAAACTCAAAAATGGCAATGGCGACTACATTTGGCGAGACGGTTTACAGGTCGGTAGCCCTGCAACTTTATTAGGCTTGCCAGTGTACTACCTTGAAACAATGCCAAACGCCGAGGCAGGTCAGCCATTTATTGCGGTGGGCGACTTCAAGCGAGGTTACACGATTGTGGATCACGAAACAGGCGTGCGTACTCGCCCTGATAACTTGACCGAGGCAGGATTTTATAAGATCCACACAGACAAGTATTTGGGTGGCGGCGTGGTGGACAGCAACGCAATCAAGGTGCTTGAATGTAAAGCATAATGCAAAGGGGCGTGATAGCCCCTTTCGCTATTTGTAGGAGCAGACAATGAATAAGAATGAATTTGAAGTCAGAGCCTCAACAATGATCGCCGAGGGCGAGAGCCGAAAACTGGTGGGCTATGCGGTACGGTGGAATAAGCCGAGCGAAGTGTTATGGGGCGAATTTGTCGAAATGTTTGATCGAGGTGCATTTACGCAATCATTAGCCAGTGGTTCAGATGTTCGGGCTTTATTTGAACACGATTACAGTAAATTGCTAGGGCGAACAGCAAGCGGTACATTGTCAATCGTGGAAGATGACGAGGGCTTACGATTTAGCCTTGATTTGCCGAAAACCCAGTTAGGTGATGATATTTTGGAAAGCGTGAAACGTGGCGATATTAGCGGAATGTCGTTCGGCTTTCGTGCCTTAGCAG
>NZ_MUYA01000010.1 GCF_002015115.1 Haemophilus paracuniculus
TAGGGAACACAGTTGCTACATCTGGCATTTTCGCCTTTCCAACCTCTGCAATTTCAAGTAAAATCCGCCGATTATCTTTTTGTTATACCTTACTTAAAACAGGACATTCGTTGCCCTTATGAAAATGAAGAACATTCGTAACTTTTCGATTATTGCTCACATTGACCACGGAAAATCCACCCTTTCTGACCGCTTGATCCAAACTTGTGGCGGTTTGTCGGATCGGGAAATGGAAGCCCAAGTGCTTGACTCAATGGATTTGGAAAAAGAGCGTGGCATTACCATTAAAGCCCAAAGCGTTACCCTCAATTACAAAGCCCAAGACGGCGAAACCTATCAGCTCAACTTTATCGACACCCCAGGACACGTGGACTTTTCCTATGAAGTTTCACGCTCGTTAGCCGCTTGTGAAGGGGCGTTGTTGGTGGTGGATGCAGGGCAGGGGGTGGAAGCCCAAACCCTTGCCAACTGCTACACGGCGATTGAAATGGATTTGGAAGTTGTGCCAATTCTGAACAAAATTGACCTGCCAGCCGCCGATCCAGAGCGTGTCGCCGAGGAAATTGAAGATATTGTCGGGATTGATGCAATGGACGCAGTGCGTTGTTCGGCGAAAACAGGCTTGGGCGTGGATTTGGTTTTAGAGGAAATTGTGAAATCGATCCCTGCCCCCGAGGGCGATCCTGATGCCCCGTTGCAAGCCTTGATTATCGACTCGTGGTTCGATAACTACCTTGGCGTGGTGTCGTTGGTGCGGGTGAAAAATGGTTCGATCAAAAAAGGCGACAAGATCAAAGTGATGTCCACGGGGCAATCTTACAACGTGGATCGCCTCGGGATTTTCACCCCAAAACAGGTGGATACCACCGAATTGAAAACGGGCGAAGTGGGCTGGGTGGTATGTGCGATCAAAGATATTTTGGGCGCACCAGTGGGTGATACCCTGACCTCGCATAATACCCCTGCAATCGCACCGCTTCCTGGTTTTAAAAAGGTCAAACCGCAGGTTTACGCAGGTTTGTTTCCGATCAGTTCAGACGATTATGAAGCCTTCCGCGATGCCCTCGGCAAATTGAGCTTGAACGATGCTTCCCTATTCTACGAGCCAGAAAATTCGACCGCCCTCGGCTTTGGTTTCCGTTGCGGTTTCTTGGGCTTGTTGCATATGGAAATTATCCAAGAGCGATTAGAGCGTGAGTACGATCTCGATTTGATCACCACCGCCCCGACCGTAGTTTACGAAGTGGAACAGACCAACGGCGAAGTGATCTATGTGGACAGCCCGTCTAAACTGCCTGCGATCAACAATATCGCTGAGATTCGTGAGCCGATTGCGGAATGTAATATGCTCGTGCCGCAGGAATATCTCGGCAACGTGATTACCCTGTGTGTCGAAAAACGTGGGGTGCAAACCAATATGGTGTATCACGGCAACCAAGTGGCTTTAACCTACGAAATTCCAATGGGCGAAGTGGTGTTAGATTTCTTCGACCGCTTGAAATCAACCTCACGGGGTTATGCGTCCCTCGATTACGGTTTCAAACGCTTCCAAGCGGCGGATATGGTGCGTGTGGATATTATGATTAACGGCGACCGCGTGGATGCGTTAGCCCTGATTGTGCATAAAGCGAACGCGCCTTACCGTGGGCGTGAATTGGTTGAGAAGATGAAAGATCTAATCCCTCGCCAACAGTTCGACATTGCGATCCAAGCGGCAATCGGCAACCATATTATTGCCCGTTCCACCGTGAAACAGTTGCGTAAAAACGTTCTCGCGAAATGTTACGGCGGCGATGTGAGCCGTAAGAAAAAGCTCTTGCAGAAACAGAAAGAGGGTAAAAAACGAATGAAATCCCTCGGTAACGTGGACGTACCGCAAGAGGCATTTTTGGCGATTCTGCACGTTGGCAAGGATTAAAATGCAGAAAATCCCCGCGGAATTTTTCGCCCTCGCCGCCGCAGGGCTGAACGGCACCATCGGGGTCTTTACCCGATTTGGCTTAGAAAACAGCTCGCCGTTCGCCATTGCGTTTTGGAAATGTTTTGTGGCGTTTTTGGTGCTGTTGCCGATTTGCCTCGCCAAAGCCCCATTACGCCAGCAAACCCAAGCCCTCGCGGGGCGTTGGAAACCCTTGGCGTTTCTCGCCTTTCTCGGTATTTTCGCCCTCTACTTTTTTGAAACCTGGGCGTTTAGCGAAGCGAGTATTCCGCTGGTGTCGTTCCTCACTTACGCCGCTGGGGTCATCACGATTTTGCTCTCGGTATGGGTGTTGAACGAGAAAATGACGTGGTACAAAGCCACCGCTTTCGCCTTGATTTTTGCGGGTGTTGGCTTGCTGTTTCTGTTTGAGGGATCGGTGTCAGGCTCTTATTTCGGCATTTTATTGGCGATTCTCGGCGGTTTGGGCTACGCCCTGTTTATCTTTTTCAGCAAGTTCTTCAACTTACCGAGTGGCTTGCCATTGTTGGTGTGGCTGTTTGGATTTGGCTCGATCTACCTATTCGTGCCATTTGCTTTTACAGGATTAAGCGTACCTGATACAACTTCGTGGTTGATGATCTTCGCCCTCGTGTTATTGCCAAGTATCGGCGGATTTTATTGCACCACCAAAGCGGTGGAAAAAGGCGAAGCAGGCAAAGTGCAAATCATCGAAACCACCGATCCGCTCTTTTCCGCCTTGTTTGCATTCCTGATTTTCGGCGACCTCCTCGCCCCACTCGGAATGCTCGGGGCAGGGTTAATTATGGCAGGGCTACTGTTCTCGCTCAAAAAATAACGGTTGCAAGCGGTGGGATTTTCGCAAATTTTACATTATAGCCCCCTTCCCCCTACTGCGTAGGGTACTTCCCCCGTAAACGGGGGAAGATCAGATCTGCCCCCGCTTGCGGGGGAAGTGGTTGAGCGAAGCGAAACCGAAGGGGGCAATAAGCGGAATTTTCCGCAAAAATTTCAGTCAAACCGACCGCTTGTTTATTTATCTTAAAGGAAAATTTATGGGAAATTTAATTTCGATTCTGTTTATCGGCGTGCTTTACGGCATTTGGAAATGGCTGGATTCAATGCAACTGCCGAACAGCATTTCGATTTTGCTCGTGTCGCTGGTGGCGATTTGTGGGATTTGTTGGGTACTGGTCAAAAGAGGGCGAAAAAATGGCGTTACCGAATTTTTCGGCTCACTGTTCGGCGTTCTGTTTGTGATCACAATGATCCGCTCATTCTTATTTGAGCCGTTCCAAATCCCAAGTGGCTCAATGGAACCAACCTTGCGAGTGGGGGATTTTCTGTTGGTCAATAAATTCGGCTACGGGATCAAAGATCCGATTTTCCAAAATACCTTAATTGAAGTCGGCAAACCGCAACGGGGCGACATCATTGTGTTCAAAGCCCCAAAGCAGCCGAACGTGGACTACATCAAACGCGTGGTGGGCGTGGGCGGCGACCGCATTAAATACGATATGCGAACCCGTGAATTAACCCTAATTGAGGGCGATAGCGGCAAAAAAGTGGTGTTCAAATACGAGGGAGGCACGCCAAATCCAGACTTCTATTATCACGGCGAAATGCAGATCGAACGCACCGAAATCGGCAGCGTGAGCCACCAAATTTTGAACAATCCGCAACCGTTTAACTACGCCCCTTACTTCTTCAAACAAGAGGGCTTGGAAGCAGGCGAATGGATTGTGCCAGCTGGGCAATACTTCGTAATGGGCGACAACCGCGATAACAGCGAAGACAGCCGTTTCTGGGGCTTCGTGCCAGAGAAAAACGTGGTCGGCAAAGCCAGCTACATTTGGCTCAGCCTCGATAAAAAACCAAACGAATACCCAACGGGGGTTCGGTTTAGTCGAATGTTTACTGCTATTCAATAGCGAAAAAAACTCTCGCCCACTTGTGGGAGAGAGACCGCTTGAAATACGTTTAGTATTTCAAGCAGAGAGAGGGATACAAGCGGTAGGATTTCTGCAAATTTTTGCCCTCTCCCTGATTTTTCTTCTCAACGAAGAAAAATCTGTCCCTATCCCATAAATGGGCGAGGGCTATGTTACAGTTCAAATATACACAAAGAAAATGCACCTAGACCGCCTACAAAAAACCATTGGTTATCAATTTGATAACCTTGATTACCTAAAAACCGCCCTGACGCACCGAAGTGCGGGGGCGAAAAATAATGAACGCCTTGAATTTTTGGGGGATTCGATCCTCAATTTTGCGATTGGGCGTGCCTTGTACGAGAAATTTCCGAAAGCGAACGAGGGCGAATTGAGCCGTATGCGTGCGACCCTTGTGCGAGAGCAGACGTTGGCGATTATCGCACGCCGATTTGATCTTGGCGAATACCTCAAATTAGGGGCGGGCGAGCTGAAAAGTGGGGGCTATCGCCGTGAGTCGATTTTGTCCGACTGCGTTGAGGCGATCATTGCGGCGATCTACCTTGATAACGGAATGGAACGTGCGATTGAACGCGTGATGATTTGGTATCAAGATTTGCTCAACGAAATGCAACCAGGCGAGGCTCAAAAAGATCCGAAAACCCGCCTGCAAGAATTTTTGCAGGGCAGAAAGCACCGCTTGCCTGATTACGAGGTGCTAGACATCAAAGGGCAAGCGCATAACCAAACGTTCAAAGTGAGTTGCAAGGTGGAAATCCTTGATGAAATCTTTGTCGGCATTGGCACCAGCCGCCGCAAAGCCGAACAAAACGCCGCCGAGCAAGCGTTGGCAAAATTAACCGAGAAGAAATAAAACAAGCGGGTAGATTTTCAGAAATTTCCAGAAATCTACCCGCTTGCTTTTGTAAAAAATGGCGATTATTTAATGGTCGCTACCACCATTACCATCATAAAACTGACCACCGCCAACAAAAAGTGTTTAAGCGAGAACGGGGCGTTTTTCTTAAAGGCTTTGACCGCACAGAAAACGTAGATGCCGATAAACATCAACTTCGCCCAAATCCAGCTTTCGCCAAAGGAAAAGCCGAACAGGAAGAAAATCGCCACACCCGAAGCTAGCAATAAGGTATCCACCAAATGTGGTGCGATTTTTAACATTTTATATTGTCGCCAATCGACCTGCTTTGCCGACAACACCCCACGCACTAGCAACAGTGCCAAGCTCACATAAGCCAACCCAATATGGGCGAAAAATAAATTTTGCATCATTATGCCTCTGCAATTTCCGTTTTAAGATATTGAAAAATCTCACGATAATTTTTGGCGGGCTTGTTCGCCTCACGCTCTTTAATCGCCCCACGAATTAGGGTGCGTAAATGTTGGCGATCCAACTGCGGATACTCTTCCAACAAATGATTGAGGGAAGCATCGCCCATTTCAATCAATTGATCACGCACCAATTCCAGCTTGTGCAACAACGCCTGCTGCTGATTGTGGCGATTTTTGACCTTATCCAACGCCTCTTGAATCGGCTCGGGATCACGGTTTCGCAACAATTTACCGATATATTGAATCTGACGACGTTTCGCCTCTAATTTAAAGCCCTGTGCCTGTTTGATCGCATATTTCAAATCCTCATCAAGGGGGATTTTTTCCAAATTCTGCGGCGTGAGTTCAATCAATTCTGCCCCTAATTTTTTCAGATACTCGGAATCACGTTTAATCTCACTCTTACTGACCCAAATGATTTCCTCGTCCTCATCTGTCCAGTCAATCTCATTTTTAGCCCGTTTCGCCATTGTTTTCCTCGTTCTTGAATTTTCAAAATGGGGCGTAGTTTAGCAGATTCGTCCATTCAAATAAAATAAAACCCTGCATTCGCAGGGTTATCTTGTTTAGAATGGAATATCATCATCCGAGAAGTTATCTACTGGGGCTGGTTGTGGTGCAGGTGCTGGTTTGGCTTGTGGTTTTGGTGCAGATTGGGCGTAGCTGTTGTTGCCGTAGTTTGCACTTTGATCGTAGCCACCGCCTGCGTTGTTATTTTGGTTCCAGCCACTTTGTCCGCCGAAATCGCCGCCGTTGTCGTTGCGACCGCCTAACATTGTGAGGCTGTCTGCTTGAATTTCGGTGGTGTAGCGATCTTGTCCGTTTTGATCTTGCCATTTACGGGTTTTGAGTTTGCCCTCAATGTAAACTTGTGAGCCTTTGCGTAAGTATTGCCCCGCTACTTCTGCATTGCGGCGGAATAGCACAATGCGGTGCCATTCGGTAACTTCACGGCGTTCGCCCGTGTTTTTATCGTTCCACACTTCGCTGGTGGCTACACTGATATTCGCCACCGCATCGCCGTTTGGCATTGTACGCATTTCAGGGTCGTTACCTAAACGCCCAACAATAATCACTTTATTAACACCTGCCATAAAAATTCCTCTGTAATAAACGGTTAAAATCGGCGGGTATTTTACCCGAAAATTTAAAAATTACCAGTGTGAAAACTGATATTTTGTACAGTTATTAAAATTATGCGATAATGATCGACAATTTCGGAAAAATCGCTTTACTTTTTTGAGAATTAAAAATGCAACATATCGATATCCGTGGGGCGAGAACCCACAATCTTAAAAACATCAATTTAATCCTGCCGAGAGATAAATTTATTGTGATTACGGGGCTGTCTGGCTCGGGCAAATCTTCGTTGGCGTTTGATACGCTCTATGCCGAGGGGCAACGCCGTTATGTGGAATCCCTTTCCGCTTACGCTCGCCAATTTTTGTCGTTAATGGAAAAGCCCGATGTGGATCATATTGAGGGCTTGTCGCCAGCGATTTCGATTGAGCAAAAATCCACCTCGCACAATCCACGTTCGACGGTGGGGACGGTAACAGAAATCCACGACTATTTGCGTTTGTTATTCGCTCGCGTGGGCGAGCCGCGTTGCCCCGATCACGATGTGCCGTTGGCGGCGCAAACTATTTCGCAGATGGTCGATCACGTTTTGGGTTTGCCAGAGGGTAGCCGTTTGATGTTGCTTGCCCCTGTGGTCAAAGAGCGTAAGGGCGAACACGCAAAACTATTGGAAAATCTCACCGCTCAGGGCTACATTCGGGCGAGAATTGATGGCGAAATTTGTGATCTTTCCGATCCGCCAAAGCTCGAATTGCAGAAAAAACATACGATTGAAGTGGTGATCGACCGCTTCAAAGTTCGCCCTGATCTTGCCACGCGTTTGGCGGAATCTTTTGAAACCGCCCTTGATTTATCGGGTTCGACCGCGATTATCGCCAATATGGACGATCCAACCGCCGAAGAAATCGTCTTTTCCGCCAGCTTCGCCTGCCCTCATTGTGGCTATGCGTTAAGCGAACTCGAACCACGCTTATTCTCATTCAACAACCCAGCAGGGGCTTGCCCGACCTGCGATGGCTTGGGCGTTCAGCAGTATTTTGACGAACGCAAAGTGATTCAAAACGGCGAAGTTTCCCTTGCAAGCGGTGCGATCAAGGGATGGGATCGCCGCAGTTTCTACTATTTCAGCCTGTTGCAAGCGGTCGCCAAACATTACGATTTCGACCTTGAAACGCCCTTTGAAAAATTGCCGAAAAAAATTCAGCAGATCATTTTGCACGGCTCAAAAGAGGAAATCGAGTTCGTTTACACCAACGACCGTGGCGACAAAATCAAACGCAAACACTCGTTCGAGGGCGTGCTAAACAATATGGCTCGCCGTTATCGCGAGACGGAATCCAACTCTGTGCGAGAAGAACTCGCCAAATATATCAACAACCGAGCTTGCGTGGATTGCGAGGGCTCACGCTTACGCAAAGAGGCTCGCTACGTTTTCGTGGAAAAAACCAACCTGCCGACCGTATCAGAAAAGAGTATCGGCGAGGCGTTGGACTTCTTCAACAGCCTCAATCTCACGGGGCAAAAAGCCCAAATCGCCGAAAAGATTCTGAAAGAAATTCGTGAGCGGTTGCAATTCCTCGTCAATGTTGGCTTGAATTATCTTTCCCTCTCACGTTCGGCGGAAACCCTGTCGGGGGGCGAGGCTCAACGTATTCGCCTTGCCAGCCAAATCGGGGCAGGGCTGGTCGGCGTGATGTATGTGCTGGACGAGCCGTCTATCGGCTTGCACCAAAGAGATAACGAACGCCTGCTCAACACCCTCGTGCATCTTCGCAACCTCGGCAACACGGTGATTGTGGTGGAACACGATGAAGACGCGATTTTAGCCGCCGATCATATTGTCGATATTGGACCAGGGGCGGGCGTGCACGGCGGTCAAGTGATCGCCCAAGGCACGGCACAAGAGATTATGCAGAACGAACATTCGATCACGGGTAAATTCCTGTCGGGGCGTGAGAAGATCGAAATTCCACAACATCGTACCCCTTGCGATCCGAGCCGAATGCTGACCCTCAAAGGGGCGAGTGGCAACAATCTTAAAAAAGTGGATTTAGCAATTCCAGTCGGCTTGTTTACCTGTATCACGGGGGTGTCTGGCTCGGGTAAATCGACCTTGATTAACGACACCCTGTTCCCGATTGCCCAAAATGCCCTCAACCGAGCGGAAAATAGCGATGTCGCCCCTTACGAGAGCATTGACGGCTTGGCGCATTTCGACAAAGTCATCGACATCAACCAAAGCCCGATCGGACGCACGCCACGTTCCAACCCAGCCACTTACACGGGCTTATTCACTCCGATCCGTGAGCTGTTTGCTGGCACGCAAGAGGCGAGGGCGAGGGGCTATAACGTGGGGCGTTTCAGCTTTAACGTGCGGGGTGGACGTTGCGAAGCTTGCCAAGGGGACGGCGTGATTAAGGTGGAAATGCACTTCCTGCCTGATGTGTATGTGCCGTGCGACCACTGTAAAGGCAAACGCTACAACCGTGAAACCCTAGAAATTCGCTACAAAGGCAAAACCATTCATCAAGTGCTGGATATGACGGTGGAAGAGGCGAGGGAATTTTTCGACCCTGTGCCGATGATCGCTCGCAAACTGCAAACCCTGATTGACGTGGGGCTTTCCTATGTGCGATTGGGGCAGTCGTCTACCACCTTATCGGGGGGCGAGGCTCAACGGGTCAAACTGGCGGCGGAACTGTCCAAAAGAGACACGGGCAAAACCCTCTACATTTTGGACGAACCAACCACAGGCTTACACTTTGCCGACATCAAACAGCTTTTGAGCGTGCTACACCGCTTACGGGATCAAGGCAACACGATTGTGGTGATTGAGCATAATTTAGACGTAATCAAAACCGCCGACTGGATTGTCGATCTCGGCCCAGAGGGTGGCAGTGGTGGCGGCCAAATCATCGCCCAAGGCACCCCAGAGCAAGTCGCCAAAGACAAAAAATCCCACACCGCAAGGTTCTTGAAAGGGATTTTGGCGAAGGGCTAGAGCTAATCGATAGCAGGGGGTAGGATTTTCCGAAATTTCATAAAATCCTACCCCTTGTATGTGTGCAAATAAAAACCACTTCATTTAGAAGTGGTTTTTTGTTTTTTATGCTTCGCTATTTTCTGTATTTTCCAGATTGTCGATTTCGGTTGAGGTTTCTTCGTCCTCGTCAAAATCGGCGATGCGTTCGAGGCTGACGACGCTTTCGCTGTCGGCGGTGCGGATAATGCGGACGCCTTGGGTGTTACGCCCCACGAGGCTGACTTCATTCACGCGGGTGCGAACCAGCGTGCCAGCATCCGTGATCAACATAATTTGATCGCTTTCTTCCACTTGCACTGCAGCCACCACTTTACCGTTGCGTTGGTTCACCTTGATCGAAACCACGCCTTTGGTGTTACGGGATTTGGCTGGATATTCCACCAACTTGGTCCGTTTGCCGTAGCCGTTTTGGGTAACGGTCAGGATTTCGCCCTCGTTGTGTGGGATCACGAGGGAAACCACTTTATCGGTGTTGAGATCCACGGCGGTATCTTCGGCTTCCTCGTTTTCAATTTCGACAATTTCCGCTTCTTCAATCTCTTCGTTTGAGATTTCTACGGTAGAAAGTTTAATCCCTCTCACCCCTGTGGCGGTACGACCCATTGGGCGAACGGCTTTTTCCGCAAAGCGAACCACACGACCTTGTGCCGAGAAGAGCATAATTTCGCTTTCGCCGTTGGTAATATCGACCCCGATCAGCTCATCGCCCTCACGCAAGTTCACCGCAATCAAACCGTTGGTGCGGATATTGCTGAATGCGTCAAGGGATACTTTCTTCACGATTCCGCCAGCGGTCGCCATAAAGATAAATTTATCTTGGCTAAATTCGCCGTTTGGAATCGGCAGAATGGCGGTGATCCGTTCGTTTTTGTCTTTATCCAGCGGTAGGATATTGACGATTGGTGTCCCTCGTGCTGCTCGGCTGGCTTGTGGCAGTTGATACACTTTGAGTTGGAACACTTTGCCTGCGTTTGAGAAGCAGAGAATGGTGTCGTGGGTGTTTGCCACGAGTAAGCGTTCGATAAAGTCTTCTTCTTTCATCTTGGTCGCCGATTTGCCCTTACCGCCACGGCGTTGGGCTTCATAATCGGACAACGGCTGATATTTCACATAGCCAGCGTGGGAAAGGGTTACCACCACATCTTCTTGGGCGATTAAATCTTCAAGGTTGATGTCTGCCGAGCTAGCAGTGATTTCGGTACGGCGTTGGTCGCCAAATTCGGCACGGATTTGCTCTAATTCCTCGCGGATCACTTCCATTAAGCGTTCGTAGCTGTTGAGAATGTGCAATAATTCGCCGATTTCCACCAATAACGCGGTGTATTCATCAACAATTTTATCGTATTCCAAGCCTGTTAAACGGTAGAGGCGTAAATCTAAGATCGCTTTCACTTGCACTTCGGATAAGCGATATTTGCCGTTGTTCGCCCCTAATTCCGCGGCGAGATCAGCGAGGCGTGCATTGCCAGCCCCCTCTAATGAGAGTAACGATGAAGCAAGCCCAATATCCCAATCTTTTGAAAGTAATTTTTGGGTGGCTTCTTCGGCGTTGCGTGATGAGCGGATCATCTCGATCATTTCATCAATGTTTGCCAACGCAATGCCTAAGCCCTCTAAAATATGGCTACGCTCACGGGCTTTACGCAATTCGTAAATGGTGCGGCGGGTAACTACTTCACGGCGGTGGTTGATAAAGGCTTCGATGATCTGTTTGAGGTTGAGCAACTTAGGCTGACCTTGATCAAGGGCAACCATATTGATCCCGAACGTAACTTGCATTTGCGTGAGGGCATAAAGGTGGTTTAACACCACTTCGCCCACCGCATCACGTTTGATGTCGATGACAATGCGAACATCGGGGAACTCTTCCGATTCATCACGAATATCAGAAATGCCCTCGATTTTTTTCTCGGCACTTAATTCATCAATTTTTGCGATCAAGTTCGCTTTGTTTACTTGGTAAGGAATTTCCGTGATGATAATTTGCTCACGCCCTTTATCATCAAGCTCTACGCTTGCTTTGGCACGCACATACACCTTGCCTTTGCCCGTGCGATAGGCTTCTTCAATGCCTGAACGACCATTGATAATCGCCCCCGTTGGGAAATCAGGGCCAGGGATATATTGCATTAACTCGGCAATCGAGATTTGATCGTTCTCGATATAGGCTAAACAGCCGTCTAGCACTTCGTTGATATTGTGGGGCGGAATGTTGGTTGCCATACCCACCGCAATCCCCGAAGAACCATTGACGAGCAAGTTAGGAATTTTGGTTGGCAGCACATCAGGAATCATCTCTTTGCCGTCATAGTTTGGCGAGAAATCCACCGTTTCTTTGTCAAGGTCGGTCAATAATTCCTGCGTGATTTTTTGCATACGGACTTCGGTATAACGCATTGCCGCTGGCGAGTCGCCGTCAATCGAACCAAAGTTACCTTGCCCGTCCACCAACATATAGCGAAGTGAGAATGGTTGAGCCATACGCACAATGGTGTCGTAAACGGCACTATCGCCGTGCGGGTGGTATTTACCGATCACATCGCCCACCACACGCGCTGATTTCACATAAGGCTTGTTATAGACGTTATTATTACGATCCATTGAATAAAGCACACGGCGATGCACCGGCTTTAAACCATCTCGCACATCAGGCAAGGCACGCCCCACAATTACCGACATCGCATAGTCGAGATAAGAAGTTTTTAGCTCGTCTTCGATGCTGATAGGGGTAATATCTTTGGCTAATTCGCTCATTGAAATTTCCTAATCACGTTTAAAAAATAACCGCCCAGCACGTTGGGATCGCATTGGGCGAAAAAGTGGCGAGATTATAGCATAAAAAGAATGGAAATTCGTGAAAAAGTCGGTATATTCTGCGTTCAAATTCCTTAACAACAAGCAAAAATGAATAACGTAGATCAACAAGAACTCTCTAAATTTGAAAAAATGGCAAAAACGTGGTGGGATTTAGAGGGCGATTTCAAGCCGATCCACCTGCTCAACCCCCTTCGTTTGGCGTATATCAGTGAAAAAGCGAACGGCTTATTTGGCAAACGGGTGCTGGATGTCGGCTGTGGTGGCGGCATTTTAAGCGAAGCAATGGCGAAGCAGGGGGCAATCGTTACAGGCATCGATATGACCACCGAACCCCTTATCGTGGCAAAACAGCACGCCGAGCAAAGTGGCGTTCAAATTGATTATCAGCAAACCACCATTGAAAAATTTTTGGAAAATCATACCGCTTGCAAGGGTGA
Source organism: Haemophilus paracuniculus (assembly GCF_002015115.1). Classification (GTDB taxonomy): domain Bacteria; phylum Pseudomonadota; class Gammaproteobacteria; order Enterobacterales; family Pasteurellaceae; genus Haemophilus_E; species Haemophilus_E paracuniculus. The sequence continues at coordinate 12,598 of NZ_MUYA01000010.1, forward strand.
AAAATTTGATGTGATCACCTGTATGGAAATGCTGGAACACGTCCCCGATCCGCTTTCGATCATTCAAAGTTGCAAAGCCTTACTAAAACCGAACGGCGTGCTGTTTTTTTCCACGATTAACCGCACGCTCAAAGCCTATGCCCTCGTGATTATCGGGGCGGAATATGTGCTAAAAATGTTGCCGAAAGGCACGCACGATTTTGAAAAATTTATCAAACCTGCCGAACTGTTGGCGTGGTGCGATCAGGCGGATCTGCAATGCAGCGAAATGGTCGGCTATCATTACAATCTGCTTACCCAAAAATTCTGGCTAAATAACGATGTGAGTGCCAATTATATTGCGACTTTGCGGATTGCTTCATAACTCGTCAAAGTAGGCTTTGCCCCACGTTTTTTCGGCAAGTTGTAGCAAATTGGCGAAATCTTGATAAGTCGGCACGGCTTGATCAGCAATGTTAAGCTGTTCGCTCACTAATTTTTGGCGTAATTCTTCATACCATTTCAGCAGGGAAAGGGATAACGGCGAACTGGCTCGTCTGCCGAGCCAAAACAGCCCTTGATAGGGAATGCTTAACGCAAACAGGGCGGTGATGATCGCATTGACTAAAATGGATTGATCGGGATCGACAAAAAAGTATTGCCACACAATCGCAAAGCACGCAAAGGCAGGCATTACACGGCTGGCGAATTTAATCAGCCGAATCAAACGATAATCGGGCATAAATAGGGCAAGTTTTTTCTGATTTGGATAGGTTTCGAGGTAGCGTTGCCCCGCAAGTAGCGTGTTATACATAAATCCCCCTTTATTCAATTCGGCTATTTTGCTTGAAAATCTGCTTTTCAACAAGGGGCATAAAAAAGGTGCGGTTTGGCTCAACTCTTTGCTATACTTGCACCCCGTTTTTTAACCTTATTTTTACGTTTTAAAAGGATATCGAATGCCGATTAAATTTCCGCAATTATTGCAAGAAAGCTGGAATTTTATGCAAAATCAGCGTCAATTTACCCTGTTTGCATTAAGTTTGCTGCTGACTAGCCAAGTCCTCAGCGTGTTGGTGGTGGGATCGCACACCGCCGAACCGCAGCCGCAACCGCAGACCTCGCCCGATCAAGTCTCGTTATTCGGCGTTGTGCCGACAATGTTGTTGGTCTGTTTAAATTTATTTTTTAATTTATTATTTATTTTAAACATTAAAGAGATCAATCAAGGTACATATCAATCATTTTTTAAAAATGTAAGCGGTGCGTTAGCCAAAATTTTCCCTGCCATCGGTTTACATTTATTGATGATTTTCCCAATCTCAATGGGGGCGGCATTTTATTTAAGTGGTGGCGGATTAGTAGCGTTACCATTATTAGTTACGGGCTGTTGGATCTTTTTAAAATTATGTTTATCCGTTTACGCTTACGTGATTGATAATCGTCAAGGGGTAATGGATAGCGTTAAATTTTCGTGGCAATTAACCCGTGGCAAAATGTTGCCGATGATGTTATTTGTGATTATCGCTTATTTTATGCCGTTAGTGATTTCTAATTTGCTTTTAAAATTAGGCAATAACGTTGCCGTAATTGCCTTATCGTTAATTGTAAGTGCGATTATTTCACTGTTTGTAACTATTTTTAGTTTCCGCTTTTATCAAGCCATTTGCCAGCAAGGACAAGCCTAATGAAACAGTTATTAGAATTTATTCCGCTGATTTTATTCTTTGTGGTGTATAAATTATACGGCACGCAAGCCGCAGCGATTGTATTAGTGGTTGCCACCTTTATTCAGCTAATCGCCTTTAAAGTGCTTTACCAAAAAATTGAAAAAATGCAGCTTTTTATGGCAGGCTTTGTAATTATTTTTGGTTTGCTGACCGCTTATTTTGATGATGTTGCCTTTTTAAAATGGAAAGTAACCATTATTAACGGTTTGTTGGCTTTGGCATTATTAGTGAGCCAATTTGTGCTGAAAAATCCGTTAATTAAACATCTGCTCGGTAAAGAAATTAAATTGCCTGATAATGTGTGGGCGAAATTAAATTTTGGCTGGGCGATGTTCTTTATTTTCTGTATGTTGGTTAATTTATATATTAGCTATTTTATGTCAGACGATGCGTGGTATAACTTTAAAGTATTTGGCTTAACAGGATTAAGTTTAGCCGCCACCCTTGCTACTGGTGTTTTTTTATATCCTTATTTAAAGCAGTTAGAGGAAAAAAATGGAAATTAAACAAAATCGTCAGCCAGAAGGCTCTCTGATTCTTCGCACCCTTGCAATGCCGTCCGACACCAATGCCAACGGCGATATTTTCGGCGGTTGGATTATGTCGCAAATGGATATGGGCGGGGCAATTCTCGCCAAAGAGCTTGCCAAAGGGCGAGTGGTTACCGTCTCGGTGGACAAAATGTCGTTCCTTCGCCCAATTTCCGTGGGCGATGTGGTTTGCTGTTACGGCAAATTGACCCATATCGGGCGTTCGTCAATGCAAGTCAAAGTGGAAGTGTGGATCAAGCAAGTTTATGACGGCGTGCGTGATCGCCATTGCGTTACCGAAGCAATTTTCACCTATGTGGCGATTGACAAAGAGGGCAGACCTCGTGCCGTGCCGCGTGAAAACAACCCTGAATTAGATTTAGCGATGTCGTTAATCAACCCTTAAAGGATAACATTATGTACTATGTCATTTTTGCCCAAGACATTCCAAACACCCTTGAAAAACGCCTTGCGGTGCGTGAAAAACATTTGGAACGCTTGAAAGCCTTACAAGCAGAAGATCGTCTCTTAACCGCAGGCCCAAACCCTGCGATTGACGATGAAAACCCTGGCGAAGCAGGTTTCACTGGCTCAACGGTGATTGCCAAATTCGACAGCCTCGAATCCGCGAAACAGTGGGCGAGCCAAGATCCTTATGTGGAAGCGGGTGTGTATGGCGAGGTGATCGTCAAGCCGTTTAAAAAAGTCTTTTAATTGAAAGCGGTTAGATTTTGCGAAATTTTGTGAAATCTAACCGCTTGTTTTTGGATGCTAAACCGTGGTGTCCTTTGGTTGAAGATTGAGGTTGTAATTCCCCATCATTTTGCGTTGAGTGGTTGCGTCAATTTCAAGGGCGATTTGTACTGTTTGAGCTTGCGAAGCAAGCGAGTTTACAAATCGACCGTAGAAATTAGCAACAAGCGAAACAAAGCAAAATGCTTGGGTGTGCTTTCTTTTGCTACTTTTCTTTGCACAAGCAAAGAAAAGTAGATCAATACGAACGATGATATTCCTTCAATTTTATAATGTTAGATTTCCCAGATATTCCTATGCAAACAACGCTATACCCTATTGCTCAACAAAAACTACAAAATCTGATTACCGATCTTAATTTAGCGAAATTTCCCGAAAACCAACCGCTTGTAACGGCAATCGCAATGTCCAATTTTGTGGCAGATACGCTACAAAAACAGCCTGATTTATTGCGATCGTGGTTAGCTAAATTGCCGACATCGGAAGATTGTGGTAACTACACCGAACGCCTGCAAGCGGTGCTTTTTCGCGTAGAAAATGAAGAGGATTTCCACCGTGCGTTGCGACTGTTTCGGCATCGGGAAATGGCAACGTTGAGTTTTGTGCAATCTAACCGTTTGGCTAGTGTCGAATTTGTGTTTGAGCGACTTTCCGATCTCGCTGAAAGTTTGATTTTAGGGGCGAGGGATTGGCTGTTTGCCCGTTGTTGTGAGGAATACGGCACGCCGCAAAATCCACAGGGCGAGGTGCAGGAATTGCTGATTTTGGGAATGGGTAAACTGGGCGGACGGGAACTCAATTTTTCATCCGACATCGATCTGATTTTCACTTATCCCGATCAGGGGGAAACGGTTGGGGCAAGAAAGCCGATCGAAAACAGCAAATTTTTCACACGGCTGGGGCAGCGTTTAATCAAGGCGTTGGATCAAATTACCCTTGACGGCTTTGTCTATCGCGCCGATATGCGGCTGCGTCCGTTCGGCGAAAACGGTGCGTTGGTGCTGAGTTTTTCCGCAATGGAAGATTATTACCAAGAGCAAGGGCGAGATTGGGAACGCTATGCGATGATCAAGGCGAAAATTCTTGGCGAAGATCCGCAAAACCTCAATCATCGCTACCTCAAACAGCTCTTACGACCTTTCGTTTATCGCCGTTATTTGGATTTTAGTGCGATTCAATCCCTGCGAGAAATGAAGCAAAAAATCAGCCGTGAAGTGGTTCGCCGTCAGTTGAGCGACAACATCAAGCTCGGGGCGGGCGGTATTCGTGAGGTGGAATTTATCGTGCAGATGTTCCAGCTAATGCGTGGCGGACGAGATAAAATCCTGCAACAACGAAGCCTGCTCGCCGTGTTGCCTGAACTCGCCAACCTAAAATTATTGAGCGAAACCCAAACCGAGCAACTTCGCCACGCCTACCTTTTCCTACGCAATGTGGAAAATGTGCTACAAGCGATTGACGACAAACAAACCCAAACCCTACCCACCGATCAAGCGGATAGATCACGGCTAATTTTTGCTAGCCAACCTTTTGCGGCGACAGAATTGCAAAACTGGGACGACTTCCTCGCTCTGTTGCATAGCCACCAAACCCACGTCCGCACCATATTCAACGAGCTAATCGGCGAGGAAGAACAGGACGAAAACGAACCACAAAACGAGCAATTTGCTTTGTGGCAGGACATTTTGCACTACCAAATTACCCCCGAAGATTTGGCGAGCGTGCTGGCGGATTATCCCGTTGAACCGACCGCTTACGAGGGGATTTTCCGCCTGCTTGCCGACACTTTCCAAGATTGGGTGAAACGCCCGATTGGGGTGAGGGGGCGGAATGTGCTACGCCAGCTGTTGCCTCGCATAATGCACGAAATTTTCCAACGTGCCGATTATGAGGTGCTGTTACCGCGTTTGCTGAACATTGTGGATAAAATCACCACTCGCACCACTTACCTTGAATTGTTGCTCGAAAAAGAGCAGATCCTACCGCAGTTGCTCACCTTGTGTAGCCAATCGGTGATGATCGCCGACCAAATCGCTCGCCACCCGATGTTGCTGGACGAGCTGATTTTTGAGAACAGTTTGAGCCAAGTGATTGCCCTCGAAGATTATCCGCAGGCATTGCAGGATTATTTAATTCGTATTCCCGAAGACGATGAAGAAGCCTTGATTGACGGGCTTCGCCAGTTCAAACAGAGCCAATTATTGCGGATTGCGGCGGCGGATATTTTGGGCGTGTTGCCCGTGATGAAAATCAGCGATCATCTCACTTATCTGGCGGAAGCGATTATTGGGGCGGTGGTCAAAATGGCGTGGCGACAAGTGGCACAACGGTTCGGCACGCCTGATCATCTCGCTGAGGGCGAGCAGGATTTCGCCGTGATCGGCTACGGCAAATTAGGCGGAATTGAGCTGGGCTATAATTCCGATTTGGATTTGGTATTCCTGCACCAAGCCCCTGCTAACGGCGAAACGAAATGGGGCAAAAAATCGATTTCCAGCCACCAGTTCTACCTCAAACTCGCCCAAAAAATCATTGCGATTTTTAACCTCAACACCAGTGCTGGCGTGCTGTATGAGGTGGATATGCGGTTGAGACCGTCAGGCGAAGCAGGGCTTTTGGTTAGCACCTTTGCCGCCTATGAGGATTATCAAAAAAACGAGGCGTGGACGTGGGAAAGCCAAGCGTTGGTGCGAGCCAGATGCGTTTACGGCTCGCCAGCCTTGCGGACGCAATTTGAGCAAATCCGCCAAAGCACCCTCGCCCAACCCCGTGCAAGCGGTCAGTTACGCCAAGAAATTCGCGAAATGCGAGCCAAAATGTATCAACATCTCGCCCAATCCTCGGTGGACAAATTCCACCTCAAAACCGATCAGGGGGGCATTACCGACATTGAATTTATCGCCCAATGCCTCGTGCTGGAACACGCCCACCAACAGCCGAAAATGGCGATTTGGTCAGATAACGTCCGCATTTTCGACAGCAGTGCTGAATGTGGCATTTTACCGCCCGCCACCGCCGACACCCTCAAACACTGCTACACCACCTTACGCAACCAAATTCATCACCTGAATTTGCTCGGGCAAGATAGCGTAGTCGAAAGTGCAAAATTTCAAACAGAACGTGCCGCTATCAGCGAAATTTGGCGGGGAATTTTTGGTTAAATAAAAACGGCGTTGGGAAACGCCGTTTTGAATGATATTAGTTTAAACAACTTGGAAGATATTTTTCCGTAAGCTGAGAAGTCAAGATTTGGATATTTCTTTTTTGCTCGGAAGATAATCCTTCCTCAGGCAAAGAAGCTAGTCTAACCATATCAATACCCATTTCATTGCTCAAATTTTCTGCATAACAATTACAGCTTTGGTCAATATTGATACGATCTTTTATTTGGGCTGGTAATTGTTTGATTTGTGCTAGACAGATCTTTTTTGCCATATTTTTATAATTTTCGCTAATTTGACTATCCGTCAAACTATCGTAATAGGCTTTTGTCTGCTCTAATGTTGCTACTTTTTGTTTTTCACAACCAAGAAGTAAAGTACTACCTAATAAAAAGAGTAAATAATAAGACTTTTTCATTATAACCACCCAAAGAAAAACATTAAGCCACGAATTACACCAACAACGATAGTAAAAATATCTAATGCTGCCCAAAATAAATTATCCGCTTGGAAATCTTTAAATGCAGCATAAAAAGGTAAAATTCCACCTAGTGTGTAGATTATATAGAATATAATTCCAACGAATCCACTTAAAACATCTTCTAAAAAATCTCGCATAAATAAACTCCTATAAAATGAGATAGAATGGTTAATCATTTTCTTCTAAAAACTGCTTAATATTTTGTTCTTCTTCATCGGTTAAGATTATTTCAGGGTTAAATCCATTACCTAAGTAATGTTTGGTTATTTCTCGGCGTAAGTATTCTGAAAGAGATAATTTTTCAAGGTTTGCTAGGGTGGTTAAATCTTCCTTAAGTTTGTGATGACAAGCAATTTTTATATCTTGAATATTTTTGCCAAGAGATTGTCTTTTCCTTTTGTTTGCAAGAGCAGAAATCGAAAAGCGAGTATTAAGTTCTGGAATTTTTTCTAATTCGGTTGATTTGTTACGGTATTTTTCTCGAAAATAAATAACCGCACTCATTCCGTAACAATGGATCAATAAAATTTCACGAATGGTATGAGCAATGGAATTTGTTTTAAAATTGTTTTCTGCTTCTTGATTTATACAATGGAATACAATGTTAGGAATCCAAAATTTAATTGTAGTATCAAATTCTTTGTCAAAATTAGGTAGTTGATAAGCGGATTTTTTTATGTCTTGCATAGATTCTAACTTGATTTCCTTTTTCAATTTAAATGAAAGATAATACTTTTTTAATAATGAAGCTCTTTCTTTTTCGGCAAGGGTGAATATCGTCCACATTTTTACTTCCTTTTTAAAATGGTTTGAATTATAAAATGTTGTTGAGCATTTTCAATGAAAATCGTAGGGGCGTGAGAGTGTAATTTTTAAACAATCTGAGATAAAAAATCCCCTGAAATTATTTTCAGAGGATAGCAAGCGGTAGGATTTGGGTAAATTTCTTTACCCGATTTAGCGAATTTTGAGAGTTAAAATATAGCGTTCCGCTTCTTGATGACAACTTTCCCACTGATAACCTTGCTGTTCGCAAAGTAATTTGAAATCACTCAAACTGGTGGCTTGGTTGAGAACAAGCTCAACGGCCGCCCCAGCAGTGAGGGTGGCGAGGACTTTTTTTGCCATTAACAGCGGTAGCGGGCAACGGTAAGCGGTCAGATCGAGTTGATATTTCACGTTAGATCTTGCGGCGATCCGCCATTACTTTGCCCATTTGGGTAAGTTGGGTTTCGGCTAAATGGGTTCGACCGAGTTCAAACAGCGGTTCTTCAATCGCAATATGGTTATCGTAGCCTGCCACAAATTGGGCGATCAATTCGGGATCGAGGCTATTTCGCTGATTGGCGAGCAATTCGGCTAATTGGGCGGAAAGCAATGCCCAATTTTGGTGTAGCTGTTCGTGCTGATTTTCAAGCTGATCGACCGCCGATTGTGCTTGGGGTTGCACTTCAAGCAAGGCTGGGAAAAAATCGCACTCTTCATCTTGATGATGTAACGGTGCGGCGAGGTTGAAATAGTTGATAATTTGTTGCACGTCGTTTTTGACCGCTTGATTTACCCCGTTTTCGGCGAGGTAGTTGGGTAGCATTGTCAGTTGTTTGCAAAAGCGTTTCACGTTGGCGTGGCAGGCGTAGAGCATTTCGATCGGCTCTTCCCAGCTGACAAATTTTTGTGGTTCAAGTTGTTGCATAATGATTTCCTTGATATGAGTAAAAGGCATAAGCGTTACACTTATGCCTTATTGGTTAGTCGTTGATTTCTGATTGTAACGGCGGCACTTCTTTGCCGATTTTTTGGTAGAACTCAATCACAAATTGGTCGAAGCGATCTTGCTCGATGGCTTCACGGATTTGTGCCATTAGGCGTTGGTAGTAACGCAAATTGTGAATGGTGTTCAATCTTGCCCCTAAAATTTCGCCACATTTGTCGAGGTGGTAGAGGTAGGCTTTGGTGTAATTTTTGCAGGTGTAGCAGTCGCACTCGGGATCGAGAGGGCTGAGATCGTTGCGGTATTTGGCGTTGCGGATTTTCACAATGCCGTTGCTGACGAACAAATGCCCGTTGCGTGCGTTGCGGGTTGGCATTACGCAGTCGAACATATCGATCCCACGACGAACGCCCTCTACTAAATCTTCGGGTTTACCCACGCCCATTAGGTAGCGAGGTTTATCCGCAGGGATTTGCGGGCAAACATATTCCAAAATGCGGTGCATATCTTCTTTTGGTTCGCCTACGGCTAAACCACCGACCGCATAGCCGTCAAAGCCGATTTCGACCAATTTTTCCACCGAAACTTTGCGTAATTCTTCGTAAACACCCCCTTGAATAATGCCGAATAGAGCGTTTGGATTTTGCAATTCGTCAAAGCGATCACGGCTACGTTTCGCCCAGCGAAGCGACATTTCCATTGATTGTTTGGCGTAGTCGAAAGTGGCTGGGTAAGGGGTACATTCGTCAAAAATCATTACGATATCTGAGCCGAGATCGTATTGAATTTCCATTGATTTTTCGGGCGAAAGGAAGATTTTTTCGCCACTGATTGGATTCTGGAATGTTACGCCTTCTTCTTTGATTTTGCGTAATTTGCCTAAGCTAAACACTTGGAAACCGCCAGAATCGGTGAGGATTGGACCGTGCCATTGCATAAAATCGTGCAAATCGCCGTGCTGACGCATAATTTCCTGTCCTGGACGTAGCCACAAGTGGAAAGTGTTGCCGAGCAGAATTTCTGCCCCTGTTTGTGCCACTTCCTCGGGTGTCATTCCTTTTACCGTGCCATAAGTGCCAACGGGCATAAAGGCTGGGGTTTCTACCGTGTATTCGCCTTTCGGGCGAGAGAAAGTTAAACGCCCACGGCGAGCGTTGCCACTTTGAGTTAAAAGTTCGTATTTCATAAAATCCTACAAATAAACAGTTCGTAGAGAGTATAAGATAAGCAAAAACGCCACGCAATGCGTGGCGTCTTCATTAAAGGCTAAAATTAACCTTTGTAGTTGTAAACGTGAGCAACTAAGTCTAATACTTTGTTTGAGTAGCCCACTTCGTTATCGTACCAAGATACGAGTTTCACGAACGTATCAGTTAATGCGATACCAGCGTCTGCATCAAATACAGAAGTTTCAGTTGCACCGTTGAAGTCAGTAGAAACCACTGCATCTTCTGTGTAACCTAACACGCCTTTTAATTCGCCGTTGAATGTTTTACCTTCCGCAGCGTCTTTGATCGCTTGTTTGATTTGCTCGTATGAAGCTGGTTTTTCTAAGTTTACGGTTAAATCAACCACAGAAACGTTAGTAGTTGGTACGCGGAACGCCATACCTGTTAATTTACCGTTTAATGCTGGTAATACTTTACCTACTGCTTTCGCTGCACCAGTTGATGATGGAATGATGTTTTGTGAAGCTCCACGACCGCCACGCCAGTCTTTCGCTGATGGACCATCAACGGTTTTTTGGGTTGCTGTGGTTGCGTGAACGGTGGTCATTAAACCGTCTTTGATACCGAAAGTTTCGTGGATAACACGTGCAAGCGGTGCTAAACAGTTTGTTGTACAAGAAGCGTTAGAAACGATGTCTTGACCTGCGTAAGCGTTGAAGTTTACGCCTTTAACGAACATAGGGGTAGCATCTTTTGATGGGCCAGTTAAAACCACTTTTTTCGCACCTGCTTCGATGTGTTTACGTGCAGTTGCATCATCAAGGAATAAGCCAGTCGCTTCAACTGCGATATCAACGCCGATTTCGTTCCATTTTAAGTTTGCAGGATCACGCTCAGAAGTTACACGGATTGCTTTACCGTTTACCACTAATTGACCGTCTTTCACTTCAACAGTGCCGTTGAAACGGCCGTGTGTTGAGTCGTATTTAAGCATATAAGCCATATACTCAACATCAATTAAGTCGTTGATACCCACAACTTCGATATCATCACGTTGTTGTGCTGCACGGAAAACGATACGACCGATACGACCGAAGCCGTTAATACCAATTTTAATTGCCATAGATTTTTCTACCTATATTAAAGTTAAACAAAATTGTTCTTCCGCTTGTTGGAAGTGGTGCGATTATAGCATAGAGTTATTGAGATCGAACAACCAAAAGCACAAAAAGCAGTAAAACAGATAAATTTTGTGTGATCTAGGTCAAATTTTTGAAATTTCTTAGCTGAACAGCTTACGCAAAAGCGGAAAAAGTGCTAGAAATAGCAAGTTTTTAATGCGAGGTACAAAATGATTAAAGAAATTAGCGAATTAACCGAAGAACAAGTAGAAATTTTAATCAATCACGGCACAGAATTGCCGTTTACGGGCAAATTTCTGAATGAAGATCGTGTCGGCACATACCGCTGTGCCAGATGCCATAATGCTTTGTTCCGTTCTGATACTAAATTTGACGCAGGTTGTGGCTGGCCGAGTTTTTACGAAACTATTTCCGAAACCGCATTACGCTATTTGGACGATTACAGTTTAGGTCGCCACCGCACGGAAATCCGTTGCGGTAATTGCGATTCCCACTTAGGACACGTTTTTAATGACGGCCCAAAACCAACGGGATTGCGTTTCTGCCTTAATTCCCTAGCACTCAATTTTAAATGGGACGAAACGGGCGAAGAGATTGATGGTTAAAAAATAGGGGATTACGATGAGAGTTTTTCCAATTTCAATGAAATCTAGTCGAGTTTTAAGTGTTTTGTTATGCGGATTAGTCGCTGGTTGTTCGAGTGAATTTGCCAGTATTTCGACTTTTGGGGGATATTTAGGTTTTCCAAAGATCGCGGAACAAAATGCTACGCCAATCAAAGAAGATACGCATCAACGCATTATTTCTGATGTTACACCTCAAACAGAGCAGACATCGAAAGCAGTACAAAAAATATATCGTAAGGAAAATACGAACTCAGTATATTCAACAACTTCGTCATATCGCAAAAGCAGTAATCCCTCTAAAAAAGCGGCTAAACCGCAAAATTCAAATTTGAAATGTGGTGGCAAACGTTATTGTAGTGATATGAATAGTTGTGCAGAAGCTAAGTTTTATCTTAGACAATGTGGATTACGCCGTTTAGATCGAGATGGCGATGGTGTGCCTTGTGAAAGTCTTTGTGGATAATCGTTAAATTTTTTGTGATCGAGTTCACAAACTTAACATTTGCCGTTAGAAAACTGAACATTCATCCATTACAATGTTTTCACGATGTTCAACAAAATAAAAGGAGACAAAATGAAAACATTGGGCGAATTTATTATCGAAAAACAAGCGGATTACCCAGAAGCAAAAGGCGAATTGAGTGGCATTTTGTCGTCCATTCGCCTTGCGGCAAAAATTATCCACCGAGAAATTAACCGAGCAGGGTTGAGCCAAGATATTTTAGGCGTGGCGGGTAGCGAAAATGTGCAGGGCGAAGCTCAAATGAAATTGGACGTTTTCGCTAATGAAACAATGAAAAAAGCCCTGATCGCCCGTGAAGATATCGCAGGCTTTGCCTCAGAGGAAGATGATTGTTTTGTCGCGTTTGATACGGAACGTGGGCGTAACGCCAAATATATTCTGATGACCGATCCCCTCGATGGATCATCAAACATTGATGTGAACGTATCTGTTGGCACGATTTTCTCAATCTACAAACGTATTTCACCAATCGGCACGCCCGTTACAATGGAAGATTTTTTGCAAGAAGGGCGTAAACAAATTGCCGCAGGCTATGTTACTTACGGATCTTCTACAATGTTGGTTTACACCACAGGAAACGGCGTGAATGGTTTCACTTATGATCCGTCCTTAGGCTTATTTATCCTTTCTCACCCTGATATGAAAATGCCGTTTGAAGGCAAATACTATTCGATCAACGAAGGGCAGTACGTTACGTTCCCACAAGGCGTGAAGCAATTTATTAAATACTGCCAAGAAAATGATCCTGCCACCAAACGCCCTTATTCTTCCCGTTATATCGGCTCGTTGGTGTCGGATTTCCACCGCAATTTATTAAAAGGCGGCATTTATATCTACCCAACTTCAACGGTCTATCCAAAAGGCAAACTTCGCTTGCTTTATGAAGGAAACCCAATGGCATTCCTTGCAGAACAAGCAGGCGGAATGGCAACGGACGGCTTCAATCCCATTCTTGACATCAAACCAACAGAATTACACCAACGTGTGCCATTCTTCGTTGGCTCAACCGCAATGGTGCAACAAGCGGTTGGATTTATGCAAAAATTTGAAAATGCCTAACAATAAAAAACCGCACATTAGTGCGGTTTTTTGTCTAAGAGAGGATTCTAATTTAGTATACACAGATCAAACTTCCAACATTTAAATTTTTGATAATTTTCGCCATCTCCAAACACCTCCAAATCACCTGCTAAAAAAATGAGATACTCTAAGATTTTTTTAGATCTTATTAGAGTTCAATTTTACTGAAAACAGTTGAAAATGCTAGATTTTTTAGAGTTTATTAGAGATTGTTGAAGTTTATGAGATGAGTTAATGGAGGCGTGTCCCGGAGTCGAACCGAGCTACATGGATTTGCAATCCAGTGCATAACCGCTTTGCTAACACGCCTTTGGTAAGAAAAAATGGAGCGGGAAACGAGGCTCGAACTCGCGACCCCGACCTTGGCAAGGTCGTGCTCTACCAACTGAGCTATTCCCGCTTTGGAAAGGTTGTTCGGAAAGAACGGGGCGTATTCTACGGATTTTTATTTCGCTGTCAAACTGAAATTCGCAAAAAAAATTCGTTTGTTGAAAAAAAGTGCATAATGTTGATTTTTTGAGAGTTGTTAGGATTGGCGATAAAGTGTTCCGATCTCTTAATAAAATTGGAAATCGGCTTGCACTCTGGGCGTGAGGTGCTACACTTTCGCTCGTTTTTTCACACACAAAAGGAAATATGCAATGCAACAAAAATTAAAATCTTGGGTTGCCGCCTTGGGGCTGGCTGGGGGCTTTTTGTTTGGGGCGAATGTAGCACAAGCAGAGGGGCGTTTGACGGTTTATTGCACGGTTCAAAATGAAGTGTGTGAGAACATCACCCAAAAATTTGCCAAGAAATATAATGTCGAAACCCAGTTTGTGCAGGGTGGCACTGGCACGATTTTCGGCAAAATTCAGGCGGAAAAAGATAATCCGCAAGCGGATTTTTGGTTTGGTGGCACGATTGAGCCACATCTGCAAGCGGGGGAAATGGGCTTGCTCGAATCTTACCGCTCGCCAAAACAGGCGGAAATTTTGCCTCAATTTAAAAAATTGATGGACGAAAAAGGCGATCTCACCTCAATCGTTTATATGTTGGTGTTGGGCTTTGGGGCGAACACGGAAAAATTGGCGAAATTAGGCGTTGAGCCACCGAAAACGTGGGAAAGTTTGCTTGACCCAAAACTCAAAGGCGAAATTCAGTTGCCTGACCCGCGTTCTTCTGGCACAACTTACACCCTAATGGCGACTTTAATTCAGCTTTGGGGCGAAGAAAAAGCCTTTGAATATCTGAAAAAACTTGACCAAAACGTGTCGCAATATGTGAAAAGTAACCTCGTTACCGCCAATCTTTCCCGTGGCGAAAGTGCGGCAAGTGTCGGTTTTGTGCACGCTTATGCCACCGAAAAGGATAAAGGGGCATCAGTTGAGGCGATTATTCCTGCGGGCAAAGTGGGCTACGCATTGGGTGGGGCAAGCATTATCAAAAACGCTCGTAACCTCGATAATGCCAAATTATTTATGGATTATGTGTTGAGCAAAGAAGCCCAAGAAATTCCGTGGCGTGAAAATGGGGTTTACCAAATTCCAACCAACGTGAATGCGGAAGCCTCGCCGAAATCCGTTGATCCGAAAAAGTTAGATTTAATCGATTTTGATTTCGCCAAATTTGGCTCAAAAGAAGAGGGTAAACGTTTGATCGACAAATGGCTTGCCGAGATTAAATTAACCAAATAAAGAAAATCCCTTTCAAGCGGTCAGATTCTTGCTAAAATTCGCAAAATTTTACGGAATCTGACCGCTTGTTTTTGTTTATGCTCACATTTTTGACTCGTTCCCCCTTTTGGATTGCCCTTGCGTGGCTGGCGTTTGCGGTGTTGCCCTCGCAAGCCTTGCATTATGGCTGGGCGGAATCTACCCCTGCTGAACGCTGGCAGGCAATGGGCTGGAACGGGGCAGGGCTGGCGTGGTCGTGGTTCGGCTCGTTGGCGTTATTTTGCTTTTCCCCTCGCATTGCTTCCCTCAAAAAACGCAGTTGGATTGAATTAGCTCTGGTCGGCGTGATTGCCTTGTGGCTGTTCGGCTCGGCAAAATGGGCGAATTTTCCTCTTGGTTATGCGGTGATTTTTCTGCTGATCGCCCTCGGGGTGGTGGCGGTAAATGCGTTAGCGAGATTGTCTTTTTTAGGTGGTGATCGCTTTCTACTATCCACTTTCTTGTTAGTGTCGCTGTTGGTCGGCGGGGCGATTTTATATCCGATTTTATCGGTGTTGATTACCCTGTTTGAGGGCGAGCCTTGGGCGATTTTGCAACAATATTACTTGTTACGTTTGATTTTTAATTCCCTTAGCGTTTCCGCCACGGTGGGCGTTTTCGCCACTTTTTTCGGCTTTGCTTTCGCCCTTTATACCACTCGCATTGCCAAACGCGGGCGTTGGGTGGGCAAATTTTTGTCGATTTTGCCAATGGTTACGCCACCCTTTGTGGTGGGGCTGGGCGTGAGTTTAATGCTTGGGCGTTCGGGCTATCTCACCCCGTTTTTGGTCGATTATTTCGGTTTTAGCCAAAATTGGCTTTACGGTTTTAATGGGATTGTGATTTCCCACACCCTTGCCCTCACACCAATGGCGTTTATGATGTTAGAGGGAGCGTTACGCGCAATGAATTCCACCCTCGAAGAAGCGAGTTATAGCCTGCGAGCCAGCCGTTGGCAAACCTTTAAAGGGATCATTTTTCCGTTACTCAAACCTGCCTTGGCTAATGCGTTTTTGGTGGTTTCGGTGCAATCCTTGGCGGATTTCAGCACCCCCTTTGTGCTTGGGGGGAATTTTGATGTGCTGGCAAGCCAAATCTATTTTTATCTGGTGGGAACGCAACTGGATTACGCTTCGGCAAGTCTGCTCGGCACGATTTTGTTGGCGTTTTCGTTGATGATTTTTCTGATTCAATATTATTGGATCGGGCGGAAATCCTACGTTACCGTCTCGGGGCGAGGTTATCGGGGCAAAATGCAACCCCTTGCAAGGGGTATGATTTGGCTGATTTTTGCCTTGTTGATCCTCTGGGGCGGTTTTACCCTGTTGCTGTACGGCTCAATTTTTTACGGCAGTTTCACCGTAAACTGGGGAGTGGATCACACGTTCACTCTCAAAAATTACCTCAAATTATTCGGGCAGGGGCTAAATCAAGGGGCGTTTCCCTCTTTAATTCAAACGGTGCTGTATGCCTTGATTGCCGCACCGCTCACTGCCATTTTCGGCTTTCTGTTGGCTTATCTGTTAAAGCGAAAACGATTTTGGGGGCGGCAGGGGATTGAATTTATCGCCTTGCTCTGTTTTGCCGTACCGGGTACGGTGGCGGGGCTTTCCTATGTGGTGGCGTTTAACCACGCCCCCCTTTATTTGACGGGAACGGGGGCGATTATTGTGCTTTCAATGGTAATGCGAAATATGCCGATTGGAATGAGGGCTTGCGTAGCAGGCTTAGAGCAGATCGACAAAGCCCTTGACGAAGCCTCGTTTTCCTTGAAAGGCAACAGTTTCCAAACCCTGCGAGGGGTTATTTTTCCGTTGCTCAAATCGGCGTTATTGTCGGCGTTGGTAACCAGTTTCGTGCGTTCGATGACGACCATTAGTGCGATTATTTTCCTCGTTACCCCCAGCACAAGGGTGGCAACCTCTTTTATTTTAAATCGGGTGGAAGACGGCGACTACGGGCAAGCGGTGGCTTATGGGGCAACTTTAATTGTGGTGATGATGCTTATCATCGGGCTTTTTCATTTATTACTGGGGCGAAAAAATGAAGATTGAACACTATCCTGAACAGCAACTTTTTGTATATGTGAATGAAGCAGGGCAGCAAGCGGGTAGATTGCGTTATCGTTTTATTTCAGCGGATAAAATTGACGTTTTTTCTACGGTGGTTGAGCCAGCCTTTCAAGGCAAAGGGATTGCGGGTGAATTATATGCGGCGATGATTGCATTCGTGCAACAACAGCAATGCAAAGTAAAACCGAGTTGTAGCTACATTGAAAAACGAATGGAACGCTCACACCCCGATTTAATCGCTTAAATATGAAATTCTACAAAAAATGCTAGATTTTAACCGTGAAATTTGGTATAAAACGCACCGTTTTTTGCCTCAAATTGATTGTGGCTAAAAAACATTCACATTTATCTTTTAACACTAAAACACACACATATCACTCACTAAGCATCGGGGTGCTGATTTTCAGTTGATTGTCTTAGGATATGTGGAGGCTAAACCCCGTTCTGTCTTTCATAAGTGGCAGAACAAACAACCAAAAAAGGAAAATTCTTATGGCACAAGCTTCTATGCGCGATATGCTTAACGCAGGCGTTCACTATGGTCACCAAACTCGTTACTGGAACCCAAAAATGAAACCATTCATTTTCGGTGCGCGTAACGGTGTTCATGTTATCAACCTTGAAAAAACGTTACCACTTTTCAATGAAGCATTAGCAGAATTGACACGCATTTCAAGCAACAACGGTAAAATCCTTTTCGTAGGGACAAAACGTGCAGCGTCTGATGCAGTTAAAGCAGCAGCAGTAGATTGCCAACAATTCTATGTAAACCACCGCTGGTTAGGTGGTATGCTCACCAACTGGAAAACCGTTCGTCAATCAATCAAACGCTTAAAAGATTTAGAAGCACAAACCCAAGACGGTACTTTCGATAAAATCACGAAAAAAGAAGCGTTAATGCGTACTCGTGAACTCGAAAAATTAGAGTTAAGCCTTGGCGGTATCAAAGATATGGCAGGTCTTCCAGATGCGATCTTCGTTATCGGTGCGGATCACGAACACATCGCAATCAAAGAAGCAAATAACTTAGGTATCCCTGTATTTGCTATCGTTGATACTAACTCTAACCCAGATGGCGTAAACTACATCATTCCGGGTAACGATGACGCAACGCGTGCAATCCAACTTTACTTAGATTCAGCAGTAGCTGCAATCAAAGAAGGTAAAGGTGCGAACGTTGAAGCTGAATTAGCAGCGGAATAATCGTTATTAAGGCTCGCCCTTAACACAATTCATCATTTGTGAGGCAGGGGCGGAAATGTCCCTGCTTTCATTTATCTTTAAATTCAACTCTTTGAGGAATAAAAAATGGCTGAAATTACAGCATCTCTCGTAAAAGAACTTCGTGAGCGTACTGGCGCTGGTATGATGGAATGTAAAAAAGCGTTAGTAGAAGCGAATGGCGATATCGAATTAGCTATCGACAATATGCGTAAATCGGGTCAAGCAAAAGCAGCGAAAAAAGCTGGTAACATCGCCGCAGAAGGCGTGATCTTAGCGCGCGTGGCAAACGGTTTCGGCGTATTAGTTGAAATGAACTGCCAAACTGACTTCGTAGCAAAAGACGCTGGTTTCTTAGAATTAGCGAACGAAGTTGCAGATTACGCAGCAGCAAACAAAGATATTTCAATCGAAGCATTAGCTGCACAATTTGAAGAAAAACGTGTCGCATTAGTGGCGAAAATCGGTGAAAATATGAACATTCGCCGTGTGAAATTCTTAGAAGGCAACGTGATCGCACAATACTTACACGGTGCGAAAATCGGTGTATTAGTGGCTGGTGAAGGTTCAGAAGAAGAGTTAAGAAAAGTGGCAATGCACGTTGCGGCTTCTAAACCTGAATTCGTAAACCCAGAAGACGTTTCTGCGGAAGTGGTGGCAAAAGAGCGTGAAATCCAAATCGAAATCGCAATGAACTCTGGCAAACCAAAAGAAATCGCAGAGAAAATGGTTGAAGGCCGTATGGCGAAATTCACTGGCGAAGTTTCATTAACGGGTCAGCCGTTCGTAATGGATCCATCACAATCAGTAGGCAGCTACTTAAAATCAGTAAACACCTCTGTGTCTAACTTCATCCGCTTAGAAGTGGGCGAAGGTATCGAGAAAGTGGAAGAAGATTTCGCCGCAGAAGTAGCGAAAATCACTGGCGGAAACGCTTAATTCTTTCTCTCATTGAAAGACCAAAAAAGCAGGCGAATGCCTGCTTTTTTATTGCCTCATTTTTGAACAAACAAGCATCCATTCCCACAATCCAGTATCCACCTCACACGAAGGGAAATTTAAAGTTTTTGCACACTTGCACTATGCAACCATTTACACTAAAATAAAACCATCTTTTACTCTGTAATCAACCCAATGTTTAACCTCACTGTCAAACATTTTCGAGACGAAGCCCTTTACCGTTTCTATCAATACGGTGAAATCAGTCGAATGATTCCGACAAATCTCACCAATGTTCTCGCTCGAAAACTCGATATGATTAACGCAGCGGAAAACCTGAATGACTTACGTTCACCGCCAGCTAATCGGCTCGAATTACTCGAACCCAAAGAGAACAAATACTATTCAATCCGAGTGAATAAGCAGTATCGGTTAATCTTCAAGTTTGAAGAGAATCAACTGTCAGATTTATACCTTGACCCACACAATTACGATTTATAGAGGTAACAATGAACATCACCCAACGTAAACCCACCCCTATTGGTGAAATCTTACAAGCGGAATTTCTTGAACCGCTTAACCTGAAAATTGGTGAATTAGCCGAAATTCTTGATGTACATCGCAATACGGCAAGTGCCATTATTAACAACAACACACGCCTTACCCCCGAAATGGCGCTTAAATTGGCGAAGGCGTTTGATACCACACCTGAATTTTGGCTCAATCTGCAAACGGCGGTGGATATGTGGGAACTCAGCCACAATTCACGCTTTCAGCAAAGCCTTGCAAAAGTGAAGATTGCCCACCAAGTTGCTTTCCCTACTTTTGCATAAATTCCCTCTACGCTCAATATAATAACAAGCGGTCAGATAATGAAAATTTTTCAGAATCTCACCGCTTGTTTTTACATTACCACTACATCAAACTGATCTTGATGATAGTCGGGTTCGATTTTGATTTCGACTTTTTTGCCGATGAAGACTTCCAGCTCTGCGAGGGAAGCGTGGCGTTCTTCGTTGATCAGGTATTCGGCAACGTTTTTGGCGGCGTAAACACGGATTTTTTCGGTGCTATATAGATGATGCACTCGCACGATTTCGCGTAAAATTTCGTAGCAAACCGTTTCCAAGGTTTTGATTGTGCCACGTCCTTTGCAGGCTTCGCAGTCGCAGCAAAGCACTCTTTCAAGGCTTTCACGGGTGCGTTTGCGGGTCATTTCAACCAAGCCGAGTTGGGTAAAGCCGTTTACGTTGGTTTTGACCCGATCCCCTTTCAAGGCTTCTTGCAGGGATTGCAACACCCGCTGGCGGTGTTCTTCCTCTTGCATATCAATAAAATCAATAATGATAATGCCGCCTAAATTCCGCAGTTGTAGCTGGTGGGCGATAGCTTGGGTTGCCTCAATGTTGGTGTTGAAAATCGTGTGGGCGAGGTTGCGATGCCCGACAAAAGCCCCCGTGTTAATATCAATGGTGGTCATCGCTTCGGTTTGTTCGATAATCAAATAACCGCCCGATTTCAAATTCACGCGTTTATCAAGGGCTTTTTGAATGCCCTCTTCCACGCCGTAAGCGTCAAACAGCGGTTGCGTGCCGCTGTATAAATAGACGTTATCGGTCAATTCGGGCATAAATTCGTTGAGAAATTCCCGCACCTGTTCAAAGGTCATTTTGGAATCGATCCGCACCGCATTGATGTGCGTGCCGACAAAATCTCGCAACACCCGTTGAGCGAGGGCAAGCTCGCCATAAAGCATTGATTTGGAAGGGTATTTTGCCTTGCGTTCCATAATTTTTCGCCAAAGACGTTTGAGGAAAACCGTGTCTTGATAGAGGCTTTCTTCGCTCACTTCTTCGGCGGCGGTTCGCACGATAAAACCGCCCAATTCATCGCAATAAGGCTCAACGAGAGCTTTGAGGCGGTTGCGTTCTTGCTCGCTTTCGATCCGTTGCGACACCCCAACGTGGCTATTTTCGGGCATAAACACGAGGTAGCGAGAGGGTAGAGTAATGTCGGTGGTGAGCCTCGCCCCTTTGGTGCCGAGGGGATCTTTCACCACTTGCACCACAATATCTTGCCCCTCTCGCACTAATTCGCTGATGTCTTTGACGACAAACTGCTTTTTCTCGTTTTCATCGACACATTCGGTGTGGGAAACAATGTCGGAAGCGTGCAAAAAGGCGGCTTTTTCCAGCCCAATATCGACAAAGGTGGATTGCATACCGGGTAGCACACGGGTAATTTTGCCCTTGTAAATGTTGCCGACAATCCCTCGCTTCGCTTCTCGTTCGATGTGAAGTTCTTTCAAAATGCCATTTTCGACCAACGCCACCCGTGTTTCGCTCGGGGTAACATTAACCAACAATTCCGTGCAGTTACACATTTTTTGTCCTTTTACCAAAGGGTAGAAAATAGATAAACACAAGCGGTCTGATAAGCGAAAATTTATAAAAATCACGCTGATCAGACCGCTTGTGGTTGCCTCAAATTAGTTGGCAGGGGTGATCGGCTTGTCTAATTGAATGTCGCTTACTAACCCTTTTTTATCAAAGTAGATAAAAAGAGTGTGTTGAACAGGATTTTCGTAGCCGATTCGTTTGATGAAAACGTAATCCCAGCGGTTTTGTTCAAACATATCTTTGAGAACAGGCGTGCCGAGTAAGTATTGCACTTGCTCACGGGTCATTCCCACTTTCACTTGATCGATTTGATCTTGTTCGAGGTAGTTGCCTTGTGGCACATCAATGCGGTAAACCACTTTTTTCACGGTGGAACAGCCCGTTACGCTAAGGGCGAGTAGGGCGATTGCCAGTAATGATTTCTTTTTCATAAATTAACCTTTTGTTAATAAAAATTAGGCGAATCATACCGAAATTCGCCCCAAAATACCATTATTTATTACGTTCGAGTTGATCACGCAAATTCGCAGGCAATCCTTTGATTGTCAAAGTGTCATTTAGTTCGTCCCAAATGATACGTTGGCTTAATAATTCTGCGTCAAAGCTGATCGTTACCCCTTTGCCCGAGCCTGAATATTTGGTTAAAGTTTTCAGGGCGTTGCGAACAGGGGGAATGTTTTCTTCCAAACCATATTCTTGCGATTGGGTAAAATCCGCAAAATTTTGCTCGTTTAAGGTCGGCAAGTTTTCCGAAAGTTCGCTCAACGCAATTTCTTCGCCACTGTTGATTTGCCCTTTGCAATAATCAAACACCTGTTTTTTCACCGCTTGGGTTTGGCTGGCGTTTAGCTCGCCTTGCTCGCAATAATCGCTCACCGCTTGCAACAAGGTTTGGTTTTGCAGTTGTGGATTAAAACCCTCTTCGGCACTTAAAAAATCCATAAAGAAATCGGCAATTTTCCGCCCCACACGCCCCTTAATGAACGTGAGATAGCGGTTAGATTGCGCGTTAATTTTCAATTCCGTGAGGTTGATTCGGCAGGCAATATCGTATTGTGCAATATCGAGATATTCCGTGCGTTGAATTTCTAATTTTTCGTCCACCAACATTGAGGCACGGCTGTCGATCAAGGCGATAAAGAGGTAATCCGTTGCCAAAAAGTTGTAACGACAGAGGATAAAAGTGCCGCCCGATGCGAACGGATATTTCGCCAATTCTGTCGCCAACATCTTGGCACAACTATGGCTGAACGGCAGGAAATCCGTCTCTTGTTCCAACAGGCGGTTAAGCTGCTGGGCGAACACAGATTCTTCCTTAAACACCCCATAGGCTTTGGCTTTGCTTTGGTAAGCCTGATGAAGTTGCAACATCATCTGCTCAACTTCGTGGTTTACCGTGAGTAGATTTTCGCGTAGCACCGTGTTGAGTTCAGGCGTTTCGCTGTTGGTTTGGTGTAGTTGGTGTAAAACAATTTCAGTAACGTTGATGCTCATAGTTTTAATTAAAGTAATAAAGATAAATGGTTGGGTAGGGCGAAATTTTTCAGAATCCTACCCCTTGCATTGGGACGCGAACATCGCGTCCCTACCGTAGGGACACCACGCTGGCGTCCTTTTTTGTATTTATTTCGATTTGAGATCTTCTAGGGTTTCAGGTTTGGTGCCGAGTAGGTAATCCAGCACCATTCCCGTGCGGGCGAAAAATTCTCTCAACCGCACTTTGATGTAGCCCTGCGGATATTCCGCCACATAGCAAACGGCGTTGATGTTGTGGTATTTGGCGATAAATAAGGCACGTTCGCAATGGAATTTTTGGCTGACAATGGTAAAGGGTTGCACTTGATAAACTTTATCCGCTCGCACAATCGAATCAAGGGTGCGGTAGCCCGCAAAATCTTGCTTGATAAGGCGATTTTCAATCCCCATTCGGCGAAGATCATTGGTCATCGTTTTCGGTTCGTTGTAGTAAGGGGTGCGGTTGTCGCCGCTCACGAGCAGATATTCCACCTTATCCGCTTTCATCAAGCGGTGGGCGGCTTCTAGGCGATATTTGTAATAGAGATTCGGCGAGCCTTGCGTATAGAATTTCGCCGTGCCTAGCACCACGGCATATTTGTTGGTGGGAAGTTTTTCAATATCGGTGTAAATTTTATCTCGTACTAAATAACTGGTAATTTGGTCGATCAACAGCATCGTGATAAATAGCCCACAAACCGCAAAAAATCCCCATTTCATCAACCATAGGCTGATCTTTTTACATTTGGTAAAACGAGAGGAAGATAAAGATTGTGGCGTTTGATCGGTCATTAAGTGAGAATGATTTTTACGAGCTAAAAACGTGTCAAGCATAGCGAAGTTAGCAAAAATTGCAAGCGTTAAATTTTTAGCCGTCTAGCCGTCTAAATTTTGCTTGACAAAGCGGATCACATTCGTAAACTTGTGGCTATATGATAACAAGCGGTTAGATTTCGCAAAATTTCGCAAGCACAAGGATCTCAATGGCTCAACTGGCAACCCTCTTTACCGATTTCCCCCTTGAATTAGCCTTGGGTGGATCGCTCTCGCCGATTGACGTTGCTTACCAAACCTACGGCACGTTAAACGCCGATAAAAGCAACGCGATTTTGCTCTGCCACGCTTTAACGGGCGATGCCGAACCCTATCTGGCGGGTGGCGAAAAAGGGTGGTGGCAGGATTTTATTGGGTCGGGATTGGCGTTTGATACGGATCGCTTTTTCTTTATCTGTTCCAACGTGTTGGGCGGCTGTAAAGGCACGACAGGCCCTGCCTCGATCAATCCGCAAACCCAACAGCCCTACGGCAGCCAATTTCCAACCATTACGGTGCAAGACATTGTGCAGGTGCAAAAAGCCCTGTTAGATCATCTGGGGATTAGCCATTTGTATGCGGTGGTGGGCGGTTCTTTTGGCGGAATGCAAGCCACCCAATGGGGGATTAGCTACCCCGATCAAGTTGAGCGGATCATCAATCTCTGTTCTTCCTTAACGTTGAGTGCCGAAGCGATTGGCTTTAACCACGTGATGCGGCAGGCGATTATCAACGATCCTCATTTTTATGGTGGCGACTATTATGATCGTCAACCGCCGTCCAACGGCTTAAAAATCGCCCGAATGTTGGGAATGCTCACTTATCGCACCGATGTGCAGCTGGCTCGTGCTTTTGGGCGGGAAACCAAACAACAAACGGACGTGTGGGGCGATTATTTTCAAGTGGAATCCTACCTCAGCTATCAAGGGCTAAAATTTTTGGATCGCTTTGATGCCAACAGCTATTTGCGTTTATTGCGAGCCTTGGATCTTTACGATCCCGCCCTCGGCTACCCCAACGAACAAACGGCATTGGCACGGATTAAAGCCAAATACACCCTCGTTGGGGTAACTAGCGATCAACTATTCAAACAAATTGACCTACACAAAAGCCGCCAACGCCTTGAAAACGCAGGGGTAGCGGTGGATTATCACGAATTTTATTCCAACTTCGGCCACGATTCCTTTTTGGTGGATTATGATTTTTTTGAGCCGATGATTAAAAAGGCGTTGGTGGAATAGCAAGGGGGAAAATTTTAAGATCTACCCTCTTACTTTAGAAAAATAAAAAGCCTGAAAAATTCAGGCTTTTTATTTGAGTTGGATATGAGTTGAAAATTGATTAGAACTCTAACAACTCTTTTTCTTTATCCGCTAAGACTTCATCCACTTTTTTGATGAAAGCATCGGTGATTTTTTGGATTTCATCTTGTGCTTTGCGTTCTTCGTCTTCGCTGATTTCTTTATCTTTTAACAAGGCTTTGATTTTGTCGTTAGCATCACGGCGGACGTTACGAATTGCCACTTTGCCTTGCTCGCCTTCGCCTTTTACGATTTTGATTAAATCACGACGGCGTTCTTCCGTTAATGGTGGAAGTGGTACACGAATAGTCGTGCCAGCCGATGACGGATTTAAACCTAAATCAGAGGTTAAAATCGCTTTTTCCACCGCACCGATGAGCGAACGGTCGAACACTGAAACCGCAAGGGTGCGTGCGTCTTCCGCCACCACGTTCGCCACTTGACGAAGTGGGGTTGGCGAGCCGTAGTATTCCACTTGAATACCGTCTAACAAACTCGGTTGTGCACGCCCTGTGCGGATTTTTGAGATGTGTCCCTTGAACGCTTCAAGGCTTTTTTCCATACGCTCTTGCGTATCTTTTTTAATTTCGTTGATCATTGTCGTTCCTTTCAAGATAAAAACAGAAAAATCGGGCGGAATTGTACCGAAATCCCCCGATTTTTCCTAGCCTAAAAATTAAGAAATTGTTGTGCCTTCGTCCGTACCAAGCACTACGTTACGCAACGCCCCAGCTTTGCCCATATTGAACACACGGATCGGCATATTGTGATCGCGTGCCAACGTAAACGCCGCCAAATCCATCACTTGCAACTCTTTCTCGATCACTTCCGCATAAGAAAGGCTGTTGTAGCGTTTCGCATCTGGATTTTTGGCTGGATCGCAATCATACACGCCGTCCACTTTGGTCGCTTTTAACACCACGTCCGCCTCAATTTCAATCCCACGCAAGCACGCTGCCGAATCGGTGGTAAAGAACGGACTACCCGTACCCGCCGAGAAGATCACCACACGTTTTTCACGCAACATACGGATCGCTTCCGACCAGTTGTAAGTGTCGCAAATGCCGTTTAATTGGAACGCCGACATCAATTTTGCGTTCACATCGGCACGGAATAAGGCATCACGCACCGCCAAGCCGTTCATTACGGTGGCGAGCATTCCCATATGGTCGCCGACCACACGGTTCATTCCTGCTTTGGCGAGTTTCGCCCCACGGAATAAGTTACCGCCACCGATCACCACGCCCACTTCCACGCCCATTTCGACTAATTCTTTAATTTCCTGAGCCATACGATCCAAAATGGTTGGATCGATCCCAAAACCTTCCTCGCCTTGCAAGGCTTCACCGCTTAATTTTAATAAAATTCGTTTGTAAATTGGCTGACTCATAGATTTCCCCTGTTTGGATAAAAACAAAATTGCGTTATTATAGAGGAAACTTCCCCTTTCTATAAATAATTTCTTACTATTTGGCGAAAAGACCAACAAAATGAAAAAATCTCTCACCTTTATTTTTGCGTTTGTGCTTGCGTTGATCGCAAGTCATTTGATGTTACTCGGCACAGGTTTTGGCAAGCCGAACTATTTCGACACCTTACTTTTTGCGGTAATGATTATCGTCCTCTCTCAATTTAGATTGACCTTTTGGGGCATTTTATTGCCGATTTCGATCATTCACGCCTTTTACGCCCCAGTCGGCTTAACTTTCGGGCAACCGACCTACGCCTACATCGCCTCAATTTTTGCTACGGATTTATTAGAAAGTAGAGAATTTCTAACCCAATTACCCTTGAAAAATTATGTGGCAGCGATTGCTATCTTGCTAGCGGTCGGATTTTGTCGAAAATTTGGCAAGGGCATTGCCCCGAAATCCTCATTATTGCCATTGTTTGTATTGGCTTGTGGCGTTTTTTATTTTGCCTTTTCCGCCACAGGGGAATTGCCCCGCACCCTATACAGTGAGGGAATGAAAGTTAAAAAAGAGTTAGCGGTACTCAACAATTTAACCATCGAATCCAAATGGGGCAAATCCACCCTTTCGGCACAAGCTCGCTATGATGATTATGTGCTAGTGATCGGCGAAAGTGCCAGAAAAGATTACCACCACGCCTATGGCTACCCGATTGAAAACACCCCTTTTATGAGTTCGGCAAACGGCGTTTTGATTGACGGTTTGAAAGCAGGTGGCACAAATACTATTGCCTCGCTTAAACTAATGCTCACTAAACCCAACACCGAAAAATGGGAGGGCAATTATGAAATGGCATTGGTGGATTTAATCAAATCCGCAGGGATCAAAACCATTTGGCTTTCCAACCAAGGCTATTTGGGCGAGTTTGACACCCCAATTTCCTCGCTGGCAAACAAAAGCGATGAAAAAATCTTTACCAAAGCGGGGGATTCCCTCAACCAAAACATCAGCGATTTCGCCCTGTTGCCGAAATTCGCCCAAGTGCTAAAACAGCCCACCAACGGCAAACGCTTTATTGTGGTGCATCTTTACGGCTCGCACCCGATTACCTGTGATCGGGTATCAGATTATCCAAAAATCTTTGACGAAAGCCAGATCGACAAAAAATATTACAATTTGAATTGTTACATTTCCTCGATCAAAAAAACCGATGAAATGTTGGCGAAACTCTATGCCGAACTTCGTCAAAACAAGCGGTCATTTTCGATGATTTATGTGGGGGATCACGGCTTATCCCACCAAATCAGCGAAGATAATATCGTGCTGCAAAATAGCGGCAAAAGTAAGCTGCATTACGATATTCCCCTGTTTAAAACATCCAGCGATGATACGGAACGCAAAAACTATAAGGTGTTCAAATCAGGGCTAAATTTCACGGACGGCATCGCCAACTGGATCGGCATTCAAAACCCACACCTAAACCCAACCGCCGATCTATTCAGCAACCAATCCGATCCCGATGATTACGGATTAAATCGCTTCATCGACAAAATCGACACCCCACTTGACCCTGCGGTGGTGGTTCCAAACAAGCGGTAAGATCCCCAAAAATTTTGAGAAATCTGACCGCTTGTTGTTGAAAAATTACATTATTTTATGAGAGAGGAAAGCAAATGGCGTTACAAAAGTTGATGGATTTATTGCGTTTGGAAAAAGTGGCGGATAGCTGTTTTATTGGGCAGAACCAAGATTTGGGGTTGTCGCATATTTTCGGGGGGCAGTTGCTGGGGCAGGCGTTGTCGGCGGCGGGGCAGTCCGTTGAAGCGGGGCGGTTGGCTCACTCAATGCACGGCTATTTTTTGCAAGCGGGGGATTTGGCTCAACCTGTGGAATATCGCACGCAACTGTTGCGAGAGGGGCGTAGTTTTAGTCTTGTCAATGTAGATGCGATGCAGGGCGAGCAGGTGATTTTTCGGGCGATGATCTCTTTTCAAGGGGCAGAGCAGGGCTTTGAATATCAGGCGGAAATGCCACAAGTTGATCCACCCGAGCAGTTGATTTCGGAAGATCTGTTACTACAAAAATTAGCGGAAAAGCTACCCCTTGAACTGCAACAGAAGTTTAGCCAGCCTCGCCCCTTTGATGTGCGGGTGAAATATGCGAATAATCCGTTTTTCGGGCAGAAATTGCCAGCGGAACAAGTGGTGTGGGCGAAAGCGAATGGCGAGGTGGCTGATCCGCAAATGCAACAATGTCTGTTTGCTTATTTTTCTGATTTTCATAGCTTGCCGACCGCCTTGCACCCCCACGCACGGGGCTTTTTACAGCCGAAAATGCGGATTGCTTCCCTCGATCATAGCATTTGGTTTCATCGTCCGATTGATTTTAATCAGTGGCTACTTTGTGCAGTGGAAAACCGTTCGGCAAGCAATGCACGGGGCTTTGTGCGAGGGGAAGCCTTTGATTCCACAGGAAATTTGGTGGCGAGTTACGCCCAAGAGGGCTTGATTCGGGAAGAACGTTAATCGGCAAAAAGCGAAAGGGCGAATCGACATTCGCCCTTTTTGTTTATGCAACGCTAAATAAAAATGGATTTAACCCACTTCTCGCCAAGCCTTTTTGTTCCATTTCCGCATCGAGGAACAGGGTGGCGAGGTCGTCTGCGATTGGCTCAACGTGGGGATCTTTATCTTGATAAAGCACTTTGAGGTAGCTTTCGCAATCGCCGCAGCTTTCCGCTTTGACGGCGGCTTCCACGCTATCGAGCGACCAATAATCCAACTTGCCCGACTGTTCGCAGTTGGAACATTTGGCTCGCACCATATTCCACTCACTTTCGCACAAGGCACAATGCAAATAGCGTAGCCCTTGGGTTTCGCCGAAATGCACTACGCTCACAATCGGGGCAGCATCGCACACAGGGCAGGTGTGGCGTTCGCCGATTTCCGTTTGGGTCTGGCGAGGTAGCTGCTGGGCGAGTTGCGTCCAGTAGAGCGAGAGAGCCGCCCAAATAAAGACCGCTTTATCCGTCGGCACGAGTTCAAAACGCTCGTGCAGCAGATCATCGGCGTAGGCGTTGAGTTCGCTGGCGGAACATTTTTCAAGGGTTTCCAAGCTAATTAGCACTTGATCGTTGGCGTAAGGTTTAAATTTCTCGATCAACGCAAACAGCAATTTTCGCCACTCATCAGACCGCTTGAAGTTTTTCGCATTGAGCGGTTTGTGTCCACCCGACTGAGCCACGCAAGCGGTGATTTCCGCCGAATAATCCGCAATCGGGGTTTGTAATAGATCCAGTTGCACCTCAACCAAATTGGCACAAAATTCGAGATAATCGCCAAAGGGATTCTCTTTCGCCAACTCACGCAGGCGTTTAGCACGGCGGTGGTAGAGGTTTTTCGGGTTGGCAAACAGCAAAGGCGGATGTTCAAAGGAACTGGCTTTCTGTTTGATTTCGTTTTCGGGAAGGATTTTTATGCTCATTTTTTGTTCTTTTTTGATTAGTGAATTTTTGCGGAAATTTTACCGCTTGTTTGCCCCCTTGTATATTA
>NZ_MUYA01000011.1 GCF_002015115.1 Haemophilus paracuniculus
CTGTGTCAGTGAATATCACTTCTGACGGTAATCTTTCTAACGTCACTTGGAATGTGATTTCTGGTGATGTAAATACCAATACTGACCCTAACAAAGCTGCCAATACGGAAGACAATGTACCAGAAACAGGTAAAGTTGTTGTAAATGGCACAGGTTATGTGACTGCAGATACCCTTGCCAAAGCAGTAAACAGCTCTGGTTGGAAAGTGACCTCTGACACCGTAAATGGTGGTGAGCGTGGTAATGAAGGTAGCGAAACAGATGCGAAATCGACTCAGCTTGTTCAACCAGGTGAAGAAGTGAAATTCCTCGCAGGTAAAAACTTGAAAATTACCCAAAATGGTCAAAACTTCACTTATGCGACTCAAGAAAACGTGTCGTTTAATAACGTGAACACCACTACAATGACCTTAGGTAACGCAACAAACCCAGAACAGCCAGCGGTAAACTTCAAAACAGAAAAAGCTACCCCTGCGAACGTAAACCCAGAAGATAAAGCACCAACTGCGGCGGTAAATCTCTCTGATAATGCAGGCAACCCTGTTCAGTTGAAAGGTGTAGGTTCTTCATTGAACACCACCAAAGCACCGACTAAAAACCCAGATGAGAAAGTGTTAGACCTTACTGAAGGCAACTATGATCCAACTGCGGTAGTAACAGCGGCTGACTTGAAACAATACGGTTGGGTAGTGAACACCCCTGCAGATCAAAACGGTACAGTGGTGAACAACGCAGAGGTTGTAAACTTCATCGGTAAAAACGGTATCAACGTAACCAGCGTAGCGAACGGTACAAATGGTAACTGGGATGTAGTTATCAGTGGTGAAAAACCAACTTACACCAAAGATAACAAAGACAGCAAATCAGACCTTAGCTTTAACAACGGCAACGGCACAACCTCTAACGTAGTTACAGACCCAGTAACAGGTCAAACCACCGTAAGTTTCGATGTAAACCAAACAACTGGCGATGTGAACGAAAATGGCGTATCAAGCGTGAAAGATCCGAACGCATTCTTGAACGCAGGTGAAGTGTCTAAATTGGTGAACAACGCAGGTTGGAACGTATTCCAAAATGATGTTTCAGCGGCTAATAAGAAAGATACCGTAACTGCAGGTAACAATGTGGCGTTTAACAACGGCACTTACACTACGGTGAACGTAACTTCTGACGGCGTGAACACTACCATCGTTTACGATGCGAACGTGAAATCATTCGGTGCGAACGCAACAACTGGCCGTGTAACTGAGGGCGACATCAGCCCAACAGCATTAGCAACTAACAAAGATGTTGCAGATGCAATCAACAACAGCGGTTGGGTAACACCAACAACCAAAGTTGATGCAAACGGCAACCCAGTGTTAGATGCAAACGGCAACCCGATTGTTGAAAACACCGTAGTGAAACCAGGTACGAAAGTTAGCTACGAGAACGGTCAAGGCACAACTGTATCAAGAACTGTGAATCCAAATGGTGAAGTTTCTGTTTCATACAGCGTAAACGGTACAACGGGTAGCGTAAACGATGCGGGTACTGCAGACGTTGCAAATCCAAATGCTTACCTCAACGCAGGCGAAGTGCAAAAATTGGTGAACGGCGTTTCTTGGACAGTAGATTCAAAAACTGACTCTACCACCGCAAACGGTGCAACCAAAAACACTTACACGCCATCTGCGAAAGTGAAAGCAGGCGACACCGTTCGCATTAACGCAGGTCGTAACATCGAGATCAGCGGTTCAGGTCGCAACATCAACATCGCAACTTCAAACGACCCAACGTTCAACACTGTGAAAGCGAACAAAGTGGATGCGAAAGATATCGTGGCAAGCAACAGCTTAACCGTTGGCACGGGTAGCAACCCAGTTGTGATCAACAACAACGGCATCAACGCAGGTAACAAACGTATTACCAACGTTGCCCCAGGTGTGAACGCAACCGATGCAGTGAACGTAAGCCAGTTGAAAGGTGCAGTAACCAACATCAACAACCGTATGGGCAAAATGGATAAACGTCTCAGAGCAGGTATCGCAGGCTCAGCGGCGATTGGTAACTTGCCACAAGTTCACACAGACGGTAAATCACAAATTGCCGCAGGTGTAGCGAGCTACCGTGGTCAAAACGCCGTAGCAGTGGGTTACTCACGCTTATCTGACAATGGTAAAGTGATTATCAAACTTTCAGGTAGTGCGGACACCCAAGGCGATGTAATCGGTGCAGCTTCAGTTGGTTACGAATGGTAACAACCTAAATTTGAAAAAATCCTACCTCTTACAAGGGGTAGGATACTGAAAGATAAAAGCATATCTTATTTTGTAAGATATGCTTTTTTATTACCTACTCAGACTGAAATTTTTAAAAACCCCACCCCTTGCAATCACCTTATTGTGCCGTGAGTTCTTTCACTAACCCAATCACTTGTTGAATTTGGGCTGGGGATAATTTGCCCTCTGACAGGAATTGAGCCTTGCCGTTTTTGTCTAGCACTGCGATGAAGCTCTCTTTCTCTTTTAAGCCCCACGCTTTTTTCACGCTGCCGTTTTGGTCGAGGACGACTTGGCTGTGTGGGTTTTCTAATTTGCCGTTTTCGGCACTGTTTTTGACGAAAATGCCTGTGCCGACAATCGCGTCATCGGCGTTGATAATGGTGGTGGTTTGGTATTTTGAGCGGTCGAATCCTGCGGATTTGATCGCATTCATTAGGGCTTGGTTTTTCTCTTTTACGCTGGTTCTGCCCGCTAAGTGATGCACCACTCGCACTTTGCCCGCGAGACTTGCCGATGACCACGCACGGTAGTTTACCTCTTTGCCTTGGGCGATCAGTTCGCCGTCTTTGGTTACCGAAACCGCAGGCAAATTGCTGTTTAATTGAGCGTTGTAGCCGAATGCGACGTTAGCGAAAAGTAGGCTGGCGAAGCCTGTTAAAATCAGTGATTTTTTCATCTTTTTTCCTTATTGGGTTGAATTATTGAAAACGGGCAACAATATGGCAAATTCTCACGCAAAAAGAAAGCGGATCAGTTCAGTTCGGCTATCGTCTAATCGGCGAAATTGTGCTATTCTAGCTCGTCCATTTTCTCGCTGTGAGAAAATCTTTTTACCTTTCAACATTCATTAAGGAGCTTTATATGCAACAAGGTAGCGGATTTGAGATGATTTTTATTTTGGCGATTTTCGGTTTGATTTTCTATTTTATGATCTACCGTCCGCAAGCTAAACGCCAAAAACAACAACGTGAATTACTTTCTAATCTTGCCAAAGGCGATGAAGTTTTAACCAATGGTGGTTTAATTGGTCGCATTACCAAAGTAACCGCGGAAAGCGAAAACATCGTGATTGCGTTAAACGATACCACCGAAGTGGTGATTTCTCGTAACTATGTGGTTGCCGTGTTACCAAAAGGTCAAATGAAAGCTCTTTCTTAATTACCTGCCTTTTTTATAGGGAGTTATTGTGTTAAACCGTTTCCCGCTTTGGAAGAACCTGATGATTATCTTCGTGATACTCATCGGGGGCTTATATGCTCTTCCAAACTTATATGGCGAAGATCCTTCGGTGCAGATTTCTGGCACACGGGGGCAAGAAGCCAACGCTGAAACACTCACGAAAGTGCAAAGCGTCCTTTCATCAATGAATATCACACCAAAATCGGCGGTGCTTGAAAAAGGCTCGATTTTGGTGCGTTTGGAAAAAGATGAGCAACAATTACCCGCGAAAGAGAAAATTTCCGAAGTGCTTGGCGATAAATTCTCGGTCGCATTAAACCTTGCCCCAGCTACCCCTGAATGGCTTTCGTCTATTGGTGGCAGCCCGATGAAGCGAGGTTTGGACTTGCGTGGTGGTGTCCGTTTCTTAATGGAAGTGGATATGAATACCGCAATGGCAAAACAGCAAGACACCTTGCAAGATACCCTGCGTAGTGAGTTCCGTAAGGAAAAATTCCGCTATCAAGCGGTACGAAAAGGCGAAAATTTTGCCAACATTTTTGAATTTGAGAACAGCGAAACCGCTGACAAAGCAATCCGTTTTGTTCGCCGTGTTCACGCCAACTTAGAAGCGAACTACGTTGGCACAAATGAAGTGGCGTTCTCGCCGTCTGCACAAGGTCAAGCCACTGCCCGTGATACGGCGATTGAGCAAAACTTGTCGATCCTGCGTAAGCGTGTGGAAGAGTTGGGCGTGTCAGAGCCGACTATTCAACGTCAAGGGGCAGATCGGATCGTGGTGGAATTACCAGGGGTGCAAGATACCGCACGAGCCAAAGAGCTACTCGGTGCAACGGCAACCCTCGAATTTCGTTTAGTGAATACCAATGCGAATGTGGAATCCGCCGCCCGTGGCATTGTGCCAGCCGATTCGGAATTGAAATACTCGCGTGATGAGCGTGCTGTGGTGCTATTGCGTAAACCAACCCTCGGGGGCGAGCATATTATTGACGCTACCTCTGGCAAAGATGATAAAGGCTTACCGCAGGTAAGTATCAATCTTGATGCCGAAGGCGGTCAAATGATGGGCGAGATCACCAAAGGGGCGGTGGGTAAACCAATGGCGACCCTTTATAGCGAATTTAAAGACTCTGGTCGCAAAGACGCTAACGGCAAAGTGATCCTCGAAAAACGTGAAGAAGTGATTAACGTGGCTACGATCAACTCTCGCCTCGGCAGTCAATTCCAAATCACAGGGATCAACAGTGCCGCCGAAGCCCAAAACCTTGCGGTATTACTTCGCTCGGGTGCGTTAATCGCCCCGATTGTGATCGTGGAAGAACGGACGGTCGGTGCTTCACTCGGTGCAGATAACGTTGAGCAGGGTATGAATGCGGGTATTTTAGGCTTAGGCTTAACCATTCTATTCTGCTTGGTGTACTACAAAATGTTCG
Source organism: Haemophilus paracuniculus (assembly GCF_002015115.1). Classification (GTDB taxonomy): domain Bacteria; phylum Pseudomonadota; class Gammaproteobacteria; order Enterobacterales; family Pasteurellaceae; genus Haemophilus_E; species Haemophilus_E paracuniculus. The sequence goes on from NZ_MUYA01000011.1 coordinate 4,877, forward strand.
GCGTATTTGCCAGCTTCGCATTATTGGTCAATATGGTGCTGACGGTTGGTTTAATGTCGCTCATCGGTGCAACCCTGACAATGCCTGGGATCGCAGGTATCGTACTGGCGGTAGGTATGTCGGTGGATGCGAACGTATTGATCTACGAACGGATCAAAGAGGAACTGCGTAACGGTCGTTCCGTGCAACAGGCAATCCACGAAGGCTATAACGGTGCATTCACCAGTATCTTCGACTCAAACTTAACCACCATTTTAACCTCGCTCGTGCTTTATGCGGTGGGAACCGGCCCAGTGAAAGGCTTTGCCGTTACCCTCGCCCTTGGGGTAATCATCTCAATGTTTACCGCCATTACAGGGACGCGTATGCTGGTGAACTGGGTTTACGGTGGTAATAAACGTGTTAAAAAACTTTGGATTTAAGGTGGAAAGATGACAATCAAAGAACAAGATGTCGCAGAAATTAAACTGCCTTATAAGCTGATTCCGTTTATGAAATTCCGCTTTGTCGGATATATTTTCTCGCTGATCGTTACCGCCCTTTGCATTTTTACCATTGCAACCAAAGGCTTTAACTGGGGGCTTGATTTCACGGGCGGAACGGTGATCGAAACCACCTTTTCCCAACCTGCGGATCTCAACAAGGTGCGTGGATTGTTAGAACAAAACGGCTACGGCAGTGCCTTAGTGCAAACCACTGGCAGCCAAAAAGAGCTAATGATCCGCCTACCTGCCTCGGCGGGCGATATGTCCCTCGGCAACAAAATTATGGATTTAGTTCATAAAGATCTCGATCCGCAAGCGGTGATTAAAAGCGTAGAATTTGTAGGACCAAATGTCGGGGAAGAGCTGACCCAAGGGGCAATTTGGGCAACCTTAGCAACCCTCGGAATGTTGCTACTCTATGTGGGAACACGCTTTGAATTGCGTTTAGCGATTGGCGGTATCGCCGCCCTTTTCCACGATGTGATCGTAACCCTTGGGGTCTTCTCATTCTTACAGATTGAGGTCGATCTCACGTTCGTGGCAGCGATTCTCTCGGTGGTCGGTTACTCACTGAACGACTCAATCGTGGTATTTGACCGTGTACGGGAAAACTTCCGCAAAATTCGCCGCGTAAGCTCGATTGAAGTGGTGGACATTTCCCTTAGCCAAACCCTCTCACGAACCTTAATGACCTCTGTTACCACCCTTTTCGTGGTCTTGGCATTATACTGGCTCGGCGGCCCAACCCTACATAGCTTCTCGTTAGCCTTGTTGATTGGTATCGCCTTCGGTACTTATTCCTCAATCTACATCGCTATCGGCGTGGCGTTAGAACTCGGCTTGAAACGTGAGCATATGGTTCAGCCAGTCGTAGAAAAAGAGGGCGAAAATACCCAGTCTTTTATTGATTATTGATTTTAAGTAATCAATTCTTGGGCTAAATTAGCACTGCTAGTTTAGCCCTTTATTTTTATAAGTTGGACATATAGTTATTTGGGATAAGCTATTCTCTGACATTTATCTAATTCAAACTTAAAATCACCCACTTTATTGTCATAGAGACTGACTAATATAGTCTCAACATCAAGAATAGCAATCTTTATATCTCTATCAGATTTTTCCTGATATTTTTTAAGTATCTGATCTTTATTTAAACAATGTTTTGGTATGTTATGAAATCCCCAATCTACTAAAACAGAGTTAAATATAGGATATGCCTCTTTTGAGGTAAAATCTAAAACTTTAGGAAAGATTATCGTTGCATAAAATAGAGGAAAAAGAATAAATATGGAATGATAAAGCAAATCAATAATATATTTTACTATCCCTATTTGAGTATTTCTATAACTACTCAAAATAACTGAAAAGAAATAAATCTCACTAACAAAGGAAATGACTAAACCAACAGCTGGAAAATACATCAAAAAAATAATAAATAATGTGATTATAAAGAGAACTTTCTCTGCGGGTGAGAAAAAATTAATAGAAAACCCTGTCGAAATCACTATAGATTCTGAAACAATATCACTAATATAGATAGAAGTAAGGTAAGAAATAATAAAACCTAGTTTTATTTGAAAAATATTAAATCGATATTTATGCTCTAAGCAAAAGATTAAGACAAAAAAAGATAAAATAGCAATGAATAATAATACAACACTCCAGCTCTTCACTGGAATGTCATACATTATAAGAGAAAATATAAAAATGAGTGCAATGTTAATAACTTTCGCAATATGATAAAATTTTAAAGAGAGTAAATACTTATAGTCTTGATATATTTTTTTAAAAAGATCCATCCCTATTCACTCTCTTTTAGCATTATAACCTTAGCATCAAGATATCTACTCACTCACTTCAAAACAGGCGATTTTCGTACCGTCTTGGTAGGTTTTGAGTTGCGGTTGTTCCACTTTGCAACGCTCGGTGGCGAAACGGCAACGAGCGTGGAATGCACAACCTTTTGGTGGATTAAGCGGGCTTGGCAATTCCCCTGTGAGTTTGATTCGCTCACGGCGTTGGGCTGGGTTGAGGCGAGGGGTCGCCGACAGCAACGCTTGGGTGTAAGGGTGGCGAGGGTTGTTGAAAATAGTTTGGGTATCGCCCTGCTCAACGCAACGCCCTAGATACATTACCATTACTTCGTCCGCAATGTGTTCCACCACCGACAAATCGTGAGAAATAAACACATAGGAAAGCCCCATTTCCTGTTGCAAATCCATCATCAAATTGAGTACCTGTGCTCGCACCGACACGTCCAACGCCGAAACAGGCTCGTCCGCCACCACAATATCAGGTTTGAGCATTAAGCCACGAGCAATCGCAATTCGCTGGCGTTGTCCGCCCGAAAACATATGCGGATAGCGGTCGTAAAATTCCACTTTCAAGCCCACTTTCGCCATCATTTCCAACACTTGGGCTTTGCGTTCTTTGGCGGAAAGGTTGGTGTTAATCAGCAACGGCTCTTCCAAAATCGAGCCAATTTTTTTACGCGGATTGAGGGACGCATAAGGATTTTGGAACACAATTTGAATTTTCTGACGGCGTAGGCTTTCGGTCGCTTTGTCGTTCACGAGGAAGTTCTGCCCGTTATAAAACAGTTCCCCCTCAGTCGGGCGTTCGATCATTGTGAGCATTCGCCCCAAGGTGGATTTACCACAGCCCGACTCGCCTACCACCGCGAGGGTTTTGCCCCGTTCAAGGCGGAACGAAACACCGTCCACCGCTTTCACTTGTTTCGGTTTAGAAAATAGCCCTGTTTTAACGGGGTAGTATTTTTTGAGATCCACCGCATCGAGTAACGGTGGGGTTTGTTCTGTTTTTTGCATATCGCTACTCTTTTTGGTTATCCTTGAAAATTCGCTGAAATCCCACCGCTTGTCGGCGTGCCATTCGCATCAAGTGGGGTGTGGCACTTCACTTGTCGCCCGTTTAGGGTGCGGATTTCTGGCTCGACTTGACGGCAAAGATCCGTAGCATAAGGGCAACGAGGGTTGAGTAAACAGCCCTGCGGTCGGTCGTATTTCCCTGGTACAACGCCTTGCAAAGATTGCAAGCGAGATTTACCCTCGGCGAACTCAGGCAAGGCTTTGAGCAAGGCTTGGGTGTAAGGGTGTAATGGGGCTTTGAAAATCAGCTCGGCTTTGCCCTCTTCCACCACTTGCCCTGCGTACATCACGATAATCCGATGAGCCGATTCTGCCACCAACGCAAGATCGTGAGTAATCAAAATCAACGCCATATTCTCTTTGCGTTGCAATTCCAATAGTAGATCGATGATCTGGGCTTGAATGGTTACATCAAGGGCAGTGGTTGGCTCGTCCGCAATCAGCAGTTTTGGGTTACAAGCAATCGCCATTGCGATCATCACACGCTGACTCATTCCCCCCGAAAGTTGGTGCGGATAGACCTCTAACCGAGATTGCGGATCGGGAATGCCGACCATTGTCAGCAACTCAATCGCTCTTGCTTTACGGCTCGCTTTGCTACCGCCTTGATGTACTTTTAGGGCTTCCATAATCTGATAGCCGACCGTATAGCTCGGGTTGAGGCTGGTCATCGCATCTTGGAAGATCATCGCCACGTCTGCCCCGACAATTTTCTGCTTCTCTTTCGGGGACAGGGCGAGCAGATCGTTGCCGTTAAACTGCAAAGCATCCGCTTGCACTCGCCCTGGGAAATCGATCAAGCCCATAATTGCGAGGGAACTAACCGATTTGCCCGAGCCCGATTCCCCCACGATCCCCAGCACTTCGCCTTCATTGACTTGATAGCTGATTCGATCCACCGCCTTAAACGGCACTTTTTCATCGCCAAAATGGACGGAAAGTTTATCGACATTTAATAACGCCATTTTGCCCCCTACTGTTTCAATTTCGGATCGAAGGCATCACGCAAGCCATCGCCCATTAGGTTAAACGCTAACACCAGCGACAAAATCGCCAGCCCTGGTACGGTAACCAGCCAGTTCGCCGATTGCATAAAGCCACGGGATTCCGCAAGCATTGTGCCGAGTTCTGGCGTTGGTGGTTGAGCACCGATCCCCAAAAAGCCGAGGGCGGCAAGTTCCAAAATCGCATTGGAAATCCCCATTGTCATCTGCACGATCAACGGGGCTAAACAGTTCGGCAAAATCACCACGAACATTAGGCGTAGCACCCCTGCCCCTGCGACACGGGAAGCGGTTACATAATCACGATTTTTTTCGCTCATCACCGAAGCACGGGTTAAACGCACATAACTCGGGATAGACACCACCGCAATCGCAATCGCCGCATTCATCAGCGAAGGCCCGAGAATCGTAACCACCCCAATGGTTAAAAGCAGGCTCGGAATCGCAAGCATAATATCGACCAATCGCATAATGATGATGTCGAGCGTGCCGCCGTAATAGCCTGCCAGCAAGCCCAAAATCACGCCGAAAACACAAGACAAGATCACGATAATCAAGCCGATAAAGACCGACAATCTCGCCCCATAAATAATCCGAGACAAAATATCCCGCCCGATGTCGTCCGTGCCGAGAATATACTGCCAATTTCCCCCCTCAAACCACGCAGGCGGTAACAACAACGCCTCACGATTTTGGGCAATCGGGTCGAACGGGGCGACAAATTCCGCAAAAACGCAGGCAAAAAAGACAATCGAAATAAACACCAGCCCAATCACCGCCCCACGATTTTGGCAAAAATAGTGCCAAAATTCCTGTAACGGGGTTTTGGGTGCAGGGGCGGCAATTGCGGTTGCACTAGACATATTCACTCCAACAAAATTTCAAAATTCAACTTGCAAGGGGTGGGATAAGTGGAAATTTTTGAAAATCCGACCGCTTGCTTACTGTTACTATGCGGCTATGCGTGGCGGATTCGCGGATTAACCACGCCGTAAATCAGATCCACCACCAAATTCACGATGATAATAATAGTGGCGATAATCAGCACCGAGCCTTGTAGCACAGGGTAATCACGGGAATTGATCGCATCGATGATCCATTTACCGATACCTGGCCACGAGAAGATGTTTTCGGTTAAAACCGCCCCCGAAAGTAACTGCCCGACAATCAAGCCGACCACGGTAACGACTGGGATCAACGCATTGCGTAAGGCGTGGACGATTACCACGCGAGTGGTGTTCAGCCCTTTGGCACGGGCGGTGCGGATATAGTCTTCGCCCAACACTTCCAACATTGAGGAACGGGTCATTCGCGTTACCACCGCCAGCGGAATGGTGCCTAACACAATCGCAGGCAAAATCAGCGATTTAATTGCCGCTAAAAACGCCCCTGGTTCGTCCGATTGCCAAGTGTCGATCAGCATAAAACCTGTATTGGCTTCGATCCAGTATTCAGACGGCAGCCGCCCCGAAGCGGGCAAGCCAAGCGGGGTGGAAAAATAGAGGATTAAAATCAAGCCCCACCAGAAAATCGGCATTGAATAGCCCGTCAGCGAGAGGGAGGTAACGGTGTGGGAAATCCACGAATCCTTTTTCACGGCAGCAATCACGCCGAGGAAAATCCCCACAATCAACGACCACATCAAGGCAAAAAAGGCGAGTTCAACGGTAGCTGGGAAAAGGGTAAAAAACTCTTTCAACACAGGTTCATTATTGCGGAACGAGTTGCCCAAATCGCCCTGCAATACGTTTTTAACATAAGTAAAATACTGCTCTGGCAAGGGGCGATCTAAGCCCAACTGCTGCAACATTTGGGCGTGCACCGCAGGGTCAAGCCCACGCTCGCCCATTCGGATTTCAATCGGGTCGCCTGGAATTAAATGCACCAAGGCAAAGGTAATCAAGGTAATCGCCAAAAAGGTGGGAATCACCATTAAAATACGTTTTAGAATAAATTGAAACATAACTGTTCTCGTATTTTGGCTTGCAAAAAATACAAGCGGTTAGATTTTTTCGGGTTTTCACGGAAAATACCACAAATCTAACCGCTTGTGAAAGGTTGGTTAAATTATTTTGTCTCTAAATCCACACCATAGAAGTTGTGGATACCAAACGGGCTGATTTGGTAGCCTTTCACTTCTTTACGCACAGGGAAGTAGGTGGTTGAGTGAGCCACGGTAACCCACGGGGCTTGCTCTTTGAACACCACTTGGGCTTGTTTGTAAAGCTCGGTACGTTTCGCTTTATCGGTGGTTTGCACCGCTTGGGTAACGAGTTCATCGAACGGTTTGTAGCAGAATTTTGCATAGTTCGAGCCTTGTTCCACCGCTGAACAGCTTAACAAGGTGTTGAGGAAGTTATCAGGGTCGCCGTTATCGCCGTTCCAGCCCATCATTCCCGTTGGGGCTTCGCCGTTACGCATCCGTTTGAGGTATTCGCCCCACTCGTAGCTCACGATTTTGGCGTTCACGCCCACTTTTTTCCAATCTTCCTGCACGATTTCTGCCATTCGGCGAGCGTTCGGATTGTAAGGACGTGCCACTGGCATCGCCCAAATTTCGGTGTTGAACCCTTTTTCAAAGCCTGCTTCTTTTAACAAGGCTTTGGCTTTTTCAGGATCGTAGTCGTAATCTTTCACGTCTTCATTGTAGCCCCACATTGTTGGTGGGATTGGGTTTTTCGCCACTTGACCCGAACCTTGATAAACCGACTCAATAATCGCAGGTTTGTTGATCGCATAGCTCAACGCTTGACGCACTTTCACGTTGTCAAACGGGGCTTTTTGCACGTTGAACGAAATATAACCCACGTTCAACCCAGCTTGGCTCATCAAGTTAATCGCAGGATCTTCTTTTAATTTCGGCAGATCCGCAGGGTTCGGATAAGGGGCAGCGTGGCACTCGCCTTTGGTTAATTTGGCGTAACGCACGCTGGCATCAGGGGTAATCGCAAACACTAAGCGATCAAGCGGTGATTTCCCTTCCCAATATTGCTCGAACGCTTTATAACGCACGGTCGAATCTTTTTGGTAGGAAACAAACTCAAACGGACCTGTACCAATCGGCTGATTATCCACTTTTTCAGGCGTACCTGCTTTTAACATTTTGTCCGCATATTCCGCCGAGAAAATTGACGCGAAATCCATCGCTAAGTTAGCCAAAAACGGTGCGTTCACCACTTTTAGCGTCATTTTAACGGTGTAATCGTCCACTTTCTCAACTTTATCCAAAATGTTCTGCATATCCATTCCGATAAAGTATTCGTAACTACCGCCCGACACCTTGTTGTAAGGGTGGTTCGGATCAAGCTGACGATTGAACGAGAACAACACATCGTCCGCATTAAAATCACGGCTTGGTTTGAAATCTTTGTTTGATTGGAATTTCACGCCTTTACGCAGGTAGAACGTATAGGTTTTGCCGTCTTCCGAAATTTCCCAACGCTCGGCGAGGGACGGAATCACGCTCGTGCCGCCTTTTTCAAAATCGGTCAAACGGTTGTAAATGGTGCGACTGGTCGCATCTAAGGTTGCCCCGTCAGTCGCCAACTGCGGATTTAAAAACGCAGGGGAAGATTCCACGCAGTAAACAAAGGTTTTCGGGGCGGCAAGCACCGAACCAGACGCCACCGCAAGGGCAATAAGAGAAAGGTTTTTGAGTTGTTTCATTTTGTCATCCTTTTATTTTTGATGTTGTGCTAAAAAATAGAAATCCGAATATATACAGATTTTTAACAAAATAGCAAACGCTTTTTCAAAACAAGCGGTCAGATTTCAAAAAATTTCCCAAATCTACCCGCTTACAAGGAAATTTGAGGTAAAAAAATAGCGATGCTTTCGCATCGCTATTTTAGGAAATTGAGGAAATTATGCCAATTCCGCTCTCAATTTTTTGGTTACGTCCATCATCACTTGCAGCTGCTCAATGGTTTCTTTCCAGCCACGGGTTTTTAAACCGCAGTCTGGGTTTACCCACAAGCGTTCTTTTGGCACAACGTTGAGTGCTTTGCGTAGTAAGCGTTCAATTTCCTCGGCGGTTGGCACGCGGGGGCTGTGGATGTCGTACACTCCTGGCCCGATGTCGTTTGGATATTTGAACTCGCCGAAAGCGGTCAGTAATTCCATATCGGAACGAGAGGTTTCAATCGTGATCACATCCGCATCAAGGGCGGCAATCGCTGGCAAGATGTCGTTAAATTCCGAATAGCACATATGGGTGTGGATTTGAGTATCATCTTGGCAACCCATTGAACTTAAACGGAATGCCTCGCCCGCCCAGTTGAGGTAAGCATCCCACTCGGCACGTTTAAGCGGTAAGCCCTCGCGGATCGCAGGTTCGTCAATTTGGATCACTTTGATCCCTGCTTTTTCGAGATCTAACACTTCGTCCGACAACGCCACTGCAATCTGTTTACACACCGTTGAGCGTGGAATATCGTTTCGCACAAACGACCATTGCAAAATGGTTACAGGGCCGGTCAGCATTCCTTTCATCACTCGGTTGGTCAGGCTTTGAGCATATTTCGACCAACGCACCGTCATCGGTTCTGGGCGTTGCACATCGCCGTAAATCACTGGCGGTTTTACGCAACGTGAGCCGTAGCTCTGCACCCAGCCGAATTTGGTGAATGCAAAGCCGTCCAACAATTCGCCGAAGTATTCCACCATATCGTTACGCTCGGCTTCGCCGTGTACCAAGACATCGAGATCCAACTCTTCTTGACGGCGTACCACATATTCGATCTCTTTTTTCATCGCTGCTTCATAGTCGGCAAGGCTCAAATCGCCTTTTTTGAAGGCGGCACGGGCTTGGCGAATTTCGCTGGTTTGTGGGAATGAGCCAATGTTGGTGGTTGGCAATAGCGGTAGGTTGAGCCACGCATTTTGCAGTTTGATCCGCTCAGCGAATGGCGATTTACGCTGATCCGCATTGGCAGGCAAATTGGCAAGGCGAGCCGCTACCTCTGGGCGATGAATTTGTTGGCTGTTAGCACGCGCGTCCGCCGCCGCTTGGCTTTCATCAAGTTGAGCTTGCACCGCCGAACGCCCTTGTTCTAATGCCTGTTTGAGAATGTTGAGTTCTTTCACTTTTTGTAGCGTGAACGCCAACCAACTGTATAAATCAGGATTTTTCGCCTGTAATTGGGTTTCCACCGCCAAATCGTAAGGGGTGTGCAACAGCGAGCAACTTGGGGCAATCCACAAACGCTCGCCCAATTTGGCTTTGAGCGGTTCTAACAAATCAAGCACTTGGTTGAGGTTAGCACGCCAGATGTTACGCCCCTCAATCACGCCGGCAGAAAGCACTTTGTCGTAATCGGCAAAGGCAGGAAGCTGATCCGCCCCACGCACGAGGTCGAGGTGTAAGCCGTCCACGGGTAAGGCTTTCAACAAGTCAGCGTGTTCCGCCACCGAGCCGAAATAGGTCGCTAACAATAATTTTGCGTTCACTTTGCTTAATTCTGCATAAACGCTTTGGTAAGCCGCCACCCATTCCGCTGGCAAATCAAGGGCGAGGGCTGGCTCGTCAATTTGAATCCATTCCGCCCCCTCGGCTGCTAACGCATTCAAAATTTCCACATAGACTGGCACAAGCTGATCCAACAATTCAAAACGATCAAATGCTTCGCCTTTCTCTTTGCCGAGCCAGAGGAATGTGAGAGGACCAACAATCACTGGCTTAAACGGCAAACCTAACGCTTTCGCCTCACGGATTTGGTTCACATAGTGAGCAGGATTTGCCTTGAAAGCGGTGTTTTTGTGAAATTCTGGCACGAGGTAGTGATAGTTGGTGTCGAACCATTTGGTCATCTCAATCGCAAATTGGCTTTTGTTGCCACGGGCGAGTTGGAAGTATTGATCGAGGGTCAAGTTTTGGCTATCAAACCCAAAACGAGCAGGAATCGCCCCCGTTGCCACTTGCAGATCCAAAATATGATCGTAGAACGTAAAATCGCCCACCGCTACATAATCGGCATTTGCCTCAATTTGATGCTGCTAATTTTTCGCTCGCAGGGCTTTGGCTAAATCCTGCAAATCTTGCTCGGCGATCTCGCCACGCCAGTAACGCTCTTGGGCAAATTTAAGTTCACGTTTTGCCCCCACGCGTGGGAAGCCTAATAAATGGAAAGTCGTCATCGTCAGTCTCCTTGTTGTGTTTGATTTCTGAATAAGGATTTAGCCGTTTAGACGGCTAAACGAACGACTGAATAATCCCTTAATTTTTTCCATTAAGCAAACGAATAGTTTTCACGTTGAAGATGAAAAATTTTCATATTCATAAAGCAAGGGGTGGGATTTTTAAAATTTCGCATCGTTACCAAAAATCAAAGCCGCCATCACAAATAAAAGGAAAAGTGGGGCGGTCTGTGCTAGAATTGCTCGTAATTTTTACCTTTCAATAGGAATCTGTTATGAACCAAAAAATCGTAAAACTAGGCGAGATTGAGATCGCTAACGACAAACCGTTCGTGCTATTTGGCGGTATGAATGTGCTGGAAAGCCGTGATATGGCAATGACGGTGTGTGAAAAATATGTGGAAGTAACGCAAAAATTGGGCGTGCCTTATGTGTTTAAAGCCTCGTTTGATAAGGCGAACCGTTCGTCCATTCACTCTTACCGTGGGCCAGGAATGGAACAGGGCTTGAAGATTTTTCAAGAGTTGAAAGAGACATTTGGCGTGAAAATCATTACGGACGTGCACGAAATTCATCAATGCCAGCCTGTTGCCGATGTGGTGGATATTATTCAGTTGCCCGCGTTTTTGGCTCGCCAGACAGATTTAGTCGAGGCGATGGCTCGCACGGGGGCGGTGATTAACGTGAAAAAACCGCAATTTTTAAGCCCTGGGCAAATGGGGAATATCGTGGAAAAAATCGAAGAGTGCGGCAACGATAAAGTGATTTTATGCGACCGCGGCACGAACTTTGGCTACGATAATTTGGTGGTGGATATGCTCGGCTTTAATGTGATGAAAAAGGTGTCGAAAGGCAGCCCTGTGATTTTTGACGTTACTCACTCGTTGCAATGCCGTGATCCGTTTGGTGCCGCATCGGGTGGCCGCCGTGATCAAGTTACCGAATTGGCACGAGCAGGTATGGCGATTGGCTTGGCAGGTTTGTTCCTTGAAGCTCACCCAGATCCAAATTCGGCGAAATGTGATGGTCCTTCGGCATTACCTCTTTCCAAATTAGAAGCCTTTGTTTCCCAAATGAAAGCGATTGATGATTTGGTGAAATCCTTTGAAGTGATTGATACTTCGGTGTAGTGCTTTATTTGATGAAATAAGGAATTTTCAAAAATCTTACCGCTTGATCGGGACACGAGCGTCGTGTCCCTACGATAGGATACGAGCGTCTATGGTAGGGACGCCACGCTGGCGTCCCTTCCGATTAAAGAAGATTGAGATTAAAACTTGTTAAATTTTTGTAAAATTGTTAGGCTACACGTCCCTTTTACTTTAACTAAGGAAGCATTATGTCAAATCCACTTAACATTGTTTTTTTAGATCGCACGGGCATTCCAGCCAGCCACGAGATTCCTCGCCCAAGCTTTGCTCATACTTGGACGGAATATGATCGCACTTCGGCAGACGAAACCTACGAGCGTGCCAAAGAGGCAGATATTGTGATCACCAGCAAGGTGCTGTTTGGGCGTGAATTGATGTCGAAATTGCCTCGCTTGAAGCTGATTGCGGTAACGGCAACGGGGACGAATAACATTGATTTAGTCGCCGCCAAAGAGCTTGGCATTGCGGTGAAAAATGTAACGGGCTATTCAAGCGTTACCGTGCCAGAACACGTTTTGGGTATGATTTTCGCCCTGAAACATAGCTTGGTGGGCTATCATCGTGATCAAGTTATCTCTGACCGTTGGGCGACTTGCGGACAATTCTGCTACACCGATCACCCGATCACCGATGTGCGTGGCTCAACCCTCGGCATTTTTGGCAAGGGCAATTTGGGTTCAGAAGTGGGACGTTTGGCGGAATTGATCGGAATGAAAGTGCTTTACGCCGAGCACAAAGGGGCGACCAACGTGCGTGAGGGCTACACCCCATTTGAAACGGTGTTGAAAGAGGCGGACATTGTTACCCTGCATTGCCCTTTGACCGACAGCACCCAAAACTTAATCAATGCGGAAACATTAAGCCTAATGAAACCAACCGCTTACTTGATTAACACGGGGCGAGGTCCGTTGGTTGATGAAACCGCTCTGCTCAACGCCCTCGAAAACGGCACGATTGCTGGGGCGGCGTTAGATGTGTTGGTTAAAGAACCGCCTGAAAAGGATAATCCGCTGATTCAAGCCGCTAAACGCCTGCCGAATTTGCTGATCACCCCACACATCGCGTGGGCAAGCGACTCGGCGGTAACGACTTTGGTTAATAAAGTGGCACAAAATATTGAAGAATTTGTCGCCACGGGCAAATAAAAAGATTTTTCCCTCTCCCTGATTTTTCTTCTCAACGAAGAAAAATCTGTCCCTCTCCCACAAGTGGGCGAGGGTAGTATATCAAGCGAAAATAAAAAACTCTCTCCCACTTGTGGGAGAGAGACAGCAAGAAATACGTTCAGTATTTCTTGCAGAGAGAGGGGAAAAACTTATAAATAACATTGATGTAATAAAAAATGATGAACTTTACCCCCCTTTTTATTGCGTGGCGTTATTGGCGGTCGAAAAGTGCGGATCGCTTTGGGCGGTTGGTAACCAACCTTGCCAGCCTTGGGATTGTACTTGGCGTAATGGCGTTGGTGATTGTGCTGTCGGTAATGAACGGTTTGGAAAATATGCAGAAACGCAACCTGCTTTCCACCCTGCCCCACGCGATTATTTCGCCGATTGACGAAAATTGGACGAAATCCGACCGCTTGCCGTTGCTCGATTTTGCCACCCAAGCCGTGCCGATTAACCGCACTAACGTGATTATTCAAAGCCAGCAAGGGATTAACGCTGGGCAGTTGATCGGTGTGGAAAATGAGACGGACGATCCGCTTTTAACGGGCGAAAATCTCACGCAACTGCTACCCTCAGGCGAATTTAATGTGCTGATTGGCGAACGATTAGCGAATAAATTGAAGCTCGGCGTGAACGACAAAATCCGTTTGATGATTACCGAAAATAGCCAATACACCCCGTTCGGGCGAGTGCCTGTGCAGCGACTTTTTACCATTTCGGGAATTTACCCTGCTGGGGGCGAAAGCTCGGAATTTACCCTGTTTGCCAATTTAACCGATGTGGGGCGATTATTGCGGATCGATCCAGAGCAAACCCAAGGGGTTCGGCTGTTTTTGAAAGATCCCTTCCAAATCAACGAACTTAGCACCATTTTCCCCGAAGATAAGTGGCAAATTAGCGATTGGCGTGAGCAAAAAGGCGAATTTTTCCAAGCGGTTAGAATGGAAAAAAATATGATGAGCCTGCTAATTAGCTTGATTATCATCGTGGCGATTTCCAACATCGTTACCTCACTCAGCCTAATGGTGGTGGATAAACAGGGCGAAATTGCGATTTTGCAAACGCAGGGCTTAACCAAAGGGCAAGTGATGCAAATTTTTGTGTTGCAAGGGGCGATTGTGGGCGTGATTGGCTCGCTGATTGGCGGCTTACTTGGGGTGCTAATTAGCCAAAATTTAGGCGACATCGTGCAACTGATTAACGGCAACATTCATCTGCCGACCTTAATTTCCGCCTCGCAAATTGGCGTGATTGTGGCAATTTCCATCGCCCTCTCGCTACTTTGCACCCTCTATCCTGCTTATCGAGCCTCAAAAATTGAGCCAGCAATGGCGTTGCGTTATGAATAGCGGTGCAAGCGGATAGATTATTGGGAATTTCAAGGAATATCTGATAAAATCACTCAACTTTTACACACCATTTTTGAGGTAATCAATGGAAACTATCGACAAAATCAAACAGCAAATCAGCGAAAATCCGATCTTAATTTATATGAAAGGATCGCCAAAATTCCCTTCTTGCGGCTTCTCTGCCCGTGCGGTGGAAGCCTTAATTAACTGCCAAGTGCCATTCGGCTATGTGGATATTTTAAGCAACCCAGACATTCGTGCCGAATTGCCAAAATTCGCCAACTGGCCGACATTCCCACAACTTTGGGTGGAAGGCGAATTGGTCGGCGGCTGCGACATTATGTTAGAAATGTTCCAAAAAGGCGAATTACAAACCCTGTTAAAAGAGACCGCAGCGAAATATCCTGCGTAATCGCAAAAACAAAAAGGCTTAGTTAAAACTAAGCCTTTTCTTTTGGGGAAAATGTAAGGAAAAAGGCGGATAATCCGCCTTTCTCTTTTTTATTGCAACGCCTTGTCGATTTTCTCAAACAGATCTCTGGCAAGATTTTCTAAACCTGCCAAACGTTCTAAGCCGCGACGCATTAAGGTTTGGCGTTGGGAATCGTAGCGTCCTAATTTAATCAATGGATCGATTAAACGTGCCGCCACCTGCGGATTGCTTTCGTTCAGTTTGATCAAAATATCGATCAAGAAACGATAGCCCGAACCGTCAATGGCGTGGAAAGCTCTCGGGTTTTGTGCCGCAAAAGTCCCTACCAACGAACGCAAGCGGTTAGGATTGTTGAAATTAAAGCTACGGTGTTCCAGCAAGCCTTGCACGATTTGCAACACATTTTCATCTGGGCGAGTGGCTTGCAGGGCGAACCATTTGTCCATCACCAAACCATCGTGATGCCATTTTTCTTCAAAATCTTTCAACAATAAATCCGCACACGCGAGCTGGGCTTTGGTTGCCGCTGAAAGTGCCGCGAGGGTGTCAGTCATATTGTCCGATTGCTGATAATGGCGGTTTACAATGCCGTTGCCCTGTTCAGTAAAGGCGAGATACGATAAGCAAACATTGCGTAACGCACGTTTCGCGATATCTTTCGCTTCCACACGGTAGCCGTCCAGTTTGTTGGCGTTGTAAATGATTAACAAGCGGTCTTTTAATTCGCTGGCAATGGTTTGCTGCATAAAGGTGCGAACCGCCGCGATACCCGCAGGATCAATCACTTTGAACGATTCCGCAAATTCTGTCTCTTTTGGCAAGGTGAGCATTAACGCCGTTAATTCTGGATCTTGCTGCCAATTATCGACAATTAACATCAACGCTTCTAACAAATCATTCGAGAATTGTAACGGTTCATTTTGATGATAACGGGTTAAATTGGCTCGCAATTCATTGATGTACAAGGTTTGAGCCGTATCCCAACGCACGAAATCGTTTTCTGCATATTTAAGCAAAGTAAGCAGTTGCTCGGTGGTGTAGTTGTAATCAATTCGCACGGGGGCAGAAAAATCACACAATAACGCAGGCACAGGGCGTTGTGGCACGTTGTGGAACTCAAACACTTGGCGGTCGTGAATCACATCAAGCACATCGCTGACGGTCAATAATTCATATTGCAGGCTGATTTTTGCCCCGTCCGAGCCATATAACGCAATTTTAAGCGGAATATGCAAATTCGCTTTTTCGAGCTGGTCGGCGGTGGCTGGGGTCATTTGAGCCACTTGCAAGCGGTAGATTTTGCTCTTTTCATCATAGTGATCGCTCACGGTCAATTCTGGCGTTCCCGATTGGCTATACCAACGGCGGAATTGGGTGAGATCGATGCCCGAAGCCCGTTCCATTGCGGAAACAAAATCCTCACAGGTCGCCGCTTTGCCGTCATTTTCCGCCACATACAATTTCATTCCTTGCTGGAATTTTTGCTCGCCGAGCAAGGTGTGGATCATTCGGATCACTTCCGCCCCTTTTTCGTACACCGTAACCGTATAGAAATTGTTCATTTCGATCACTTTTTCAGGGCGAATCGGGTGAGCCATCGGGCTGGCGTCCTCGGCGAATTGGAACGCACGCAAAAAACGCACGTCATCTATCCGCTTGATCGCTCTCGACCATAAATCCGAGGTAAATTCTTGATCACGGAATACGGTCAAACCTTCTTTGAGGCTTAGCTGGAACCAATCTCGGCAAGTAATGCGGTTGCCCGTCCAGTTGTGGAAGTATTCGTGGGCGATCACGCTTTCCACGTTCATATAATCTTCGTCCGTGGCGGTTTGCGGATTGGCAAGCACGAATTTCGAGTTAAACACGTTCAAGCCTTTGTTTTCCATCGCCCCCATATTGAAGAAATCGACCGCCACGATCATATAAATATCCAAATCGTATTCTAAGCCGAAGCGTTGCTCGTCCCATTTCATCGAGCGTTTGAGACTTTCCATCGCCCAACCTGCACGGTCGAGATTGCCTCGATCCACATAGATTTCGAGAGCCACTTCTCGTCCGCTCATTGTGATGAATTTATCTTGCAACAGGTCAAAATCGCCTGCCACTAACGCAAATAAATAGCTCGGTTTGAGGAAAGGATCTTCCCACTCGACCCAATGGCGACCATCTTCCAACTCGCCTTGGGCGATACGGTTGCCGTTTGAAAGCAAGAACGGATATTTCGCCTTGCTCGCAGTGATTTTGGTGCGATATTTGGCAAGCACATCGGGGCGATCCAGCATATAGGTCATTTGGCGGAAGCCTTCCGCTTCACATTGGGTGCAAATGCCATCGCCCGACAGATAAAGCCCTTGCAGCGAAGTGTTTTGGGCTGGGTTCACCGCCGTTTCAATGCAAAGTTGGAACTGATCCAAATTCAGCTCGCTCAAATCAAGGGTTAAAGATTCCTCATCTTTAACATAGTTTTCAAAGGGCTGATCATTTAATTTGAGGGATAAAAACTCGAAACTATGCCCGTCCAAACGTAGCTGATTCGCCTCTGGATTTTTACGCTCAACATTGAGAATGGAAGTGATAAAAGTGCGGTTAGGATCAAGTTGGAAATCTAACGAAATCTCGTTAATGGTGTAATCTGGAACTTTATAATCTTTTCTAAATTTAGCTTTGGGTTGCATAATAAATCCTTGCGATGAATCGAAAGCAAAAACGGTGGAAAGGATAAAAAGATTTGAGCAATTGTGCAAATGAATTTTTGTTATAGTGTGATGTAGATCCACTAAATTTTCTATGATCTTACCGCTTGCTGGACAAACCCTTCGTAGAGACCCAAGGCTCCGTCCTGTGTGAAATGACAAAAGGGAAACCGAAGTTTCCCCTTTTGTTAAATTAAGCAATTAGTTACCGTAGTGATTTTCTAATTTCGCTTTGTGTTTACCTTCTTCAACCATTGTGATGAACATTAACAAGATTGCTAACACACCGCCTGCGATCATTACATAGAAACCGCCGTCCCAGCCGTAGTATTCCGCTGCCCAGCCTACAACCGCTGAGGCTGAAACGGTACCGCCGAGGTAGCCGAATAAGCCTGTGAAGCCTGCTGATGTACCCGCCGCTTTTTTCGGGGCGAGTTCAAGGGCGTGCAAGCCGATCAACATTACTGGGCCGTAAATCAAGAAGCCGATAGTGGTCATTAAGATGAAGTCCATTAACTGATATGGATTTTCATACCACGCTTTGCCGGCGTATTGGGCAAGTTCCGCTTCTGGGGTGGCTGGGTTGAGCCAGAGGGCGACAACCGCGGCGGTGGTAAGAATCATAAAGATGAAGCCTGTTAAACCACGTTTGCCTTTGAAGATTTTATCCGACACCCAACCGCACAAGAGCGTCCCTGGGATTGCGGCTAATTCGTAAATGATATAAGCGGAAGCCGTGCCTTTGATGTTGAAGTGTTTCACTTCGCCCAAATAAACTGGCGACCATTTCAACACGCCATAACGGATTAAGTACACAAAGACGTTCGCAATCGCGATATACCACAACAATCTATTTTTAAGCACATAAGTTACCAAAATTTCTTTGGTGGTAAGCTCTTGTTCCGATTTTTTCTCGTCATAGTTGTCTGGATAATCGTTACGCCATTTTTCAATCGGCGGTAAACCGCAAGATTGTGGGGTGTCTTTCATCATCAAATAGATTGGAATAGCGGCAATCATTGCGGCAATCCCTGGGTAGTAAAGGGCTTGTTGCCAAACGTCTTTTGCCGTTGCCTCAATACCTGTGGTGTTGAAATAGATCGCCCCTGCTAAGAAGACCATCAACCCTGGTACCATACCACCCACGTTGTGAGCACAGTTCCAAATCGACACGATTGAGCCACGTTCAGATTTTGACCACCAATGCACCATTGTGCGTCCGCACGGCGGCCAGCCCATACCTTGAAACCAGCCGTTAAGGAAGATCATAATGAACATTACCAAAATGCCCGAGGTCGCCCACGGCATTAAGCCCATCATTGTCATACATAAACCTGACAACAATAAACCGAACGGTAAAAAGACTTTCGGATTTGAGCGGTCTGACATCCACGCCATCACGAATTTGGACAAGCCATACGCCAAACCAGCACCCGTGCCGATAATCCCCAATTCGGCTTTGTTATATAACCCTGCTTCAATCAAGCCTTTTTGAGCCAAATCGAAATTGGCACGCACGAAATAATAGGCGGCATAGCCGAAGAAGATCCCTGCGAACACTTGCCAACGCAAACGGCGATAAACGGGATCGATTTTATCTTTTGGTAGCTCCGCAATGTGCGGGGCGGGTTTAAATGGACCAAACATAAAAACTCCAACATTTTTTAATAAAACTAAAATGTTCGTTTCCGAACATTACCGAACGAAATGATAGCGAAAAAAAACAAAACTCGCAGAAAAAAGAGTGAAATTTGTGAACTCAATCACAAAAAATTTAACAGATTATTAAAAAGAACATTTGATCGGTAAAATTTAGCGAAATCCTACCTCTTGAAAGCCAGCACCAGCACGCCAGTCGCTACTAAACCGATCCCCAACCAATCTTGATTTGAGGGGCGTTCGCCGAGAAAAATTACCGAAAAAATCGCCACTAAAACGAGGCTCAATTTATCAATCGGGGCAACTTGTGAAGCATTCCCCAGTTGCAACGCTTTGAAATAGGCAAGCCACGAAATCCCCGTAGCAAGCCCCGACAAAATCAAAAACAGCCAATTCTTTGCCGTCAAATTTGATAACGGCTGCCACTTATTCGCATAACTCAAAAAGCCCGCCAAAGCGACAATAATCACCAAAGTGCGAATAAAAGTCGCAAAGTCCGAATCTACCCCTTGCACTCCAACTTTCGCAAAAATCGCCGTCAAACTCGCAAACACCGCCGACGCCAACGCCCAATAAAGCCAATCTGTCATTTTTTGTACTACCTCAAAAAATAAAAAGAGGGAAAAATCCCTCTTTTTATTATAGCTGAATCGTTATTTTTGTGGTTTTAAAATCTGCTCTAAATAAAAAGACAAGCGGGCAGATTTGAGAAATTTCCCAAAATCCGCC
>NZ_MUYA01000012.1 GCF_002015115.1 Haemophilus paracuniculus
AAAGTTTAATCGCTCAATATGCTGACACAAAAATCACTTAATAATGAATTTCTAGTTTAAGCACCTATCGAGACTTCAAAATCAAAAATATGTTTTCAAAATCAATCATCAACAAGTGCCCACACAGATTGTCTGATTCGTTGTTAAAGAACAAAAAACAACGACGCACTGTAATCAATCAAACTTCTTCACAACAGTGCATCGTTGTGTGCGGTGCATTATAGGCAAAAACAAAACCAACGCAAGCACTTTTTGCAAAAATTTTAAAAAATCGAACCGCTTGCATAAAATTAAAGCAAAACGAACAACAAGCGGGCAGTTTCTGCCAAATTTTTAGCACATCGGTTTATAAATTCCCTGCTCGCAATGGGCGGTTAGCTTTCATATCTTGATACCAATCACAGGCTTGCTGGCTAACGCCCATATCACACACTCTGCCCATTAGCTCCATTCCTTGTTGCTTATTGCCCCTTTGGCTATAATCCAAATGAGCTTGAATCATTGCTCCCCGATAATTGAGATCTTGCCTTGCTTTATTTGCCCATTGATAGGCTTGTTCATAATCTTGACGTGTAAAATCCCCAAAATAATACATTTGAGCCAATCGATAACGAGCATTGCCTCGGGTTTCTTTAATAACAGAATCTCCTTTCTTATCTTTTTCCGCTTTAATCAACTTATCAGGCAAATTGGCAAGTTCAGTAAAGCCTGCTTTGGCTTGCATTCCATCTTGTTGAATGCCGTTTTTCCCCCAATAGTACATATCCGCAATCCAAAATTTCGCATTATAAAATTCGTATGTATCTTTGGCTTTGGGATTATAAATTATCCGTTGATACCATTCTAAGGCTTTTGGATAATCGGGTGGAAACTGATTACTTCGTTTCAGTGAACAACTCCCATTTCGATAAGCATCTGCAAGACGATCTTGCCCCTGCACATTATTTTGCTTTGCTGCTTCTTCCCACCAATATAAGCCTTCCAAATATTGCCCTTCATCACAAAACTGATCAGCGACAACAGTCTGTGCCTTTGCATTACCTTGTTTGGCTAATTCTAAGGCTTTTGGATTAACTTCGGCAACACTAGTTTGGGCCAAAAGCAGTGCGGTTAAAGTAGCAAGTAGTTGTTTTTTCATTTTCATTGGTTATTCCTCGTCATATGGATTATTGATATAGGCAGTGATAAGCTTTGGTGTGGAATAATGTGTCATTCCTGCTGGGACGCTAAATGGCTGTCTTTCTACAATTTGTACATCACCTACTTTTACTTTCAAACTATGTTTCCAAAACAAAGCGTTCAAGAACCTTTCTTCCTTACCCAAAAAGAATTCATTGTCATACAGAGTATGTTGAGTGGGGAAAACAATTTGGCGAGAAAGGCAAAATTGTAATGGATTGCTAAGCGGTGAAATCGTGTATTGCCATCTCGCACAGACTTCAACTAATTCTGCATAGCAATGTTGGGTTTCAATAATGCTATTTACCCGAATAACAGTGTATTTGGCTGTCATTTTTGCTCCTTAAATGAAAAATTAAATTGAACATTTTTTAATTATATATTGTTTTTTTTTTTGCACAACTTGCTACGATAATTTGGCTTGCTAACCGTAGGAAAAATCGCCGATAGGCATTCGTTGAAAAAACGGCTATAATGCTCCCTCGCAAGCGGTAGGATTTCGCGAAATTTTGGCAAATCCTACCGCTTTTATGTTCAACCTGTGGTTCGCAATCCTCCCACATAAAAAAACTAAGGAACTTCAATGTCTTATTCAAAAAAAGCCGTCGTGATTTTTTCTGGCGGTCAAGATTCGACCACTTGCCTTTTCCTCGCCATTCAAGAATTTGGGCGTGAGAATGTGGAAGTGGTTACTTTTCAATACGGGCAACGCCACCATATCGAACTCGATAAGGCGAAGTGGATCGCCCAAGATCTCGGGGTGAAGCAGACGGTGATCGACACCTCTGTGATCAAAGCTATCACCACCAATGCGTTAATGGACGACAACGCTCAAATCGAGCAACAGGGCGACAAGCCCAACACTTTCGTGGACGGTCGCAATGCGTTATTTTTGCTCTACACCGCCATTTATGCTAAATCGCAAGGGATTCAAACTATTTTCACGGGCGTGTGCGAAACCGATTTCAGCGGCTATCCCGACTGCCGTGATGTGTTCATCAAATCAATGAACGTGACCCTCAACTTGGCGATGGATTACAACTTCAACATTCGCACGCCGTTGATGTATCTCACCAAAAAAGAGACGTGGGCGTTAGCCGATCAACTCGGGGCGTTTGACTATGTTCGCACCCACACCCACACTTGCTATTTGGGGGTAGAAGGCGGTTGCCACACCTGCCCGAGCTGCGTGCTGCGTGAAAAGGGGCTGAATGAATATCTCGCTGAAAAAGGGGAAAGCAATGTTTAAAATCGCCAAAGAATTTAGCTTTGATATGGCTCATATGCTGGACGGACACGATGGCAAATGCCAAAACCTGCACGGACACACCTATAAACTGCAAGTGGAAGTGGCAGGCGAGCTGTTTGCGGACGGGGCAAAGCGTGGAATGGTGATGGATTACAGCGATCTGAAAGCGGTGGTCAAAACCCATATTTTGGATCAAATGGATCACGCCTTTATCTACGACTTACATAGTGAAAAAGAGTGCAAAGTTGCCCAGTTGCTGATCGATTTGGATTCCAAAGTGTACGGCATTCCCACCCGCACCACCGCCGAAGAAATGGCGAAATATATGTTTGAAAAACTCGAAAAAGTCGGCTTGCCGGTGAGTTTAATTCGATTGTGGGAAACCCCGACTTCTTACTGCGAATACACAAAATAGTTGTTACTTTCTTTGCTTGTGCAAAGAAAGTAACCAAAGAAACACACCCCGAACATTTTGCTTTGTTTCGCTTGTTGCTAATTTCTACGGTCGATTTGTAAACTCGCTTGCTTCGCAAGCTCAAACAGTACAAATCGCCCTTGAAATTTGACGCAACCGCTCAACGCAAAATGACGGGGAAAATATTCTTCACAAGCGGTAAGTTTATGCAAAATTTTAGAAAATCTGACCGCTTGCAACACCTTTATCAAATGCAAAATATCATAAATCCTAATCCTGAATATCGTATCGTGGAAATTTTTGAGACCCTGCAAGGCGAGGGTTATAACACGGGTATGCCGAGCATTTTTATTCGCTTTGGCAAGTGCAACCTTGCTTGTCCGTGGTGCGATACCAATTACAACCAATTTGAAACCAAAACCCTCAACGAGATTATGGCGGTGGTGCGTGGCTTTTCTGCTCGCAATATCATCATCACGGGCGGCGAGCCGACCATTCAGCCGAACATTGAGATTTTGCTCGATGTGCTGAAAAGTGAGGGCTATTTTATTGCGGTGGAAACCAACGGTTTGAAGCCTGTGCCGAAGCAGATCGACTATATCGCCACCAGCCCGAAACGGCTCTATCAGAAAAATTATCTGAAACACCATTTGGATTTCGCCCACGAGGTGCGGATCGTGGTGGACGGCGATGTGCTGGATTTCTGCGAACAGATTGAAAACACGATCAAAGCCGACCGCTACTACCTTTCCCCCTGCGAGCAAGACGGCGTGATGAATATGCTCGACACCATCACTCAACTCGGCAAACTCAACCAACGCTCGAACAAACCGCACTGGCAGTTGAGTATCCAAACCCACAAAATTGCGGGGATTGAATAAAACTAAGGGGGTAGATTTTTAGGAAAATCTACCCCCTTGCATTTTATTTGAAACTACACTTTTTTGCGGTTAAACAAGGTTAAAGCAATGAAGCCAAAGGCGAGGAAGCACGAGATGATGAGGGCGTAGAAACCGCCGTCCCAGCCGAACACATCGACCAATTTACCCATCACATAACCCGCACTGGCTGAACCGAGCAAGTAGCCGAATAAGCCGGTCAAACCTGTTGCCGTGCCTGTCGCGACACGCGGAACGAGATCCGCCGCTTGTAAGCCGATCATCATTACAGGTCCGTAAATCAAGAAGCCAATCGCCACTAAGCAGATGTTATCAATTAACGGGTTGCCTGCTGGGTTTTTCCAGTAAACGATAATCGCAATTAGCACGCCCACGAGGAAGAGCAACATCGGTGGTGCGCGGTGTCCTTTGAACACTTTGTCGCTCAAATAACCGCTTGCAAGCATTCCAAAGATCCCTGCATATTCATAGAGGAAATACGCCCAGCTTTGTTTGTCCACGCTGAATTGTTTCACTTCTTTGAGGTAGGTCGGTGCCCAGTCGATAATGCCGTAGCGAATGAAATAAACGAACACGTTAGCAATCGCAATCGCCCACAGGAATTTGTTGTTGATGATATATTTGAAGAAAATATCACGGGACGAAAGGGTGTGAGCGGATTCGACTTTTTCCACCACTTTTTCGCCTTTCCATTCATCAACAGGCGGTAAACCTTGGGATTCTGGGGTATCACGCATCAGCCAGAACATCACGAAGGCTAACACAATCGCAATCAAGGCTGGCAAATAAAAGAGGGATTGCCACACACCGAATAGGGATAAACCGAGGATTGCAAGCGGTCCGATCAAGCCACCGCCGAGGTTGTGCGACACGTTCCACCAGCTCCACCAGACACCACGTTCTGACACCGAGAACCAGTTAGTCATCGTTTTCGCCCCAGGTGGGTAGCCCATTCCTTGGAACCAGCCGTTGAGGGCGGCAAGCACGATCATAATTGGAATCGAAGCCAACACCCCTGGCACCAGCCCGAAAATCAAGCTCACAATCGCCGAACCGACCAAACCAATGGTAATGAAGTATTTCGGATTACTGCGATCCGACACGTTACCCATTACAAATTTACTGATCCCGTAAGCGAGGGAAAGTGCCACGCCCACCGTACCGAGATCGGCTTTGGTGAAACCGTATTCATCAATCAAATAAGGGATCGCAAGGGAAAAGTTTTTGCGGATTAAATAATACGCCGCATAACCAATAAACACGCCAGCAAACACTTGCCAACGTAGCCGTTTATACTCTGCATCGACCCGAGCATCTTCAATGCGAGGGGCAGGGGCTGAGGCTTTGAGGAAAGAAAACATAACCACATCTCCAATAATAAAAAGATGTGGCTATTCTAATGTAAGATTTGTAAGTTTTGTCAAAATTTACAAAGGGAAACGGTTGCTAAAATTTAATTGTTTAATTAACGAGCAACTGTCTCTTTTTCAGGGGTTTTGGTGAAGAAAATATCCTTCACTGCCCCGAGTAATTCTTGGCGAACCACCGAGAGTTTCGGGCGTTCGTGGGCTTGGAAAGCCAGAGGGCGGCAAAATTCCATTGCTTTGATCCCCAAGCGGGCGGTCAAAAGCCCCACGCCGATGCCCTGCCCTGCTCGCATTGAAAGTCTAGCGGTGAGATTTTGCGAAAAAAAGTCCATTCCCACATCGCTGGCAATTTCGGTCGCCCCCGCAAACACCATATTAGTTAGCACCATTTTGAACAGTTTCAAACGGCTGACATAGCCCAGTTCCATTCCATAGGCTCGGCTGATTTTGTTGATCAGCGAGAAATTTCGCCACGCCACCATTAGCACATCAACAATCGCCAACGGGCTGACCGCCACGATAATCGCATTTTCGGTGGCACTTTTGGTAATCAATTTTTTCACTTGACGATCAATCGGGTTCAACACCGTTTCGCCAAACAAATAAAGCACCTCTTTGGCGTTGTAGCCCTCGTCCAGTTGCTTTTTCCAACGTTCCGCCGATTGAGCCACCTGCGGATGATGTTCCAACTCTTTCAGCACTTCGTGGCAGAATTTGGTCGCCATTTCGCCACTTTCGCTCGGCAATTCTTCCAATAAAAGCTGTTGGCTAACTTGTTGATTTTGTTGATGTTTACGCAAATAAACCAATCTTCGCCACTCACGCACCAACACGCCCACGCCCGTAAAGCTGATTAAAGCGAACACGATTGAGAACGCAAAATAGATCCATTGGCGATTTTGGAACGTATCAATCAGCCATTGTACACTTTGAGCCAACACCGCCACGCCAAACAACGCCAACGCCGCCAGTAGCACTCGCACCCAAAAACGTGAGGGTTTGAGGCTTTCCTCAATCACCAATTCCGCTTCAACTTCACGGCGTTCTTCCTCAATTTTGACGCTTTGTTCGTCAAATTCTTGCTTGGGTTGGAAAGTTTGGGTTGAGGAAATTTCTTCCTCGCTAAACACTTGCTTATTCATTTGATTTCCTTGCTAAATTTTGGATTATCCCACCGCTTGCATAATGTGCTTTTTCAAGCCCTCGTAGCCGTGTTCGGTTTTGAGAATGTCGAACAACGCCACCGCTTCGGGATATTCTTTATCGAGGTAACGCAGCCACTGCTTGATTCGAGCCACGTGGTAAAAACCGCTGTCGTGTTCGTTTTCCATTTGCACATATTGAGCCAGCAGTTGTAGCACTTCCGCCCACGCCATTTTAGGGGCGTTGAATTTCACCACACGGCTCAAATTCGGCACATTTAACGCCCCTCGCCCGATCATCAGGCTATCGCAAGCGGTGATTTCGCAGCATTTTTTTGCCGAGTCAAAATCCCAAATCTCGCCGTTGGCGATCACGGGAATGTTGAGTTTTTGGCGAATTTCGCCAATCGCTTGCCAGTTGATCCGCTCGGCTCGGTAGCCGTCCACTTTGGTGCGACCGTGAATGGTAATTTCGTCCGCCCCCCCCTGTTGCACCGCATCGGCGATCTCAAAGCATTGCGAACTGCTGTCCCAGCCCAGCCGCACCTTGACCGACACAATCTGATCCTTCGGCACAGCTTGTCGCATTGCGAGGGTGGCTCGGTAGATCAAATCGGGATCTTTCAATAACGAAGCCCCGCCATTACTGCCATTAACGGTTTTTGAGGGGCAACCGCAATTCAAATCAACCCCGTGCGACCCCAATTCCACCGCCAAGTGAGCATTTTCCGCCAACCACTCGGGGTGTTGCCCCAAAATCTGCACCCGCACGGGCGTGCCAGAGGGGGTAAATCCACCGTTGTGCAGCTCGGGGCAAAGCCGATAAAACGCCTTTTTCGGCAGTTTTTGATCGACCACCCGCACAAATTCCGAAATGCAGAGATCGTAATCATTCACTGCGGTTAAAAGCTGCCGCACAAAAGGATCAAGCACCCCTTGCATTGGGGCGAGGATGACGCGTTTTACAAAATGTTCCACAATTTTTTCGCTGCTATTTTGGGACGCGAACATCGCGTCCCTACGTAGGGACGCCACGCTGGCGTCCCGTAAAATTAGAAAAAATCCAACCGCTTGCTACTTCCACCCCTTCGCCTTGCAAATCAGGTCGTAGGCGGCTTGGATTTGTTGGGCTTTTTCTTTTGCGACTTCCATCATTTCAGGCGGTAAGCCTTTGGCGACCAATTTGTCGGGGTGGTGTTCGTTCATTAGCTTGCGATAAGCCCGTTTGACGGTGTTTTGCTCGTCCGAAGCCGTTACGCCTAAGACGCTGTATGCGTCATCAAGGCTTGGGCGACTTGGCTGGCGATAACCGCCGCCGCTGTATCCGCCCTGCGATTGTTGCTGATAGGCTTGTTCAAATTCTTGCTGATAGTAGCCCGAGCGGAAACGTTGTGCCGCCATTACCATTGCGATCATCTGCTCAAATTGAGGGCGTGAAATGCCTAGGGTTTCGGCGATAGTGAATAAAATCCGTTGTTCCGATTGGTCGAGCTGTCCGTCCTGTAACGCCACCTGCATTTGCACTTCCACGAAGAAACGCAGTAGGTCTTGGCGTTGTCCGCACGCCTCACGAAATTCGCTGATCACTTGGCGAATCGGGAAATCTGCCTCTTTACCGAGGGTGAACGCCTGTTGTGCCTGTTGTTGGGCTTGGCTATCCAACTGCAAACGGCTCATCAACTGGCGAGCGAGCTGAATATCCTGCTCGGTTACCCGTCCTTTGGCTTTGGCGAGATGCCCCATTACCGCAAAAGTGGTTTGGGTAAAGAGGGATTGACGGGTCAATTTCTTGCCGAAAAAGCTGGATTTGACCGAACCCAGTTCATAGAGCTTTTTATCCGCCCAATGCCCTGCGATCACGCCCAAAATCCCCCCGAAAAAACCGCCGAGCAGTTTGTAACCTAAGAAAAAACCAATCAGTTTACCGACAAATTGCATATTTCTTCCTTTTTAAATCAAGATTAAACGCTGAATAGACCTTGCCTATTCTCGAAAATTCCCTACCCCTTGCAAAACAGCAAAATCGATTCCAAATGCCCCGTGTGGGGGAACATATCGATCATCGCCACTTTGTTGAGAAAGTAGCCTTTTTCCACCAATTTTTGTGCATCTCGCACCAAAGTGGCAGGGTTGCAAGAGACATAAACGATCCGCTCGGGATTGAGTTCGCAAAGGTGATCCAAGGCAAAATAAGCCCCATTGCGAGCAGGATCGAGCAAAATTTTATTGAACGACTCTGCCGCCCATTCCTTATCCACAAAGGATTCATCAAGGTTGGTCTGATAAAAATTTACATTTTTCAGACCGCTTGTAACGGCATTTTGGTGAGCCTGTGCCACCATTTCCGCCACGCCCTCAACCCCGACCACATAGCCCGCTCGTTGGGCGATTGGCAGGGTGAAATTGCCCATTCCACAAAAGAGATCTAACACTCGATCCTGCGGTTGCAGATCAAGCCATTGCAAGGCGTGATCGACCATTTTGTGATTGAGTTCGCCGTTGATCTGAATAAAATCCCGCACTGAAAACGCCAATTTCAAGCCGTGAATGTGGTAATAGGGCAATTCCCCCGACCAATGTTCGATCCGATCTTCCTCACACATCACAAACAAGCTCAAATGGTAGTGGCGAGCGAATGTCAATAATCGTTCCTGATCCGCTTCATTAACCGCCCCCAAATGGCGTAACAGCAGGACGATGGTGTTATCCGCTTGCACCAATTCGATATGCCCCAGCCGTTTTTTCTGTTGCCATTCTGAAAGCAAATTTTGCAGAGCAGGCAACAAAGCGGAAAGGGGGTCGGCAAGCACTTCGCATTGTGCAAGGGGGATGATTTGCTGCGAATTTTGCTGACGAAAACCAAGGCTAACCTGTTGATTTTGCACGGAAATGCTCAATCTCGCACGGCGGCGATAGCCCTTGTCTCGCCCGACAATCATCGGCTCAAATTGGATCGGCTTGCTTTGAAATTTTTGTAGCCGTTGGAAAAGTGCCTGCTGTTTCGTTTCCCGTTGCAAATCAAGGGGAATATGCTGCATTTGGCAACCGCCACATTTGCCGTAAAGTTCACAGCTCGGCGTTTGGCGAAGGGGGGATTTTTTCAAAAACCGTACCGCTTGCCCTCGCCCATATTGGCGTTTTTCGTCCAAAATGCGGATTTCCACTTCCTCACTCGGCAGGGCATTTTCAATAAACCACGTTTTACCCTGATGTTTTGCCACGCCTAGCCCTTGATAGTCCAGCCCCTCAATCAAAAATGGCTGACAAGCGGTCGGTTTCGCCGTTTTTTTCGCTTTTTTCTCAGAATAAAAAATCGCCATTTTGCCTAGCCTTGCGAAAAACCGAAATGGGCGTAAGTGCGAGCGGTTGCCACTCGCCCCCTTGGGGTGCGTTGCAAAAAGCCCTGCTGGATCAAAAACGGCTCTAACACATCTTCAATGGTTTCCCGCTCTTCGCCAATGGCGGCGGCGAGGTTGTCCAGCCCCACGGGCCCGCCGTCAAAGCGTTCGATAATCGCCAACAGCAATTTGACATCCATAAAATCAAAGCCTTCTGCATCGACATCGAGCATTGTGAGGGCTTGTTTGGCGATCTCGGACGAAATCACACCGCCATTTTTAACATCGGCATAATCTCGCACTCGGCGAAGCAGGCGGTTGGCGATCCGTGGCGTGCCACGGGAACGACGGGCGATTTCAAACGCCCCGTCCGCCGATAAATTCAGATTCAAACAACTGGCACTACGGCTGACAATCGAGGTTAAATCTTCCACCGTGTAAAATTCGAGGCGTTGCACAATCCCAAACCGATCTCGCAACGGCGATGTGAGCGATCCCGCTCGGGTGGTCGCCCCCACTAACGTGAACGGCGGCAGATCGAGCTTGATCGAGCGTGCCGCTGGACCTTCGCCGATCATAATGTCGAGCTGATAATCTTCCATTGCAGGATACAGCACTTCCTCAATCGCGGGCGACAAGCGGTGAATTTCGTCAATAAATAGCACATCGTAGGGTTCAAGGTTGGTCAGCATTGCGGCGAGATCGCCCGCTTTTTCTAGCACAGGCCCAGAGGTGGTGCGAATGTTTACCCCCATTTCATTCGCCACAATGTTGGCGAGGGTGGTTTTACCCAGCCCTGGGGGGCCGAAAATCAACAGGTGATCGAGGGCTTCTTGGCGTAATTTCGCCGCCTTGATAAAAATTTCCATTTGCTCTCGCACCGAGGCTTGCCCCACATAATCGCTCAATAATTTGGG
Source organism: Haemophilus paracuniculus (assembly GCF_002015115.1). GTDB lineage: Bacteria > Pseudomonadota > Gammaproteobacteria > Enterobacterales > Pasteurellaceae > Haemophilus_E > Haemophilus_E paracuniculus. Next base: position 10,507 of record NZ_MUYA01000012.1, read on the forward strand.
GCGAATGGCACGGTCGATCACTTCCTCGTCCCGCTTCGGGCTGGCACTGATTATTCTGTCTGCTTCAATCATTGTTTATAACGAATTTTTTAAGGCTTCGCGGATCAGCTGCTCGCTGGTTAAATCCGCTTTGTTCACTTTCTTGATCATTTTTTCCGCATCGCTTGGCTTGTAGCCGAGGGCGATTAGGGCTTCAACGGCTTCATCGCTCGGATCTGGCGTATTGCTCGCCACAATCCGACCGCTATTTGGCGTGTCATCAAACAGATCCGACTGTTCCAGCCCTTTGAATTTCCCTTTCAATTCCACCAACAAACGCTCGGCGGTTTTGCGACCGATCCCCGGGATTTTGGTTAATTTAGCAAGTTCTTCCTGCTCAACCGCGGTGGCAAATTGCGACACCGACATCGCCGACAAAATCGCCAAGGCTAATTTGGGTCCGACACCGTTGGTTTTAATCAACTCTCGGAACAGGGTGCGATCCTGCTTTTGAGCAAAGCCAAATAAAAGGTGAGCGTCTTCTCGCACGACAAGGTGGGTAAATAAGGTGGTTGACTCGCCGACTTGGGGCAAACTGTAAAAACTGGTCATCGGCAAAAGTAATTCATATCCCACCCCTTGCACATCAAGCACCATTTCGGGCGGGGATTTTTCTAAAATAATTCCGTGTAAACGTCCGATCATTGTCTTTTCTCAATCATAAAAAATTAGCAAAGAATAACAGAAAACTGGATAAAATAACAGATTTATTCTATACTTCGCCCCGTTCGTTATTGAGAATTATTCTTATTTGTAAGTTTTTGTAAAGATAGTTGCACAAGTTTTTGCGAATTATTATCATTTAGCCACTTCAAAAATAATAGGTAATCACTCCAACTCTTTACGCTTCATTCCCCCACAAGATGAAGCGTTTTTTTTTGCTTAAATTTTCTTGCACCAAAATCGAAGAAAGATAAATCCCCGTCATTTTGCGTTGAGCGGTTTCGATGATTTCCTACTTTCTTTGCTTCGCCAAAGAAAGTAGGCAAAGAAAGGCGACCCCAGACATTTTGCTTTGTTTCGCTTGTTTCTAATTTCTACGGGCGATTTGTAAACTCGCCAGCAAGCTGGCTCAAACAGTACAAATCACCCTTGAAATTAACGAAACCGCTCAACGCAAAATGATGGGAGAAACCATCCGAGCAATGATTTACGATAATGGGGAAATCCGACAAAATTTTTCAAAATCCCACCCCTTGCAGCCCTAAACGCAAAAATTGTGGCATAATACCGCCATTTTTTCAGAAATAAGAAAAGGAAACGCAATGACACAATCTGTTGAGGCGATCGTAGCAGAACTCAAACGTGGGGTTGAGGATATCTACTCGGAAGCCGATTTAATCGAAAAATTGAAAGAAAACCGTCCGCTTCGCATTAAATTGGGGGCTGACCCAACCGCCCCTGATATTCACTTGGGGCATACGGTGGTGTTGAATAAACTTCGCCAATTCCAACAACTCGGACACGAAGTGATCTTCTTGATCGGTGATTTTACGGGAATGGTGGGCGATCCATCGGGCAAAAATACCACCCGTCCGCCGCTCACCCGTGAAGATGTGTTGCGTAACGCCGAAACTTACAAAACCCAAATTTTCAAAATTCTTGATCCGCAAAAAACCCGCGTGGTGTTTAACTCGGAATGGCTCGGACAGCTTGGCACAGAAGGAATGATTCGCCTTGCATCAAACTACACCGTGGCGCGTATGCTGGAACGTGATGACTTCAAAAAACGTTTCGGCAACAATCAGCCGATTGCGATCCACGAATTTATCTACCCGCTTCTGCAAGGACACGACTCGGTCGCCCTGCAAGCGGACGTAGAATTAGGCGGTACTGACCAAACGTTCAACCTGTTAATCGGGCGTGAATTGCAAAAATCCGCAGGGCAAAAACCGCAAGTGGCGATCACGCTACCATTACTCGAAGGCTTAGACGGCGAGAAAAAAATGTCGAAATCCCTCGGCAACTATATCGGAGTGTCGGAAGCCCCGAGCGAGATATTTGGTAAAGTGATGTCGATTTCAGACGAATTGATGTGGCGTTGGTATGATTTGCTTTCGTTCCGTTCGTTGGAAGAAATCGCTCAACTGAAAACCGATGTGGCGAACGGCAAAAATCCGCGTGATGTGAAAATTCTGTTGGCGAAAGAGATCATCGCCCGTTTCCACAGCGAAGCCGACGCCGATGCCGCCGAGCAAGAGTTTATCAACCGCTTCCAAAAAGGGGCGATGCCAGACGAAATGCCTGAATTTACCTTTGAGGGCGAGATTGGCATTGCGACCTTACTCAAAGAAGCAGGCTTAGTGCCAACCACTTCGGAATCGATCCGCTCGGCACAGCAAGGTGGCGTGCGAATTGACGGCGAGAAGATCGAAGATGTCCGCCAAAATGCTCAAAAAGGGACTTTTGTTTATCAAGTGGGTAAACGCAAGTTTGCGAGGATTACAGTTAAATAAGTAAAAATTGGCGGAAATCCGACCGCTTGTTTGATTATTTAATCCCTAACAACGCCCCAATCTTCGCTTTCATTTCAGCGAGGGCTTGGGGTGAAATTTTACCTTTCCATTCCGCCTTTCTCACACGCCAATCCAAACTTTTCACTTGATCGGACAGTGCAACATTACGCGGCTTTCCCTCAATTTCCACCTCAAAAGGATAGCCTTTGATTTTGGTGGTAAGCGGGCAGCAAATCAACAAACTGGTCGCATCATTGTAAATCGCAGGCGTAAGCACCACCGCAGGACGATGCCCTGCCTGTTCGTGTCCTGCTTGCGGGTCGAAATTCAACCAAATAATATCGCCGACATCGGGAATGTAGTTTTGATCCTTCATACTTCATTCCCCACCACTTGCCCTGTTGAAACTTCGGAATGCAGATTATCAGGCGTAATTTGGGCCACTAAATCTTGTAATTGGTAGCTATTTGCTGGGCGAATCGGCTCAATCACAATTTTGCCATTTTCCGCTCGAATATCGACCAAATGTTCCGCTTGAATCGCCAGCGTATCCAAAATCATTGACGGAATCCGCACGCCAACGCTATTCCCCCATTTTTTTACGGTTACTTGCATCTTTGGTTTTCCTCTCGTGAATTTACTAAAAATTATACAATGTATAACTATTATTGCCAAAATTTTTCATAATCCCACCCCTTGCAGGATATTTCCCCCTCGTTTTCTTTCCATTTCTCGTCAATAAACGTATAATCGGCACAATTTTTTTCAAATTTTTAAAACGCAATGCAACTGATCCGTGGCTTTCACAATTTGGCTCGTCATCACGCCCTCAAAAACGGGTGCGTGCTGAGCATTGGTAATTTTGACGGGGTGCATTGCGGACATCAAAACATTCTGAGCCGTTTGTGCGACAAGGCGTTGGAACTGAATTTGCCTTCGGTCGTGATGTTATTTGAACCGCAACCTCGCGAATTTTTTGCTAAAATTTGCGAAAATCCTACCCCTTGCAAAGTGCCAGCTCGCCTAATGCGGCTGCGTGATAAGCTGGCGGCGTTGGCGAATGAGGGGGTGGATTATGTGTTGTGCGTCCGTTTTAATCAGGCGTTTGCCTCGCTCTCGCCCGATGCCTTTATTGAGGATTTGTTGGTAAAACAACTTAATGTGCGATATTTGAGCGTGGGCGATGATTTTCATTTTGGGGCGAACCGTGCGGGTAATTTCGAGACCTTACGCAATGCGGGGCTGAAATATCGTTTTGCGGTGGAAGATAGCCATACGCTGAGTTTTGCAGCTCAACGGGTCAGCAGTTCGCTGATTCGTGAGGCGTTGCAGCGAGATGATCTCGCCCTCGCTGAACAGCTTCTCGGTAGACCTTATTCGATCCGTGGGCGAGTGGCTCACGGCAATAAATTGGGGCGAACCATTGGCTTCCCCACGGCGAACATTATGCTCAACCGCCTTGTTACCCCGATTCAAGGGGTGTATGCGGTGCAAATCCGCACAGCAAGCGGTCTGTTTAACGGCATTGCTAATGTCGGCAACCGCCCGACCATCAACGGCACAAAGCCCTTGTTAGAAGTGCATATTTTCGACTTCAACCAAACGATTTATGGCGAAGCAATTGAAGTGATTTTTCGGCATAAAATTCGCAATGAGGTGAAATTCCCGAATTTTGAGGCGTTGAAGCAGCAAATTGAACAAGATTACCAACAAGCGGTGAGATTTTTTGAGGAATTGGCAAATGAGATTAAGTGAAGAAAGAAAACAGCAAATTTTAAAAAGTTTAAAAGAAGATTACGTCCCTTTTAGTGATGTTTTTCACGAGATTTGTGCGGATACAGTCGCAGATATGATGATGACAGGGGCTTTATCCACAGAAGAAGGGCGAAATGATAAAAATAAATTAAATCATTTAAAACATCGTTATTTTAATCTTGTACCAGAAAATTACACAAAAGCGATCCCTGTTATTGAAGATGTATTAACCTTGCAGGAAAAATATCAAACATTGCGTTTTGGGTAATAAAATGGCAAAAGATATAAAACCAACTGATGAGCAAGTTGCGATTATTTTTAATGAAATCGTAAGGCAATATCATCTTTACCCTAATAACAAACCAAAAGTTTTAATTGTTTCAGGGGTAAGTGGCAGTGGTAAATCAACCTTTATTACAGCATTATTAGAAAGAAATAGTTTAAATTTCTTCCCTATTCAAGCTGATGACTATCGTAAGTTACACCCTAAAATTCGAGAATTTAAAGAAAAATATGGCTTTGATGAGGCTCATAAAAAAACAGGCAATTTCGCTCATCGATTTGCGACTGAACTATTAAATGAAACAGTGAAGAAAGGATTGAATATTTTATATGAAACAACTTTTGGAAATATAGAGACAGCAAATAATCTTATTCATTTTTTCAAAGAGAAAAAATATGAAATAAATATTATTGCCTTGCCTTCAAACGTTGAATTAAGTATCGAACGAAACAAAATTCGTTACCAAGAAAAAATTCTCGCACAAAGTTCATTACCAAGAATTGTTGAAAGAGAAGTGATTGAACGAATGGCTGTAAATTATTCACAGTGTATTGCTCAATTAAAAGCAGATAAGCAGATTAACTTGTTTGAAATGCAAAATATTTCAAATACCCAAGCAATCTTAGAAAAGATTTTAGATATCTAAATGGAAGCAAAAAATGACTGATTACAAAAACACTTTAAACCTGCCTGAAACAGGCTTTCCGATGCGTGGCGATTTGGCGAAACGTGAGCCAGATATGCTGAAAAATTGGTATGAGAAAAATCTCTATCAGAAAATCCGTCAAGCCTCGAAAGGGAAGAAAACTTTTATTTTGCACGATGGCCCGCCGTATGCGAACGGGAATATTCACTTAGGGCACGCCGTCAATAAAATCTTGAAAGATATTATTATGAAATCGAAAACCGCCCTCGGTTTCGATACCCCTTATGTGCCAGGTTGGGACTGCCACGGTTTGCCGATTGAGCTGAAAGTGGAAAGTTTGGTGGGTAAGCCGAATGAAAAAGTGTCGGCGGCGGAATTCCGTCAAGCCTGCCGTGAGTATGCCAAAGAGCAGGTGGAAGGGCAAAAAGCGGACTTTATCCGTATGGGGATTTTGGGTGATTGGGAAAATCCTTACCTCACGATGAATTTTGACACGGAAGCGAACATTATCCGCACCCTCGGCAAAGTGATCGCCAACGGGCACCTTTACAAAGGCTCAAAACCGGTGCATTGGTGTTTGGATTGCGGCTCTTCCCTCGCCGAAGCGGAAGTGGAATATGAAGACAAAGTGTCGCCGTCCATTTATGTGCGTTTCCCAGCGGTGGCAAGCGGTGAGATTGAGGCGAAATTTAACGCCGTGGGCAAAGGCTCGGGCAATCTTTCTGCGGTAATTTGGACGACTACCCCGTGGACCTTGCCGTCAAACAAAGCGATCTCAATCAACCCTGAATTAGATTATCAATTAGTTCAATTCGGCGATGAGCGTGTGATTTTAGCCGCCGCCTTGGTGGAAAGCGTACAAAAAGCCGCTGGCGTGGAAACGGTGGAAGTATTGGGCGAAACCAAAGGCGAAAATTTAGCGTTATTGCAATTCGCTCACCCATTCTATGATTACAACGTGCCGTTGATCTTAGGCAATCACGTTACCACCGACGGCGGTACGGGCTTGGTACACACCGCCCCAGACCACGGTCAAGACGACTTTATCGTCTCGAAAAAATACAACATTGAAATGGCTGGTTTGGTCGGCAATGACGGCAAATTTAAATCCGATGTGCCGTTCTTTGCCGGCAAAGGCGTGTTTGAGAGCAACGATTTAGTCCTCGAAAAATTAAAAGAAACGGGTACATTGCTCAAATTAGAACGCATCAAACATAGCTACCCACACTGCTGGCGACACAAAACCCCGATTATTTTCCGTGCTACCCCACAGTGGTTTATTGGAATGGAAACGCAGGGTTTACGCCGTCAAGCCTTGGGCGAAATCAAAGCGGTGCGTTGGATTCCAAGCTGGGGCGAGGCGCGTATTGACACAATGGTAGCGAACCGCCCAGATTGGTGTATCTCACGCCAACGCACTTGGGGCGTGCCGATGACAATGTTCGTGCATAACGAAACGGAAGAATTGCACCCTCGCACCCTTGAAATCCTTGAACAAGTGGCACAACGTGTCGAAAAAGAGGGGATTCAAGCGTGGTGGGATCTCGATCCTGCCAAATTACTCGGCGAAGACGCGAAAAATTACCGCAAAGTGCCTGATACCCTTGATGTGTGGTTCGATTCGGGATCGACTTACGCCTCAGTGGTGGAAGCTCGCCCAGAATTTAACGGCAATTCAGCGGATATGTACCTCGAAGGCTCGGATCAACACCGTGGCTGGTTTATGTCCTCGTTAATGCTTTCCACCGCAACCAACGGCAAAGCCCCGTACAAACAGGTGCTAACCCACGGTTTTACGGTGGACGAAAAAGGTCGCAAAATGTCAAAATCCCTTGGCAATGTGATTGTGCCAAGCGAAGTGTGGAACAAAAATGGGGCGGATATTTTACGTTTATGGGTGGCTTCGACCGACTACACAGGCGAAATTGCGGTTTCCCATAACATTTTGAACAGTGCGGGCGACACCTACCGCCGTATCCGCAACACTGCACGTTTCCTGTTGGCGAACTTGAACGGCTTCGATCCAGAGCGTGATTTGGTGAAACCAGAGGAAATGATCAGCCTTGACCGCTGGGCGGTAAGCTGTGCGTTGGAAGCCCAAAACGAAATCAAAGAGGCATACGATAACTACCAATTCCACGCGGTGGTGCAACGCTTAATGCGTTTCTGCTCAATCGAAATGGGGTCGTTCTACCTCGACATCATCAAAGATCGCCAATACACCACCAAAGCGGACAGCCTCGCTCGCCGCAGCTGTCAAACGGCGTTATGGCATATTTCCGAAGCCCTCGTGCGTTGGATCGCCCCGATCCTTTCCTTTACTGCCGATGAAATTTGGGGCTACTTGCCGAAAGTGGCGAACCGTGCTGAATTTGTGTTCACCGAAGAGTTCTACAACGGCTTATTTGCCCTTGATGCCAGCGACAAATTAGACGACAACTACTGGCAACAACTGCTCAAAGTGCGTGCCGAAGTGAACCGCGTTCTCGAACAAGCTCGTAACGAAAAAATCATCGGGGCAGGCTTAGAGGCGAAAGTTACCGTTTACGCGAACGACCAAATCCGCCCACTTCTCGAACAGCTCAGCAACGAGTTGCGTTTCGTCCTCATCACGTCCCAAGCGATTATCAAACCGCTTGCCGAAGCCGATGTTGCCGAGGGCGAATTAAGCGGACTTGCAGTGAAAGTGGAACGTGCCGACGGCGAAAAATGCCCTCGCTGCTGGCACTTCGCCACTGATATCGGGGCGAACGCCGAACACAGCACCGTTTGCGGACGTTGTGTCGAAAATGTCGCAGGCAACGGCGAATTGCGTCAATTTGCTTAATAAAAACAAGCGGTAAGATTTCGAGAAATTTTGCCCCCTACCCCGCCTTTGGCGGTACTTCCCCCGTAAACGGGGGAAGATCTTAGTATTTCGTAGAATAAGATTTGCCCCTACTTGTGGGAAAATTCTTAGAATTATCGTAAAATAAGATCTGCCCCCGCTTGCGGGGGAAGTGGTTGAGCGAAGCGAAACCGTAGGGGGCAAACAAGCGATAGCATTTCGCAAAATTTCTGCTCATCTTACCGCTATTAAGAGGCAACTTTATGCTGATTTTAAATAAAGCCAACCGAGCCAAACGTTACTTAGAAAATCTACGTTATCAGCCGTTATCTGCGGAAAACGTAGATTTTTTAACCGATAGCCAAGCGTTCAAACAGCGTATTTTGACGTTGATTCACAATGCAAAAAATCGGATTTATCTGACCGCTTTATATTTTGAAAAAGATGAAGCGGGGCAGGAAATTTTGCACGCCCTCTATCAAGCCAAACAAGTCAACCCAAGCCTTGATGTGAAAGTGTTTGTCGATTGGCATCGGGCTCAACGGGGACGGATTGGCGAGGCGAACGCTCTTTCCAATGCAGATTGGTACGCCCAAATGCGTGAGCAATATGGCTTGCCAAGCGATAACGACATCGCCTTTTACGGCGTGCCGATTAACGGGCGAGAAGTGTTCGGCGTGCTGCACCTCAAAGGTTTTGTGTTTGACGACACCCTACTTTATAGTGGTGCGAGCATTAACAACGTCTATCTGCAACAATTTGAACGCTACCGCTACGACCGCTATCATCAAATTACCCATTCGGCGTTGTCGAATGCGTGGGTGCAATTTGCCGATGAGCAGTTGATCTCACACCCTGCGGTCTATCGTTTGGATCAACCTCGCCCGAAAACGGCGGAAATCCGACCGCTTGTTAAGTCGTTCCGCAAATTCCTCACCCAACAAAGCTATGAATTTGATGGACAAAAACGCCCACAAGGGTTGAGCGTTACCCCTATTATCGGCTTAGGGCGGAAAAATCCGCTCAACAAAGCGATTGAAGCCTTGTTCTATCAGGTTGAGCAAAAGCTCACAATCTGCACCCCTTACTTCAATTTTCCCCGTTCCCTGACTAACCGCATTCGTTGGTTGCTCGAAAACGGCAAACGGGTGGAAATTATTGTCGGCGACAAAACCGCCAACGACTTCTACACCCCACCCGAAGAAAAATTCTCAATGGTGTCGGCGTTGCCTTACTTGTATGAGAAGAATTTGCGTGCGTTTAGCAAGCGGTTTGATTACTACATTCAAAACGGGCAACTGGCGATCCGCCTCTGGAAAGACGGCAACAACAGCTACCACCTCAAAGGCGTTTGGGTCGATCAGCGTTACCTACTTTTAACGGGCAACAACCTCAACCCCCGTGCGTGGAAATTGGATGCGGAAAATGCGGTGCTAATCCACGATCCGAACGCAGAATTAGCCGAAAAAGCCACCGCTGAACTGGATCAAATCCGCACCCACACCACTCTTTTGACCCATTACAGCGATTTGGAAATGCAAAAAGATTATCCGACCAAAGTCCAAAATTTATTAAAAAAATTAGGGCGAGTGAAGTTGGATAAAATTGTGAAAATGTTACTCTAAGCTCTACTAAACAAAATAGGCACGAGTTTTCGTGCCTATTTTTGCAAAATTACTTTTAATTTATTAGATAAAATTTTCTTCTTAGTTTAGATGAGCACTTCCTGTTCGATACTGTAGCCTTGTGGGACTTCAGCTTTATCCTCGAAAGTAACAAATTCCCACGCATTTTCATTGGCTAAAATTGCACGCAGAAGTTTGTTGTTTAAGCCGTGGCCTGATTTGTAGGCTTTGAAATCGCCGAGGATGTTGTAGCCGCACATAAAGAGGTCGCCGATGGCATCGAGCATTTTGTGGCGGACTAATTCATCTTTAAAGCGTAAGCCCTCTTCATTCAAAATGCGGTATTCGTCTAATACGATTGCATTATCCAAACTACCACCCAAAGCTAAGCCGATGGATTGCAAGTATTCTACATCTTTCATAAAGGTAAAAGTTCTTGCACGGCTGAGCTGATGAATGAAGTTTTCTGCCGAAAGTTCCATTTTGTAGTTACGCACATTTTTGCTGATCATCGGGTGCGTAAAATCAATGGTAAAATCAAGGTTTAATCCATTTTGATATGGCTTGATTTCCGCCCATTTATCGCCCTCTTCCACTCGCACGGTTTCTTTGATGCGAATGAATTTTTTGGCGGCATTTTGTTCTTCAATGCCTGCGTCAAGCAATAAATAGATGAATGGGCTGGCACTGCCGTCCATAATTGGGATTTCAGGTGCATCAACTTCAACAATTAAATTATCTAAACCTAATGCTGACATTGCCGCATTTAGGTGTTCTACCGTTGAAATGCGAACACCGTCATCGTTGATCATACAAGTACACAAAGTGGTGTCGCGGATCGATTCCGCACTCGCAGGGAAATAAACCGCGGGGTTTAAATCTGTGCGAGCGTAGATAATCCCTGTGTTCGCAGGGGCAGGGCGTAAGGTTAGGGTAACTTTCTTACCGCTATGTAGCCCAATCCCTGTTACTTTGGTGGCTTGTTTTAAGGTTCGTTGTTTAATCATTGTGGTATCCTCACATTGATCCTACTATTTATTCATAAATGGTGGCGGTGTCCAAATGTTGCTTCCCCCCACATTAACCGTTTGCGGGCTAGTAGATTGCTGTACTTGTTCGCCATAGCCACCGTTATTAAACTGACCGCCACCGAACTGACCTCCACCATATACATTAGACGACGCTTGCTGTGTATTTCCAGTAGATTGTTGTTGGAATGTAGTATTTGGATTTCCAAAACCTGTTTGTGTTGGTTGATTAAAGGTCGGCACTTGCTGTGGTTGAGCCTTTGGTTGTTGTTGCATTAAGTTTTGATCGCCAATACCTGTTGCCACAAGGGTTACACTTACTCTACCATCCATTTCTGGGTAGTAGTTACAGCCGTAAACGATCGTTGCATCTTCTTCGGCAAAGCCGTAAACAAGATCCATCATTTCATAAACTTCACCGATAGAGAAATCAGTACCCGCGTTAATGTTGATTAACATACCTTTCGCACCAGAAATATCCACGTTTTCAAGTAATGGGCTTGAAATCGCATCATTCATTGCTTTCTGAGCACGGTCGCTACCTGCATCGCCCTCTGCGAAACCTGTACCGATCATTGCGTGTCCTTTGTCTGACATTACGGTTTTCACGTCCGCAAAGTCCACGTTAATATCGAAACCTGTTGAACCACCAGAACTGGTAATCATATTGGTAATGCCAAGTACGCAGTTACGCAATACATCGTTTGCGGCATTAAAGGCTTCGATCATTGTAATATTTTTACCAAGGCTTTGTAATTTGTCGTTTGGAATGATGATCAAAGAATCCACATATTGTGATAACTCACGAATCCCTTGTTCCGCAAGGCGCATACGGCGAGGACCTTCAAAACGGAATGGTTTTGTAACAACCGCAACAGTTAAAGCCCCTTTCTCTTTGGCGATTGATGCGATTACGGGTGCCGCACCTGTACCTGTACCACCGCCCATACCAACAGCGATGAACACCATATTTGCACCGTCTAGCATACGGGCAATCGCTTCACGGTCTTCTTCGGCAGATTGACGACCCACTTCTGGGTTTGCCCCTGCACCTAAACCGCCTGTGGTTTGAGCACCAATTTGTACGGTAACTCGGGTGGTACGTTTTCTTAATACTTGGGCATCGGTATTCACATCATAAAATTCAACACCTCGAATTGAGTCTGCTGATTTACTCATATGATCAACGGCATTACCGCCGCCGCCGCCCACGCCAACAACTTTAATCACCGCATCAGAAGTCGATTCCATCGCTGCTGGTGCAAATGTCATACTAGATTCTTCTAGGGGTACGTTAAACATTACTCATTTCTCCATTCCGTTCGCCTTCGCGAGATTTAAACACCTTTTATAAAGCCCTTAATCCCATTTTTCACTGTTTCAAAAAGTTTTTGAAGTGTAGGATTTTCAATAACAGGCTTATCTTCAAAAAATTTATTGTGGAAACCAAACTGTTGTAAACCAAGCACAGTGGCATATTGCGGTTTATTCACATAATCGGTTAATCCTGTGATATTTTGTGGATAACCCACTCTCACCTGTGGACCAAAGACAGATTTTGCACATTCTACAATATCTTCTATTTGTGAGCTACCACCCGTAAGCACAATTCCTGAAATTAATTCAGAATTTATGTTTCGCATTTTTAAATCATTGCGAACTTGTTCTAAACGTTGATGCACAAAATGAAAGAAGTGATTGTAACAAACCGAAGTTAATTCCGATAACTGACCCCTTGTAATCACACGAGGGATATGGCTTCCCAAGCCCGCCACTTCAATTTTCTTATCTGCATTAAATAAGGGTGGACTGACCGCACTACCATATTTCACTTTAATATTTTCCGCTTCGCTAAATGTCGTATTAAATCTTTCCGAAATATGATTGGTAATTTGCGTACCTGCGTAAGGGTAAGAATAACTATCACGCAAGAAACCGCCTGTGTAAACTAATACGTCCATTGTGCCGCCACCAAAATCAATGAGGCACACACCACGCTCTTTTTCTTCCTCGGTTAGCACCGAATATTCAGAGGCAAGCCCACTAAATACAGGGCGTTTTACCACGTTGCGTTTACAAGCACTCACCACGTTACTGAGGTTTTTCTTCCAAGTTGAGTTACAAACGATAATATGCACATTGGAATATAACCGCATTCCGACCTGTCCAAGCGGTGTCTTTGTCGGTAATAAATTATCGACCCAATATTCCTGCGGAAGAATATGCAAAATTTCTTCGTTCTCTTCCAGTGGGATATTTCTCGCTTTTTCCACGATCCGCTGCATCGAATCTTCCGATACCTCGCCCGTGATCAAATCATCCACCATTACCCGCGAAAACGAACGAACGTGCCTGCCCGAAATAGACAGCACCATATTATAAATATCGTGGTTGGAAGACATTTCCGCCTGCTCAATAGCACGTTGAACACTTTTAACCACAGCTTCAAAATCGGTAATCCCCCCTTGCTCTACGCCCTTGGCAGGACTCATTCCTACCCCCAGCACATTGACTACCCCGTCTGGCAAAACCTCAGAGACAACCACCACAATTTTGGACGTACCAATTTCCAAACTACATATTAATTCTGATTTTGCAACTTCTTCTGACATATTCTCTACAAATGTTACTCTGACCGAAAACCTACCGCTACACCGTGCTTATAACGTAAATCGACATAATCTAACCGCTGTCCTTGCGGAATCTCTATTGCGGGATAAACGAGCATAAAGCGATCTATTTTATCCACCCAATTTCCCTTGCCTAATCGTAATTTAATATCATTCGCCAAGGTAATTTGCCAAGAATCTCGTTCATCAATAGTTAAAGCCACGAGTTCTAGACCGCGATTTTTTAATTCAGTTCCAATTTTTTCCCAAGCAGCAAGGGCATCTTTACTTTTTTCATCAGGACCAAACATAATCGGCAATTTGAAAGCGTTAAATCGCCCCGCTGGCAAACTAAACACATCACCCTGAGCCGATAAAAACTTATCTTTATTCCAAATCGCCACGGGATAATGTTCCGATAACGAAATGCTCAACCGATCAGGCCAGATCTTCCGCACCACCACATTTTTCACCCACGGCATTGCCAATAATTTATCCTCAATCTCTTTGATATTTTGAGAAAAATAACCTTTCAATGCTGGTTCGGCGGAAAGTGCCTCACGCAAATCCGCATTGGTGGTAAAGCGAGGTTTATTGGTTAAAGCGTAAGAGCGAATCGCACCGCTATCCAACTTTTCCGCAATCGTTTGCCAATTATAATAAAGCCCCGACAGCAACAACCCACTGATCACAATCGCCAAAAATTTGACGACCGTTTTACGAGAGGGGCTGATGAAGTTTGTGATCGCTTCATAAGCTTCATCTCGCACCCCTTTTGGCTTTTTGACTTTGGCAGAAACCTTTGGACGTAAAAATCCAAACATTACGCACTCAACTCCAACACTTTTTCCACTAATTGTGGGAAGCTAATACCTTTGGTTGCCGCCGATTTTGGGAAAATGCTGTGGCTAGTCATTCCAGGGCAGGTGTTCACTTCCACCAAGTTAAATTCGCCTTTGGCATTTTCCATTACATCAATACGGCTCCAACCACGGCAACCGACCACATCGTACGCCTGTTTCACCAGTTTCGCCACTTCCGCTTGACGCTCATCGTTCAAGGCAGGGCAAACGTATTGGGTGTTATCCGACACATATTTGGCGTGATAATCGTAAAATTCGCCGTCTGGAATCACTTGCACCGCTGGCAACACTTCGCCGTCTAACACAGGCACAGAATATTCCGCCCCTGCCAAAAACTCTTCCACCAACACAATGCTATCAAACTTCAAGGCTTCTTCAATCGCCGGCAAAAGTTGCTCTTCGCTTTTCACTTTGGTTACGCCCACGCTTGACCCCTCACTAGACGGTTTCACAAACACGGGCAAGCCTAATTTGGCAATAATTTGGGCGGAATCGACCGCTTGTCCACGCTGAACCACCACCATTTCCGCGGTTGGCAAGCCCACCGCTTTCCAGAGTAATTTGGTGCGGAATTTATCGAGCGTAATCGCCGAAGCCATTACCCCACAACCCGTGTAAGGAATCCCCATTTGTTCCAACGCCCCTTGCAGCACGCCGTTCTCGCCGATGCCACCGTGCAAGATATTGAACACACGCTGAATGCCTTTCTCTTTCAATTTTTCAATCGGGAAAGTTTTGGTATCAATACCCTCTACGTTATAGCCCAAACTCTGCAACGCTTCCGTTACCGCCGCCCCAGAATTTAACGACACCTCACGCTCCGCCGACACGCCACCAAATAGCACCGCGATTTTTTCATTTTTTAAGCTCATTTTTATTCCTTACTTTTGAATATTTAACATCTGCCCTCTCCCTCCGAAAATCCTATGGATTTTCTCCCCCCTCTCCCACCAGTGGGAGAGGGTTTTCACTCTCGCCCGTTTACGGGAGAGAGACAGCCACAAATTGCGTTCAGCAAATTGTGGCAGAGAGAGGGTTTACAAGCGGTAAGATTGAGTGAAAATTTTGCGAAATCCTACACCTTGCAGGACGCCAGCTTGGCGTCCCTACGATTATTTATTGAGACCAACTTTCCGCTAATCCACGCGAAAGTCGGCTCACGCTACCCGCCCCTTGGGCTAAAATCAGATCACCGTCTTGGATAATTTGATCCAACACTTCTCCGAGCTGGTTGGTGTCGGACACCAAAATCGGATCGACTTTGCCGAGATTGCGGATCGAGCGGCAGAGGGATTTGCTGTCTGCCCCCACGATTGGGGCTTCGCCTGCGGCATAGACATCAAGCATAATCAAGGCATCAACCTGCGACAGCACCTGCACGAAATCATCAAACAGATCACGGGTGCGAGAATAGCGGTGCGGTTGGAAAATCATCACGATCCGCTTATCTTCCCAGCCTTGGCGAGCCGCTTTAATGGTTACATCGACTTCCGTTGGGTGATGTCCGTAGTCGTCCACCAACAACACTTTTCCATTCGGGCGGATAAATGAACCAAGCTGGTCGAAACGGCGACCAGCCCCTTGGAAATCGGCGAGGGCGGCTAAAATCGCTTCATTGCCGATCCCTTCTTCTTTCGCCACCGCAAGGGCTGCCGTGGCGTTGAGGGCGTTATGTTTCCCAGGTACGTTGAGCAATACCTCAATTCGCTCGCCATTCGGACAAATCACGGTGTAATGCCCTTGGAAACCCGTTTGCTGATAATCTTCAATGCGATAATCCGCCGTTTCGCTGAAACCATAAGTAATCACTTGGCGCCCCACTTTCGGGGCAATTTCCATTACGGTCGCATCATCGGCACACATCACCGCCAAACCGTAGAACGGCAAGTTACGCAAGAAATTGACGTAGGTCTCTTTCATTTTCTCGAAATCGCCGCCGTAGGTGTCCATATGGTCAGGCTCGATATTGGTTACCACTGATACCATTGGCTGCAAATGCAGGAACGAAGCATCGCTCTCGTCCGCCTCGGCGATCAAATAACGGCTCGCCCCTAAGTGGGCGTTTTTGCCCGCCGATTTCACCAAACCGCCGTTCACAAAGGTCGGATCGAGTTTGGCTTCGGTATAAATCATTGAAATCATTGCGGTGGTGGTCGTTTTGCCGTGCGTGCCTGCAATCGCAATGCCGTGGCGGAATCGCATAATTTCCGCCAACATTTCGGCACGTTGAATCACGGGGATACGGTTCTCTTTCGCCGCTGCCACCTCGGGGTTTTGCTCATCAATCGCACTGGACGCAACCACTACACTCGCCCCTTCAATATTTTCCGCTTGATGCCCGAAGAAAATTTTCGCCCCAGCCTTAGCAAGGCGTTGGGTTACCGCACTCTCGGCGATGTCCGATCCCGAAATTTGGTAGCCCTCATTCAGCAACACCTCGGCGATCCCACTCATTCCAGCCCCGCCGATCCCAATAAAATGGATCTGGCTCACACGACGCATTTCAGGAATGATTTTCTTCACTTTATCTTGGAAATTTTTCATTTTTTGTCCTTGTGATGATATTTTTTGATTTGGAAGCGGTGGGATTTTTGGAAAAATCCGCAAAACTTTTTATTGTTACTTTCTTTGCTTGTGCAAAGAAAGTAACCAAAGAAAGCACACCCAAACATTTTGCTTTATTTCGCTTGTTTCTAATTTCTACGAACGATTTGTAAACTCGCCTACTTCGTAGGCTCAAACAGTACAAATCGTTCTTGAAATTGACGAAACCGCTCAACGCAAAATGATGGGAAAATGTCCGAACAAATAATCGTTCGTAGGGGCGGATTTTATATCCGCCCTTATTATGAAATTTTTAAAAATCCCACCGCTTGTATTAGTTCGCCTCAGCCACAATCACTTCCGCGACACGTTGGGCGGCGGTTGGGGTGGCTTTGGCACGGGCTTTGATTGCCATTTCCGTTAATTTTTGGCGATCCGCAATCAACGACTCAATCGCTTTGAATAAATTCTCAGGGGTAAAATCGCTCTGTTCGATAATGATCGCCGCCCCCTCTTGGGCTAGATAATTAGCATTCAAAAATTGTTGGCGATCCTTGTGTTGATATGGCACGAAAATCGCTGGCAAACCTGCGGCGGCGATTTCGCACACGGTCAAAGCCCCCGAACGGCAAATCACTAAATCCGCCCATTCGTAGGCGGCTCGCATATCGTCAATAAATTCCGAAGCCACACCGTTTTGGGTGCTTTGGTAAATTTCTTCCACCCCAGCCAAATTACCTTTGCCGACTTGGTGGCTGATAAAGACTTGATTACCCAGCATTTTCGCCAGTTGCGGCACGGTGTCGTTAATCACTTTCGCCCCTTGGCTACCGCCCA
The DNA here is from genome assembly GCF_002015115.1 of Haemophilus paracuniculus. Taxonomy (GTDB): domain Bacteria; phylum Pseudomonadota; class Gammaproteobacteria; order Enterobacterales; family Pasteurellaceae; genus Haemophilus_E; species Haemophilus_E paracuniculus. The sequence continues at coordinate 28,019 of NZ_MUYA01000012.1, forward strand.
TTACCAAAATGTTGATCGGGTAGCCACGCTCGGCAAAACGCTGTTGTGGTTCAGGCAAATTGGCAAGATCTTCACGCACAGGGTTGCCGACCACTTCCGCATTCGGAAACGCCGTTGGAAAGGCTTGCAACACACGGCGAGCGATTTTGGCAAGCCAAACGTTGGTCATTCCTGCCACCGCATTTTGCTCGTGCAAAATCACGGGTACGCCACACAGTTTCGCCGCAATGCCGCCCGGCCCAGACACATAACCGCCCATTCCCAACACAGCATCAGGCTGATAATTTTTGATGATTTTACGAGCTTGCATTACCGCACGCAGGATCGCAAAAGGGGCTTTGAGCAACGCCCCGATCCCTTTGCCTTTTAAACCTGAAATTTGAATGAAATCAATCGCAATGCCGTGTTTCGGCACAAGGGTGGCTTCCATTCGATCTTGCGTCCCCAGCCAGCGAATTTCCCAGCCTTGTTTTTGCAATTCTCTCGCCACAGCGATGGCAGGGAAAACGTGTCCGCCCGTGCCACCTGCCATTACTAATAATTTTTTTGCCATTTTTTACTCTTTATTTGAATGTAATTTATGCAATTAACGGAAATTATTAAAATTCGGCTATTCTACAATATTTCTCAATCAATTGCGGAATTTATTTCAAAATAAAAGCGGTAGGATTTTGTGAAATTTAACAAAATCCTACCGCTTGTTATTAGGCTTTACGTTTGGCTGAACCAATTCTGGCGAGCCGATTTTCGTAATCGATCCGCAATACGAAGCCAAGGGCGATTGAGATCGCAATCAGGCTCGATCCACCATAACTGACGAAAGGGAAGGTCAAACCTTTGGCGGGCAAGGCAGAAGACACCACCCCTAAATTCCCGAAAGATTGCCCGAAGAACCATAAGCCAATCCCCACCGCCAAATAGCCTTTGTAACGTTCCGTCAGTTGGAATGATTCATAGGCAATTTTAAAAATGCGGAATGAAATCAATAACACAAGGAAAACGATCACGAGCAAGCCGAGAAAACCAAATTCCTCGCCGATAATTGCCATAATGAAATCCGTGTGCTGTTCGGGTAAATTGCCTAATTTACCAATCGAATTCCCCAATCCCACACCGTTAATGCCACCAGAAGAAAGGGCAAACAGGGATTCCGATTGCTGTAAGCCTTGTTGCTCATAAGTGCCAAAGGGATCTAAAAAGCCAACCAAACGCCCAAGACGATAATCCGCCCCACTGAGGTAAGCTATTCCCCCAATAATGGCAACAGGTGAAAGTGCGACAAATTGTATTTTTCTCATTCCTGCTAACAGAAACATTGCCATCGTTAAGGCACAGGAAATCACAATACTGCCCGTATCAGACTGGAAATTGAATGCAACAAGAAAAGCAACAATAACCACGGTTGGCACTAATGCACTAATCGGGCTGAGATGAATCCGCTCATATTGGCGAGAGCAATAACTCGCTAAATAGCTAATAATCGCTAATTTGGCAAATTCTGAGGCTTGGAAATTGATCGGCCCGAGCTGAATCCAACGTATTGCCCCATTCACTTTTTTACCGATCATCACCGTGAGAAAAAGCAAAATTAACGTGCCAAATAACACCAAAAAGACCGTTTTTTTATTTTCCATAATCCAGATCGGAATTTGGCTAGATAACATCACCACCGAAATGGAAATAAATGCAAAAATTGCTTGTTTGCTGATCAAACCTAATTCACTGGCTTTGGTGATGTCCACCGAAGCAGAGGTTACGGCGATGATCCCCACCGTCAATAGCAGAAAATAGCCCCAAAGTAAGGTGCGATCATAAAGGGCATTTGGGGGCGTGATTTCCGTCCAAACCGCCCATTTTTGCTTAATATTTTCCCACATTACGCCGCATTCCCCTGCGTTAATTTCCCTTGGGCTAACTCGGCGAACTGTTTACCTCGCACCTCAAAATTTGGGAATTGGTCGAGGCTGGCACAGGCTGGCGAGAGCAACACCATATCGCCCTGTTTGAGTTGAGGGCGGATTTGTGCTACCGCTTCCGCCATTGTTTCGACTAGAACGCTTTGGCTGGTTAATTCCGCCAATTTTGCCCCGTCTTGTCCGAAGCAATAGCAGATGATATGGGGTTGACTAACAAGCGGTTTTAATTCGGAAAAATCTGCCTCTTTGCCGTCGCCACCGAGTAGCAAATAGAGCTTGCCAGCCACTTGTAAGCCGTTTAACGCCGCCACCGTGCTACCCACGTTGGTCGCTTTGGAATCATTGATCCAACGCACGCCGTCCGTGGTTGGCACAAGTTGGAAACGGTGATCTAAGCCACCATAACTCTGCAAGGCTTTCACAATCCCCTCACGCGGTACGCCCGCTGCTTCCGCCAACGCCATTGAGGCAAGGGCGTTCATTTCGTTATGGCGACCGCTAATTTTCATCTGTTTGGTGCTGATAATCGCCGTATCCCCTGCGTAAAGCTGACCATTTTTCAAGCTATATTCCGCATTTTGCTCAGCGAAACGAATTAAGGATCGACCCGCTTGTTCAGGGTAAGTTTGTGGATCTTCGCCATTGACGATGATATGTTCCGCATTATCGTAGATCTTCAATTTTGCCAAACGATAATCGGCAATCGACTCGTAGCGATCCATATGATCTTCACTGATATTCAACACCGTTGCCGATTTTGCTTTGAGGGAATAGGTGGTTTCAAGCTGGAAACTCGATAATTCCAGTACATACAATTCATAATCTTCATTGAGCAAACTCAACGCAGGCACGCCGATATTGCCGCCCATTCCCACTTTGATCCCTGCCTGTTTCGCCATTTCGGTGGTTAGGGTGGTTACGGTGCTTTTTCCGTTTGAGCCTGTAATCGCAATGATCGGGGCTTTTGCCTCACGGCAAAATAGTTCAATATCGCCCACCACTTCCACGCCAGCTTGGATCGCTTTCTGAATTTCAGGAGTTGCCAACGCCAGCCCAGGGCTAATCACGATCAAATCCGAACCAAGCAACCAATCAAGGTTCAAACCGCCCGTATGCAACGGCACATCACTCGGCAACTGATCCGCCCCCGCAGGTTTCTCACGGGTATCAATCACCTGAATTTTCGCCCCTTTATCGGCAAAAAATTCGACACAAGATAAGCCTGTTTTACCCAAGCCGATAATGGTTACTGTTTTTCCTTGATATGGATTTTGCATAATTGATTCTCTTTGATAGGTAAATTTTTGGGAAATCTGACCGCTTGTATTCCCTCTCTCTGCTTGAAATAGCCTTACTCTATTTCAAGCTGTCTCTCTCCCATAAATGGGAGAGAGTTTTTATTCTTATGTAAATTCAACCCTCTCCCACTAGTGGGAGAGGGAAAGAAATTGACTTCGTTCAGAAGTCAATTTCAGGGAGAGGGAAATGAATTAGCGAAGTTTCAAGGTTACCAACCCAACTAACACAAGGATTAGGGTAATAATCCAGAAGCGGACGATAACACGAGGTTCTGGCCAGCCGAGGAGTTCAAAGTGGTGGTGGATCGGTGCCATTCGGAAGATGCGTTTTTTGCGAAGTTTGTATGAACCCACTTGCAAAATCACCGAAAGAGCTTCCACCACAAACACGCCGCCCATAATCACGAGTAAGAACTCTTGGCGAACCAATACGGCGATCACGCCTAACGCACCGCCCAATGAGAGTGAGCCGACATCGCCCATAAACACTTGGGCTGGGTAGGTGTTATACCATAGGAAACCTAAACCTGCCCCGACAATAGCGGTACAGACAATCACTAATTCGCCGGCGTATTTCACATAAGGAATGTTGAGGTATTCGGCAAAATTCACGTTACCTGTCGCCCACGCGATTAAGGCGAATGCCGAAGCCACCATAATGATTGGCACGATTGCCAAGCCGTCTAAGCCGTCCGTGAGGTTTACTGCGTTACTCGTTCCCACAATCACAAAATAGCTCAACACAATGTAGAACAAACCAAGTTGGGGCATTATGTCTTTAAAGAATGGCACAACCAACTGAGTGGCGGAAGTGTCTTTGCCGATGCTATACATAATAAACGCCGCCACTAAGGCAACCACCGAAAGCCAAAAATACTTCCAACGGGCGATTAAGCCGTCCGTGTTTTTGCGAGCGATTTTCCAATAATCATCGACAAAACCGATCACGCCGTAGCCGAACAGAATAAACAAGGTGATCCAAACATAAGGGTTGCCGAGATTTGCCCAAAGTAGCGTACTCACCCCGATCCCAAACAGGATCATTACACCGCCCATTGTTGGCGTGCCACGTTTTTTGAAGTGGCTTTCAGGGCCGTCATTTCGCACTTCTTGCCCAAATTTGAGAATTTGCAAACGGCGAATTACCGTTGGCCCAATCCAAAGCCCAATCGCCATTGCGGTCAACAACGCCATAATGGAACGGAAAGTAATATAAGATACCACGTTAAACACGGTGTGATATTGAACAAGATATTCAGCAAGCCACACTAACATTTGATCTTCCTTAAAATTAAAATGAAAGGTTAAAAGATGTACATAAATCGGAAATCAGCGTTTCCATTTTTTGGCTACGCGAGCCTTTGGCAAGCAACACAAGCGGTTGTTTTTGCTCGATTTTTTGCGAAATAATCGGTAATAAGAAATCGTGCATTGCCTGTTTATCGTCAAAATGATGAGCCGCATTTTGGCTAATCACTGCACTCTCTTTACCGAAACTGACGATTAAATCCAACTGGGCTTGTTGAGCGAAATCCGCCACTTCTTGGTGGCAACTCGCACTTTCCGCCCCCAATTCTGCCATATCGCCCACCGCAAAAATACGGAACGCAGGGTAATTTTGTAGCACGGAAATCGCCGATTTCATTGAATCCACATTGGCGTTATAGGTGTCGTCAATCAGTAAACAATGCTCGTTAATCTCAACGGGATAGAGCCGACCTTTCACCGCCGAACGCTGTTCCAACCCTGCTTTTACGGCATTTAAATCCGCCCCGACCGACATCGCCAACGCCGTTGCCGCTAACGCGTTACTCACGTTATGTTGCCCCAAATAGGGCAAATTGATCTCAATGTTGCCCTGCGGCGAATGTAGCATAAAACGCGAACCCGTTAAGGTTAAGACGACATTTTCCGCCCAATAATCCGCCTGCGGATTTTCCACCGCAAAGGTGTGCATTGTACGCTTTCCTATCGCACTCTGCCACTCTGGATAGTAATGATCCAAATTGACAATCGCCACGCCGTCCGCTTTCAAGCCTTGATAAATCTCGCCTTTCGCCTGTGCCACACCCGCCAACGAGCCAAAGCCCTCTAAGTGAGCGGCGGCGACATTGTTCACTAAACAAGCATCAGGTTGAGCCATTGCCGTGGTGTAAGCGATTTCGCCAATATGGTTCGCCCCCAATTCCACCACTGCAAATTTGTGCTGTTCCGTGAGGCGAAGTAGGGTCATCGGCACGCCAAAATCGTTGTTCAAATTGCCGAAGGTATATAAAACCTCGTCCACACAAGCGGTCAGATTCTGCAAAATTTTGGCGGTCATCTCTTTCACAGTGGTTTTACCCGATGAGCCCGTCATCGCCACCGTTTTCGGGTTGAGTTTGGCTTTTAACCATTTCGCCAACTGCCCCAACGCAAGGCGAGTGTCCGCCACCACAATTTGAGGCACGCTGACTGCCATTTCACGCTCAACCACCACCGCGACACAACCCTGTTGCACCGCGTTTTCCAAATAATCGTGCGCGTCAAACTTCTCGCCTTTCAACGCAAAAAATAGCCCCGAACGCACCGCTTGTCGGGTGTCGGTACTCACATTTTCGACACTCACGTCCCCGCCAATCAATTTCCCATTTAAAATTTCAGCGAGTTGAGTTGTTGTTAATTTAATCATTTCAGTCCTTTTTTATTTTTATTTAATCGCTTGTTGCCAATCAATAAATCTTTTTTCTTCAATTTTGCCTTTTTCTCTGCCGATTGAAATCACCGCTTGTTGAAATAATTTCGCCAGATCTTTTTGACCCAATAAGGATAAACATTTAATCACTCTGGTGATTCTTAATTGATTATGATTATAAGATCTTAACCAAAAATGAGTTCGACTATTCAAATCCTCTTTTGGAAAGATTTGCCCATTTTCAAATGTTAATCCCCAAAAATTCAACATCATTTCAAAAGAGCGTAATAAATTCTGCTGGGCTAATTCACTTTGCTGAATTTTTTCACAATCTTGCTCAGTTAAAATAGGCTGTTTTATAAAAGGCTCGTTAGACGGTTCATTTAAAGGGAAAATCCATTGAATATAATTATGAGCAAGCTCTAAATTACGCCAATTTGATTCAAGTTGCCAAATATCCGTAAGATAACGCCCATAAGCATCCTTGGCTTTTCCCTCTAAAAATTCAACAATGCTCTGCACTATAAATATCTCTTCGCCGTTTCCTGATCGGAAAAATGGAATTTTTCCTTGCCGATGATTTGGTAATCTTCGTGACCTTTGCCAGCGATCAACACCACATCTTTGGCGGTGGCGGTTTGGATCGCAGTTTGGATCGCTTGTTCGCGGTTGTGGATCACTTGCACTGCTTGCGGATCGGCGAAACCTGCCAAAATATCCGCCATAATTTTTTGGTTGTCTTCGGTGCGAGGGTTGTCGTCCGTGGCGATCACTTTGTCGGCGAATTGTTCCGCCACTTTCGCCATTAACGGGCGTTTGCCCGAATCGCGGTCGCCACCACAGCCGAAAATGCACCATAATTCGCCCTCACAATGTAGGCGAGCGGCGGCGAGGGCTTTTTCGAGGGCGTCTGGGGTGTGGGCATAATCCACGATCACCATTGGTTTGTTGTCGCCCGTTAAACATTCCATTCGTCCGCAAACGCCGTTGAGAAGCGGCGCGGTTTCGACTAATTTTTGCAGGTCAAAACCGAGGGCGAGCAAGCCTGCAAAGGCAGTCAATAAATTGCTGACGTTAAACGCCCCGATCAATTTGCTGTTCAATTCGCCCTTGCCCCAACTGCTTTCAAACGCAATGCTCGCCCCTTGTAGGGTAAATTTGACCGAAGTCGCTTTGACGAATTGATGCGAAGTGGCAAAATTTGGGTCGCAACTGACCGCTATCGCCTCGGGCAGTTTCGCCAGCCATTCACGCCCGATTTCATCATCGGCGTTGATCACTTTCGCTTTGGTGTTTAATTCGCTGAATAGGCGGAATTTGGCGGCAGCGTATTCTGCCATTGTGTTGTGATAATCGAGGTGATCACGGCTGAGATTGCTGAACATCGCTAAATCAAAGGCGAGGGCTTCGGCACGAAATTGAGCCAAACCGTGCGAGGAGACTTCCATCGCACAAAAATCCGCCCCTTGTGCCACAAAGCTGGCGAGGTTGCGTTGAATTTCAATCGCCGATCCCGTGGTGTTTACCGCCTCTTGCACCTGCCCATAAAGCCCGTTGCCAATCGTTCCCATTACCGCTGATTTTCCGCCCAGCAGATTTCGCCATTGTGCCAAGAGTTGGGCGGTGGTGGTTTTGCCGTTCGTGCCTGTAATGCCTGCGAGGACTAATTTTTCGCTCGGTTTGTCGTAAAACGCCCCTGCAATTTCCGACAAAATTTTCGGCAAATTCGGCACAGAAAGCACAGTGCAAGCGGTAGGATTTGGCGAAATTTCGAGGAAACTGACCGCTTGTTGCCCTTCATCCGCCTCGGCTAAAATCAGGCTCGCCCCTTGCTCAATCGCTTTTGAAATAAAAGTACGACCGTCCACTTGATGCCCTTTCAAGGCGACAAACAGATCCCCCGACTGCACTTGACGGCTGTCGAGGGTCATTTGATTGAGGGAACGATTATCCGCCACTAATTGCGGAAAAAAAGCGTGCAAGCGTTTCATTTGGTTTCCTTATAGATTATCTGGTTTGATATTTTTAATGCGTAAGGTTTCGCCCATTATGCTCGAAAAGAGCGGGGCGGAAACCGCACCACCGTAGTAAGCCCCTGCTTTCGGTTCGTCAATCAGCACCACCAACGCAAAGCGAGGATCGCTCGCTGGGGCAATGCCTGCGGTGTAGGCGAGGTATTTATCCACATATTTTCCCCCCTCAATTTTACGAGCTGTACCCGTTTTGATTGCCACACGGTAGCCGTCCACCGCCGCTCGCTGACCGCCCTCGCCTTTTGCAGCTACCGCTTCCATCATTTTTACCACCTCACGGGTAATTTTTTCAGGAAGTACCCGCTTGCTATCGACTGGCGGGGAAACTTTGATAATCGAAAGAGGTTTTGCCAAGCCAAAACTGCCCAAGGTGGCGTAGGCTTTGGCGAGTTGTACGGGGGTAACAGTTAAGCCGTAGCCGTAAGCGTAGGTGGCTCGTTCAACATCCGCCCAACGTTTGCGGTCGCCCAATACGCCTTTTTGTTCGCCTAAACCTAGGTTGGTATCTTGTCCGAAACCGACCGCTTTGTAAGTATCCACCAATGCATTGGGTGGCATTCGCAACGCCAAACGACTCACCCCACGGTTACTTGATTTCTGCAAAATGCCCGTTAAGGAAAGGCTAGATTGAGGCGAAACGTCTCTAACGGCAAAATCATTCAAAATCAATGGACCTGTATTGATGATTTCATCAAGGTAAGTTGCCTTTTTCTCTAAGGCGGTTAGCACCACCAAAGGTTTGACCGTTGAACCTGGTTCGAAAGTGTCGGTGATCGCACGGTTTCGAGCTAGTTCGTTTTTATAGGTTTCACGGTTATTTGGATTGTAAGAGGGCGCACTCGCCATTGCTAAAATTTCGCCCGTGTTAATATCCACTAACACCGCCGTACCAAAAATAGCTTTATGCTCGGCAACCGCTTTTTTGACATAGTGGTAAGCAATGGCTTGCAAATCTTCATCAATGCTCAATACCACATCCATTGGATTGTACGGGGCTTGATAATCAAAGGATTCCGTAATGCGATTTTTGCGGTTAGCAAGTAGGCTTTCTTGCCCGTTTCTGCCGATCAGCAAGGAATTGAAACTCAATTCTAACCCCTCGCTGCCCTGTAAGGTTCGATGCGTTCCTCGAATACCTTTCACTTCTTTTTCTTGGGTTAAGCCCAATAAAGGGGCAATTGCTTCACCCAGAGGGTAATAGCGTTTTGGCTCTTTAACGGAAGACATTGTGGCAATATCAAGCCCATCGGCTAGGTAATTGGCATCACTTTCTTGCACCTGACGCACTACATACTGATAGCGGCTTTGATAGTTTTGGTAAATTTTCGCCATTAGATCCGAATAGGAAACATTCGCCACGTTGGCGACTTCTTTCCACTTCTCTTTTTCGGCTTCCAAATCTTTTTTCTCTTGCTCTAAAAAGAGGGAATTAGGATTATTCCGCACTTTTTTGATTAACACATCGTAATCAATTTGGGTTGCCTGTGCTAAGGTTAGCCAGAAATCGTTGGCGTTAATGTTCATCAAGGCTCGAGGATCAATTTTCGTATAATTCTCTTTCAAAAAGGCACGAATATTGTTTTGGATCGTTTTCGTTTTGCCCTCAACATCTTTGGCGAGGTTGGTAAGCTGTTTTTCGCTACGCAAAAGGCGTGATTCAAAATAATCACGGGGGGAAAAAACTAACGAATAAAGAGGAACACTGGTTGCCAAAATACGCCCGTTGCGATCCACAATTTGAGCCCGTGAATAGGGTAAATCGTTCTGTTTGAGATGACGTTTTTTCATCTCTTTTTGGTTGGTGTTGGCACTGATCGTCTGTTCATAAAAGATTTTACCCACGACCGCTGCCACCGAAAGCAGCATCAACAAGCCAATCACAATCGCAAAACCTTTGGAAAAAATCGGTAACGTAGGCAAATCCTCTTTTATCTTGGTTTGGATTTTATTTTCTCGCTCAGTGAGGCTTTTCCAAATGAGCATCCAAATTTCTTTCAACAACTTCATTATTTCTTCTCTAAAATTAGCTCTTGTTCTTTACGGATTGGCTGCAAGCCTAATTTAGTCGCAATGCCGTCCACACGGGTGCGTTGGCTTTGGGTGTTTTCTTCCATTAACAAATTAAGATGTTCATTCTCTAATTTCACTCGTTGCTTGGTTTCCACCCGATATTGCACAATTTGCGAACGATATTCCGCCGTTACCCAAATGGTAAAAAACGAAACACCGATAATCGCCGCAATCAAAAAAATCGCCAGCAAATTGCTTTTTTTGCCGAAGAGATCGTCCGAGATAATTTGTAGTAACGAGCTACGCTCTTGCTTTGGTTCTATCATCTTTTTTCCGCCAATCTTAACACCGCACTACGGGAACGAGGGTTCGCTTCAATTTCTTGCTCGCTCGGCATAATCGCCTTGCCTATCGCTTTGAGGGGGATATTTTTGTTCAATTCACTTTCCAAAATCGGCAAGCCTTTCGGCACACTTTCGCCCTTACTGTGCTTTTTAATGAACTGTTTGACCATTCGATCTTCAAGGGAATGGAAGCTGATGATCGACAACCGCCCTGTTGGGGCAAGCACGCTTAACGCCGAATTGAGGGCTTTTTCTAATTCGTCTAATTCGCTGTTGATAAAAATGCGGATCGCTTGAAACGAGCGAGTGGCAGGGTGTTTGTGCTTATCTTTAAACGGCACGGCGTTGGCGATAATCTCTGCCAACTGCAAGGTGCGAGAGATTTTTTCGCTTGCCGATTTATTGTAGGAAACCACCGCTTGTGCGATGCGTTTAGCAAAACGTTCCTCACCAAAGGTTTTCAGCACCCACGCCAAATCGTCCACGCTCACTTGGGCGAGCCATTCCATTGCGGACAACCCTTTGGTGGTGTCCATTCGCATATCGAGCGGTCCATCACGCATAAAGCTAAACCCGCGTTCCGCTTCGTCAAGTTGCGGCGAGGATACGCCAAGATCGAGCAAAATGCCGTCAATTTTGCCGATTAAGCCGAGATCTTGACAAATTTCAGGGATCGCCGAAAAGGCACTATGCACGATTTGAAAACGAGGATCATCAATGGTTTCGGCTTCCGCAATCGCACGGGGATCACGATCGGTGGCGATCAATCGCCCCTGTTCTCCGAGTTGGGAAAGGATTAAACGAGAATGTCCGCCACGCCCGAAAGTGCCGTCAATATAGATGCCATTGGGCTTGATCGCCAATCCATCAACGGCTTCGTGCAAAAGCACCGTAATGTGTTTGTGGCTTGATTCATTCATTGCTGTCCGCACCTATCCGAAAAATTTAGTGAAAAATAACCTGCGGATTTTAGCGGTTAAAACCTTATGCGACAAGCAACTTTAATGTGATTTACGAAAAAAATCCCCGCTTGCAAGCGGGGACTTTCTTGAAAATTTTAGGCTTTCTTCAAAAATTCTGATTTTAGTAATAATTTACCGCAATCCACATTGTGATCGCCGTTCACAAGGCGAATCCCTTTGAATTTTGTGCCTTTTTTCAACACTTCTGACGAGCCTTTTAATTTCAAATCTTTGATTAGCAACACATCATCGCCGTCTGCCAATAAATTGCCGTTGCTATCTTTGACGATAAGCTGATCTTCATCGGCTTCCGCCACTTCTTCGCCGTTCCATTCGTAGGCACAATCAGGGCAAACGAACTGAATCGAATCGTGGTAAGTGTTTTCGCTTTGGCATTTAGGGCAATTTGGGTAACTCATATTATTCCTTAATGTAATGAAAAGTTGAGGGATTATAATCAATATGAATGATTATTCAAGATTTTGGATTTGCTCACGCATCTGTTCGATCAGCACTTTTAATTCCACCGCCGAGTTGGTAACGTCCGCATTGATCGATTTTGAAGCGAGGGTGTTTGCCTCACGGTTTAGCTCTTGCATCATAAAATCGAGCTTACGCCCCACCGCCCCGCCTTTGTTGAGGATCGACGTGGTTTCCTTGACGTGCAGTTGCAAGCGATCTAGCTCTTCCGCCACATCGACCCGTTGAGCGAGCAACACCATTTCTTGTTCAAGGCGTTGCGGATCGAGCTGTAAATTGAGTTCATCAAAACGCTGCTGCAAGCGGTCTTTTTGCCATTGCAAAATACTTGGCATCTGGGCTTGCACCTTGCTTGCTTCGCTGGCAATTGCGTCTAAACGTTGCTGAATCAACGCCTGTAAATTTGCCCCCTCACGCCCACGCATTGCAATAAAATCAGCGAGAATTTGCTCAAACCCTGCTAGCAGATCTTGGCTGATTTGGTCGAGATCTTGATTTTGGCTATCCACCACCCCAGGGAAACGCAAAATATCCACAAGGTTAATTTCTCCCTCGTTGGCGGTCTCTTTCAGCCATTTGAGCGAGCTGATCACCTGTTTAGCATACTCTTGATTAAGGGAAAGTTCGCCATTTTGTTGCTGATTCAACTCAATTCGCAAGCTACATTCCACCTTGCCACGGGTCAGCGAGCTACGCAAACGCTCACGCAGGGTCATTTCAAGGTTGCGAAACGCCTCTGGCAAGCGGAAATAAGTTTCTAAAAAACGTTGATTGACCGAGCGGATTTCCCACACGGCGTTGCCCCACGGTTGCTTGATTTCGTGGTGGGCAAAAGCGGTCATACTGTAAATCATTGTTCTTCCTGTTAAGCCGTTAAAAATCCGCACATTGTAATCGCTTATTTGCTAAAATGGGCAAAATTTTTAATGAAATAAGGAAAAATATGCGTCCAAATAACCGCTTGGCGAACCAAATTCGCCCGATCAAAATTACTCGTAACTACACCAAATACGCCGAAGGCTCGGTGTTAATCGAATTTGGCGACACCAAAGTGCTTTGCAACGCCACCGTGGAAGAGAGCGTACCACGCTTTTTGAAAGGGCAAAATCAAGGCTGGATCACCGCCGAATATGGAATGTTGCCGCGTGCCACCCACACCCGCACCCAACGTGAAGCGGCGAAAGGCAAACAGGGCGGACGCACAATGGAAATCCAGCGTTTAATCGCCCGCTCATTGCGTGCGGTGGTCGATTTAAACGCCCTCGGCGAACGCACCATTACCCTTGATTGCGATGTGATCCAAGCAGACGGTGGCACTCGCACCGCGGCGATCACAGGCTCTTGCGTTGCCCTGCACGATGCCCTCGCTAAATTAGTCGAAAACGGCACGCTCAAACAAAACCCGATGAAAGGCTTGGTGGCAGCGGTTTCCGTCGGAATCGTGGACGGCGAAGCGGTGTGCGATTTGGAATATGTGGAAGATTCCAACGCCGAAACGGATATGAACGTGGTAATGGTGGAAGACGGGCGTTTAGTCGAAGTGCAAGGCACCGCCGAGGGCGAACCTTTCTCGCACAATGAACTATTAACCCTACTCGACCTTGCAAAACAGGGCGTAGAGCAGTTGGTGCAGGCACAAAAACAAGCATTAGTAATTTAATACTCATCTAATAAGCGGGTGGCTTTTGAAAAAACTCACCCGCAAATAAAAAAGCCCTGAAAGAAAACTTTCAAGGCTTATGAATTTGGTGGAGATAATCGGGATCGAACCGACGACCTCTTGAATGCCATTCAAGCGCTCTCCCAACTGAGCTATATCCCCAAATGCGAGGCAAATAATAATCTTTTGTTACCCTTACTGTCAAGAGAAAATGTGTTAAGTGTTGCTATTCTAACCAAATCAGCAAAATTTCAAAAAATCTTACCGCTTGTTGGGGCGGAAATTGTCGAGGGTGAGCAGGCTAATTGAGATCAGCAAGCAGCCTAATAGCAAATAGGATTTGGTGTCTAACTGCTCGCCGATAAATAGGGAAATCAATAACATTACAAGCGGTTCGATATAGCCTAATAGACCGAGAATGTTCATTGGTAATAAATTATTGGCACTGATAAATAAAATAAAGGCAGAGCCGCTGACTAAGCCGAGTAAGCAGAGATAAATATAGAGATTATTATTTTCAGCAAGCACGGCATTAAAATCAATTTGGGTTAAATAATATAAGGCAAAAGGTAGCACTAAAATAAGTTCTACCACAAAGGTAGGTAAATGGTTAATTTTAAAATAGCGTCTGGCGGTAAAATAAGCGGGGTAGCCGATTCCTGCCACAAAAGTTACCCACGAAATTGATCCGCCTGCGAAAATATTATAAAAAACACCGATTACCGCAAAAAAGAGGGCAAGCCATTTTAAACGGCTGAAATGTTCTTTAAAAACCACTTTGCCAAAAAATACCGCCATTAAGGGTAATAATAAATATCCCACCGAAAGGGGAATACCTTGCCCGTGATTGGCTGCCCATAAAAATAACCAAAGTTGAATCCCCGTATTTAAGGCGAGTAATAATAAAACAAAAATTAAAAAAGGCTGTTGAGCGAGTTTTTGAAATAAGGCTTTAAATTGGGTTTGTTGTTTAAATAGAAAAACGGCAAAGAAGATAACGGGGATTAACACGATAATGCGTAGGGCAAACATACTTTCCCCCGATAACGGGCGAAGTAAAATCGAAAAATAATAGGTTACGCCAAATAAAAGATTTGCCAATAACGCATAAATCATTCCTCTAACCATTTTTCTTCCTCAATCTTTGTTGTTTGATTAACACTAAAATGCCGTCAAAAATCAGTAAAGCAACCGCAATAGATAAACAGCCCATTAAAATATAGGATTCCGTTTTTAAGGTTTCGCCGATTAAAAAGGAAATCAGTAACATAAAACTCGGTTCAACATAGCCTAATAAACCAAGTAAATTAAAGGGAACAAGGCTACTAGCAAGGGTGTAAGAAATTAACGCAATGCCACTCATTAAGCCTAATAACGCAATAAAATAATAGATGTTTGGATTTTCATTTGCGACAAAATTCATATCCGTTTGGCTAATAAAATAGAGCGAGATAGGAATCAGTAATAAAATTTCAAATAAAAAGCTATGAATATGGCTAATTTGATATTTTCGGCGTAGGTGGAAATAAATCGGATAACCTGAAAAAACAAACACACTTTCCCACGAGAGTTTGCCAAGTAAAATAATGTTACTCAACACCCCAATGCCCGCAAAAATAATTGCTAGCCATTTATTGATCGACAAATGTTCTTTATAAATAAATTTACCAAAAGCGACCATCGCAATCGGCATTAACAAATAACCGATAGACACTTCCATTGCCCGTCCGCTGTTGGGGGCGTATAAAAATAGCCACATTTGCGAGCCGACAATCATTGAGGTAACACATAGCACGAGAATCAAAAAAGGCTCTCGTTTCAGCCGCTGCACAAATTGCCAAAATTGGGCTTGTTGTTTGAGTAATAAAATGGCGAGGGCTAAAAAAGGCAGGGTAACCACCATTCTGATCCCGAACAAACTTTCGCCAGAAAGAGGGCGTAATAAGGTGGCGAGGTAATATAAACCGCCGAAAAAGAGAGAGGCTAACAGGGAGCAGAATATACCTTTGAGCATTTGGATTTTAGGAAAATGAAAATTAAGAAATTTGCGGAAAGGACGCCAGCGTGGCGTCCCTACCGTAGGGTCGCAATGCTTGCGACCCAAACAGATCGTAGAATTTAGCAACAAGCGGTAAGATTTTGAAATTTTTCTTTATCCCACCGCTGTAAAATCCTATTCTTGACGATAATTCTTCAAAAACCTCGCCAAACGCCCGATCGCTTCTTCGATTTGGTGAACGTGCGGTAGCGTTACAACACGGAAGTGGTCGGATTTATGCCAGTTAAAGCCCGAGCCTTGCACCAGTAACACTTTTTCTTGTTGTAGCAGGTCGTAGATGAATTTCTGATCGTCCTTAATGCCGTACATTTCGGTGTCGATTTTCGGGAACATATATAACGCCCCTTTCGCTTTTACGCAGCTAATTCCAGGGATTTGCACTAGCAATTCGTGCATTTTGTTGCGTTGTTCGAGTAAACGTCCGCCTGGTAGGATAAATTCGTTAATGCTTTGGTAGCCACCGAGGGCGGTTTGAATCGCGTGCTGCATTGGGGTAACTGCACACAAACGCATTGACGAGAGCATATCTAGCCCCTCAATAAAGCCTTTGGCGTGATTTTTCGGGCCGCTCAACACCATCCAGCCTTGACGGAATCCCGCCACACGGTAGGCTTTCGACAAGCCGTTCATCGTTACGGTCAGCACATCAGGGGCGAGGGCGGCGATGTGATGATGTACCGCCCCATCGTAGATAATTTTTTCGTAAATTTCGTCCGCAAAAATAATCAAATTATGCTGGCGAGCGAGGTCTGCAATTTCCTGCAAGATCGCACGACTATACACCGCCCCCGTTGGGTTATTTGGGTTGATCACGAGGATCGCTTTGGTTCTCGGGCTGATTTTCGCCTTAATATCTTCAATGCTCGGAAACCACTCATTTTCCTCATCGCACAAATAATGCACCGCTTTACCACCTGCGAGGGTCGCCGCCGCCGTCCAAAGTGGGTAATCAGGCATTGGGATCAAAATCTCATCACCATCGTTCAGCAACGCCTGCATTGACATCGTAATCAGCTCAGACACGCCGTTGCCGATGTAAACATCGTTCACGTCCACGCCCATAATCCCTTTTGATTGGTAGTATTGCACCACCGCCTTGCGAGCCGAATAAAGCCCTTTGGAATCGCAGTAGCCTTGGGCGGTCGGCAGGTTGCGGATCACGTCCACCAAAATTTCATCAGGGGCTTCAAAGCCGAACGGGGCAGGGTTGCCGATGTTTAGTTTGAGGATTTTATGCCCCTCTTCTTCAAGGCGTAACGCCTCTTTGTGGATCGGGCCACGGATGTCGTAGCGAACGTGGGATAATTTATCGGATTTTGGAAAACGTTCCATTGTAAATTCCTGTATTTGAAAAGATGAAAATGAAAATTCCCGCACTTTACTCTGATTTGTAAGGAAAAAAAAGAGGAAATACGCTAAAATGCCCCCTCTTTTTTTGTTCAAGCGGTCAGATTTTTAAAAATTTTTGCCAATGTCGATTTTTCATCAATTAAAACAACAACTTAGCCACCAGATTGCGAACCACCGCCCTTGCTCGGGCGTGGTGCGGTATCAGGCGAGTGTACCCTTTTCGGCGGAAAATTTGACCCTACTTCGCTACCTCAAAGCCCAATCTCATTATCCCCAAGCCTTTTGGCAGAGCCGTGATCAACAGCGTTCAATCGTTGCCGTTGGGGCGGTGCGAACCTTTGACAGCCTTGAACAAGCCCAACAATTTGTTGATGAAACGGGGTTTACCCTCGTGGGTGGGGTGCAGTTTGAGGGGCAGAGCCGTTTTATTTTGCCTTGTTTACTGCTCGAAAAAACTTCGCAAAATCTCACCGCTTGTTTCCATTTTGACGGGCAACAAGCGGTCAGTTGCGAGCCATTTTTCGCCGAATGGCAGGCGGAATTTGAGCCGTTGCAAAATCAACTGATTCAACGCCAAACCGCCCTTGATTTTTCCCAATGGACACACAATATCCAGCAAGCGATTGCGGAAATTAACCAGCAAAATTTAAATAAAGTGGTGCTGGCGAATGCCACCAAATTGACCTTTGCCAAGGCAATTAACGGCTACGATTTATTGGCGGAAAGCGTTCGGGCGAATCAAGGTTGTTACCATTTTTTATGGGCGGAAAACGAGCAGGAAATGTTTATCGGGTCAAGCCCCGAACGGCTCTACGCCCGTGATCAGCAAACCTTGCAAACGGAAGCCCTCGCTGGCACGGTGGCGGTGGTTGATGATCTCGCCACCACCGAACGCAACGGCTTGTGGTTGTTGAGTGATCCGAAAAATAGCCACGAAAATCAACTGGTGGTGGACGATATTTGCCAGCACTTCGCCGATTGCGTGAACGAAATTCAGATCGCCGATGTCGAAATCAAGCGTTTGCACAATGTTCAACATTTACGCCGTCCGATTGCAGCCAAGCTCAATCAAGGCGTGAATGATCGAGATTGTTTACGGCGAATCCACCCCACCGCCGCCATTGCAGGTTTGCCCCGTGCTGCGGCGAAACAGTTTATCGCCGAACACGAGCCGTTTAAACGGCAATGGTATGCAGGGGCGTTGGGCTTTTTCAATCCAACCCAAGCGGAATTTTGCGTAACCCTGCGTTCGGGGCGAATTTGTCAAAATCAGATTACCCTTTATGCAGGGGCGGGGATTGTGGCAGGTTCAGAGCCGTTATCGGAATGGCAGGAAATTGAACGCAAAGCCCAAGGATTAAGCCGATTTTTATTTTCACAACCAACTAACGAGGTAAAAAATGAGTGATTTCAATCCAAATAATCCACAAGGATTATCAAATGACGAACAACAAGCCAAACGTACCCTCAAAATCGTTTATGGCTTGATTATTGCAGGGATTATTTTCCCGATTTTTGCCGTGATTGGCGGGATTTACGGCTACATTAAACGCAAAGACACCCCCGTATTACTGGAAATTTCCCACCTTGATTATCAAATCCGCTCGGTGTGGGTGAGCGTGGCGGCATCGTTGGTCGGCTCAATATTGATCGGCTTAATGTCGGGCGTGGGCTTGCTCTTGTTGGCGGTGCAGATTTGGTATCTGGTGCGTGTGATCAACGGGGCGATCAAATACTTCAAAAAGCAAGAAGTCCTCAATCCAGAAAGCTGGTGGCTCTAATCCCACCCTCAAAATTTTTAAAATCAGACCGCTTGCACGCTCAAAATGGGGTGTGCAAGCCTTATTTTTAGCCCCTCTTAGCTTAAAAAGGATATCGAATGTCAAACCCTTTACTCACTTTTACTGGCTTACCGCCGTTTTCTCAAATCAAAGCTGAACATATCCAACCTGCGATTGAACAGTTAATCCAACAATGCCGTGAAACCATTGAAACGGTAGCGAAAATTGAAAATCCAACCTGGGAAAATTTCTATCTGCCACAAGCGATGGCGAGCAACCAATTTTCCCGTGCGTGGTCGCCGATCAGCCACCTCAACGGCGTGAAAAATAGCCCTGAACTGCGTGAAGCCTACCAAGCCTGCTTGCCTTTGTTATCGGAATATAGCACTTGGGCGGGGCAACATCAGGGGCTTTATCAGGGCTACCTCAAATTAAAAAACAGTGCCGAATTTGCCACCCTTTCCCTCGCTCAACAAAAAGCGATTGAAAACAGCCTGCGTGATTTTGAATTGTCGGGCATTTCGTTGCCTGCCGATAAGCAAAAACGCTACGGCGAGGTGTCGGCTCGTTTGTCGGAACTTAGCTCACAATTCAGCAACAATGTGCTAGATGCCACAATGGGCTGGGATATTGTGATCACAGACGAAGCCCAACTGCAAGGCTTGCCAGAATCGGCGTTAGAAGCGGCGAAATTATCGGCAGAAAGCAAAGGCAAAAAAGGCTACCGCTTCACCCTTGAATTTCCAAGCTATTTCCCTGTTTTAACTTACTGCGACAACCGCGAACTGCGTGCGGCTCTCTACAAAGAGTATGCCACCCGAGCGTCCGATCAAGGGGCGAACGCAGGCAAATGGGACAACACCGCCAACATTGACGAAAAATTAGCGTTACGCTTAGAAATGGCGAACTTACTCGGTTTTGCCACTTATGCGGATTTATCCCTCGCCACCAAAATGGCGGAAAGCCCGAAACAAGTGATTGATTTCCTTGAAGATTTGGCAAAACGTTCCAAAGCCCAAGGCGAAAAAGAGCTGGCGGAATTAAAGGCGTTTGTTGAGCAAGAATATGGCGTAACCGAGCTTGAACCTTGGGACATCGCCTATTACAGCGAAAAACAGAAACAAGCCCTTTATGCGATCAACGATGAAGAATTACGCCCTTATTTCCCCGAAGATCGCGTCCTTTCAGGCTTATTTGAATTGATGAAACGCATTTTTGGCTTACGCATCGAAGAAAAATTTGGGGTCGATGTGTGGCACGAAAACGTGCGATTCTTCGATATTTTTGACGAAACCGACCGCTTGCGTGGCTCGTTCTACCTTGATTTATACGCCCGTGAAAACAAACGCGGCGGGGCGTGGATGGACGACTGCATTTCGCAAATGCGATTGGCGGACGGCACGCTACAAAAGCCCGTTGCCTACCTCACTTGCAACTTCAACAAACCGATTGGCGACAAACCCGCCCTGTTTACCCACGATGAAGTTACCACCCTATTCCACGAATTTGGGCACGGCATTCACCATATGCTGACCGAAATTGAGGTGAGCGATGTGTCGGGCATCAGTGGCGTGGCGTGGGATGCCGTGGAATTGCCGAGCCAATTCCTCGAAAATTGGTGCTGGGAAGAAGAAGCCTTGCAATTTATTTCGGGGCATTACCAAACAGGCGAACCGCTACCAAAAGAGAAATTAACCCAACTGCTCAAAGCGAAAAACTTCCAAGCGGCAATGTTTGTGCTACGCCAACTCGAATTTGGCTTGTTTGATTTCCGCCTGCACCTTGCAGAGCCGAAAGCGAACATCGTGCTAGACACCCTCAAAGCGGTGAAAGCAGAAATCGCCGTGGTTAAAACCCCAGAATGGGTACGCACCCCGCACAGTTTCAGCCACATCTTCGCAGGGGGCTACGCCGCAGGCTATTACAGCTACCTTTGGGCGGAAGTGCTTTCGGCAGACGCCTACTCACGCTTCGAGCAAGAGGGCATTTTCAACCGCCAAGTGGGGCAAGATTTCCTCGACAACATCCTAACCCGCGGCGGTTCAGAAGAACCAATGGTCCTTTTTGAACGCTTCCGCGGCAGAAAACCAACCCTCGATGCGTTATTACGCCACAAAGGCATCGCCAACTAACTTCCCCCAAACTTCACAAAACAAAAATGGACGCCAAGCGTCCATTTTTTTATGCAAGAGAGAATTTATCCCCCTCTTTCAGATTTTGCTTACCGTTTGAAATAATTATTTAAAAAATTTTTATTCCTTAAGATATTTTTAAGATCTTTTTGGTTTAATGGCTTTCGTAGCAACGAGGTGGCGGATGCGGCTTCGGTTTTATTTACTCAACCCAAAAGGAAAATTTCAATGAAAAAATTATTACTCACTTCTGTTCTTGCTTTGGCTCTTTCAGCACCAGCAATGGCGGGGTTTCAAAATGGTAATGCGAGCAATGGTAAGAGTGTGGCGAGCCAATCAGCCACTATTTCAAAGGTGGCTCAGGCGAAAAAAGCCCGTGATAATGCTCGTTTTGTGATTAGCGGTAACATCATCAATCAGCTCGGCGATGATGAATTTACCTTTAAAGATGAAACTGGCACGATCCGTATTGATGTGGACGACCGTGCGTGGCGTGGTTTGAATGTGTCGCCGAAAGATCGTATTCGTATCAGCGGTAAAGTGGACGTGGATAGCGACACGGGCGAGCGTACCCTTGAAGTGAACAAAATCACCCGTTAATTTCGCCTTTGTATGGCAAAACAATCATTTATAATAGCGAGGACGCTTTGGGCGTCCTTTGTTACATTACAAGCGGGGGGATTATGCGAATTTTATTGATTGAAGATGATAAGTTAATCGGCGAGGGCTTGAAAATTGGGCTGAGTAAGCAGAATTTTGTGGTGGATTGGTTCAACGATGGCAAGCTCGGTTTTGAGGCGTTGGCTTCCGCTGAATATGATGCGGTGGTGCTGGATTTAACCCTGCCGAAAATGGACGGGCTGGATATTCTCAAACAGTGGCGAAAAGCGAATCAAGATGTGCCTGTACTGATTTTAACCGCCCGTGATACCCTTGATGAACGCTTGCTCGGCTTTAATGCGGGGGCGGACGATTATCTCTGCAAGCCCTTTGCGTTGGCGGAAGTGGTGGTGCGGTTGCAAGCCCTGATTCGCCGCCGTTATCAGCAAAGTTCGAGTGAAATTGAGATCGGCGAGTTGAAAATCGATCTGAATAGCCGCAATGTTTCCCTTGCCGATCAGCCGATCACCCTCACCGCCAAAGAGTTTCAACTGTTGCAACTCTTTGTGCAGAACCGTGAGCGAGTGCTTTCTCGCACCTTTATCGAAGAAAAATTGTACAGTTGGGATAACGATGTGAGTAGCAATGCGTTGGAAGTGTATATTCACCATTTACGCAAAAAACTCGGTAGCCATTGGATCAAAACCGTGCACGGGGTCGGCTATAAATTAGGGAATAATAATGCTTAAATTCGGCAAAAATCGCAGTTTACGCTACCGCTTGATCGTCAGTTTGTCATCCATTACCCTGCTGATCGGGCTGATTTCTAGCCTCACGGGCTGGCTGATGTTACGCAAAGAGATCAATGATCTGTTTGATGCACAACAGATCTATTTTGCCGAACGGCTCGCCTCGTCAAACATTACCGAAGGCTTTCAAACCCTCAAAACATCAAGCAACGCCCCAACGCAAAATGTGGAAGATGACGCCATCGCCTTTGCGATTTTCGACCAAAACGGCACGCAGATTTTCCACGATGGGCGAGACGGGCGTTTTATTCCGTTCGCCCCGAAAAATGGCGGATTTAACCAACAAATTGTGCAAGAGGAAGATGATCGGGACGAATACCGCATTTATTGGTTGCAAGACGGCGATCTTTACATTGCGGTGGGGCAAGAGATTGAATATCGGCAGGAAGTGATCGGTAAGGCGGTGGTGTCGCAACTCGGCAGTTGGGCGGTGGGCTTTCCCCTCGTAATTTTGGCGATTTTGTGGTTTATTTACCGTGAATTTGCCCCGCTCAAACAGCTTGCTCGTCAGGTGAGTGAACGCAAACCCGATGAAACCACCCCGATTGTGAATCCTCGTTTGCCGAGCGAAATCCAACCCCTTGTAACCAGCCTTAACCACTATTTTGAGCGAACCCAAACGATGTTCAATCGGGAACGGCGGTTTACTTCCGATGCCGCCCACGAACTGCGTAGCCCGTTGGCTGGCTTGCGGGTGCAGGCGGAAATCGCTCAAATGGCCCAAGACGATCCCGAAACGCATCAGCGTGCCTTGAAAAACATTGAGGGCAGTATCGACCGCATTTCGCAACTGATTGAGCAACTGCTTACGCTTTCTCGTTTGGAAAACATCACCCAGCTCGATGAGCTGGAAAGCGTGAATTGGCAAAGCATTGCGGAATCCAACGTCAGCCAACTTTACGCCCTCGCCGAGCAGAAACAGAGCGATCTTTATCTCGACATCGAGAGCGAACCGCCACCGCAACAGGGCAAACCGCTGCTATTGAGTTTGGTGCTACGCAACTTGATCGAAAATGCGATTCACTACACCCCAAGCGGTAGCTTAATCAAAATTTTGCTGAAATCCGACCGCTTGATCGTGGAAGATAACGGCAACGGCGTGAGCGACAGCGACCTCGCCAAACTCGGGCAACCTTTTTACCGCCCTGTTGATCGCCCCACTGACAATGGGCAAGACGAAAAAGGCAGCGGTTTAGGCTTGTCGATTGTCAAACGGATTTTAGCGTTGCACCATTTCCAACTCAAACTCAGCCGCAGCGAATTGGGCGGTTTGAAAGCGGAAATTTTGTTCTAATCCTAAGCCTGCCTTTACTTTGTGCAGAATGGCAGGCTTTGCTATAATGCGAGCCTTGAAATTCACTCAAATAGCCTTATATTGTTGTCAATTTTTACCCTAGCCAAAAGGAACATTCAATGACAAACCAAACCGAACAAGAACAACTCAATCAAGAAATCGAACAGCCTACCGAACAAACCACCGCAACCGAAACCACTAGCGAAAATGTTGAGCCAACGGCAGAAGCTCAACCGCAAGAATCTGAACAAATCGACCCGCTTGTCGCGGCTCAAAATCGCATCGCCGAATTAGAAACTTACATCGCCGAAGCGGATAAACGTGAGCAAGATATTACCCTGCGAGCCAGAGCGGAAGTGGAAAACATCCGCCGCCGTGCTGAGCAGGATGTGGAAAAAGCCCACAAATTCGCCCTCGAAAAATTCGCCAAAGAGTTGCTCAATGTGGTGGATAATTTAGAACGTGGCTTAGAAGCCCTTGCCAATGCCGATGAAGCCCTTGTGAAAGGGGTGGAAATGACCCACAAAGAGCTTGTTTCCACCCTTGCCCGCTTTGGCGTGGAAGCCGTGGGCGTGGTGGGTGAAGCCTTTAACCCAGAACTGCATCAAGCGATTTCAATGCAACCGGCAGAGGGCGTTGAGCCAAACCACCTCTGCCAAGTGTTACAAAAAGGCTACACCTTGCAAGGTCGTGTAATTCGTCCTGCGATGGTAATGGTGGCGGCATAATCCGACCCCTTGCAAGCGGATAGTTCCCAGAAAATCCCCCCGTTGGGGGATTTTTATTTGCCCGTGATTTTCGGTACAATACCGCCCAACTTTTTTCACAAGGAAATTTTATGGTCGATTTAATTATTGTCGGGCTTATCGCCTTTTCAATTCTCGTCAGCCTTTGGCGGGGTTTTATCAGCGAAGTGTTGTCGTTCGGCGGTTGGGTGATCGCCTTTATCGTGGCGAGCCAATTCTATTCTTACCTCGCAGGCTATTTTGCCGTAATGGATAACCCTTACCTCAAATCGGAATTTGTCCGCAACGGCATTGCGGCAGCGATTTTATTCATCATCACTTTGATTGTGTGCAGCGTGATTACTGCCTTGCTGAACAAAATCCTCGACACCACAGGGCTTTCCACCACCGACCGTATTCTCGGCGGGGCGTTCGGGGCGTTGCGTGGTATTTTAATTGTGGCGGCGATTTTATTTTTCTTCGACACCTTTACCCAAGCCAGCCAGAGTGAACTTTGGAAACAGTCGCAACTGATTCCACATTTTGACTTTATCGTGAAATGGTTCTTCGAGCAGTTGCAAGCCAATTCGAGCTTTTTGAATAAATGATGAAAATCGTTTATATCGCCTTGGGTTCAAATTTAGCCAACCCTGTTGAACAGCTTAAACAAGCGGTCAGTTCCCTGCAAAAATTGGATGCGGGATTGCGGGTTAGTCCGTTTTACGGCAGTAAACCGCTCGGGCCGCAGGATCAGCCCGATTATGTGAATGCCGTAGTGGAAATTCGCACGGATCTACCCGCTTGCACCCTGTTAGATGAATTGCAACGGATCGAAAACGAGCAGGGGCGAGTGCGGTTACGCCGTTGGGGGGAACGCACCCTTGATTTGGATATTTTGCTTTACGGCGATGAACAAATTGAGACGGAACGGCTGACCGTTCCCCATTACGATATGCACAATCGGGAATTTGTGATTGTGCCTTTGTATGATCTCAACCCCGATCTGATTTTGCCAAACGGCACATCGCTGGCGACACTTTATCGGCAGTTTCAAGATCATCAAATGGTAACATTCTACTAAAAATTAAAATTCTTTAATCAGTAAAAGAACACTTAATTAAGAATGTCGAACGTAGGCAGTTGCGGATATTGAAAAATAAACCCCTGTTCCAACAACCGCTGTGGCACAAGCGATTGGTTATTCAGTAATAATTGCGAGCGTTCGCCGAGAAGTAATTTGAGGGCGAAAGCGGGGGCGTGGCAGAAGGCAGGGCGGTTGAGTTGGTGGGCGAGCAAGCGGTTAAATTCAGCGTTGGTAGCAGGGTGTGGGGCGGCAAGGTTGAAAGCCCCTTCGCATTGTGCGTTTTCAAGCAAAAATTCGACCGCTTGCAAGTAGTCGGCAAGAGCAATCCACGCCCAATGTTGTTCGCCTGAGCCTAATTTTCCGCCTAAGCCCCAGCGGTAAAGTGGCAACATTGCTTTTAATGCCCCGCCCGATTTGTCCATTACCAAGCCTGTTCGCAACAAGCAGACTCGGGTTTCGCTTGCCACTCGCAGGGCGGTTTGTTCCCATTCGTGGCAGAGTGAGGCGGCGAAGCCCGTACCACAAGCGGTTTGTTCATCGAAAAATTTTGCGGATTGGGGTAAATCGCCATAAAAGCCTGTGGCTGATCCTGAAAGGAAGACTTTCGGCGGATTATCACTTTTCTCAATCAGATCAGCGAGTTGTGCCGTGAGATCGATACGACTGGATCGCAAAATCGCTTTCTGTTTTGCCGTCCAACGTTTGGCAAAAATCGGTTCGCCCGCAAGGTTAATTACCGCGTCAAATTCATTTAAATTTTTGAATTGATTGAGATTTTGAATATAACGCACTTGATCACTGACGAGATTTTGGCGAGAGAGAATGGTGATTTGATCGCCTTTCGCTAACAATTTTTCGACCAAGGCTTTACCGATAAAACCCGTGCCGCCCGTGATTAAAATGCGTTTTGCCATTAGAGTGAAGTCTCAAAAAGTTCGTTGATGTTGAGGATCAGTTGATCCACGCTGGTTTGGCGAGTGGGGGTAATGAAAATGGTGTCGTCCCCTGCTATCGTACCTAAAATGCCTTCGCCTTTGCCCATTGAATCGAGCAGGCGGGCGATTAACTGTGCCGCCCCTGGGCTAGTGCGAATCACGATTAGGGCATCATTCGCATCAATGTCGATCACGAGGTTTTTCAAGGGGCTGGACGTGGTTGGCACGCTTAATTCCGCTGGCAGCTGATAAACCATTTCCATTTTGGTGTTGCGGGTGCGAACCGCCCCGAATTTGGACAACATTCTCGACACTTTCGATTGGTTGATATGCTCAAACCCCATTTCTTGCAGGGCGGAAACAATCTCACTTTGCGAGCTGAATTTTTCTTCTTTTAATAGAGATTTAAAGGCTTCCGTTAAAGTGTGTTCGTTTTTTAAATCGCTCATTGTTTTTCTATTCATTTTTCGTCAAAAATATGCAGGATTTTTGCTTTTTTATGCAGAAAAATCAATAAAAATCAAACTTTTGTTGAAAAAAGCAAAGAACCGCTAAAACAAGCGGTAAGATTTGCTATAATTTCGCCAGTTTTAATCTTATAAAGGAGCTAAATATGAAAGTTACTGTTCTTGGTGCGGCAGGTGGAATCGGTCAATCTCTCGCCTTATTGTTAAAAGTAGAATTGCCTGCTTTTACGGATCTTGCCCTCTATGATATTGCCCCAGTAACGCCAGGGGTGGCGGTGGATATTAGCCACATTCCAACCAGCGTGAAAGTGAAAGGTTATTGTGGCGAAGATCCGAGCGAAGCCTTAGCGGGTGCGGATCTTGTGATGATCTCGGCGGGTATCGCTCGCAAACCTGGAATGACCCGTGCGGATCTGTTCAACATCAATGCAGGTATCGTGCGTGATTTGGTGGCGAAAGCGGCGAAATATGCCCCGAATGCCTGTATCGGCATTATCACTAACCCTGTGAACACCCTTGTGGCGGTGGCAGCGGAAGAGTTGAAAAAAGCGGGCGTTTACGACAAACGCAAATTATTCGGCGTAACTACCCTTGATGTTATTCGTGCCAAAACCTTTGTGGCAGAATTGAAAGGCTTAGATGTATCAAAAGTGAAAGTGCCAGTGATCGGCGGACACTCAGGTCCGACAATCCTACCGTTACTCTCACAAGCCTACTTTGAAAATAAGAAAATTGAATTTAGCCAAGCGGAAATTGACTCTCTTACCCACCGCATCAAAAATGCTGGCACGGAAGTGGTGGAAGCCAAAGCTGGGGCAGGTTCGGCAACAATGTCAATGGCGGAATCTGGGGCGAGATTTGCCACCGCCGTGATTAAAGCCCTTGCAGGGGAAGACATCGTGCGTTACGCCTATGTTGAGGGCGATGAAAATGATGGCTACCCACGTTTTTTCGCACGCCCTGTGCGTTTCGGGCGTAACGGCATCGAGGCATTTTTACCTGTCGGCACATTGAGCGATTACGAACAAAAATTACTCGATGAAAGTTTGCCGATTTTGCACGAAGATATTGCCCTCGGTGAACAGTTTGTGCGTGAGGGTTGATTTTTCGCCCAATAAATCGCAAAATCCCCTCGTCTATTTTTGATGATAATAGGAGTTTATGATGAAAAAAGGTGCGTTATCAATGGTCGCGGTTGCGGTGGTTGCGTTATCGGGCTGTGTGAGACAAGGCGTTGCGGTGGCGGAAATGCCAGCCCAGCAAGCGGTCAAAAGCCCAGACACCTCGCTGGCGAGTTTGCAAGCGAATTTGCCGAAAGCCAATTCACAAACCTTGCCAAAAGAGGCTCGCATCGTTTGCCGTGATGGAAGTTATTCCACCCAAAACGATCCGAATGTCTGCTTAGGACGAGGCGGGGTCGCCTTTGAAAACAAATACTATTTTTCTGAATAGTTGATAGCAAGCGGTGGGAACGGTAAAATAATTTGCAATCCCACCGCTTGTTTTTTAAGGATTTTATGAACCAAATTATCAACGTTACTGAACAAAATTTCAGCGAAATTTGGAACGCCACGGCGGAAATGCCCGTGGTGTTTCATTTTATGTCGCCAACCGAAATGGCAAGCCTCGAAATGGACGCTTTGCTTCGCCGAATTTGGGACGAAACCCCAAATCAATTTTTACTTGCCACGGTGAATTGCCAAGAGCAACCGATGCTTGCCAGCCAATTCCGTATTCAAACGATTCCGACCCTCTATTTTTTCAAGGACGGACACCCAATCGATATGGTGCAAGGGGCGATCAGCGAGCCAGAAATGCGAGTTCGTCTCGCCAACATTTTGCCGAAAGAAGAAGAGCTGAAATTTAATCAAGCCCTCGAACATCTGCAAGATCAACGTTACGATCAAGCCCTGCCGTTGCTGAAATCGGCGTGGGAAATGAGCGACAAGAAAAACAGCGATTTCGCCTTGCTCTATGCGGAAACTTACATTGTGATGAAACAGGTTGAACCTGCCAAAGAGATTTTGAAACAGATTCCGATCCAAGATCGGGATAGTCGTTGGCACGGTTTGCAAGCCCAAATTGAATTGCTGGAACAGGCAAGCGAATCCCCTGAATTGCAACAGTTGCAAGCGGATTACGCCCAAAATCCAACCGCGGAAATTGCGATCCGCCTTGCCAACCAACTGCACCAAGCCCACAAAAATCAAGAGGCGTTGGATCTGCTGTTCGGCTGGCTACAAAAGGATCTCAATGTGGCAAATGGCGAACTCAAAACCCAATTTTTAGCCATTCTCTCGGCACTCGGCACCGATCCCCTCGTGCCAACTTTCAGACGCAAACTCTACTCACTTTTATATTAGGAACAAAAAATGACCACAAAACACGCAAAATTATTGATCTTAGGCTCAGGGCCAGCAGGCTACACCGCCGCCGTTTATGCTGCTCGTGCCAACCTCAACCCTGTGTTGGTTACGGGAATGCAGCAGGGCGGACAGCTTACCACCACCACCGAAATTGAAAACTGGCCAGGGGAATTTGGCGATATCACTGGTACGGAATTGATGAACAAAATGCAAAAGCACGCCGAAAAATTTAACACGGAAATCATCTTCGACCACATCAGCCAAGTCGATCTTTCCAAACGCCCATTCACCCTCAAAGGCGATATCAACACCTTTACCTGCGATGCGTTAATCATTGCGACAGGGGCTTCAGCGAAATATCTCGGCTTGCCGTCCGAAGAGGCTTACAAAGGGCGTGGCGTATCCGCTTGTGCCACCTGCGATGGCTTTTTCTACCGCAACAAACCCGTGGCGGTGATCGGCGGCGGTAACACAGCGGTGGAAGAGGCGTTATACCTCTCAAACGTGGCTTCGGTGGTGCATTTAATTCATCGCCGTGAAACCTTCCGCAGCGAGAAAATTTTGATCGACCGCCTAATGAAAAAAGTGGCTGAGGGCAAAATCGTGCTACACACCAACCGAGTGCTAGACGAAGTATTGGGCGACAATATGGGCGTAACGGGCGTGCGAATTAAATCCACCCAAGACGACACCGCAGAAGAACTCGCCCTTGACGGCGTTTTCGTGGCAATCGGACACGCCCCAAACACCGACATTTTCCAAGGGCAGCTCGAACTCAATAACGGCTACATTGTAGTCAAATCAGGCTTAGAGGGCAACGCCACCGCCACCAGCGTAGAAGGCGTATTCGCCGCCGGCGATGTAATGGATCACAACTACCGCCAAGCAATCACTTCCGCCGGCACAGGCTGTATGGCAGCCCTTGATGCGGAACGGTTTTTAGACGCACAGGGCTAATGCAAGGGGTAGGATTTTTGAAAATTTCGGTGCTCTCACCGTTGCTATCTCGTTTTAGGTTCGGCATTTATGTACGAAATTTTTTTAAAATTGATAGGCTAACTCAACATTTTTGGATAAAAAACGATGTCAATAAGTTTGATTTGTTTAAAATTTGTTCGATTAGGTGTAGTGATTTATTAGTATAATCAAGAAAAGATAATTTCCAGATTGATTTTTTTATCATTTCGGCTATCATTTCGCCGATTTGATTAATATCAAATTATAGTAGTATGATTTCTCAAGTTACTTTTGCTGAAAGGTTTTAGCCTGCCTATTTCTACTTATATGGTTATGGGTAATTCGCTTAGAATATTGTGGGATCATTAAGTGATTTTTCATTTTTAATGAAAGGATGAATTGTATGAACAAAGTGTTCAAAGTTATTTGGAATCACGCAACACAATCTTGGGTTGCAGTTTCGGAATTAACAAAGGCGAAAGGTAAGTCGTCTTCAAAAACAGACGAGAGAACATCGCCAACTAAAACATTATTGGCATTAAGTGTTGCAAGTGGAGCGATGTTAGGTGGTGTGGCAATGGCTGCTACCTCATCAAGCGGTACATTAGATGGTACGGCTTCTACAGGTGTTGCAGGTGCTATTGCATTAAGTGATTCTGCTGTAACTCTTGCTCAAGCAGGTGGAAGAGATTCAATTGCTAT
The DNA here is from genome assembly GCF_002015115.1 of Haemophilus paracuniculus. GTDB lineage: Bacteria > Pseudomonadota > Gammaproteobacteria > Enterobacterales > Pasteurellaceae > Haemophilus_E > Haemophilus_E paracuniculus. The sequence continues at coordinate 58,657 of NZ_MUYA01000012.1, forward strand.
TGGCACAAACGCTACAGCACCAGCTTGGGATGCGATTGCCATTGGTGCAAACGCGACAGCAAAAGCAGCTCGTAACGTTGTTATTGGTGCAAATGCGGTTGTTGTGAAAAACAATGCAGAGTCTCAGCCAGCTAACACTGTTATTGGTTGGTCTGCTACGGATAGTGGTGGTAACGGTAATACCATTTTAGGTAGCCAAGCAACCACACATTTTGCTAACCGCAATTTTTCTACCTCGCAACAATTAGCATTAGGTAGTCGTGCTCAGGTATATGGAGACCAAGCACTTGCTATTGGTTCTGATACTTTAACCGGCGGTAACTCATCTATCGCGATCGGTGGTGATGATATCAATAAAGCTTGGGATAAAATGATGGCAGCTATCCCAGAATTGCAATTTGTCGGACGAAGTAACGTAAAGGGGTATGCTCAAGCTAGAGGCTATAGTAGCGATATGACAGCCCTTATTGCTACAGGGCGATATCCAAATACGGCTTCAGTGGGAGATGCTTCTGTTGCTATCGGTCCTCAATCTCAAGCAGCTGGAGTTGCGGCTAATGCTTTAGGGACTAACGCCCTTGCTTTTGGAGATAGCTCATTAGCAATGGGTACGTTAACTCGTGCGTATGGTAATAATACGCTTGCAATCGGTACTGTTGCAATAGCTGGATCGATTGATAGAAATAATGTTGCGGGTGATGATGCAATGGCTATCGGTCACTATGCTTTGGCAAGTGCAGCAAACTCTACAGCCTTAGGTACTCGTGCTCATGCGCGTGGCTATGAATCACTTACTCTTGGTACAAACAGTAACGTAACGGGTAACTACTCTGTTGCACTAGGTCCAAATATCCTTACTGTACCTACTATCAACTCCGTTGTATTAGGTAATGGTTCAACTGCCGTAGTTGGCACGACAGGTGCATCCCACGCTGTTAAATATGTTGCGAATGCAACCGTACGTAATTCAAACGGCGAAACTATCACTTATGGCGAATGGGGCTTTAAGGGTCAGCCACAGACAGAAGGGCAATACGTAAGTATTGGTGAAGTGGACAATGAACGTCAGCTCAAAAACGTTGCAGCAGGTCATATTGATGCGAACTCGACAGACGGCATCAACGGTTCACAGCTTTATGCGGTAATGGCGAAGTTAGAAACTGGTTTTGTGGTATCTAACAACACTGCAAATCTCTCGAACCATATTACACCAAACAAAGTCGTTAACTTTAACAATGGCACAGGTACTATTGCACTTGCGGAAAACTGGAATGCGACAGATGGTAGCATTGCAGGTGTGAACGTTACTTTTGATGTTAAAAAATCACCATTAACATTATCAGACGGCTCAAACACTACCGTAACTGGTGCAACTAATAACACGACACCAGCAGGTACTGTAAATGTGCCAGCAGATGATGATTCTTTTGCAACGGCTTCAGATGTTGCGAAGATGATTAACGGATCATTCTGGAAAGTAAACTCAACCACCGCTGGTGGCGAGAACACTTATACGCCGAATACTTCAAGCGAAATTTCAGCGGGTGATGAACTGTTTATCAATGCAGGTAAAAATATCAACATTACAGGCGCTGGTAATGTATTGAACATTTCAACTGTTGATACTCCAACCTTTACTAACTTAACGGTTGGTAATGCAAGCAACCCGATCACGATTGGTACGGATGCAAATGGTAATAACACCATTTCAAACTTAACAAGTACTTTGCCGAAGACACAGACAGAAGATGTTAAAACGGGTGATGCAGTGACAACTCCGCACACAACGGAGCAAGCTCGTCCGAACATTACATCAGATCAAGAATCACAAGCGGCGACTTTAGGTGATGTTTTAAATGCAGGTT
>NZ_MUYA01000013.1:0-92044 GCF_002015115.1 Haemophilus paracuniculus
ATAAAATTAAAGCAAAACGCATAACAAGCGGTCAGGTTTCGCCGTTTTTTTGCCAAATTTATTTCACGCCCTCTGCTTTTAATTTTTGATAAGCATCACAGGCTTTGGTTTCGCCATTTTTGCAGGCAATGCCAAAGAAGTATTTGGCTTTGGGCAAGTCTTTCACCAGAATGCCGCTATAAAGCGAGCCTAATCCAAACTGGGCTTTCGCTTCATTTTGTTTAGCGGCTTGGTGCCAATAACGCCACGTTTTCCAAATATCTTTCGGCACATTATCGCCAAGGTAGTAACGACTCCCTAAACTATGTTGGGCGAAAGAGTGTCCCAACTTGGCGGCTTTTTCTAGCCAAAACACCGCTTGTTTGGCATCTTTTGGTACGCCTAGCCCCTCGTCATACATCACGCTCAGGGCAAATTGGGCTTCCGCTGAGTTTTGTTCGGCGGCTTTGCGATACCATTTTGCCGATTGTTCAAAACTTTGCTCAATGCCAAATCCCTCATCATAGCGGGCGGCGAGGTGCAGTTGAGCCTCCACATTGCCTTGCTCTGCATAATAAATCAGCCGATCGTTGGGCATATTGCGAAAATGCTCGCCACTTGCCCACGCCATTTGCCCCAATATTAGTCATAACATCAGCCCGAATATGCTTATTTTCATTTGATGTTCCTTAATGTAAAAAAACTGGCGGGTTTCGCCAGTTTTGGTTGAATGTAATGCTTACAATGGTGCTTTTCGCAATGGGCGGTCAGCTTTCATATCCTCCACCCAATCACAGGCTTTTTTCTTTTTGTATTTCTCACAGATTTTTTCCATTAACTCTAAGCCTTCCCATTTTTTACCTTGTCCTCTTTTCTCAAAATCCATATGGGCTTTCAGTATGCCAGCATCAACACTATTAGCAGAAACAAAAAAGTTACCGACATCATTCCACGCACTACTTACAAATTCATAGGCAAGTTGATCGTTTTGTGAATAACCAAACAATCCGAAGTAATAGACTTGTGCCATACGGTAACGAGCATCGTTATGCCCCATATACCACCTCTGACCACCTTTATTAAAACCCGATAGATCCATATAAATGCTTATTGCTTTCCGTCCATCTTGTTTAACACCATAGCCTCCACGCCAATATATTTCCGCTATACGAAATTTATTCCCATCACGCTCAAACCACTCTATCGCTTTTACATAATTTGGGGTAAATAGCTGTTTACTTCCTAAACAGGTTCCAGAATAATATGCCTTAGCCAATTCCCCTGTTGCCCAAGAGCCAGCATAAGAAGTTACCTCATACGTTTTCTTCTCCCCAAAATACTCATATTCTGTCACAATGGGGACATTTCCTTGTTTTGTTAACTGTTCCAGCCAATATAACCCTTCTTTATAATTTCCATCGAGACAATATTGTTCTGCAACCTGATATTGAGCACCCGCATATTCAAGTTTTGCTTTTGCTAAAAGTGCTGGATCAACTTCGGCAAAAGCCGTTTGAGCGAAAAGCAAAGTGGTGAGTGTTGAAAGTAAATATTTTTTCATTGGTTTATTCCTTATCAGTAATAATTGGTCTTACAAAGTAGTTAAGCGATTCTTCAAATTTCTCTCCACTACGCAAAAAATCGTCTATCACAAATTTGATTGAAACATCTCCAATCCTCACAAGTGCATCAGGTTTTTCTGCTGGTTTTAAATGTAAAAACATCTCTTCTTCTATCAAGTAGATGTATTTATAGCCGTTCTCGTTTTCCCTAAAAACAATATCCATGAGCAACTGATAACGCCCTTTTCCTAAGTCTTTACTAACTCGATATCCAGCTTTATCTAAAACTGATCGCCAAATATCAATGCCATCAAGGAAGTCAATGGTGGTTACAAATCGCACACGCCTTATTGAATTAGCCATATTTTCTCCAAAAATCAAAAAATAAATCGAACATTTTTTAATTATATATTGTTTTTTTTTTGCACAACCATTTATGCTAGGGCAAGGGTGGGGGCGGTAAGCGGTGGGTTTAGGGGGATTTTTTGCAAGAAAAACCCCAAGCTTTTTTGAGGTTGGGGTGGGGTAAATTGAGGAAAAAAGCGGTGATCTCACCGCTTGTATGGGCTAGATTTTCAATTTGATCAACCTCGCCACATTTTCGGCGGTGGAAATCAAATTTTGTTTGCCTTGTTTTAAGGTGTCTTCAAGGTTGTTAAGTTGGCAAATGATGGGAAAAACCGCATCAATGCCGTGTTGATAGACCACGGAATAATCCTCTCGCAGGCAGCCGACAATCGCAATCACGGGTTTGCCGAATTGTTTGGCGGTTTTCGCTACGCCGATCGGGGTTTTGCCTGCGATGGATTGAGCGTCCATTCGCCCCTCGCCTGTGATTACTAAATCCGCGTCCTTAATCTGCTCGGCTAATTGGGTGGCTTCAATGATAATTTGCACCCCTGCTTTGAGTTGTACATTTGGCAAGAGTAGCAAGCCACCACCCATTCCGCCAGCCGCCCCAGCCCCTGCGTGATCGGCAATTTCTACGCCAAGTTGCTGTGCCGCCACCTTGGCAAAATGTGCCAATGCCTGATCGAGCTGTTGCACCATTTCGGGGGTTGCCCCTTTTTGCGGCCCGAACACCGCCGCCGCTCCACGCTCGCCACAAAGAGGATTATTCACATCGCACGCTACTTCAAACTGCACTTTTGCCAAACGCGGATCTAAGTTCTCTAATGAGATCGCTGCGATCTCCGCCAACCGCTCGCCACCGAAGCCGATTTCTTGCTGTTGCGAGTTGCGAAACGACACGCCCAACGCCTGCAACATTCCCACGCCACCGTCATTGGTGGCACTACCGCCAATGCCGAGCAGAATTTTGCTCACGCCCAAATCGAGGGCCTTTTTGATCAGCTCGCCCGTGCCGTAGCTGGTGGTTTTGAGCGGATTTCGTTGCGAAAACGGCACTAAATGCAAGCCCGAAGCCGCCGCCATTTCGATGAAAGCGGTCTGTTTATCGCCAGAAATCCCCAAAAATGCCTGCGTTTTGTCGCCGAGTGGGGCGGTAACTTCCACTTCAACTAGCAAGCCAGCGGTCGCATCAATCAAGGATTGCACCGAGCCTTCGCCGCCGTCCGCCATTGGTACTTTTTGATAAATTTCATCGGGAAATACCCGCTTGAAGCCCGTTTCAATCGCCTCCGCCACTTCAAGGGCGGTCAAGCTCTCTTTGAATGAATCGGGTGCAATCACAATCTTCATTTTGCCCTCCTAGAACAATTTGAATACGCCAAAAATCAAGGTGGAAACAATGGTCATCACTAAGCCGACCGCCGTTTCATAGGGGATCAACTTCAACCGTTCTTTGATGTCCATATTTACGCAACCGCCCGTGGCGTGGAAGAATGAACCGTGCGGCATATGGTCGCCTACCGTTGCCCCTGCGTGGATCATCGCCGCCCCTGCCAACGCCGACACGCCCAATTCGGTTAAGGTCGCACTAAATACATTCGAGGCGACCACCGTCCCTGCGGTGGTGGACGCGGTGGCGAACGACATCAAAACCCCCGAAATCGGGGCTAATAAGTAAGAGGGCAAGCCCGAGGCGGTCAGGCTTTCAATCAGCACATCTTTCAAGCCCGAATTGCCGATAATCCCTGCCAACGCCCCCGTGCCGAGCAACATAATTGCGACTGGCGACATTTTAAGCAAGCCCGAAGTGGCAAAGCGGTTAATCTGCAAAATTTTGCCCATCGCCAACTCCCCGACCAAGCCCCCGAGCGGTAACGCAATTAGCGGATCGATTTTGATCCCTGCAATCGGTCGCAAGGCAAGTAGCAAAATCGCAAATAACGGGGCAGAAAGTGCCGCCCAGCAAGCGGGTAGATTTTCATTATTTTTTGCAAAAACCTCGCCCTCTTGCACTTGCGAGCCTTTGTGGATCAAGCGTTTTGCCAGAAAATATGTAAAGACCAAACCGAACAGGGCAGGAATAATGCCTGCCGCCATTACCGACGTGAGCGGAAGTTGGAAAGCGTCCGAAGCCGCAATCGCATTCGGGTTCGGCGAGATCAAATTGCCAGCCTTTCCGCCCCCCACCATCGCCAACAAAATGGCAGGTTTGGACAATCCCCCTCGCTTCGCCAACGCAAGGGCAATCGGCGACACGGTAATCACCGCCACATCAATAAACACGCCGACCGCCGTCAAAATGAGCGTAGAAAGCACCAACGCCAACAAGGCACGGGTTTCGCCGAGTTTCTTGACAATCGTCTCGGCAATCGTATTCGCCGCCCCCGATTCAATCAGTACCCCAGCCAACACCCCAGCGGCTAAAATTCGCATTACGGCGGTGGTAATCCCTTGTGCGCCACCAATCATCAAACTAACCGTTTGCGACAGATCCGCCCCTCCAATCAAACCACCACTCAACGCCCCAATCAACATTCCATACGCTGGCGGCACTTTCTTCAAAATCAGCCCAATCGCCACCGACAAAGCGACCACTGCACCCAATGCGGAAACCGTTACCATTTTGTTTTCCTCTTAAACCTAAAATTGGCGAACATTATCGGCTTTTTTGATTTTCAAAAGCGTGATGAATATCACAATTTGCGAAAATTTCTCAAAATCTGACCGCTTACTACCACCCTTTTTCGGCAAATTGTTCCACGAGGAAATCCAAAAAAGTTCTAACCATTAACGGCAATTTATGGCGTGAGGGGTAGAGGGCGTAGAGGGTGTATTCGGGGAGATCCCAGTCGGTGAGGACGGCTTGCAAGCGTCCGCTTTCGAGGTGGGGATTGACCATATAACGGGGCAACATTGCGATGCCGCCACTGGCGAGGGCGATATTACAGAGGGCGAGGGCGTCGTTGGCGGTAAAGGCGTTGTCGAGTTCAACCGTCTGCTGTTGCTCGCCTTGGCGGAAGTACCATTCGGTGCGGTTTACGTTGGCGTGTGCCAAACAGCGGTGCGAGCGAAGTTCGTCCAATGTGGTGGGAATGCCGTGTTGGGCGAGGTAGTCGGGGGTAGCGACCAGTAGGGATCGGCAACGAGACAATTTTCGAGCCACGAGGGACGGATCAGGATTGTTGGTAATGCGGATCGCCAAATCTATTCTATTTTCGATCAGGTTGATCGCTTGATCGCCCAAATTAAGGTGGATTTTGAGTTTGGGGTGAAGTTGCTGAAATTCATTGATCGCCTCGCTCAAAATGTTCGCCCCGAACGAAATGCTCGAAGCCAGCCGCAGCACGCCAACCAACTCGCCCGATTGTGCCGACACTTCCTGCTCAACTTCCTGCACCAAATCGGTAATTTGTTGGCAATATCGTACCGCTTGTTCGCCCGCTTCGGTAATTTTCACCACCCGCGTGGTGCGTTGGAACAGCCGAGCATTGAGCCACTCTTCCATTTGGTCGATATGGCGAGAAACCATCGCCCGCGACATATCCAATTTATCGGCGGTCGCCGTGTAGCTGCCCAGTTCCGCCAGCGTTAAAAAGACGTTAATTGAGGTGAGTTTATCCATTTATTATTTCCTTTTATGCAACAGTCTTGTGCATTATAGCCTATTTATTCGGGGAATTGTTGCGTTATAATGCACACCATCAAAACAAACATTCAACCAACAAAAGGAACTCAAAATGAAATTCAAAGCAACCTTATTAAGCCTCGCCCTCGCCACCTCAGCAATGGCAAATGCGGAATTAAACCTCAAAGTTTTCCAAGCCGAGCCGCAAGGTTTTAGCGTTAGCTCAACCCTCGTTACGGGCGACAAAGAAGCAATGGTGATCGACACGGGCTTTACCAAAGCGGACGCATTACGCATCGTAGCGAACGTGTTAGACAGCAACAAAGAATTAACCACCATTTTGATTAGCAACGCCGATCCTGATTACTACTTCGGGGCGGAAACCCTCAAACAGTTCTTCCCAAATGCGAAAGTGGTTTCAACCCAAGCGGTGGTGGACGAAATCAAGGCGAAATTAGCGAATAAATTAGAAGTGTGGGTGCCGCAAATGGGGGCGAACGCACCGAAAACCCCGATCATTCCAGAGGTGTTGAAAGATAATACTCTCACAGTGGACGGCGAAAAAGTGGAAATTCGCGGCACGCAAGGCACCCTCGCCAACCGTCCTTATGTGTGGATTCCGTCCCTCAAAACCATCACGGGCAACGTGAGCGTTTACAACAATATGCACGTTTGGACCGCCGACAGCCAAACCAAAGCCGAGCGTGAGGCGTGGATCGCCCAGTTAGACGAAATGAAAGCCTTGAAACCAACCAAAGTGATCGCAGGGCATTCTTCCGACACTAGCACCGATCCGAAAAGTATCGAATTTACCCAAACTTACCTGAAAAAGTTTGAAAAAGCCCTCGAACAAGGCAAAAACAGCGACCAAGTAATTGCCACAATGGACAAAGCCTATCCAAACCTCGCCGACAAAGGCAACTTAGAATTAAGTGCCAAAGTGAATAAGGGCGAGATGAAGTGGTAATTTGACTACTTAATAATCTTCGTTCACAGTCAAAAAGCTCTCGCCCATTTATGGGAGAGAGACAGCGAAAAAATTGCGTCAGGCAATTTTTCGCAGAGAGAGGGAAACCGCAAGCGGTCAGATTTCCGCAAATTTTTCCCTCTCCTTGATTTTTCTTCTCAACGAAGAAAAATCTGTCCCTCTCCCACAAGTGGGCGAGGGCTTAATTATCACAGCAGAGAAAATAAAAAATGGAAAAAATCCTTTATCTTTTCGATCCCCTTTGTGGCTGGTACTATGGGGCGAGCCAAGAGGTGCAACGTTTGGCGGAAACTGCCGAAGTTGAGCTTGTGCCAACGGGGTTATTTTCCCCATTCTGGGCGGAAAATGGACACTCAATTTGCCGAATATGCGTGGGCGAATGATCAGCGGATCGCCCAACTCACGGGGCAGATTTTCAGCGAAAGCTACCGCCAAAATATCCTCAACCAAGCGACCGATTTTGATTCGTTCAATCTGGTGGTCGCCCTCACGGCAGTGCGAGAAGTTGCCCCAGAGCGAGAATTAGCAATGCTTTCTGCTTTCCAAATCGCTCGCTATGTGGACGGCAAAGACAACACCAACCTAGACGTTCTCGCTGAGATTTTGACGGCAAACGGCTTACCGCAAGCGGTGGGATTATTGCAAAATTCGACAATCCGCCAACAAGCGGAACAGCGAATCGCCGAAGGACAAGCCCTCGCCCAACGCCTGCACATTCAAGGCGTGCCGAATTTTGTGCAACGGACTAAGAAAGGGTATCAACATATCAAATCGGATCATTCACATTAAACCCAAAAGAGGTACAACTCGCCCAAATTTTTACTTGACTTGAACCCAAGGTGAGGGTTTATCCTAACGCTCGCATTGATTCACACACATTTGAGGAAACACTTATGAAATGCACAAAAACCCTTGTTTTGGCGTTGTCTGTTGCGGTTAGCTCACTTGCTTACGCCAATCAGAGCAATAACGCTGAACATAATATGAACGGAATGTCGCACAATATGGCGGCGATGTCTGCCGAAGAGGCGGATTTCACCCGTGAATATCTGCAATCAATGAACGAATTGCACCAAATGATGATGGACGGCGTGAAAGACAACGACCCCGACCGAGCCTTTGCTCGCTCGATGATTCCGCACCATTTAGGGGCGATTAAAATGGCGGAAATTCAGCTTAAATATGGCAAAGATCCTGAAATGCGGAAATTGGCGGAAGCGATCATCAAAGCCCAAGATCCTGAAATTAAACAAATGGAAAAATGGTTGAAAAAATAATTTTTCTCTCAAAAAAGGCACTCAACCGAGTGCCTGTTTTATTTGATTATTCTGCCTGTTTACAGCATTTTTCTGCGGTACAACGGCAGTTTTCGCAACAAGGTGTTTCTTTACAGAAGCATTGTTCTGGGGTGCAACGGCAATTTTCGCAACAAGGTGTGCAGGTACATTGATGAACTTTCATTGTTAATTCCTCTGTTTGTGAATAAAAAGCTGGCTTGGATTGCACCAGCGTTTTTAGGATAATCCTTTACCCAAGGTAAAGGTCAAGTAGGCAAAATAAAAAAATGAAAATAAAACAAGTAACGGATTTAACAGGGCTTTCCGCCAAGCAAATTCGAGATTATGAAAAACATCAATTATTGCCCAAAGTAGCAAGAACCGAGGCAGGCTATCGGGATTACGACAAAAACGATGTGGAACGGCTGAAATTTATTCATCACGCCAGAGAGGTTGGTTTTTCTATCGCCCATATAAAAACCTTGCTATTATTATGGGATAATCCATCTAATAGCCAATGCCGTGAAGTCAAGCAATTGACCCACGAGCATTTGCAATTTCTCACCGAAAAAATCGCCCAACTTGACGCAATGCGACAAAAACTACAAAACTGGTACGACCGCTGTGCCGGCGATGAAAATGCCGATTGTGCAATTTTGGATCAGTTAAATCCCTAACAAAACAAGCGGTACGATCCGTCAAAATTTTTACAAATCCCACCGCTTACGAGATTAGTATTTTAAGATTTCCCCCTCTCTCGGCACAGCGACTTGGTTTTGTAAGCCTTGCTCTTTCACGAGCTGACGCATTTCATCGCTGGTAACGGTGGCGTGGTTTACGGCGTCCATATGCACCACCACCACTTTGGCGTTCGGGGCGGTTTTCACCATTCTCGGCACGTCTTCTTTGCCCATAATGATGCCGCCGTCCATTATGTTGATGATGATCGGCTGATTACCTCGGCTGGCACGGCGGCAAGTTTGGATTGCTGTTTGTATATCGTGCGGCAATTTTGCGGCAGTCGCATTGCGAATAAAATCGCCCGAATGATGGTCGTGCCGCCCCACCGAGAGGGCGGACAGGCTCAATTTATCGATCATCCCTTGCCGACCGCCAGCAAGGATCAGCAAATCAATCAACTACTGGCAAAAATTCAGCAAAATCCGACCGCTTGCTACCGCATTGATGAGCTTGCCACAGAGTTGGCAATGAGCCGCCGTACCTTTACCCGCCATTTCCAAAAGGCAACTGGCACGAGCCTGACCCAGTGGATTATTCAACTTCGCCTACAAAACAGCCTGCTATTATTAGAAAATACCTCATTATCCATTGAGCAAATCAGCGAGCAAGTCGGCTTTCAAACAGCGGTTAGCTTCCGCCAACATTTCAAAGCCCGCTACCGCGTCAGCCCGAATGATTGGCGGAAAACCTTTGTCGGCTCGCAAGGGGTATGATTTTGCTAAATTTTGCAGCGATATTGCAGGATAAAGTCGGCAATTTGCGGGATTTGGTTGAGATCGAGACAAGGCAGATCACACTTGATCGGATAATCGGTGGCGTAGGCGACCGTCCATTGATCCTGCTCGGGCAGTGGGCGATCCAGATCTCGGCGGTGCAGTTGGATCTTCGGGATCGGTTCGTGTTTAAAACCCTCAACCAAAATCAGATCCACCTGTTGCGGATCGAACTGGGCTAATATGTCTGAAAATCCGACCGCTTGCGAGGTTTCGCACATCAACGCCCAACGCTGATCGCAGACGATCATCGTAGGGTTCGCCCCCGCCAAACGCAGGCGGTGGCTATCTTTGCCCGCTTTATCCACCTCAACATTATGGTGCGAATGTTTAATCAGCCCCACTCGCAAGTTGCAGGCGGTTAATTCGGGGATCAGCTTTTCCAACAACGTGGTTTTGCCCGTGCCGCTGTATCCCGTAATCGCAAGGGTCGGAATCGCACTCGGCAGGCGTGGCGTAGCGAGATCGGCAAGGGTGTTGAAATTTTGGAAAGCGGTGGCTTGCTCGGAAAAATCAACCGCCACACTCTTTTGCGATTGGAAAAAATGCAGTAAACGGCGTTCGCCTTGGGCGAGGTAATTTTGTAACGCTGGCATAACGGCACGGTGCAAAATGGCACAAGTGGGGTGCGGACGCTCACCATCGTGGGCGTAGGCAATCTGGGCTTGGTTGATCCGCAAAGCGGTGTGCAATTTGGCGGCGAGATTGTGTGGCACAAAAGGGGCATCGCAAGGGACGAACAAAATCAGATCGCTGTCGATCTGTTCAAAAGCGGACAACATTCCGCTCAATGCCCCCTGAAAATTAGGCAAGTGATCAGAATAAAACGGCAAATCGGGAAACTGGGCTTGATAATCCGCCAGCGAGCGGTTGATATTAAGCCAAATGGTGTCGATTTGTGGCGAAAGTCGTGCTAAAAGATGCGAAATTAACGGTTTTCCCTGTAAAAGTTGCAAACCTTTCTCAACCCCATTCATTCGGCGAGCCAGTCCGCCTGCTAAAATTACGGCAGAAATTTGCGGTTTCATTTTATCCCCTAAGTGGTAAAAAGAGGGCTGAAAGTATATAATTCCCCCCGTTTTGCAACAAGCAATTTAAGGATTAAAAATGAAATGTAAACGTTTAGAAGAGTTGTTGGAATTACTCGGCGATCATTGGCGACAAAACCCCGATTTGCATTTGATCGATATTCTGCAACAGCTTTCGGTGGAAGTGGGCAAGCCCGATGATTACCCTGCCCTGCGTGATGAGGTGTTGATTTATCAGCTCAAAATGCGAAATGCGGATAAATTCGAGCCAATCCCTGGCATTAAAAAAGATTATGAAGATGATTTTAAAACCGCTTTATTAAAAGCTCGCGGAATTTTAAAAGATTGATGTTGTCAAAACGGCGTGCTTTTCGCACGCAGATTTTTTATTTCATTCTCAACAGGAAACCCTATGAAAAAGACCTTTAAAATGACCCTCGTGGCATTATCTGGCTTACTTGCATTCAACACAACAGCCGTGGCGGCAGATCCAACCGCAGGTAAAGAATACCTCGAAATCCGCCAAGCCCCGTCAGCACAAAAAGAAGTGGTGGAATTTTTCTCATTCTACTGCCCTCATTGCTACAATTTTGAAATGCAATATAAAATCCCAAGTAAAATCAAAGCGGCGTTACCAAAAGATGCGAAATTAGTGCAATATCACGTGAATTTTGCGGGCAGACAGTCGGAAAACTTAACCCGTGCGTGGGCGTTAGCAATGGCGTTAGGCGTGGAAGACAAAGTGAAAACCGACCTGTTTGAAGGGGCGCAAAAAAATACATTCCAATCAATGGACGACATTCGTGCGGTGTTCCTCAAAAACGGCATTACTGCCGAACAATTTGACGGCGGCATCAACAGCTTTGCAGTAAACGGTTTAGTCAATAAACAAGAAAAATTAGCGGAAGATTTCAAAGTGGATTCCGTGCCAACGTTCTTCGTAAACGACAAATATAAACTCAATATGGAAGGTTTCTCGGATTCAAAAGATAACGATGATTTCATCAAACGTTATGTGGATACCACGATTTTCTTATTGAATAAATAATTTTCAATAAACAAGCGGTCAGATTTGAAAAAATCTGACCGTTTTTTATTAGGCAATTTTTATCGCACGATATTGGCTTTTCGGCTCAACAATCAAATGCCTTGCTTTGATGATTTGCAATTCGTATTTGCCACTTTCGGCGGTAACGCTCATTACATCATTGACGGCGTTGGCGGTGTGTTCAAAGGCTTCGAGGTCGGTTTTGCCGTTGAGTAAATTGGCGAGAAACAGACCGCTTGTTAAGTCGCCCACACCCACGGGATCTTTGGCGGCGAAGTGGTGCAGTGGGCGGCTGATGTGGAAAATGCCCTCGGCATTGGCGAGGATCATTTCAAACTGGCTCGGATCTTTGCCGACTTTGCTCAAATGTTTAACCAGCACCCGTTTCGCCCCTTTGTCGCGGATAAATTTGATTGCGACGAGGGCTTGTTCAAAATTTTCCACGGGTAAGCCCGTCAGCTCTCGTAATTCCACCAAATTCGGGGCGATGATGTCGGCTTTCGCCATTGCGTGATCTCGCAGAAATTCCGCCACGCCGTCCGCCACGATACAGCCCTTGTCGGGGTGTCCCATTACGGGGTCGCAAAAATAGATCGCATTTGGGTTGAGGGCTTTGATTTTCTCGACCGCCGCCAAAATTTCCGCCCCTTGCTCGGCGGCACCGATGTAGCCCGATAACACCGCATCGCACTCGTGCAACGCCTCAATCTCGGCAATCCCTTGGGCGATTTCTCCGATTTGAGCAGGCGGAATCACCATTCCTTTCCATTTGCCATATTGAGTATGGTTGGAAAATTGAACAGTGTTCAACGCCCAAACGTCCACGCCGAGCAACTGCATCGGGAACGTGGCGGCTTTGTTGCCTGCGTAGCCATAGACAACATGGGATTGAATTGAGAGTACATTTTTCATTAAATCTCCTTTTAGATCAAAAAAACAAGCGGTCAGATTTCGCGAAATTTCGGAAAATCTGACCGCTTGTAAGGGTTAGTCGGCTAATTTAGTGCCGTAGAGGTAGGTGTAACCAAACGGGCTTTGTTTGTAGTCAATCACTCGCTTGCTGGTTGGGGCGAAGTTGATTGAGTGTGCCACGTTGATCCACGGGGCTTGCTCTTTTAACAAGACTTGGGCTTGTTCGTAGAGTTTCGCACGTTCGCCTTTGTCGGATAAACCGATCGCTTTGTCGAGTAAGGCATCAAGTTCGGCGTTTTTGAAACGGGCGTAGTTGCTGTTGCCGATGTTGGCGGAACCGAACAGTGGCGAGAGGAAGTTGTCTGGGTCGCCGTTATCGCCCGACCAGCCGTAAGTCCCTGCGGTGAGTTCGCCTGCTTTGGTGCGTTTGATGTAGTCGCCCCATTCGTAAGTTACCAATTTCGCTTTCACGCCGATTTTTTCCCAGTCGCTTTGGATAATTTCCGACATACGGCGTGGGTTCGGGTTAGAGGCTCGCACCACAGGTTGCACCCAAAGTTCCGTTTCAAAACCGTTCGGGTAGCCTGCTTCGGCGAGTAATTGCTTCGCTTTTTCTGGGTTATATTCATCGTCTTTGATTGCGTTGTTGTAACCCCAAATCGTTGGTGGCAGCGGATTTTTCGCCGCTACGCCAGCCCCTTGATAAACGATGTCGATGATCGCTTTTTTATCCACCGCATAGTTCAAGGCTTGACGCACTTTCACATTGTCAAACGGGGCTTTTTCAGTGTTGAACGCCACATAAGCGATGTTCAAGCCCTCTTGTGAAAGCAAGTTCACTTTCGGATCGGTTTTCATTTTGGCGATGTCGGTCGCATTCGGGAAATCAATTAAATCGCAACTACCCGCTTGTAATTTAGCGTAACGGGTGGTCGCATCTGGCACAATTTCAAACACGAGGCGATCAATATCCGCTTTGCCTTTCCAATAATCTTTGTTCGCCAAATAGCGGCTACGCTGATCAAGCTGATAACCAGCAAACACGAACGGACCTGTGCCGATTGGGTCGGTGTCGATGGTTTCAGGCTTGCCCGCTTGCAACATTTTATCCGCATATTCCGCTGAATAAATTGAGATGAAATCCATTCCTAAGCTGGAAAGGAAAGTCGCATCTTTCTTATTAAGGGTGATTTTGACCGTGTAGTCGTCCACTTTTTCCACCGATTTCAACAAATCAGGGAATTTCATCGCTTTGAAATAAGGATAGGTGGCGTTAGACACCTTGTGGTAAGGGTGATTTGGGTCGAATTGGCGGTTGAACGAGAACACTACATCGTCCGCATTAAAATCACGGCTCGGGTTGAACACTTTATTGGAATGGAATTTCACGCCTTTACGCAGTTTGAACGTGTAAGTTAAACCGTCTTCGCTCACTTCCCAACTCTCTGCCAACGCTGGCTCGATCTCGGTTGAGCCACGTTTAAATTCCACAAGACGGTTATACACCTGTTGCGAACTCGCATTGTAAGAAATACCGTCCATCACCAATGCAGGACTAAACCCACTCGGCGAACGGCTAACGCAGTTAATAAAAGTTTTATCGGCGGCTTGTGCCACGGTTGATCCAACGAGTGCCGTTGCAATCAAAGTTAATTTGGTTAATTTCATATTGCCTCTGTTAAAGAAAGGTTGCAAATTGCGGGCAAGATTACCCTTTATTGGTGCGTGAGTAAATAACAAAAGCCAAGTTTATATAACGAAAAATTATATTAACTTGGCTTAAATCGTTAATCTTCTTTCAACTCAAACTGTTTTTGCAAGGTGCTGATGTCGTTTACTTGTTCAAAGTTGGCGAGCTTAGCCGCATCTTCTGGTTTAGTTTTTGTGCCTAAGGCTTGGCTGATAAAAACCAAGCCTTGCTGGTCGATCACCGTTTCTTGATAAAACTTAATCAGCTCGGCTTTGGTTAAGTTTTTGAGTTGTTCAATCAGCTTTTGCAAGCGGTCGAATTTCACATTTTTTTCGCCAAAATCAGCGAGGTAATCTTCAAATTCTTCGGCAAGGGATTCAGGCTTGCGTTGCAATTTTTCGAGCAAACTCGCTTTATATTGCTCAAATTCAGGCTCGGAAAGTGCTTGTAATTTAGCGAGAGATTCCGCCCAAAAACGTTGATTTTCCGCCATAATCGCCGCTGGTGTCGCATTCGGGCTTTGCACCGCAAATTTTAGCCCTGCGGTTTTGCCGATCATCGCATTGGTGGCATAAACCACATAGCCGAGCTGTTTTTGGGTGCGAAGATCGTCAAAATACCAACGCCCGAGCATATCTCGCAACAATCTTGCCTGTGCCATTCCTGCAAATTCTTCATAGCCTTTCGCCATTAAATTAACCACCAACGCATTATCTTCGTGCGGTACATTTTTAATATAATTTAATTTGCGATTGCTTTGGTTAATATCTAAATAACGCTTTGGCAAAATCGCCGTTTGATCATTTTTAACCACTTTTTCAATTTGTTGAGTTAAATCAATCACTTGTTGGTCAGATAAATTCCCCACCGAAAGCACTTTAACCCCTGTTATTTGAGTTAAAACACGTTCCCGAAATTGTTGAATATCCGCAAGGGTTATTTGTTCAATCGCTTTTCTTACTTTTTCTTCGCTAAAATAAGGATAATTATCAAACTCTTTAAATACTTGATTAGCTTGATTTAAACTCTGCTCTTTTTTCTGCTTATCCAATAATTCAAATAAGCGTTGTTTGGCTTGAACAAGATTATTTTCCTCTAATTTAAATTGGCTAAATTGGATTAAACTATCTTGAATTAACTTGCCGAGATGTTGGGTATAACCACTCGCCCCAATTTTTAAACCATCGGGGAAGAGTGAAAATTTAATTCCCATATTCGCCACCGCAGATTGAAAACTGATTTTGGCTTGGGCGAGTTCATTCATATAATTTAAAATTAAGGCACTTATGCCTAATTTTAATTCATCTGAACGAGGACTAATCGAAAAAACAAAAAGAGTTTCTGTTTTTGGATCTTCGGCAAAATATTGGCTCAACATTGCATAAATTTCAGTGCCTTGATTTTGCTCAATCAATTTCGGTTGAGTCCGTTTTTCTTCATTTTTAATCACAGAAAAATCAGTCGCAAAATAAGGATTTAATGCAGGTAATTTAATTTCTGGGTTTTGGCTAAAATCCAACCACGCTTTTTTCTGCTGTTCGCTAATTTTAGTACGAGAATAACCCGCCTCAAAATGTTTAGTTTTTTGATCAGTTTTTGCTTTCTCGCTGACCAGCGTAATTACTGCATTATCAAGGGTCATTTCAGAAAGTTTTTGCTCAATCGCCTTTTTATCCATTGATTCCGTTAAATAATCAGAATCTAAAAGGTGTTCCAACGGATAATAAAGCATTTTTTCCGCAAGACTTTCAATATAATCGCCATTTTTTTCCACTTGTAAATGTTGAAATTCTTGCTTCAAGCTCTCTTTGGCTTCATCAAAATAACTTTGCTGAATCCCTGCTTTTTTAACTTGCTCAATCTGTTGGAAAATCAGCGAAATCACTTTATCTTTTTCAGCTAAACCCTTATCGGTTAAGACTACACTAATGCTAAATTCGCCACGGTTACGGCTAACGTTCGCCGTTGATGAAGCGGAAATTCCACTATCGGATAATCCTTGCTTGATTAAATAATCGGATAGCGTGCCGTCCGTATTATTATTAAACACATAGGCAAGATATTCCCCCGATTTATTTAAAAACTTATCTTCATCATTTGGCATATCAAAGGAAATTGAGAGTAATTTTAATGGCTTAATTGGTTTATATTCTAAAATAACCCCTTTATCTTGTTCACGATATAAAGGCAGATTAACCGTTGGGGCTTGAATATTTTTATTTTCAACCTTGCCTAAATTTTTTTCGGCTAATTTAGCTAACTTTTCAATCGGCTGATTAGAATATAACACCGCCGTCATTAAATTCGCTGAATAATATTTATTATAAAAATTTTCTAATGCCGTTTGTAATTTACTCTCTGCTTTATCCGATAAGGTTTGATTATTCCCTACGGTAAATTTTGCCATTGGATGTTCAGGATTTATATTTGCCAAACTCACGCTATACAATAAATGTCCGTCGCTTGATTTGGCTCGCACCATTTCCGCATTAACTGCATTGACTTCTTTTTTTGCATTCGTTTCTAATAATAAGGGTTGAGCAATGGTATCACCAAAACGCTCAACCGCTTCATCAAAGGCATTATTATTGACTTCAAAAAAATAAGCCGTTCGCATTGAACTGGTGGACGCATTATTATAACCACCATTTTTACTTAAAAATTGATCTAAACTGTTCGTTTCTGGATATTTTTTCGATCCCATTAAGATCATATGCTCTAAATAATGAGCCAAACCTTGTTGATTTTCGGGATCTTCCATTGAACCAATCGGCAAAGCCAACGACATTAACGATTTATTCGCTTTTTCATCGGAAATCAATAATACGGTCATTCCGTTATTTAATTTAATCCCTTGATAAATCGCTTTATCATTTGGGCTTTTATTGATAACTTGTTTAATTAACGAAAACCCTTGTGGATTTTGTTGTGAATTTTCGATACTAGCGGTCGGATTTTTATTATTTTCTGCTAACACTGCATTTGAAATTCCCACCGCGAAAATCGAACATAATGCGTAAGAAATCGCTTGGCTGATGATTGAACGTTTCATTATTCTACCTCTGTAATTACGACGGATTGCACCATTTTTTCAAACCACACAAGGGTACGGTCGTGAATTGTGAGATAATCAAGATGATTTACATCTTGATCTAAAACTCGCTGAATATAAGCACCATCATTGTGAGCACATTGAGCATCTAATAAATAAGATTGACAATAGTTAGCTAGTTCAAGTTCCGTAGGTAATTCAGCAAAGTATTCCCGTAATTTATCATAAATAATAATGCTTAAATGTTTCTGGCTATACAGATATTCCGCAATATATTGAGCCAACATTGTTGCTGCATCATTTTTTGAAATAGGATTAAATGTTAAATAAGCTAATTTATCCTTATCTCTATAATAGAATTTAAATGACATTATTTCTTCACTATTTTCAGAGGTAGCGATAACCATTGCCAGATAATAAACCCAAGACTGAATAACATCCTTATCCCTTAATTTACCCACTCGCCATTGTACAATTTCGTTATCAAATAAATTAGGAATGTTACCATTTAAATTAAAGTTTAATCCATTTACATCAATCCCCAAATCAACCTCAAATAAAGCGGCATCTCGTTTTAAATAAGTCGCCAATCCTTTTTTAATTGGTTTAATTGTGCTGGATAACTCTTGTTCGACAAAAGAAGAAAATGCCGCTGAAAGTAAATTCCCCTTTCTCTTTTCCTGTTCAAGTAAAATTTCTTCTTGATCCGTTACCAATAATTTATCCAGCAACGTATATTGTTCCAAATTAGAAAGCTCAAAGTTTTCCGTCTCTTGCCAACCTTGATCTTCATTATAGAAATAAATACCTAAACGATGATTAAAGAAATGTTTAATCGGATTTTGTAAAAAACTGATTAAATCTTGCAAAGAAATCGTGTGAGGGATATTTTCTTCTTTCAGTTCAATCGGCATTGAAAAAATTTTATCCGATCCCACCTCTTGATTAAGTGAAATCCACTCTTTATCAAAAGAGATATATTTCCCCGTTCCAGTTTGTTGATAAATATGATTATCTCTAAAATTATCTTGACTGAATATCGTCATTGAATGGCGAGTAAAAATTCTTTCAAAATCAGATTTATCTGCCAAATGCTCAATAATAAAATCTTGTAATTGCGATAATAAAACTGACGGTAATTTTTCTTTATTATCTTTTAAAGAATTACCAATATAACTCACATAGAAAATCTGTTGAGCCGAAAGCAAGGCCTCTAAGAAAAGATAACGATCATCATCTCGTTTTGAACGATCGCCTTTTCGATAGGAATATTGCATTAAATCAAAACTATTTGTTCGCTGCTGACGCGGGAAATCCTGTTCATTCATACCGAGTAAACAAACTACTTTAAAAGGAATAGCACGCATTGGTAACAAGGTGCAAAAATTCACTTTCCCTGCTAAGAAATTAAGATGATTTGACTGAATATCTAATGCTTCCGTTAATAAATTCTCAATCACTTCACTGGTTAATTTTTCGATAAAATTAACTTCCTCAATATAACCAAATGCTTTGTCAATCGTTTGTTTTAAATTTAAAATCGTTTCGGCATAATCATCTCTTTCGCTATATAGTTTATCAATAAACGCTTTTAATGTAGATTGCCATTCTTGTGCATTATGCGATTCGATTAAATAAGCTCGCCACTCACTTAATTGTTCAACAAAATAACTTAAAACGCCCGATAATTCCGCCGTTAATCCATAGCTTTGATTAAAGGCGACACTATTTTGCCAAATTCCTTCATCTTCACTTAAACTTTGCCCTAATAATAAGCGGTCTAAGCCATTTTCCCACGCATTATAATTTTGCCACGTTTGATTATCAATATTTAACCCAGCCCGAATACCAACGGAACTAACCCAAGATTTAATCATTTCAAATTTTTCTTGATTGAGATTTAATTTATCTTGAATAGCTTGAACAGATAATAAAGCTAAAATATTTTCTGCGGTAAATTGATTTTCTTTAAAGGAAAACAGTTGTAAAAAACTAGATAAAATAGGATCAATTAAACGAACTCGCTGATCTGAAATCGTAAAAGGAATATAACGTGAAGATGATTGATATTCTTCATTTTTATAACGAGAAAATACCGCACTAATATAAGGGGCATATTTTTCAATATCCGTGGACATTACGATAATATCTTTTGGCGATAATTCAGGATTTTGCTCAAATAATTGTAATAATTTATTATGCAAAACTTCCACTTCACGCATTTCGCTATGGCAAGCGTGAATTTGGATTGAATGATCATTTTCTGATACTGAAAAAGTTGGTGAAGGCTCTAAATCAGCAAAACTGCCTTTTAATTGTGCTAATAAAGTTTCTTCTTCCGCAAATTGTCCAAATTCAAGCTCTTCCACTTCATATTGTTCAACTAATTGAGCAAAAAAACTGCCCCCTTGTTTGCCCCACATTGAAAGTAACGGATTTCCTGAAAATTCGACCGCTTGTTTTAATTCTTCAAAGGAAATTTTTTCCCGTAAGGCTAGTTTTTCATAAACCAAGGCTTCTTTATCGTTCCACCAGTCTAATCCGCTCGGGCTAGTAAAAAAGAGATGAATATCAATATGCTCACTTAATTTACCTAATACTTCCAGTTGCGATAAAGGTAGCGTTGAAATACCAAAAATAAAAATTCGTTGCGGTAATTTATTTTTTTCTAATAGAGTTAGACTATCTAACTTTTCAAAATAACGATCTTTTAAATAGGCGCGGTGTGAAGCATTAAACTTGCTTTCTTCTTTATTTAATTTTGTTTCATTGACAATTTCATTCCATAAAATCGCTTGCCATTTAATAGAAGATAATAAATCTTCTTTATTGATATTTTTAAATTCGCCGAGTATTTTTTCAAAATCATTATGTTCCCAAGCCATCAGCCAATCTGGGCGGTAAACTAAATACTGATCGAATAAATCTGCCACTTTATTTGCTAATAAATAAAGTTTCACCTGATCATTATTCTCTTTTAAATAATGATTTAATGCTGAAAAATCGGGGTGGGAAAGATATTTTGGAATTAACCGCATTAACCGCCAAGCCATTGTGGCACGGCTAAAAATATTCTCTTTGGGCAAATCGGGAAAAAGCACACGATATTGTTGCCACACAAAACTGGTAGGGAACGGAAATTCTATGCTTGCGGAAATGCCAACGCTCTGGGCAATTTCCTTTCTTAGCCATTGTTCCATTCCGACACTTTGCACCAAAACCGTTTCTTGGCTGAACGGGTCGGCATTGGGGAAATGTTGCAACAATTCGACTAATTTATCTTTATGGTGGGCTAATTGATTGGAATAATAGACTGTAAACATAGAAAATCCTCGCTTTGACGGTAGATTGTCTATGAATTACTGCGAAAATTCAATCGCAAGCGGGTCGATCCTAGAAATTTTTTGTGGTGAGTTCAAAAACACCCAAGGGATATTCCACCTGAATGCGATTTGACTCACAACGAACTCTAAACCGCAGTTCGTTTTGGTTAATTTCCGCTTCGCAAGGCAATTTTGTCATTTTCAGGGCGAGTTGATTTTCGGCAATTTGCATTGCTTCTAGCCGCTGAAAAGCCTGCATTTGAGCCTGATTTTGTCGCCCTTGCCATTGTGAATAAACCAACAATAATATGCTGGAAATCATTACTGCTATCATAATTGACAGGGTGTTTTCTGCTTTAATCCATTTAATCATCGCCCAATAAATTCCGTGAGTAAGGTTGATAATGCCAATATTTATTTTGTAAATTTTCAATCACTTCTTTTTTATAGGTTAAATTTCGATCTGAATTATGATAGTTAGAATAAAGCGTGCCATATATTCTTCTACCTGTGATATTAAATGGAT
The DNA here is from genome assembly GCF_002015115.1 of Haemophilus paracuniculus. GTDB lineage: Bacteria > Pseudomonadota > Gammaproteobacteria > Enterobacterales > Pasteurellaceae > Haemophilus_E > Haemophilus_E paracuniculus. Next base: position 20,876 of record NZ_MUYA01000013.1, read on the forward strand.
AATCTGTTATGATAATACCGAAAAAATCTCGTGCTAAACGTTCGTTAATTTTATTATTTGTAATCACAATTTTAGGATCAGCTAAACTACTCTCTGGCAATTCTGCTAATGTATTGATGTGATAAAGATCTTTTTTCGCTACTTCAAGATGAATCAACTTGCTCAAATCATCAGTTTGAATATATTTTTTCCTTACCTCTCTAAGATTTAAAAATAAACTGTGGCAAGCAAAAAAGTAGTTTAACTTTTCTAACTTTATCATTCCTTTTTCTATTTTAGATTTTTGGCAATGTTCATCTAATTTATTTTTATCTGACAGCTCAACTATTTTTAACTTATTTTGTAAGTAATTTTGGTAATAAGACTGGGTTAATCTTTCTTGTCGAATGAGATTATCTTTATTAGTAAAGATGAATAGCAAAATGCCACTTAATACCATTAAGGCAACCACTAAGCTACTTCCCCGATACTGTTTCATCTTGATCACCTGCATTTAATAAATAACTGTATCCTACCCCTTGATAACGAATTTCGGGCTGTTGCTTAGAGATTAATTCCATTTCGATTTTCATTATTTTCTCGAATTTTAGCCAAATAAAATTAAGCTGGGTAATCAGATAATCATTATTATCAATTTTTCTCCATTTTCCTTTATTGCAAGTCGTTAATAACTGTTTGCATATATTTAAAGTACATTGTTGGACGCTATTATCTTCGTAAATATACAATGCTTGATTTTCTAATTTAAAACCAAAAATTTCTTTATTGATCTCTTTGGTGTTATTTAAAATACCAATCATACAACTTTGCGTTTTTGCTCGATTTCCAATGCAACCGTCTCTATTCACATCATAAAAGAAAATTAAACAACTTGGATTCACTAAGGCATAATTCTTAGATTGATTTTGGAATAAAGGATAATTACTATTTTCTCGAAAAGATCCTTGATAACCAATATGCTGAATATGTTGTTTTAAGTAAGTTAAAAGTTGAAAACTCTCTCGTTGCAACATCAATAATTCTGATTGTTTTTTCTGACTAGCATAAAAATCACTATATAATTTTGAAATAGAAAATAAAATGATTGTAGCTAACGAGAGTGAGATCAATATCTCAATTAAACTAAATGCGTGAAATTTATTCTCTACAACTACTGCGTTTCGCTTTTGGCATAACATAAATCACCCCATTTTGATCAAATTGTAAAATTTCACTTTCATCATTTAATCGCATATTGATACATTTCGATTCTAATTTTGCACTCACACCATCAATATTCATAAATACTCTTGGGTAAAGGCTACGATTTCTCAAAATAACATTACTATTTTGGCTATAATAAGTTTGATATTCTTTCGCAGTACAAGAAGATAAATTAAAACAATCGCAAGGAATTTGTTTACTGCTCTCTTTTTTTACCGCAATCAGGCAAAATTTCTGTGAGACAGGTTGTGAAATAGAAAGAGAATAATTCTGTTTGGTATAACGTGCTTGGCTTTGAATTTGATACACAAAAGATTTTATTTGCTCAATTTCATTATTGAGTTTAATTTTGTCGGAAAATTGAAAAAGAGAGGGGGAAATAAAATAGAACGCTATCACAAAAAGTGTGAGCGTAGTAATTGATTCAATAAGACTGAATGCACGAAACATAGTATTTCCCCCGTGAGGAAATACTATGTTTTTTAGCAAATTTGTAAATCAACAAAAATCAATTTGTCGATCGGGATCACAAAAATAATTTAGAATGCGGTGGTATCTTGGAACAGACCGACTTTCAAATCCGTTGCGGTGTAGATCACACGGCCGTCCACTTCCACTTCGCCGTCTGCCATTCCCATTACCAATTTGCGGTTAATCACGCGTTTCATATGAATACGGTAAGTTACTTTTTTCGCTGTTGGCAAAATTTGCCCCGTAAATTTGACTTCACCTACACCTAAGGCACGCCCTTTGCCTTTACCGCCAATCCAGCCGAGGTAGAAACCAACCAACTGCCACATCGCATCAAGCCCTAAGCAACCAGGCATTACGGGGTCGCCGATAAAATGGCAACCGAAAAACGGCAAATCGGGGTGAATATCCAATTCCGCCTCGATGTACCCTTTTTCAAATAACCCCGCCGCTTGATCCATTTTTGTTATGCGATCCATCATTAGCATTGTTGGGGCAGGTAATTGTGGGCCTTCTGCACCAAATAACTCGCCACGCCCAGAGGCTAATAAGTCTTCGTAGGTGTAGCTAGATTTGATGTTTGGTGTACAGTTGTTCATTGATTTAATCCTAAAAAATAATAAAAAAGCCTGTAATATCAGCACTTGTGGAATGAGTGCGATAGTACAGGCTTTTAATTCAGCGAACAAGTGTTAGCTATTTGGTCGGATCAGTCGGCTCGCTTGTTGCCAGAATTTTGCCAGCATCGTACCGCTTGCATCACGCTCTTGCCCCTGCTCAATATTCTGATGAATCAAATCAAACAGAGCAGGCTTATCGCTCTGTTCCTCTGGATAAAATGGTGTGTTGAGCAGTAATTCTGTCGCCTCAAACACATCGCTGATCGCCCAAATACTAAATTGCCCTTGCTTAACCGCCTCAACCAATTCCGATTTTAGGCTCAAATGTGCAATGCACGCCTGCGGAATCAGTACGCCCTGCTTGCCCGTTAGCCCGCGAGCTTGGCAGAGATTGAAAAAGCCCTCGATTTTTTGGTTCACTCCACCCACACTCAACACGTTGCCAAATTGGTCAATCGCCCCTGTTACAGCAATGCCCTGCGGTAACGGCAATTTTGCCAAGGCACTCACCAGCACGCAGAAAATCGCCAATGAGGAACTGTCGCCATCAATGTCGCCGTAGGATTGCTCAAAGGCAACGGTGGCGGAAAAGGGCAGTTGGGTTGGAAATTCCAACAAATCAGCCAAACAGGATTGGGCGAGCAAAATCCCTTTGGAATGTAAATTGCCGCCCAATTCCACTTTTCGCTCAATATCGACAATTTCGCCATCACCATATTGCACGTTGCAGCTAATACGTAGCGGTTCACCGAAAGCGTAAGGCACGCCGTCAAATTCCACCACCGATAAGCCGTTAATTTGCCCGATTTCTTCTTCATCGGTTTCAATATAAATTTGCTGTTTGAGCATATCTTGCAAATTAAATTGATTTAATTTTGCCGATTGATTTTCTAAATAAGCAAAATAACTAGAAATCACATTGCAAGCGGTAGGATTTTTTAAAATTTCTTGTATGCCAATTAAATGTTTGCGTAATAATGTCGGGCAAATTGAAATCAAATCTTGCCGTTCACTTTCACGAATATAGGCTTGCAAAAATTGAGAGAGATCCTTTTTATCAAAGGTTTTATTGATCCATTTATTTGCCGACGTTTGAAGATAATTGATCCATTGTTGGATATTCTCTTGATCTAAGGTTAAATAAGTATCAACTTCCGTATATTGTCCAAATTGATAGAGAGTATCATCATAATTAAATAAAGTCGCAATTTCATCTCGACTACCTAATAAAATTAGCTTAAATTGGCTTTTTATTGGTGCTAAAATTTGCGGAATTGGATTGGCACAATAAGGCTGATATTCGCCAAATAATAAGGCTTGTTTTAATTTATCCCAAAGAGAAATATCTGCCAAAAGCGAATTGATACTTAAAATTAAAACTTTTTGATCCGCTTGTTGAACAATGCCCTCAATGGTTTCAATTCTATTTTGTTCAGGAATAAAAATCGTCTGCCCAAATAATGAGGCTTTGTTATATTCTGTTTTTAAAAGGGTAGGATTTTGAAGCTGATTAAAATAAGCCTCAATTTCATTCAAATATTCAGGTAAAATCTCACTTTTAACAATCAGTAACGAGCCAAACGGGGCATTTTGAATTTGTTGGAATGCCTGCTTACAAGCGGTTTGAAAATCAAAAAAATCAACCTGTTGATATGCTTCTGAAAATGAATAATTAGCCGAAAGTTGTTGCCAGCGAAGTGGGGATAAATTCACAAAATTTCCTCAAATAAAAATTTGATTTATTATAACGTGATTTCCGCTATACTGCTTAAAAATTATGGAGGATAAATGCGATACCAAAAATTAGATATTCAAGAAGCCACTTGGAAATGGAAATATCTGCTAAAAAAACATCGTGAGGGCGAGAATATTACCAAACACACGGAACAAAGTTTAATTGATTTAAAAATTCAACTACTTGCGACCTTACAAAATTCGCCCGAAGAAATTGAGCAATGGATTAAGTCAGAAATGACCCCAGAACAAAAAAAGAAAATGCGTCAATCAATTCGAGCGAGACGCAAACGCTTTTTTAATGCGGAAAAACAATCTACCAAAAAGAAATCCATTGATTTGGAATATGCCAGTTGGTTACGTTTATCGAAATATTCTAAAAATCTGAATTTGACTTTATCGGAAACGATTAACTATTTAGTTGATGAAATTGAGAAAAAGCAACTTTATCTTGATCAAGTCGCAAAAATGAAATCAAGTTTGAAAGATTTATTAAAGTAAGCGGTACGTTTTTTAAAAATTTTACTTTTGTACCAAATAATAAAGCCCACCGAAGTGGGCTTTATTTTTAGTTCCTAACGGAAATTTCTATTACATAGAAACTTCTTTTGAACCTTGTACTTGAACTTCAACACGACGGTCTGGTGCTAAGCAAGCGATAAGTGCTTTACGACCTTTAACTGCATCACAAGTGTTGCCAGTTACTGGGTTAGCTTTACCGTAACCTACTGCTGTGATGTTAGCTGGGTTCACACCTTTTGAAACCATATAGTTAGCAACGGTCTCAGCACGACGTTGTGAAAGTTTTAAGTTTGGTGCATCTTTACCGATACGGTCTGTGTAACCGTTAACTTGGATAGCTGGGTTAGCTAAACCTAAGTTGTTGATTTCGGTGTGAGCTGCATCTAATGCTTGTGCCGCAGCTGGTTTTAAGTTTGATTTACCAAATGCGAATAATACGTCTGAGCTGAATGCGAAGTTTTTAGTTACAACTTCTGGCTCAGCTACTGGTGCAGCAGTTTGACCGAAACGGTATGTTAAACCAGCGCTTACAGAGCTGATGTCAGGACGGTAGTCTTTAGCACCCATTTTTGCTAATACTGGAGCACCTGCTTTACCTGCGTTGTTTAACCATTGGTATTCAACACGAGCACCTAAGTTATCAGTAAGAGCGTACTCAACACCCGCACCTAACAATAATGAAGTTTGGAAACGGTGATCTTTTGTACGATCTTTCTTAGCTACTGAGTTTTGAACATAGTAGTCGTTACGAACTAATGCGATACCTACTTTACCGTAAGTGTCTAAACCAGCGATGATTGGGTAGTTCGCTTTTAATGCGATGTTAGCACCGTGTGCAACGTGTTTGAATACACGTTTGTCGGTGTTAGAACCTGCGAATTTAGCTGTACCACGTACACGACCGTAGTAGTCGTAACCTGCTTCAACTGCTAAGTTGTTAGTTACTTGGTAACCACCAAAAACACCGTAAGTTACAGAGTTTTTGTTGATACCGAATTTACCACCTTTTTTAGCATCTAATTGCTCGATGCCATCGTGGAATGATGCCCAACCTGCTTTCGCACCCACGTAAGTGGTGTTTGCTTGTGGTGCAGCTTGTGCAACAGAAGCTAATGCTAAACCTGATACTGCTAATGCAATTACTGATTTTTTCATCTGAGTGATCCTTTTAGTTTGATCGAAAAAAAGTTAAAGTTGCTTCATCTCTTTTGATAGAGAAGAAAGAAGTCAATTTTAAGCCACAAAAAAATTTCAAAAAAGTTGAACTTTCCTAAACTTTTATTGTATTAGCTTGTAACGTATTCTTGTTCTCTGGTTCGACAAGCAAGAATGGTGCTTATTATGCGAATTTATTTTGTAAAATCAAGCCCAAATTCACAGAAAAGTGTAAGTTTTTGTATAATTTAGTATATTTATTGAACAAAACACTGTCTTTTTCAGCATTTTTATCCTTTTTTGCATTTTCTCTTTTCTTCTTCGCAAATGTTGATAATATCAACACACTTCCATCTTAGAGAAAATAAAAATGCTTCCACAACTCTCGCAAACACCTCTACTTAACCCAACCGTTGCCGACTTTTTACAGGCGTTACGCACTCAACATTTTGAGGGTGATATCGCTTCTTCCTATGCGGATCGGCTTTCCCTCGCCACCGATAACAGCGTTTATCAGCAACTACCGCAGGCGATTTTATTTCCGAAATCGGTCGCTGATGTGGTGATTATCACTCGCCTCGCCCAGCAGTCGCCCTATCAATCCCTCACCTTTACCCCGCGGGGCGGTGGCACAGGCACGAACGGGCAATCCCTCAACCACAATATCATTGTCGATCTCTCTCGCCACCTAAACCAAATTTTAGAACTCAATATAGAAGAACGCTGGGTGCGGGTGCAGGCGGGCGTGGTCAAGGATCAGCTCAATCAATATCTCAAACCGCACGGGCTGTTTTTCTCGCCCGATCTTTCCACCAGCAACCGTGCCACCCTCGGCGGTATGATTAACACGGACGCCTCGGGGCAAGGTTCGCTCAAATATGGCAAAACGTCGGATCACGTTTTGGGCGTGAAAGCGGTGCTAATGAATGGCGAAGTGTTGGACACACAAGCGGTCGGTTGTGCCGAATTTTCTGCCAATTTGGATCGGCTCAACCTCTCGCCCTTTGCCAAACAGCTTCATCAAACCCTGTTTGAACGCTGCCAAACCATTCGCCCAACCGTGCTTGCCGAGTTGCCGCAACTCAACCGCTTTCTGACGGGCTACGATCTCAAAAATGTGTTTAATAATGATGAAAGCGAATTTAACCTCACTCGCCTTTTGACGGGATCGGAAGGCTCGCTCGCCTTTATTTGCGAGGCGAAACTCAATCTGTTGCCGATTCCGCAGTGTCGCACCCTGATCAATATCAAATACAATTCTTTTGATGCTGCCCTGCGAGCTGCCCCGTTGATGTTGCAAGCCAAGGCTCTCTCGGTGGAAACGGTGGATTCGGCGGTGCTAAACCTCGCCAAGCAAGATATTATTTGGCACTCGGTGTCTGATTTATTGCAGGAAGATCCCGACAATCCGATTTTAGGGATTAACATTGTCGAATATGCCTCAAACGATGCGGAATTGAACGCTCAGCAGGTCGCGGCTCTTTGTGCAATGCTAGACGAAAAAATCCAAGACCCAACAAGCGGTCTGATCGGCTATCAAATTTGCAATGATCTCGCTTCGATTGAAAAAATCTATGCAATGCGGAAAAAAGCGGTGGGGCTACTCGGCAACGCCAAAGGCTGGGCGAAGCCAATTCCGTTCGTGGAAGACACTTGCGTGCCACCCGAAAACCTCGCCGATTACATCAGCGAGTTCCGCCAACTGCTAGACGATCACGGCTTGAAATATGGAATGTTCGGACACGTTGATGCAGGGGTGCTACACGTCCGCCCTGCGTTGGATTTGTGCGACCGCGAGCAGGTCAAAACCTTTAAAGCCATTTCCGATCAGGTGGTGGAACTCACGGCAAAATATGGCGGTTTGATTTGGGGCGAACACGGCAAGGGAATGCGGTCGGGCTACGGCGAACGCTTTTTCGGCGAAACCTTGTGGCGAGAGCTTCGCTACATCAAGCAACTGTTCGATCCGCAAAATCGGCTCAACCCGGGCAAAATCTGCACCCCGTTGGACGATCCAAACGCTCAACTCTACCCAATTGATTCGACGATGCGAGCCGATTTCGATCGCCAAATTCCGCTGGTAGTGCGAGACGAATTTAAAGGGGCAATGAGCTGTAACGGCAACGGTTTATGCTTTAATTTCGACGTGCATAGTGCGATGTGTCCGTCAATGAAAGTGAGCGGCAACCGCCTATTTTCCCCGAAAGGGCGAGCGACCTTGATCCGTGAATGGCTACGCCTGCTGGCGGAACAGAATGTGTCGCCTGAGGATTTGCTGTTTAAAAATGAACGAAAATCGCTGAAATTAACGGATTTTGTGGCGAAAATCCGCCATTCAGTGGCGAAAAAGCGAGAATATGATTTTTCCCACGAAGTGAAAGCGGCAATGGACACCTGCCTTGCGTGCAAAGCCTGTGCCAGCCAATGCCCGATTAAAATTGACGTGCCGACTTTCCGTGCCCAATTCAACGCCCTCTATCATCAACGTTATCTACGACCGCTGAAAGATTATGTGGTGTCGAACTTGGAATTTGTCGCCCCAATCCTCGCCAAAGCCCCACGCTTTTTCAACTTTTTCAGTGCGAACCCAATCGCCGAAAAAGTGGCTCAACGCACGATTGGAATGACCGATCTGCCTGCCCTTTCCGTGCCGAATTTACAGCAACAATTAGTCGAAATCGGCTATCAGGGCGAAAGCCTTGAAAGCCTCGAACAACGCTTTGCAAGCGGTCAGTTCTGCGAAGAATTTGGCAAAATGGTGTTCATCGTGCAAGATCCCTTCACCTCATTTTATGATGCGAAAGTAGTCGCCGACTTCGTGCAACTCTGCCAAAAATTGGGCTTCAAACCGATTGTGTTGCCATTCAAACCGAGCGGCAAAGCCCAACATATCAAAGGCTTTTTGCACCCTTTCGCCAAAACAGCCCAACATCAAGCGGATTTCCTCAACCGTGTCGCCCAACTCGGCGTGCCATTGGTGGGGGTCGATCCCGCCCTCGTGTTGCTCTATCGAGACGAATACGCCCACATTTTGCAACAAAAACGGGGGGATTTTGTGGTGCAACTCGCCCACGAATGGCTACTCGCCCAAATTGAAGCGGGCAAATTAGCGGATTATCGAAATTCGCCAGAATCCCACCCCTTGCAAGGCGAGGCGTGGCACTTATTCGCCCACTGCACCGAAAGCACCGCCCTGCCGAACAGCGGCAAAGCGTGGCAAACCATTTTCGCCCACTTCGGCGAACGGCTGACCAGCGAAAACATCGGCTGCTGCGGAATGGCTGGCACATTCGGACACGAAACCCAGCACATCGAAATGTCGAAAGCAATCTACGCCCAATCGTGGCAAGTCAAACTCGCCGACAAACCACTCGACCGCTGCCTCGCCACGGGCTATTCCTGCCGCAGCCAAGTCAAACGAATGGCACACCAGCCCCTCAAACACCCCGTGCAAGTGATTTTGCAGTGCCTTAACTAATAACAAGCGGTACGATTTCGGGAAATTTCTGAATCGTACCGCTTGCTACTAAGCGATAAAAACGAAAAGGGTATCATTTCTGATACCCTTTTACTTGCGGTCTAAGCCGAAAAAAACATAAGCGGTCTAAGCCGAACGTGTTCATTATATAGCCACAACTAACGATTTTCAAGCTGTTTAATTTTTTTCTCATACTCATCAATAATACGTTTACCGCTTACCGAAACCAAAATCGCCTTTTGAATTTCAGTAACAATTTCACTCGGTAAGCGGACATCCACTCGCTTACCGTTATTCAAAATGTTAAACAATCTCTCAACACTGACACAACAGGTATGTTCCGTTTTACCCAACGTTCACGCACATCGTAAAAATAGGTTTCTGGAATCAAATCAGGCGATAAATAAACGTGAAAAGTTGCTAACCGCCCATATCCTTTGGTCGAGGAAATCGGGGCGACAATCGCACTTTTTCCGTCAATATCGCCATTCAAAACAACAACCATTCTACGCTTTCTCATTTCAGGCTCTAAATTTCTATCATAGTCAGATTTTCCATCAATTTCTTGCCATCGCCCAAAATCACATTCCAGTATTTCACCGACTTTGGGGCGATACTTAATCGCCATTTTACCCCCTCAATTCTGCACTCTCTAAATGGCACAAAATGCTTATTGCATTAACCATAAAAATGCAAACGATTGTACGCCAAACCCCATTGAGAATTAAGCACCAAAAATCCATTTGTCGATCCACATCACAAAAATAGCTAAAACCGAAAGACAAAGCCGTTCAACCGCTCTACAATAACACCATTTTTGACCTTTTGATGATGAACATAATGTGGCACAAAAATTTAACCCTTGCCGAACTCAATGAATTTTGCCAGCACTCGGCAGTGGCACATTTGGGGATTGAATTTACCCAAATTGGGGATAACTATTTAGAAGCGACCGTGCCTGTGGATAACCGCACCACTCAACCCTTTGGGCTGTTGCACGGCGGTATTTCGGCGACGCTAGCAGAAACCCTCGGCTCGGCAGCGGCATTTTTAAGTTGCGAGGGCGAGCAAATTCCCGTCGGGATTGAGCTAAATATCAGCCACATTAAAGCAATCAAACAAGGTTTCGCCACCGCCAGAGCGACCCCCTTGCATTTGGGGCGAGATCAACAACTTTGGCAGATTGAACAACGTAATCCACAAGGCGATCTCTGTGCCATTTCGCGTTTGACGGTGCGGCTGATCACACCAAAATCTTAAACAAGCGGTCAGATTTCCGCTTTTTTTACACAAGGATAGACAATGAAAACCAACAAAATCGGCGTGCTACTCGCCAACCTCGGCACCCCTGACGAGCCAACCACCCCAGCGGTTAAACGTTATCTTCGCCAGTTTTTGAGCGATCATCGTGTCATCGATCTGCCCAAATGGAAATGGCAATTTATCCTCAATTTTATGGTGTTGCCGAAACGTTCGCCGAAAGTGGCAAATCTCTACCAATCGATTTGGACGAAAGAGGGATCGCCGCTACTCGCCATTTCTCGCCAGCAACAACAAGCTGTGCAAGCCTATTTTTCTGAGAAAAATCAAGAGGTTATCGTTGAGTTGGGAATGAGCTACGGCAACCCGAGCGTAGAAAGTGCGGTGGATCGTTTAATTTCGCAAGGTGTGGATAAAATTATCGTACTACCTCTTTATCCACAATATAGTAGCACCACCACTGCCTCGATTTTTGACGCTTTCGCCCGTGGCTTGAAATATCAAAAACGGTTAGTACCCTTTGAATTTATCCACAACTATTACGATAATCCTTTATATATCAAAGCGTTAGCGAACAGCGTTAAACTGGCGGATGATGAATTACTGCTCTTTTCATTCCACGGCATTCCAAAACGCTACGAAACCGAGGGGGATTTCTACGCCGACCACTGCCGAGAAACCGCTCGCCTTGTGGCACAACAGCTCGGCTTGCGTGAGGAACAGTGGTTAGTGAGTTTCCAATCTCGCTTTGGCGATGAAGAATGGTTGCAGCCTTACACGGACGAAACCCTTGAAAACTTCCCACAAAAAGGCGTGAAAAAAGTGGCGGTGATTTGCCCTGGTTTCGCCGCAGATTGCTTGGAAACCATTGAGGAAATCGCCAAAGAAAACCGTGAAAACTTTGAAAACGCAGAGGGCGAAAGCTACCGCTATATCCCTGCCCTCAACGCCAACCCCGACCATATTCAAGCGTTGGTGGCGTTGATTGAGGAACGGATTTAGCTTTGCAAGGAGAGGAAATTTTACCCTCTCCCTCCGAAAATCCTACGGATTTTCTCCTCCCTCTCCCGCAAGCGGGCGAGGGGATTTGTTCGGAAAATTTAATGCTAATTTCCTCTCTCCCATTTATGGGAGAGAGACAGCAAAAATACGTTCAGTATTTTTGCAGAGAGAGGGCTATCTATCCTTGATCCCAAAAGAGGAACAGAAAAGAGGAACAACAATGAAAAAACCTTTAATTTTCAGTCTGTTAGCAGTTGCGACTGCTTTAATGGGTTGTACGAAATCTTATCAAAGCACGCTGGTTGAGGGCGTGGATCAGAATGTGGCACCGCAGCAGGATTTTTATCGTTATGTGAACGGGAAATGGCTGGCAGCGGCACAGATTCCGAGTGATCGCAGTTCGTGGGGGACGCTTGCCGAGCTGGGCGAGCTGAACGATAAACGTTCGATTGAGCTGTTACAAGCGGTGATTTCCGAGCCAAAATTTGCCGATGATCCGAAAGCCCAACGGATCAAAGCCCTCTATCAGAGCTATATGGATTTGGATCAGCGTGAAAAATTGGGCATTTCGCCGATCAAAGCCGATCTCGCTCAGATTGAGGCGATCCAAACAATGGCGGATTTGGAACGCTATTTGATTGCCGAAACGCAGAAAGGCAACGAGGCATTGTTTGGTTGGTCGGTGTTCGCCCACCTCAAAAATTCTCGCCAAAATGGGATTTATATCAGCAATGTGGATTTGGTGTTGGGGAATGATTATTATCAGAAAAATACCCCAGAAAATCGCCAAACGTTGCAGAAATATCAAGATTATGTGGCGAAAATGCTCGATCTTGCAGGGATAAAAAACGCCAAACAAAAAGCCAAAGGGATTGTGGCGTATGAGAAAGAAATCGCTCAAACTCTGTTTACCAACGAGCAGAGCCGTGATATTCAAAAACGCTATAATCCGATGAAAATCAATGCGTTAGCGAATGTCAGCAAAAACATTAGCCTCGCCCAATTCCTGCAAGCGGTGGGAGTAAAAACAGACGAAGTGATTGTGTGGGAACCGAATTATTTCCAACAATTTGACCGCTTGATCAATCCGCAAAAACTTGCCGTGATTAAGGATTATCTGCAATTCCGCACCATTTCTGGGGCTGCCCCGTTGCTGAATAAAACCTTCGATCAAGCCCATTTCGACTTTTTCGGCAAAACCCTCGTGGGGCAAAAACAGCAACGGGCAATGGAAAAACGGGCGTTAAGCACCGTCAATAACCGTTTGGGGCAGGAATTTGCTCAATTTTATGTGGCGAAATTCTTCCCAGCCCAAGCCAAAAAAGATCTGCTCGAAATGGCGAGCTACCTCGTGAAAGCCTATCATCAGCGGATCGAGCAGCTCGATTGGATGTCGGCGGAAACCAAGCAGAAAGCCAAAGCCAAGCTCGACAAATTCATCGTGGAAGTGGGCTATCCGAACAAATGGAAAGATTACAGCCAGCTTTCCCTCAAAACCCCGAGCGAGGGTGGTTCGCTCTACGCCAATATGCAAGCGATTTCCGCGTGGGAATATCAGCAAGGCCTCGACAAAATCGGCAAGCCCGTGGATTTGAACGAATGGGGAATGTTGCCGCAAGTGGTCAATGCCTCGTACAGCCCGTTGATGAACCGCATTGTGTTCCCTGCGGGGATTTTGCAAGCCCCACTCTATGCGATGAACGCCGATCCTGCGGTCAATTTTGGGGCGATTGGGGCGATTATCGGACACGAAATTACCCACGGCTTTGACGATAGCGGTTCAAAATTTGACGGCGAGGGCAATCTGACCGATTGGTGGACAAAAGAAGATCGCCGCAAGTTCGAGGCATTAGCCGACAAGTTAGTCGCACAATTCGACAAATTTGAGGTTGCACCGAAAGTGTTCGTGAACGGACGCTTTACCCTCGGCGAAAATATCGCCGATTTGGGTGGATTGAGCATCGCCTACGATGCGTTGAAATTGTACGAAAAAGAACAAGGGGCAAGCCCGAATTTAGACGGTCTCACCGCCGACCAACGCTTCTTTATGAGCTGGGCGAGATCGTGGCGAACCAAAGCCACCGTGCAAGCCCTCACCCACCAAGTCAAAAGCGACCCGCACGCCCCTGGCGAATACCGTGCCTACGCCCCCGTGCTAAACATTGACGGCTTCCACCAAAGTTTCAGCACCAAAGCAGGCGATAAAATGTACAAGCCTGAGGGCGAACGGATTAAGATTTGGTAAGCCTTTTACAAGCGGTCAGATCTCGCAAAAATTTTGCAGGATCTAACCGCTTGTCTTGACGAAAACGCCCTAAATCTGTACCATTCGCACACTATTTTTTATTGAGGATTACGCATTTTGGACAGCCACAGTCGATACTTATCAGCTTGTTAATTTCCCCCTTGTCCAAATCCCTCGATGCCGACATAGAGTCGGTAATGCCATTCTAAGTATCTTTTGTTCCATTTCAATGTTCATCACCTCATACCATTTTGTAGGAGTATGAAATGATCCGTGCCTTTGCACTCGACAACGCACGCCTAATCAGTGTTGATGAAAACAACCCAAACAAATTAAATGATGCGATTTGGATCGACCTGCTCGATCCCACCGATGACGAACGCTCGGTGCTGGAACGCCGTTTAGATCAAACCTTCGCCGAAGAACACGAATTAGAGGATTTGGAAGCGTCCGCGCGCTTTTTTGAAGATGAAGACGGATTGCACCTGCACTCGTTTTTCTACTGTTTGGACGATGAAGATTACGCCGACATCGCCACCGTGGCGTTTCCATTCGAGACGGGCGTTTGTTCACCCTGCGAGAGCGTGATTTGCCCGCGTTCCGCCTATATCGAATGCGATCTCGCCGCGAAAAATTGGTGGATTGCAACGCTTACGAATTGTTGCTCGACCTGTTTGAAACCAAAATCGAACAGTTGGCGGACGTGATTGAAACCGTCTATTCCGATTTAGAAAAATTGAGCCGCGTGGTGCTAGACGGCAAGCAGGAAGATAACCGCAATTATGATGACGCCCTCTCTCGCTTGACCGAACTTGAAGACGCCAGTTCCAAAGTACGTTTGTGCCTAATGGACACCCAACGGGCGTTGAGTTTTTTACTGCGAAAAACCCGCTTGCCCGCCAACCAGCTCGAACAGGCACGGGATATTATGCGAGACATCGAATCCCTACAACCCCATAATGAATCGCTGTTCCAAAAGGTCAATTTCCTAATGCAAGCGGCAATGGGTTTGATCAACATTGAACAGAACCGCATTATGAAATTCTTCTCGGTGGTGTCGGTAATGTTCCTACCCGCCACCCTCGTGGCGTCCACCTACGGAATGAACTTCCAAGTAATGCCCGAACTGAATTGGAAATTCGGCTACCCAATGGCAATTGGAATGATGATCTGCGCCGCCGCCACGCCGTATCTCTATTTCAAACGGAAAGGGTGGCTATAAGCTGATTTTTCTGTTCAACATATCATTGCAAGGGGTGGGATTTTCTCTAAAATCTTACCCCTTGCCATTTATCCCCAACCCACGATTTCCCCCTCAATCGCAAAATTTACGTTTCTTTACCCATAAAATTCTTGATGACGAATTGTTTTTTTTTTGTACAATCTCGGTGCATTTTTTATCAACCACAGTCATATAGGAGAAAACAATGGCTCAACTTGAAGAATTGCGTAAGCTTCTTGAAAGCATAGGAGAAGGGAACATTTCTGACGTTACTCTTCTCAATAAAGTAAAAAATTGCTTAGACAAGGGATGTTGTAGTGATGATGAAATAAAAGAGCTTATAAATAAACTAAAAGAGCTTAGAAATGAATTAGAAGCTCAAAAGTCTCAACCATCAACCCCAGTCCTAAAAAAGTACAAACCAAACTAACAATGTAAGGAGTTAAACTATGTTTAAAAAACTATTACCCGCAATTTTTGCAGCTTCAATGGTATTCACTTCATCTTCTGCATTAGCAATCACAACCGCTGAAATGAAAGCAGCAGGTAATGGATTATCCAAAGAGATCACAAAAATGTTAGGTAAAAAGACAACTGTTGATTTTATTACCCCTAAATTTACGATCAAAAACGGCACTTGTGATGAAAGAGCAGCATTGATGACATATGCTCAAATCTATACATTCAATCAACAATACCCTAAAAAGATCCAAGATCGTGTTACTGATTTTATTCTAGATAAAATTAATGACGATAGCTGCCTCAGTGATGAATATTTTCGATATTTCAATAACGAAAAGAGCCCAGCGAAAACACTAATGCGTCAGCCACAATAATTATCAAAGTGAGTTTAAACACCCAATTTAAACTCACTTTTCTTTTTGTCTCTACGAGAATTTTTGAACACAAGCGGTGCGATCTGCAAAATTTTCTGCAAAGCCTCCCCTTGTAGGGGTATAATTCCCTCAATTTTTTCACACGAAAGGACAGTATATGATTATCGTAACAGGTGGTGCGGGCTTTATTGGCAGTAACATTATCAAGGCGTTGAATGCGATGGGACGAACCGATATTTTGGTGGTGGATAACCTCAAAAACGGCGAGAAATTCATCAATTTGGTGGATTTGGACATCGCCGATTATTGCGACAAAGAGGATTTTATTGCGTCCATTATCGCTGGGGACGACTTTGGTGAGATTGATGTGGTGTTCCACGAGGGGGCGTGTTCGGCGACCACCGAGTGGGACGGCAAATATATGATGCAAAACAACTACGAATACTCAAAAGAGTTGTTACATTTCTGCCTCGACCGCCAAATTCCGTTCTTCTACGCGTCAAGTGCGGCGACCTACGGCGGTCGTTCCGACAATTTTATCGAAAAACGTGAATTTGAGTCGCCACTCAATGTGTACGGCTATTCCAAATTCTTGTTTGATGAATATGTGCGTAAAATTTTGCCCGAGGCACAATCGCCGGTGTGCGGCTTCAAATACTTCAATGTCTATGGCCCGCGTGAGCAGCACAAAGGCTCAATGGCAAGTGTGGCGTTCCATTTGAATACGCAGATCCTCAAAGGCGAAAATCCGAAACTGTTCCAAGGTTCGGAAACTTTCTTGCGTGATTTCGTCTATGTGGAAGATGTGGCGAAAGTGAATTTGTGGGCGTGGCAAAATGGCGTGTCGGGCATTTTTAACCTTGGCACGGGCAATGCGGAATCATTCCGAGCCGTTGCCGAAGCGGTAATCGCTTACCACCAAAAAGGCGAAATCGAGACGATCCCATTCCCAGAGCATTTGAAATCTCGCTACCAAACCTTTACCCAAGCAGATCTCACCCAACTTCGCCAAGCAGGTTACAACGAACCGTTCAAAACCGTTGCAGAAGGCACGAAAGCCTATATGGAATGGCTTAATCGCTAATCCAAAATGCCCTTATCTTTCGATAAGGGCATTTTATTGCAAGGGGTAAGATTTCCAAAAATTTCCTACTTTTTCGTCCCCATTAAGAAATCAAAGCTAAATTTTCACACCCGTAATCCGACACCATTCCTCTTTTTCGACCACAGGATCGAGCTTGAACGCCGATTGATAGGCTTCGCACACGCTTTCCGCTTGGGTGGCGAGAATGCCTGACAAGCCGAGATCGCCCTGTGGTTTAACTAGCGTGATGATTTGTGGGGCAAGCTCTTTGAGTGGACCTGCGAGAATGTTTGCCACCACCACGTCCGCTTGCAGATTTTGCGGTTGATCTTTGGCGAGGAAAAGCTGTAAACGATCCGCTACACCATTGGCTTCGGCGTTGTTTTTGCTGGCTAAAATGGCTTGTGGATCGATGTCGATCCCAATAGCCGCTTCCGCCCCTAATTTAAGTGCCGCAATCGCGAGAATGCCTGAACCGCAGCCGAAGTCAATCACGGTTTTGCCTTGTAAATCAAGGCTATCCAGCCACGCCAAACAGAGGGCGGTGGTTGGGTGCGTTCCCGTGCCGAACGCCAAGCCAGGGTCGAGCATCACATTCACCGCATTCGGATCAGGCACTTCACGCCAGCTCGGGCAGATCCACAAACGCTTACCGAATTGCATTGGGTGGAAATTATCCATCCATTCCCGTTCCCAATCTTTATCTTCAATTTGTTCAATTTTATAAGCAAAATCGGGCGAGATCACACCGCTTGCCTGCAAGTTCGCCACAATTTGTTGCATATCCGTTTCCGCATCAAACAACGCTACCACGTCCGTATTGCCCCAAAGACGCGTTTCCCCCGGTAACGGCTCAAAAATCGGCGTGTCTTGGCTATCCATAAAAGTAACCGACACCGCCCCGATCTCTTCTAAAAAATCACTGATTTGTTCTGCTTGTTTATCCGTACTGTTTAAACGAATTTGTACCCACGCCATAATGTTTCCTTTATTTATAAAATTTTTGTTTAACGCTTTAACATTGCACGATTTTATCAATCGACAAGCGGTAAGTTTTTGCTTAAAACTTACCGCTTGTTAGTTGGAAGAAATCGCAACTGTGCGTGGATTGTAACATAGTTAAGCCCGTGTAATAATAATGACATTGTTTATTCATCAAAATGAGATCATCTTATGAAAAAAATGATTATTGCACTCTTAGCAATGGGGGTATTTTCTGCCGCTAACGCAGAAATTTACAAAATTACCACCTTTACCAAAGCACAAGTAAAGAAATTGCAAGCAGAAATTGACGAGGGTTCTGGTGATTCAGCGGTTTTTTCAACCAATAAAGGTGAACTTTGGGTATATGTTGAAGCCCCTGCACTTAGCGTTTTAAATAAGTCGAAAGCGGGTGAATGCTATAACATTACAGGTGATTTTGAGGAAATGAAAGCTAAAAAAGTGAAATGCCCTTCCGCAAATGCCACTAAACAAGCAACGAAGAAAAAAATTAAAGCAGGTAAAAGACCATAATTAACGGAAAGTCAGCGTTTAAGCTGACTTTCTTTTTAGGAAATTACCCACGCCCACCGACAGTGATTTTATCGAGCTTCACAGTTGGCTGCCCCACGCCGACTGGCACGGATTGCCCCTCTTTGCCACAAGTGCCGATACCAGGGTCGATTTCGGTCTGTTTACCGACCATTGAGACCTGTTGCATTGCTTCGATGCCGCTGCCAATCAGGGTTGCCCCCGTAACGGGCTTAGTGATTTTGCCCTTTTCGATCAAGTAGGCTTCGGCGGTTGAGAACACGAATTTGCCCGAGGTGATGTCCACCTGTCCGCCACTGAAATGGGGGGCGTATAAGCCAAATTCGACCGACTCGATCATCTCGTCAAACTCGTGTTTGCCCTCGGTCAGGTAGGTGTTGGTCATTCGAGGCATTGGCAAATGGGCGTAAGATTCGCGACGACCGTTGCCCGTTGGGGCAACGCCCATTAAGCGAGCGTTCAGTTTATCTTGCAGATAGCCTTTCAAAATCCCGTTTTCAATCAAGACGTTACGTTGCGAAGGCACGCCCTCATCGTCCACCGTAATCGAGCCTCGCTTATCTTGCAGCGTGCCGTCATCGACAATGGTGCAGAGCGGCGAGGTTACCAACTCGCCGATTTTGCCCGTGAACAGGGAAGATTCTTTGCGGTTGAAATCCCCCTCTAAGCCGTGCCCGACCGCCTCGTGCAACAAAATGCCCGGCCAGCCAGCCCCAAGCACAATCGGCATTGAGCCAGCAGGGGCGGCAATCGCCCCCAAATTGACAATCGCCTGACGCACCGCCTCTTTGGCGAGGTAAACCGCACGCTGCTCGCCGTTCGCATTCGGCTCAAAATACCAATTTAGCCCGAAGCGTCCGCCCGCCCCTGCCGAGCCACGCTCACGCTTGCCGTTTTGCTCAACCAGCACCGACACCGACAACCGCACCAACGGGCGGATATCCGCCGCCAAAGTGCCGTCCGTTGCCGCCACCAACATCTCTTCGTAAATCGCCGATAAATTGGCATTGACCTGAATCACACGCGGATCTTCGGCACGTGCCACTCGATCCACCAAATGCAACAGCTCGACCTTTTGCTCACGGCTAATCGTATCAAGGGGATTGATCGAAGCGTAACGCTTGCAAGCGGTGGTTTCCTTGAAATTTTTTACCAACAACCGACCGCTTGTTTGGCTGATTCCCCTCGCCGCCATTGCACACTGTTCGAGCTGGGCGAGGGTAATTTGATCCGCATAGGCGAAGCCCGTTTTCTCGCCCGACACCGCACGCACGCCAAAACCGCGGTCGATATAAAAACCGCCCTCTTTGATAATGCTATCTTCGAGCGACCAGCTTTCGTCTTGACTCAGTTGAAAATAGAGATCGGCGTAGTCGATTTCCCGATCCGAAAAGCGATCCAACACCTGCGAAAGGTGGGATAACTGCAACCCACTCGGCACGAGCAGGCTGTCTGAAACTTGTTTTAACATTGAAATTCCCTACAAAATAAAGCCCTCGCCCCAAATTGGAATGCGAGGGTATTGGGCGGAATTTTAGCCTTGATAAGAGGTTTAAACAATGGAAATTTGCTGAAACAAGCGGTGAGATCCTGCAAAAATTTTACCCCTTGCGTTTGGTTTGGGTCGCAAGCATTGCGACCCTACGCTAGGGACGCCACGCTGGCGTCCTTTCCGTTTGAAATTAACGAAATTTCCTAAAATCCTACCCCTTGTTCAAATCAGCAAGCTCAGGGAAGAGCATTTCGATCACGTTCTTTGTGAGGCGGCGGGATTTGCCTTGGTAAGGGAAGATGTGCATCATCATCATCGGGTTGAAATTCGCCTCAATTACGCCCCACGAGCTGAGATCGGCTCTGGCTGGTTGGGTGAGATCAGGAATGATCATATCCACCCCACACACTTTCGCCCCCATTGCGTGAGCGATACCGACCGCAAGCTGTTTGTAGTTGTCGTGCATTTGGTCGGTCATATCAATCGAGTCGCCGCCCGTGCTGATGTTGGAATTGGCTCGTAGCTGCACGGTTTGCCCTGCGGCTGGCACGCTGTCGGGGGTGAAGCCCTGTTCTTTGAGTTGCAATAACTCGATCTCGCCCAATGCGATTTTTTTGAGCGGACTGCGGCTGCCGTCCCCTCGCAATGGGTCGCTGTTTTTCTGCTCGACCAGTTCTCGCACGGTTTTTACGCCGTCCCCCACCACATTGGCAGGCACGCGTAATAACACGGCGAGGGTCTGATCGCCCAGCACGAAAAAGCGGTATTCGGTGCCGACCAAATAATCTTCCACCATCACTTCTTTGTCTTCACGGAACGCAATTTCGACCGCTTGGCGGAAGTCATCTCGGTTGGTTACGCCCTGCTGGAAAATGGTGATCCCCAGCCCAAAGTTGGTCGATTTAGGCTTAATCACGATCGCCTTGCCCTCAAACAGAGGATAGTGTGCCACCGCCGTGTCGAGGTCGGTAAATTCGACACTTTTCGGCACGTTAAAGCCTGCTTTCGCCAGCACTTTTTTGGTAACGACTTTATTTTCCATAATCAACGGCGAGATATATTGATCGTGGCTGGTCATATTGCCGTTTTTGACATATTCGAGATGATCCCCCAATTTGAGGGCGAGGAATTGATCGTTTTCGTCCAATAATTCGACCGAAATCCCCTGCTGAATCAAATCAAACAGCAAGGCTTGGGTGGAAAGTTCCATATTGTCGAACGCCGACAAGGCATAAAAACGCTCAAAGGCTTGGGCTTTGTAGCGTTGGGCGAGTTGCGTGCCGAACGTTTGGTAATCGGTTTCTTTCAAAATTTCTACTAATCGCCCTGCGATTGTAAGGTTTGGACGACTAAACTGAGCTAATTTTTGTTCGACTAAGGCTCGTTCCGCCTCACCAATCTGCAATGCTTCACACATCGCCAATAATTCACGCAAAATTTGCTCGCCCTCGGCTTGGTAAGCGGTCGGTTCTAGCGGATTTTCCAACGCCACCTGATACAGACGCTCACGCCCCAAATCCACTTCCGCTTGCCCTGCGGTTTCATCAAGCCAAAGCATCAGCAACAGGAACAAATGGACGAATTTCGCATCATCAAGGGTAATGCCGTAAGGCGAGAACGGGTTGAGGTCGAACAGACGGAACTCGGCATATTGCACGCCCTGTTCCAGCAAGGTTCGCACCTTTTTCGCCCCACGCAAACGCACGTTGGAATAGTACTCTTTCTCGGCGATCAGCAAGCCGTCCGCCACCAACTGTTCAAGGCTCTGCACATAATCGGCGAGGCTGTCGTGATTCACTTTTACCTTTGGATCATTGACGTAACCATAACGGCTAGACCGCAAACTACGCACAAACTGCCCTGTTGCAAGGGGTGCGTTTCCGCCAAAATAAGCAGGCTCAACGGTGGGCGAGGCGGCGAGCAAATAGACCAAAATCCATTGATAACGCAGGAAATTGGTGGCGAGTTTCATATAGATCGCATTTTGCAACTCACGCAACGAGGCGTGTTCTGACTGCAACGGCAGCACCGCTTTGATGAAATCAGGGCTAAGTTGGAAATTGTAATGAATGCCGCTGACCATCTGCTTCATTTTGCCGTAGGTGCGAGAAAGATGCTCGCGATAGGCAATTTCAGTTGGGCCGAGGCGAGCCTCTTGAATTTCGCTTTCATCAGGCAAGCCCGCAGGCATACTCAACGAGAAAAGGCTTTCATCGTCAGGCAACGACCGCCACACTACCTCGTGAATTGCCGACAGCCAACGGTAGCTATCTTCCAATTTGGCATTCGGCGGCGTGATCAATTCCAACTGACTTTCCGCGAAATCCGTTTGAATATAAGGGTGGTAACGGCGACTGCCAAAACATTTAGGGTGTGGGGTTTTAACAATTTTGCCATTTAAATCAATGCGTTGGCTCTCTTTCTCTAAGCCAAACATTCCCTGTTGAAACAGCAACCCGAGCTGGTGCTGACGAATGATCTGTTGTAATTTCATTCTCTCTCCTTTTTATCTCACAAATAAAATGTGGAAAATAGCAGAAATTGCGAATGAGATCATTTCTTATTTGGTATTTGATAGATGATTTTCTTCTAAACGGAATAACAAGGGGTAGGATTTTTGAAAATTTCCAATGATGCTTTTTCACTAAAAATAGATAAGAAAAAGCCACGACAATGCGTGGCTTTTTAGAGGGGTTGATGAATGTTATTAGAGCTTAATCACTGCAATCAACGCCACTAAGCTGTATAAAGTGGATAATCCAATGCAGATAATGCCACTAAATGGAACGTGGACTTTGATGTCGTGCAAGCCGTGGTGGACGCGGTGCATTCCAGCCCACATTGGGAAGATCATTACCGCGAGTAGCACTAATTTGCCGAACCACGATTGGGCGAAGTGAGCGATGTTACCCACGCCTTCCCACGGAATTAAGCCAAACGGCAGTAAGATACCTACGATGAAAATCAAAACAGGGAACGTAATGGCACTAATCATTCCGCCTGCACTAAACATTAACCAGACAGGTGGTTCGTTTGAGCGTTTGAGATCTTGTTTGTTCATTTTATTTCCCCTTAGATGTAAACCAAAATTACCGCGAGTAAGCTGACTACGCCTGTTACGCCCCATAATGCGTTGCGTAAGATATTTGGGTTAAGGCGTTCGTTTTTGACGATGAAAGTCATTACTTCTGGTGTCATTGTGAACAAGGTGGCGGCGTGATAGAGCATTGCCCCGATTGAAGCGATGTTTAGCACGACCACCAATGGATTTTGCAAGAAGTGAATGAAATCTTGCAAATCCCCTTTGCCGAGGCTGATTACGCCGTAAAGCAACACCATACAGAACCAGACGTTGGCTAAACAGGTGGCTTCACGCACCATATACATTTTGTAGAAATCGAGGTTTTTCCACCAAGTCGCTTTCATTTCACGCACATAGGCTTTGCGTTTTGTTTGTACTGACATTGTTCCCCCTAACCTTTTGGTTTAAGCATTGAGATCACATAATCTTTGGCACTTTCAAGTTTGCCTTGGTTTACCGCAGACGCTGGATTAACGTGTTTCGGACAAACGGCTGAGCAGTAACCCACGAACGTACAGCTCCATACGCCGTTTTTGCTGTTAATAATTTGCATCCGTTGAGCCTTGCCGTTATCACGGTTATCAAGGTTGTAACGGTGTGCAAGGGTCAAGGCAGCAGGCCCAACAAATTCAGGGTTTAAGCCGAATTGTGGACAAGCGGCGTAACAAAGTCCGCAGTTGATACACATTGAGAAAGTGCGATATTTCTCTAATTGTGCAGGGGTTTGTTTGGTACGCTCGCCCTCTGGGGCTTTGTTGTCGATGATATATGGCTTGATCGCTTCTAAACTTTCGATGAAGTGGCTGAGATCGACCACCAAATCACGCTCAATCGGGAAGTTCGCAAGCGGTTCGATTCGCATATGACCGCTGTAATCACGCAAGAACGTTTTGCACGCCAATTTTGGCTTGCCGTTTACCATCATACCGCACGAACCGCAGATCGCCATACGGCACGACCAACGGTAAGAGAGTTCTGGCTCTAATTCGTCTTTGATGTAGCCGAGTGCGTCAAGTAGCGAGGTTTGGCTGTCGTAAGGCACTTCATATTTATCTAAATGTGGCTCGCTATCTTGCTCTGGGTTGTAGCGTAGCACTTCAATCGTCATTTTGGTTAAATTTGACATCTTATTGCTCCTTTTTCGCTTTATCTTGGGCTGCACCTTCCGCACCATACACACGTTTCGCAGGTTGTGATTTGGTGATCTTCACATCGCTATATTTGATGGTTGGTGTGCCGTTTGGATTGTAGAACGCTTGGGTGTGTTTCAAGTAGTTCACATCATCACGCTCGGTGTAGTCTAAGCGTTGGTGAGCTCCACGAGATTCTTTACGTTCCACCGCCGAGCAAGCGATAGATTGTGCCACATCAAGGATAAAGCCAAGCTCGATTTTGTAGAGTAAATCGGTGTTGAACACGCTTGATGTATCTTTCACTTTGATACGTTTGTAACGCTCTTTGAGTTCCTCAATTTTCGCCACGTTTTTCTCCATACTCTCTTGGGTACGGTAGATACCACAGCCTTCTTCCATTGAGTCGCCCATTTGGTTACGAATTTCAGACCAAGATTCTTCGCCCTCTTGGCGAGCTAATGCGTATAAACGATCCACTACATCTTTGGCTTGGGCGTCAATCGCCGCTTGGTTGCGAGCGGTCGCTTCTGAGGCACGTTTTGCCGCATTTTCGCCCGCCACTTTACCGAATACCACTAATTCCGCGAGTGAGTTAGAACCTAAACGGTTCGCACCGTGCAAGCCTGATGAAGCACATTCACCCACCGCAAATAAGCCTTTGATTGAGGTTTCTGCGTTAATATCCACTTCAATACCACCCATTGTGTAGTGAACCACAGGACGCACTGGGATCGGCTCTTTGGCTGGATCAACGCCCTCGTAGGCTTTCGCCAATTCACAGATGAACGGCAAACGTTCGAGCAAGTATTTTTCGCCTAAATGACGTAAATCTAAGTGAACCACGTCCACGCCTTTGGCGGTTTTGAGGGTGTTGCCTTTACGCCACTCTTGCCAGAATGCTTGGGAAACTTTGTCGCGAGGGCCAAGTTCCATATATTTGTTTTCTGGTTTACCGATTGGGGTTTCTGGCCCTAAGCCGTAATCTTGCAAGTAACGATAGCCGTCTTTATTCACGAGGATACCACCCTCGCCACGACAACCTTCGGTCATCAAAATCCCTGTATTCGGCAAGCCTGTTGGGTGGTATTGCACAAATTCCATATCACGCAACGCAACGCCGTGGCGATACGCCATTGATAAACCGTCACCCGTTACAATACCGCCATTGGTGTTGAAACGATAAGTACGACAACCACCGCCCGTAGCGATAACCACCGCATTGGCATTGATTTGCACCAACGTGCCTTCCATCATATTCATCGCCACACAACCGCGAGCTTCGCCGTTGTCGGTTAAAATATCAAGCACAAAATGCTCGTCAAAACGGACGATATTTGGGTATTTAATCGAAGTTTGGAACAGGGTATGTAAAATGTGGAAACCTGTTTTATCGGCAGCGAACCAAGTCCGCTCAATTTTCATCCCACCGAAACGGCGAACGTTCACTTCGCCATCTTCACGGCGACTCCACGGACAGCCCCAACGTTCAAGTTGGGTCATCTCAACAGGCGATTTCTCAACGAAATACTCCACCACATCTTGCTCACAAAGCCAGTCGCCACCGCCCACGGTGTCGTTAAAGTGGTTATCGAAAGAGTCTGTATCTTTAATCACCGCTGCCGAACCACCCTCTGCCGCCACCGTATGGCTACGCATCGGATACACTTTCGAGATCAACGCAATTTTTAAATTCGGGTTCGCCTCTGCCGCTGCAATCGCCGCACGCAGACCGCCACCACCTGCCCCAATAATGGCAACATCAAAATTAACCGTTTGCATAATGCACTCCAACATATTAAGGATTCATTCAAATGTGAGCGTATTCTGCCACTAAACCGCTCAAAAGGTAACCCCATTTTACATTTTATTAACATAAAAATTTTAAATTTGTGATCTACCTCAAAAAACGGTTCAAACCCGATTTTACTTAGTGAGAATAACTCTTATTTGAATAAAACAAATGAAAATGAAAGGTGATCGATGTTGAAAAATGTTACAGAAAAGTTACGCAATGAAATGAAAAACTAACGAATTTCACCCAACAAACAAGCGGTCAGATTTTCTTCATTTTTTGAAAAAATTTGGCAGGTTCTGACCGCTTGCCAATCTATTTTTTATTTCTTAAATAAGGCTATCTCGCTACAATACCGCCCATTTCCCTTACAAGCGGACAGATCCTATGCAAAATTTACCCCTAGAAAATATCGAATGGCAACCAACCGCTTCGATTCAAACTTTACTTGAACGTGCGGCGATAATGGCGGATATTCGCCAATTTTTCACCGATCGTGGCGTGTTAGAGGTGGAAACGCCCGTATTGAGCGAGTTTTCCGTAACGGATATTCATCTTTCCACGTTTCACACCGAATTTTTGTCGCCGTTCGCCAACCAAGCCAAACGGCTACATTTGATGACCAGCCCTGAATATCATATGAAACGGCTACTGGCGGCGGGCAGTGGGGCGATTTTTCAGCTCTGCAAAGTGTTCCGCAACGAAGAGGCAGGCAGTCGCCACAACCCTGAATTTACAATGTTGGAATGGTATCGCCCCCATTTTGATATGTATCGCCTCATCAACGAGGTGGACGACTTGTTACAGCAAATTTTGGAATGTGAACCTGCGGAATCGTTCAGCTATCAATATGTGTTCCAAACCTATGTGGGGCTTGATCCGCTCTCGGCGACCAAAGCCCAGTTGGTCGAAAAGGCTCGCAAGCACGGTTTGCAATGTGATGATGAGGAAAATCGAGACACCCTGCTACAATTTTTGTTTAGCGAAGTGGTGGAACGGGAAATCGGCAAAGAACGCCCGACCGCCGTCTATCACTTCCCAGCGACCCAAGCAGCATTGGCACAAATCAGCTCGGAAGATCATCGGGTGGCGGAACGATTTGAGTTCTATTATAAAGGCTTAGAACTCGCCAATGGCTTCCACGAATTGAGCGACGCCAAAGAGCAAATCCGCCGTTTCGAACAAGACAATGTGCAACGAGAAGCCCTCGGCTTACCGCCCCAACCCCTCGACACCCGCTTCCTCGCCGCCCTCAACGCAGGCATACCCAACTGCTCTGGCGTCGCCTTAGGCGTGGATCGCCTACTAATGATAGCCCTTAATGCAGAGCGGATTGAAGAAGTGATGGCGTTTGGGATTGAACGAGCTTAGTTTAAAACAAGGGGTAAGATTCCCGAAAATTTCGGTTATCTCACCCCTTGTATCCCATATTATTATGGCAAAACCCTCTCTAACCGCCACAAATCGGCGAAGGTTTCGCGGGCTTTGATCAGGTGGGCTTGGTTGCCGTCCACCATAATTTCAACCGCACGAGGGCGTGAGTTGTAGGTGGACGCCATTGTCGCCCCGTAAGCCCCTGCGGAACGCATTGCGATTAAATCGCCCTCGGCAATCGCCAGTTCACGCTGTTTACCGAGGAAATCGGACGTTTCGCAGATCGGCCCGACCACATCATAAACCGCTTTTTCTCGGTTAAGTGATTGATCTACCTCGATAATTTGCATATAGGCTTGATACAAGGCAGGGCGGATCATATCGTTCATTCCCGTATCGACAATCGCAAAACGGCGATCTTCGTTCTGTTTCAGATATTCCACTTTGGTTACCAAAATCCCTGCGTTGGCGGTGATCGCACGCCCTGGCTCTAAAATGATTTCGAGATTTGGATAGGCTTTGAGCTTGTCGATCAAGGCTTGCACATATTCCGTTGGGTGCGGTGGGGTTTCGCCGTTGTAAGGCACGCCCAAGCCGCCGCCGAGGTCGAGGTGGTGCAGCTCAATGCCGTCTTGTTTGAGCTGTTCCATTAGCACGAGGACACGCTCGGTGGCGTCCAAAAAGGGTTGTAATTCAGTCAGTTGCGAGCCGATGTGGCAATCCATTCCTGTGATTTTCACGTTCGGCAAGGTTTGGGCGAGGCGGTAAACTTCCCTCGCTTGATTAACGCTCACGCCGAATTTGTTCTCTTTCAAGCCCGTGGAAATGTAAGGGTGGGTTTTGGCGTCCACGTCTGGATTGACACGCAACGAGATTGGGGCGATTTTGCCCATTTCGCCTGCCACTTGGTTAATGCGGTGCAGTTCGGGGATCGATTCCACATTAAAGCAACGCACGCCCACTTCCAACGCTCGGGCAATTTCGGTGTGGGATTTCGCTACGCCCGAAAAGACCACTTTGCTCGCCTCGCCCCCTGCGGCTAAAACGCGTTCCAACTCGCCTTGTGAGACGATGTCGAAGCCCGATCCCAATCTCGCCATTAGGTTGAGCAAGGCAATGTTTGAGTTGGATTTGACCGCAAAGCAGATTAAGTGAGGGTGCGAGCCAAAGGCGTTGTCGAAGGCGTGCCAATGGCGTTCGAGGGTGGCTCGTGAGTAAATATAAGCTGGCGTGCCGTGTTCGGCGATGATGTCGGCAATCGCCACATCTTCCGCCATAAGTTTTTGATTTTGATAGTGAAAATGATCCATTTTAAACCTGTTGTGTTTGTGAAATTTTTAAAAATCTGACCGCTTGTAATAAAATCTCTCCCCCCGCTTGCGGGGGGAGGTTAGGAGGGGGGCTACGATTGATTTCCCCCCTCCCTCGCCCTCCCCCGTAAACGGGGGAGGGAATGTTATTGTTGCTGTTGATTTTGCGGGGCTTTTTCAGGGAAGTAGAGAGGTCCTTTCACGCCGCACGCAGTTAAACCAAGGGTGGCAATTAAAAGTAAGAGAATGTGCTTTTTCATAGGAAATCCTTTGTTAAAAATGTGTTCGGATTGTACCGAAGAATAGCCCCATTCACAAACGCCCGTTGATTATTTTGCAAGGAAAAATGAACTAATTCTGTTAAAATCGTTCTCAAAATCAATTTCAACGGAAAGCAAACCGTTGTGCTGTTTAACTTTACTCAATAAGAGGATCAAAAATGAAAGCATTAAAATCTCTCACCCTTGCAATCACAATGGCAATCTCTGGCGTAGCGTTGGCGGAAACGCAATCGGTAACAGATGTGGCGAACACCGCCGTAGCAACCGTAGAAAAAGCCAAAACCGAAGTGGCGAAACAAGTTGCCCCAGCCACCCAAGCGGCTCAAACCGCCCCAGTTGCTGCCCCAACCGCCAAAGAAATTCTCAACAAAGCCGCTGAACAAAAAGCGACTGACACTGCGAAAAAATCGGCTGAAAAAGCAAATGTAAACGGCAAAATCAATATCAACACGGCGAACGCCAAAGAGTTAAAAGCCCTAGACGGCATCGGTGCGGCAAAAGCGAAAGCGATCATCAAATATCGTAAAAAAGTTGGCACAATCAAAAGTGCAGAAGAACTTTCAAACGTGAAAGGAATCGGCAAAGCAACCGCTGAAAAAATCGCCCCTTACATCACATTCTAAGCAACAAGCGGTGGGATTGCGTTAAATTTTCAACAATCCCACCGCTTGTTTGTATATTCCCCTTGCGTTGGGGAATTTCGCCCCCATTATAGGTACTCAATTTTTTACTCAATGATTTAGAAGGAAGATCAAATGGCATTAGATTTCAACGCAGTCGCCCTCGAAAGCGTAGAAGCACAAGGCGGTTACGGCATCGGTTTACAAATCGGTCAGCAACTTTTAGCAAGCGGAATGGACGTTGAGCCAGAAGCAGTGGCACGCGGTATCGTGGACGTGTTAAACCAAAACCCACCTGCAATCGACATTAACCTCGTGTCAAAAGCATTACAAGAATTACAACAACGTGCCGAAGCGGCTCAAATGGAAGCCTTTAAAGCGTTAGAAGAAGAAGGCAAAGCGTTCTTAGCGGAAAACAAAAAACACGCCAGCGTGAAAGAAACCGCAAGCGGTTTGCAATATGAAATTCTAAGCGAAGGCAACGGCAAAATTCCAACCAAACAAGACAAAGTGCGTGTGCATTACACGGGTTCATTGATTGACGGCACGGTATTCGACAGCTCAGTGAAACGTGGCACGCCAGCGGAATTTCCAGTGAGCGGTGTGATCGCAGGCTGGACGGAAGCCCTCACAATGATGCCAGTCGGCTCAAAATGGCGTTTGACCATTCCACACAATTTAGCTTACGGCGAGCGTGGTGCAGGTGCGTCAATCCCACCATTTGCCACCTTGATTTTTGAAGTTGAATTATTAGACGTGCTATAAAAACGATCCCCTTTGATGATTTTTCTCAAAGGGGATTTTTTGTGATCCATATCATAAAATCGAAATTTTGGCGTAGCCGAACGGGGCAATTCTCGCTATGCTAACGCCTATCTTTCCACCCGAAAATAGAAGGAACACACTATGGAATATCGTATCGAAAAAGACACAATGGGCGAAGTGCAAGTGCCAGCAAACCGTTATTGGGCGGCACAAACGGAACGCTCACGCAACAATTTTAAAATCGGTCCAGAAGCCTCAATGCCAGCGGAAATCATTGAGGCTTTTGCCTATCTGAAAAAAGCGGCGGCATACGCCAACCACGATTTAGGCGTGCTGCCTGCGGAAAAAAGAGATTTGATCGCCCAAGCCTGCGATGAAATTCTTGACCACAAATTAGACGATGAATTTCCGCTTGTGATTTGGCAGACGGGTTCGGGAACGCAATCGAATATGAACCTGAACGAAGTGATTTCAAACCGTGCGCACGTTCTCAACGGCGGAAAATTGGGCGAGAAAAGCATTATCCACCCGAATGATGATGTGAATAAATCCCAATCTTCCAACGACACTTACCCAACCGCAATGCACATCGCGGCATACAAAAAAGTGGTGGAACACACCCTGCCGTGCGTGAAGCGTTTGCAAAAAACCTTAGCGGACAAAGCTGCCGCCTTTACTGATGTGGTGAAAATCGGGCGTACGCACTTAATGGACGCAACCCCGCTCACGCTCGGACAAGAGTTTTCCGCCTATGCGGCTCAACTTTCATTCGGGATCAAAGCCCTTGAAAACACCTTACCGCACCTTGCGGAACTTGCCCTAGGTGGCACGGCGGTGGGAACAGGCTTGAACACGCCAAAAGGCTACGATGTGAAAGTGGCGGATTACATCGCCAAATTCACGGGCTTGCCGTTCGTTACCGCCCAAAACAAATTTGAGGCGTTAGCCACCCACGATGCGATTGTGGAAACCCACGGGGCGTTGAAACAGCTTGCGGTGTCGCTCTACAAAATCGCCAATGATATTCGCCTATTAGCCTCTGGTCCTCGTTCAGGCATCGGCGAGATTTTAATCCCTGAAAACGAACCAGGTTCGTCCATTATGCCAGGCAAAGTGAACCCAACCCAATGCGAAGCCTTAACGATGGTGTGTGCCCAAGTGCTAGGCAACGACACCACTATTTCTTTCGCTGGCACGCAGGGACATTTCCAACTCAACGTGTTCAAGCCTGTAATGGCGGCGAACTTCTTGCAATCCGCACAATTATTAGGCGATGCGTGCGTATCCTTTGACGAGCATTGTGCGGTGGGTATCGAACCAAACTTCCCACGCATCAAGCAACAGCTCGATCAGTCGTTAATGTTGGTTACTGCATTAAACACCCACATCGGCTACGACAACGCCGCCAAAATCGCCAAAACCGCCCACAAAAACGGCACAACCCTTAAAGAAGAAGCAATCAACCTCGGCTTACTCACCGCCGAGCAATTCGATGAATGGGTACGCCCAGAGGATATGGTGGGGAGTTTGAAATAACAATTTACAAGCGGTGGGATTGGCGAAAATTTTTGATAATCTGACCGCTTGTTTTGGGACGCGAAAATCGTGTCCTTGCGTAGGGACCCTCGCTGGCGTCCTGTAACGTGAAATTGACGAAACCCTTAACGTAAAATGGCGGGGGATCACTTCTGAAAATTTATGCAAATTATCCCCCTCGCCACTTTCAAAATCGGGGAAATTTTAGTATCTTTCTGCTTTCGCAAAATTTGTGAAAATCCAACCGCTTTCCACTTCTATTTACCCATAAGGATTTAAAAATGGCGATCAAAAGAGTAGCTGAACTCATTCGTGAAAACGAAATTAAATTTGTGATGTTGAAATTTACCGACATCAAGGGCAAAGAGCACGGCGTGTCGTTGCCTGTGAGCCTGATTGAAGATGATTTGGAAGATCTTTTTGAAGAGGGCAAGATGTTTGACGGCTCGTCTGTTGAGGGCTGGCGTGCGATTAACAAAGCCGATATGTTGTTAATGCCAATCCCTGAAACCGCCGCCGTTGATCCCTTCGCTCGTATTCCTACCCTGACCCTTCGTTGTAGCATCTATGATCCAAACACAATGCAAAGCTACGACCGTGATCCTCGCTCAATCGCCATTCGTGCGGAAAATTACCTCAAATCCACAGGCATTGCCGACAGCGTGCTATTCGGGCCAGAGCCAGAATTTTTCTTATTTGACGATGTGCGTTTCAGCACCGAAATGAACAATGTGTCGTACAAAATTGACGATCAAGAAGCCGCTTGGAACACCAACCGCAAATATGAAGACGGCAATAACGCTTACCGTCCACTTAAAAAAGGCGGTTACTGTGCGGTAGCCCCGTTGGATTCCGCCCACGATATTCGTTCTGAAATGTGCTTAATTTTGGAAGAAATGGGCTTAGTGATCGAAGCCCACCACCACGAAGTAGCGACCGCAGGGCAAAACGAAATCGCGACCCGTTTCAACACCTTAACTTTGAAAGCGGATGAAACCCAAATCTACAAATATGTGGTGCAAAATGTGGCGGTCGAACACGGCAAAACCGCCTGCTTTATGCCAAAACCATTCGCAGGCGACAACGGCTCGGGAATGCACTGTAATATGTCGTTAAGCAAAGACGGCAAAAACGTGTTTATGGGCGACAAATACGCAGGCTTGTCGGAAACCGCCCTCTACTATATCGGCGGTATCATCAAACACGCCAAAGCCCTCAATGCGTTCACCAACCCAAGCACCAACTCATACAAACGCTTAGTACCTGGGTTTGAAGCCCCAGTATTACTCGCTTACTCGGCAAGTAACCGCTCGGCATCAATCCGTATCCCTGCGGTAACCAGCCCGAAAGCGACCCGTGTTGAAGCGCGTTTCCCAGATCCATTGGCGAACCCATACCTCGCATTTGCCGCCCTGTTAATGGCGGGCTTAGACGGCGTGATCAATAAAATCCACCCTGGCGATGCAATGGATAAAAACCTCTACGACCTACCGCCAGAAGAGTTGAAAGATATTCCAGCGGTGGCAAGCTCGCTCGGCGAAGCCCTCGATGCCCTCGAAGCCGATTACGACTTCCTCACCAAAGGTGGCGTATTCAGCAAAGAGTTCATTGACGCTTACATCGGCATCAAACGCAAAGAAGTCGAACGCCTCAATATGACCCCACACCCAGTGGAATTTGAGATGTATTACGCTTAATCACAGGCAAAAACAAAGGCGACCATTTGGTCGCCTTATATTTAGAATGATTTGCTGACATCAAAGAAAATTTGGTTCTTATCGTAAGAGTAGATTGGAATGTTGCTATCTACCTTAGAATAACTAAACGTAATTTTCGGGGTAAAACCAGCGAAATGTAACTCTTTATGCCACAGCGAAAGTGATGCCGAGTATTCGGTATTTTTCTGCTTTTTACCAAAGAAAGAGGCTTCTTTGTAGTTACGTTTTGCCACGCCCAAGGTGGTGGACGTTGAAAGCCCTAACGGCCATTCTTGCCCCCAAGTTAAACGTGTGCCAACACGATCATAAGCATTGGTTTTATCTTTCGCATTTTTAGTAGAAAGATCTAACGCCAACGACCAATACTGGGTGCTGCTTGGGAAATACATTATCGAATTCGTCAAAGCGTGGCTGATACCCTCATACTGTTTATTAACCGCACGATTATATTTATCAAAGCCAAAGTTATAGTAGAACGAATATCTTACCCCTTGCGTAAGCCAATAATTCGCCGATAAACTCGCCCCGTAAGTATCGTTATACTGTTTGAGTGCCTTGCTTGCATTCAAACCGCCCGCATACCAACGTTTTTGCACATAAGGGGTAAATTGAATGTTTTTGCGAGCATCAGAATAACCCAAGCCCAAACCTAAATGAGCATTCACATCATTGTAGCTTTTGTTATCCCAATAGTATTTACTGGAAAGGCTTGTTTCAAAGTTAAGATATTTACCGCCAGATAAGCCCCAACGCTTATCCGCCCCCACCCAAGCAGAGATTCCCTGCCCTGATTGACGCGGGGTGTTGTAGGTTACCGTTGCCCCATTTGGCAAGGTAGCTGTTGTGCCTTGTTTGGCTGAGTTGGCGAGGTTTTTATCATTTAAGAAAGTTGAACCAAATGAGAAATTCCAATCTTCTTTACGATCGATTGCCTCAATAAAGTTATCAAACACTTTCACATCGCCCTCACTCACCCCATTTGAAGCTCTTAAACGCTCAAACTGCCCTTTGGCGGCTTCAAATTCTTGGTTATAGAATAGGGTTTCAGCAAGTTGGAAACGAATATAATCGTTATTCGGGAATTTGGAACTTAATGTACGATAAGCTGCCACAGATTCATTTAAATTCTTCTCTCTTAATAAAATCGCTTCGCCCCATTCAATTAAAGATAAATCGGCAGTTGGCACTTGTTGATAAAGTTGAATATAGGTGGGTAAAACGTTTTTATTCGGCGAAATAAGAGATTGAACAAATAATTTTTCCAGAATTTCTGGATTTTCACGCAATTCTTTGCCAGTAAAACGAGCCACTTGGGGCTGATCTGCCTCGCTCTTTTCAACAGACATTGTTTGCGTTCTTAATGAATGTTCTTGCACTTCTTTTTCGGTAACCAATGAAGAAGTGTTTACATCCGTTTGTGAGGGATCTCGCCCCACATTATTATTTTCATTTGCCCCTGCATAGGAAGCAAAATAAGAAAAAATAAATAAGGATAACAGGGATTTTTTCATAGAATAATTTGTCTAATAGGGATTTTTATTGATTCCTAATAAAACAGTCCACCAGAGGTGGACTGTTAAATTAAAAACATTCAATCAAAGAATTAAATTAGTTTTTGATTGCAGAGTTAGTATCAAGTTGGTCAGTACTTTCGCCAAGACCTGGTTCAACTGGTTTTGGTGCAGCAGGTTTAGCTGCTGGAGTAGCTGGAGTAACTGCTGGTGCTACTGGTTTTGGAGCAACGTAGTTATATTCCGCGTTTTGTACTTTAGCACCAAATACCGCACCCCAAGTTTGAGCTTCGTTATTTTTACCTTTTAACGCACCACCTAACTCTTGAGCTTTGTTACCAAAGAGGTTCGCATCAAGTGTACCATCTTTATTTACGTTGTTTGCACCTAAGTCAGTACGGGTTGCATCACCTTTAATGCTACCATCGTTTTCTAACTTACCAGCAAATGTTGCTAACTGGTTAGTTTTTAAAGTTTTACCAGTAGAAACACCTGTGTTCCATACATCGTAAAGGTTACCAGTTACGTCTTTGGTTTTAAGATCGATGTTTGCAGCAACGTGTGTACCAGAAACAAGAGCTTGGCTGTAACCAATCGCATTCGGGATACCTGCACCGCTGTTAAACTCGTGGTTTAAACCATAAGTAACGGCGTGACCTTGATATTGTAAACTACCCGCTGGAGTTTTGTTCGCACCACCAGTTGCATACACATTTGCAAGCTCAGAAGCTAAGTTTTCACGGTATTTGGTATCATCAACACCACGATAGAAGTAGTGGTTTTCTGTACCAGCTTTACCATAGCTACCGTAATCAACAACTTTAGTACCGTTTACAAGATCTTTACCATCTTTGTAACCATTTTCTAATGCGTTTTTAGTTACGCCATCTAAGTTAGTAGTTACACGACCGTATTGAACGCGAGTAAGTTGTCCATCTTCATAAGCACGCGTATTTTGTTTAGTATCTTTTAAAGTAGTAAATGGTGCGTTGTTGATTGCGACATTACCAGTTTTATCGCCTGCACCAGTTTCTGAGTTACCAGCAACGAAAGTTCTATGACCGTAAACTTCGGTTACACTCGCTTCGCCTTTTTCGTTTTTACCTGCTAACACAGCATCAGTGCGTCTGCTGAATTGAGCTTCTTCTTCAACAGCACTTTTACCTGCATAAGGGGTATAGTTTCTACGACCGTCTTGATAAACGTACGCTAAACCTTCTTTTTTACCCATATCAGCCATTTTAGTATCTTGACCAGCTGGGGTGCGAGGTGCACGAACAT
This sequence comes from Haemophilus paracuniculus, assembly GCF_002015115.1. Taxonomy (GTDB): domain Bacteria; phylum Pseudomonadota; class Gammaproteobacteria; order Enterobacterales; family Pasteurellaceae; genus Haemophilus_E; species Haemophilus_E paracuniculus. The sequence continues at coordinate 57,136 of NZ_MUYA01000013.1, forward strand.
CGCCGTTCTTAGTTCCTTTCTCATCTTTATAGATGTGAGCTAAGGTGTAAGTACCAGTTTTGTTTGAAGTGTTACCACGGAAATCGTAGTCTTCAACATAGGCTTGTTTTTGACCAGTGATATACTGACCTTTTGCATCAACAGGGATAGCTACAACAACAGTGTCAAGGCTTGGATCAAGTTGAACTTCCATTGCTGCTACTTTTGATGATTGGTGATTGTTTTTGATGTTACCTTTAGCACTTACACTCAAGTTTGATGCATTTTTTTGAACGAATTTATGACCAACTTCTTCAACCGCTTTTACTTGAGCTTCTTTAGCTGCTGCAGCTGCTGCCGCTTTTTCAGCCGCTGCTTTTTCTGCTGCAGTTTTCGCTGCTGCTTCTGCCGCCGCTTTATCCGCTGCTGCTTTCGCCGCTGCCGCTTGTTGTGCAGCTGCTTGCTGTTGTTTTGCAGCAGAGTTATCGCTGCTACCGCCACCAGATGAACACGCTGCTAATACAGCTGAACATACTAATGTTAAACTAAATTTAACTAATTGATTTTTATTCATAATGAATAACCTTTGATCAAAAATAAAAGAGTTTTACACTCAAAATTACGCAGTAAAAAATTACTGCCCCTTTTGTATACAAAAGGCACTTGCCTTTCGGTGCGTATTTATACCAAAACGCCCAAAAAACGCAAAGCAAAGTAAGGTAAGGTAAGGTAAGGTAAGGTAAGGTAAGGTAAGGTAAGGTAAATTTATGTAAATTTATTTCATTTTTAGCCGTTTATACAGCTTTTAGAACAAAAAACAATCAAACTTATTAAAAAGGACTGCGGTTGTGTTACGATTTTGGCGATTAGTTCCCCTCATATATAGAGGGGAATTTTTGCCTCTATAAAGGGTAAACGCAATCACACTTTCTTGCTATGTAAAATTGTATAAGAAAATTCTGCTATTTTGTTTTAGAATAACGCCATTTTTTGATTATCCATAAAAATTAGGAATTACAATGCGTACAAGTCAATATCTTCTTTCAACTCTCAAAGAAACCCCAAACGATGCCCAAGTGGTGAGCCATCAGTTAATGTTGCGTGCGGGAATGATCCGCCCCCTTGCCTCTGGGCTTTACACTTGGTTGCCGACAGGGTTACGCGTGTTGAAGAAAGTGGAAAATATCATTCGTGAAGAGATGAACAAAAGCGGGGCGATTGAGGTGGAAATGCCGGTGGTGCAACCTGCGGATTTGTGGGTGGAATCAGGGCGTTGGGACGACTACGGCCCTGAATTGTTGCGTTTTAATGACCGTGGCGACCGTCCGTTCGTACTCGGCCCGACCCACGAGGAAGTGATTACCGACCTCGTTCGCCGTGAAGTGAGTTCTTACAAACAGCTTCCGCTCAATCTCTACCAAATTCAAGCCAAATTCCGTGATGAGGTTCGTCCTCGTTTTGGCGTAATGCGTGGGCGTGAGTTTTTGATGAAAGACGCTTACTCGTTCCATACCACCCACGAGAGCTTACAGGAAACCTACGATGTAATGCACCAAACCTACTGCAACATTTTTAACCGTTTGGGCTTAGATTTCCGCCCCGTGCAGGCGGACACTGGCTCAATCGGGGGCAGTGCCTCTCACGAGTTCCAAGTATTGGCACAAAGTGGCGAGGACGATATCGTGTTCTCAACGGAATCTGACTACGCCGCCAACATTGAGCTTGCCGAAGCGGTGGCAGTGGGCGAACGCCAAGCCCCAACCAAAGCAATGGAATTGGTTGACACCCCAAATGCGAAAACCATTGCCGAATTGGTCGAACAGTTCAATCTGCCGATTGAGAAAACCGTCAAAACCTTGATCGTGAAAGGTTCAGACGAAAACCAACCGCTTGTTGCCCTCGTAATTCGTGGCGACCACGAACTCAACGAAGTGAAAGCCCAAAAACTCGCCGAAGTTGCCGAGCCGTTGGAATTTGCTGACGAAGCGGAAATCAAAGCCAAAATCGGGGCGGGCGTTGGCTCACTCGGACCAGTCAATATGCCGATCCCTGTGATTATCGACCGTTCCGTTGCCCTAATGAGCGACTTCGGTGCAGGGGCGAACATTGACGGCAAACACTACTTCAACATCAACTGGGAACGTGATGTGGCAATGCCAAAAGTGGCGGATTTGCGTAACGTGGTCGAGGGCGACCCAAGCCCAGACGGTAAAGGCACGTTGCAAATCAAACGCGGTATCGAAGTGGGGCATATTTTCCAACTCGGCACCAAATACTCAGAAGCGATGAAAGCCACCGTGCAAGGCGAAGACGGCAGACCGCAAACGATGATTATGGGCTGCTACGGCATCGGCGTAACCCGTGTGGTAGCGGCGGCGATTGAGCAGAATTTTGACGAGCGAGGCATCAAATGGTCGGACTCGATTGCCCCATTCACGGTGGCGATTGTGCCGATGAATATGCACAAATCGGAAAAAGTGCAGGTGTTCGCCGAAGATCTCTATAAAATCCTCAAAGCCCAAAATGTCGATGTGATTTTTGACGACCGCAAAGAACGCCCAGGTGTGATGTTCGCTGATATGGAATTGATCGGCGTTCCACACACGATTGTGATCGGCGAGAAAAACCTCGACAACGGCGAAATCGAATACAAAAACCGCCGCACCGGCGAAAAACAGATGATCGCCAAAGATCAGTTGCTCGATTTCATCAAATCACAACTCAACCCATAATCAAAAAACTGGCTAGGAAAACCTAGCCAGTTTTTGTTTCAAGGGGTGGGATTTTGCGAAATTTTGCAAAATCATACCGCTTGTTAAGCAAAATTATTCAACATCTTCACCACAATGGTGGACGATTTTTCCGCCGCAAGCGGTAAAAATTCATCAAAAGAAAGGTGGGATTCCTTATCCGCCACATCGGAAATCGCACGCACTACCACGAACGGCACGCCGAAAGCATGGCAGACCTGAGCGATTGACGCCGCTTCCATTTCTACCGCCGCCACCGTTGGGAAATCTTGACGGATTTTCGCAATCATTTCCGCCCCGTTCACAAACAGATCGCCACTACAAATCAAGCCCGACACCGCATTAAAGCCCGCTTTTTCGGTCTCTTTGCGAGCCAATTCCGCCAGTTGAGCATCCGCCACTAACGCAGGTGGATTGGCAGGCAATTGCCCTTTTTCATAGCCGAACGCGGTAACATCGACATCGTGGTGGCGAACTTCGGTGGAAATTACAATATCCCCCACGTTCAAGTTCGGATCTAAGCCCCCCGCCGATCCCGTGTTGATCACCAAATCAGGGCGACTTTGCTGCAATAACAACGTTGTGCCAACCGCCGCCGCCGTTTTGCCAATGCCCGACTGCAACAACGCCACATCAACGGTATCAATCTTCCCTTCATAAATTTTGCAACCCGCCATTTCCGTGATCTTCGGCTCTGCCATATAGTTTTTCAAAATTTCCACTTCTTGTGCCATCGCACCAATAATCGCAATTTTCATTGTCTTTTCCTTTTACGCAAAAATGGGGGGATTGTAGCAGAAGCTAAGATAAAATCGAAATAAATGGCGGATATAAATCCGCCACAATTTTTCCGAAATCCTACCGCTTGTTAGCGTGCCAACGCCATCGCCAACAATGTAATCGGGTGGAGGCAAGTGTGGTTGGTGGACATATCGATCTGCCATTTGCAAGTTTCACATTCGGAAACTACATAGTCAAAACCGCCTTCGTTGATGTGGTCGAACAGGGTTTTGCCGATCGCTTGTGAGACTTCGTAGTTTTCCGCTTTGAAGCCGTAAGTGCCAGCGATTCCGCAACATTGAGACGGCAATTTGACGATTTCCAGCTCGGGAATTTGGCGTAACACGTCCAAGGTGTATGGCGCCCAGCCTGCTTTTTCCACGTGGCAAGCAGTGTGATACGCCACTCGCAACGGCAGAGGTTTAAGCGGTAGTTTTCTGCCATTTTTTTGCAACTGGTAGAGGTAACGCGTGACGATGTTGATGTGCGGTTTGACCTTGGCGTTATCCATTCCCAAAACGTGATGATATTCCTCTCGCAAATTCATCGTACAGCTTGACGATGTGCCGACCACGTCCAGCCCTTGCTCCACGGTGTTGCCGAGTTGGGCGAGGTTGAAGGTCGCTTGCGATTTGGCACGCTCTGGAAAGCCGTTCACCATTAACGGCAAGCCACAACATTTCTCTTTTTCGAGCAAGACCACGCCAATATCAAGGGCGTTGAACACATCGATCAGCTCTTTGCCCAGTTGCGGATTGTTGTAGTTCACATAGCAACCGTGGTAGTAGGCAATTTTTTCCGCATAGCGAGCTTGGCGATCCGCCTGTTTTTTCTGATACCAGTTGCGGAACGATCCGAACGAATACTTCGGCAGGGTGCGATGTTGACTCACTTTCAGTGTTTTTTCGAGCAGGAAACGGGTCGCTTTCAAGCCCGTGATGGTGTTCACAATCGGGGCGAACGGGGTGTTGATTTTGCCCATAATGTCGGTGTTACTCAGCACCGCATCACGCAGTTTGTGCATTAACGGCTTGTTTTGACGGTCGAGGTGTTTGTTTCTCGCTCGCACGATAATATCGCCGATCTTCACATCAGACGGGCAAGCGATTTCACACCGTTTGCAGTTGGTGCAGTATTTCAAAGCTTCATCATAGAGATCCGCCGTTTTGAGGCGTAGCCGTTCGCCGTCTGGCCCTGCTTGTTTCGGGCCGGGGTAGAACGGATTTTGGCGAGAAACAGGGCAAACGGCGGTGCAAGCGGTGCATTTAATGCAACTTTCAAAACTTTCATCAAAATGGCTATGCACCACGGGGGCAGCCGCCGTTTGTTGTGCTTGTGCGATCAGTTGTTGAATATTCATTGCGTCCCCCTAATTTTTCTGTCCGATCTGTTCGGCGACGAACAGGGCGGTAACCACCGCCACGCCCGAACCGCAACCGAGTTCGAGGCTGTTAAAACCGCCAATCACATTGCCGATGGCGTAAAGATTTGACACGATCTGACCGCTTGTTGCCGTTTGGCAACGCTCGTTAATCGCTACCCCTGCTGATTGGTAAGGTTGCGGCTGGCTAAAACGCTCGGTCGTCCACGACAAGCGGTCGGTTGCGGCGAAATTTTTGCAAGGGGCAATATCCACCCCGAAAACAGGTTCGTAAATCCGATCAAAATCGGCGATCAAACCGTTGCTGAAAAAACTGCCCGAAGCCAATACGAAATCTTGGGCGGAAATCGCTTCCTCTTGGTGCAGTTGCGTATAAATTCTCGCCACTCTTCCGCCCTCAAATTCGGCTCGCACGGATCGGTCGCCGTTCATCATCAAACCGCCCAATTTCTCAAAGCGGTGGCGAAGTTGTTTGTGCTGACGAATGCCGAGCAGAGAGGGCGGTAAGGTCGGCAATTCAAACAACGCCAAACCTGTCGCCTGTTTCAAACTGTTGAAAAATTGTTGATCGTCCAAGCCAAAACAAGCAGGCAAAAAGACCGCTTCCGCCTCGCCACTCGCCTGTTGGATCTCTCGCACCAAATCGGCGAACGAGAGCTTGTGTTCCAACACTTGGGCGATATTCACGCTACGAAATTCGCGAGCGTTTTGGCGTAAATAATCCAGCTCGGGAATGTTGAGGTAGGCAGTCGAAAATTGGCAATGGGCGAACGCCGATTGCTGTTTGAGGTTGTCCGCCAGCAGTTGCGGTTGGAAATCGTGGTAGCCCTCAATCCCTAACACGGCAATTTTGCGGTGCGGAAACGCCTCGCCCCTCGCCACCGTTGGCACGCTGTCGGGCGAAAGCCAAGTCGAACGCAAACCGCCCAAGGGGGTAACGCGATAATGATTGTGTTCCGTTGTGCCGTGCAAAGCGAGGTTGAGGGATTTCGCCAAGGCGTGAAATTGCTCGGCGAGTGCGAGGGTTTTCTCTTTACCAATCAAGCAGTAAGGGTGATTTGGCAACTGTTGATAAAGTGCCGTGAAATTTTGTGCAAAAGAGTGGATTTTCCGACCGCTTGCAAGCTGCCCGAGCAGATCCATTGAGCCAGACGAAAAATCAATCGCCGCCTGTCCGTTGTTGATAATCGCACATTTTTTGCCTTGTTGTTGCAGGGCGATTCCGCAGGTCAAGCCTGCCAAGCCACCGCCGATAATCACTACATCAAAATTCATTGTTATTCACCCCTTGTGCCTCGCTCGCTTGCACATCGTTCAAGCCGAGTAAGCTGTAATAAATCCAGCTAGTAAATTCTGCCTCACGCATCGCATCGCCCCACGCAATCGGCTGAATGCCCCGCCAACGCTCTTCCATAAAGGACGCAAGCTGGGTGGTGGATTGTTGCGGTGTCGCCACTTCAAAGCGAGCCATTAGCCCTGCGGCTCGGCAGGCACATAATTCCGCTTGGCACGTTCCCATTCCGACCCTTGTACGGCGGCGTAAATCGACCAAATTATTCACGTTTAATTCGTCCACCGCATAACGCACTTCGCCAGCAGTAACCGCCTCACATTCGCACACGAGGGAACGATCTAACCGCTCGCTATCGAGTAATCGGCTGGCTCGCGAACCGTGCCGATACACGGCGGAAATGCGGATCGGGTTCGGCAGGGAAATGGTTTTGCGGTGGGTTTCTTCGGCGGTTTCGTTTGACCCAGGTAATGGACGCTCGGCGGTGGTACAGCGGTCAGTTTTGCCTAATTTTTTGCAAACGAGATCGGTCGCCCATTCCGCCATTAAACGGTAGGTCATCAATTTGCCGCCTGTGATCGTGATAAAGCCCTCTAAGCCGTCTCGCGCTTGATGATCGAGCAACACAATGCCACGGCTGACATTCCGCCCAGAGGGATCATTATCCGCCGCCACCAACGGTCGCACCCCAGCGTAAGCACGCAAAACCCTTGTGTGGCGTAGGCTCGGGGCAAGTTTCTCGCCCTCTCGGAACAGAATATCCACCTCTTCGGGGGTAACTTCCATATTGTCGATTTGATCGTAAGGAATACGGCTGGAAGTCGTGCCGATTACGCAAATGGTATCGCCTGGCACGAGAATATCCGCATCGGCAGGCTTGCGGCAACGGTTGATCACAAGGTTGTTGATTCGATGTCCCATAATCAGCAACGCCCCTTTGGCAGGGAACATTTTGATGCTCAAATCCGCATATTCGGCGATCCCCTGCCCCCAAATGCCCCCTGCGTTCACCACCACGGGGGCGAAAAATTGGCGTTCGACCCGATTTTTGTGATCGTAAACTTTGGTGCCGATCACCTTTCCGCCCTCGCGGATCAAGTCGATTACTTCGCAATAGGTAAAAATTTTCGCCCCGTTTTCGGTCGCATCGAGCATATTGGCAGCGGTCAGGCGGAAGGGGTCAATCGTACCGTCTGGCACAACCACCGCCCCCACCAATTCAGGATTGACGGACGGCTCTAACACCTTGGCGAGATCAGGCTCAATCGCCACCGCCTCAATGCCCGAAGCGGTGCAACTGTCGATAAAGGTTTTTTGATAATTCAGATCATCTTCGGGCAAGGTAATAAACAGCCCTTTGGAATCCTCAATGCAGTGGCGAGCGATCCGCTTTAAAATCATATTTTCTTCAATGCACTCGCGTGCCGATTCCTGATCGTTCACGGCATATCTCGCCCCACTGTGCAACAAGCCGTGATTCCGCCCCGTTGCCCCCGTGGCAATATCTCGCCGTTCCAACAACACACACTGCAAGCCCCGCAAGGCACAATCCCGTGCAATGCCCGCCCCCGTCGCCCCACCGCCGATAATAATCACATCGGTCGAAATCGGCGAAAAATCGGCAACATTGCGATAAAGTTGAGCTGAAATGTTCATCGTCCGCCCCACAAAAAATAAATGTTCAAAAGCAAATAAAATTTGCAGACATTGTAAGCAAATGAGCGTTTTAGAACAACAAAATGAGCGAAAAAGAAATCAAAACTGTGAAAGAGATCACGTTTTTGGGCGGATAGGAAAGAAGAAAAGGAATACAAGGGGTGGGATTTTGGAAAATTTTTGTGATCGTGATCGACTAATTGAAATCGCAATCAGACCGCAGCCATTTTTTCAGATAAAGTAGCCCAAAATTCAAAGGGGGAAATGATGAAAAAATGGCGTTTTTTATGGCTAATCCTACCGCTTGTGAGCCAAACGGTTTGGGGCAAAGCCCCTGATTTAATGCTGTTGGGGCAGTTTCAAAATCAAGAGGTAAGCGGTTGGGTGATGAGCGAAAAACTGGACGGTGTGCGAGGTTTTTGGGACGGTTCGCAGTTAATCAGTCGGCAGGGCAATCCCCTCGCACCGCCCGACTATTTCATCAAGGATTTTCCGCCCTTTGCGATTGACGGAGAGCTGTTTAGTGAGCGAGGCAAATTCGAGGAAATTGCCGCCACCGTGCGTTCGGCAAGCCCGAAAGGGTGGTATAAATTGAAGCTCTATGTGTTTGATGTGCCAAATGCCGAGGGGGATTTGTTCGCTCGGCTGGGCGTGCTACGCCAATATCTCGCCCAACGCCCTTCGCCCTACATTGAGATCATTGAGCAGATTCCGATTGAAAGCCGTTCGCACCTCGATCAATTCTTTCAACACATTCAGCAACAAGGGGGCGAGGGCGTGGTGGTGCGAAACCCCAATTCCCCTTATATTCACGGCAGATCGGCACAAATCGTGAAACTTAAAGCAGTTTTCGATGAAGAATGTACGGTGGTGGCTCATCATCAAGGCAGGGGCAAAAATGCTAATCGGCTGGGGGCGATTACCTGCGAAAATCAGCGGGGGCGGTTTCGGATCGGCTCGGGTTTTAGCGATCAGCAACGCGAAAATCCACCACCGATAGGCTCGCTAATTACCTACAAATATCGAGGGCTAACCCAATCGGGCAAACCACGTTTTGCGACTTTTTACCGTATTCGAGCGGATCAAAATGGGTCAGAAAAGCAACCTTAGCCCTCGCAAGCGGTCAGATTTTGGCAAATTTTAACCGCTTGCAAGGCTGCCTTTTCTAAAATGTGATCTGGCTCACAAAATTATTACCGCATTTTGGTTTGGTTGCTGTTATCATAGGCACACTTTTCATTTTATTCAAAAGAGGAAATTTTTATGAGCCAACTCGATTTATTGCGTGAGATGACTGTGGTCGTTGCCGACACCGGCGATATTGATGCGATCAAAGCCTATCAACCAGAAGATGCAACGACTAATCCGTCTTTAATTTTAAGTGCTTCGGCATTGCCACAATATGCCCCGTTAATTGACGAAGCGGTGGCTTACGCCAAAGCGCAAAGCAACGACAAAGCCCAGCAGTTAGTTGATGCGGAAGATAAATTGGCGGTGAATATCGGTTTGGAAATTTTGAAAGTGGTGAAAGGACGCATTTCAACCGAAGTGGACGCTCGCTACTCTTACGACACTGAAAAAACGATTGCGAAAGCACGCAAATTGATCGCCCTTTACAATCAAGCGGGCATCAGCAACGACCGCATTTTGATCAAAATCGCCTCAACTTGGCAAGGGATCAAAGCCGCCGAAGTGCTAGAAAAAGAGGGGATCAACTGTAACTTAACCCTACTGTTCTCACAAGCCCAAGCCCGTGCTTGTGCCGAAGCAGGCGTTTACTTAATCTCGCCATTTGTGGGGCGTATCCTCGACTGGTACAAAGCCAACAGCGACAAAAAAGAGTACGCCCCAGCGGAAGATCCAGGTGTGATTTCGGTTACCTCAATCTACAACTACTACAAAGAACACGGCTACAACACCGTGGTAATGGGGGCAAGTTTCCGTAACGTGGGCGAAATTACCGAATTGGCAGGCTGCGACCGCTTAACCATCGCCCCACCACTTTTGAAAGAGCTACAAGAAAGCAACGCACCGCTTGTGCGTAAACTGGCGTTCAACGGCGAAATCAAAGCTCGCCCAGCCCCATTAACGGAAGCGGAATTCTACTGGCAGCACAACCAAGACCCAATGGCAGTGGAAAAATTAGCGGAAGGTATCCGCAAATTTGCGATTGACCAAGAGAAATTGGAAGCGATGTTATCCGCAAAATTATAATTTATATCCTGTTAAAAACCCCGCAACTGCGGGGTTTTATTTTGCCTTTACAAGGGGTGGGATTTTGATAAATTTTGCATTTTGCCCCCTTGCCCCATAAAAAAACGCCCTCTTTCGAGGGCGTTGTTTGTTTCCGTTAGGCTTATTTCGCTTGTGCTTTTTTCACAAGGATTACTGATAAGCTGAACGCGACGATAAAGGAAATTGCCATACCTACGCTGTACATTGCGAGGCTTTCAGGTTTGATTGATGGGATTCCTAAGAAACCTGCGGCACCGAGGGCGATCGCTTTTACGTTGAAGAATGCGATGAATGCACTTGATAAACCTGCACCGATCATCGCTGCGATGAATGGTTGGCGGTAGCGTAAGTTCACGCCGAACATTGCTGGCTCCGTGATACCGAGTAATGCAGAGATACCAGACGGTACAGCTAAGCCACGCACTTTGGCGTCTTTCATTGCGAACGCCACGCCTAAACACGCCGCACCTTGTGCGATATTAGACATTGCCGCGATTGGGAAGATGAATGTACCGCCCGTGTTCGCCACTTCCGCCAATAATTGGGTTTCTACCGCAATAAAGGTTTGGTGCATACCTGTGATAACGATTGGGGCGTAGAATGTACCGAAAATCGCACCGCCCACGAAACCTAAGGTGTCGTATAACCACGTTAAGCCTGCACTAATCAATGAACCCGCTTCACGACCGAATGGACCGATCACCGTAAACGCTAAGAAACCTGCGATAAAGAGTGAGAATAACGGGGTGATTAAGTTGTCGAGGTAAGACGGCACAACCTTGCGGAATGATTTTTCTAAGGTTGCCAACACCCAAGCGGAAACGAGGGTTGGGATTACTGTGCCTTGATAGCCCACTTTCTCAATTTCTAAGCCAAGCACGTTCCAGTATTGGATCTTACCGCTTGCAAGGGTTAAGGCGTAGTTCCAGCCGTCTGCCAAGGCAGGGTGAACCAACAACATACCCAACGCAGCCCCTAAATATGGGTTTCCGCCGAATTTACGGGTGGCTGAGAAACCGAGTAAAACAGGCAAGAACACGAATGGTGCGTTGGCGAATGTGTTCATTAAATCGACTAAATCCGCAATGCCTGGATACATATCGATCACATTCATTCCTTCCACAAAGAAGCCTTTTGCGGTCAGCATTGAGTGAATACCCATTAACAAACCGCCCGCCACGATTGCAGGAATGATCGGCACGAAAATATCCGCCAAGCCTTTTACCAAGCGTTGCAAGATGTTTTGGTTTTCAGCCCCTGCGGCAGCGACTTCGGCGGTACTCATATCGCCCAAGCCGAGTAATTTATTCATTTCCGCATAAACGGTGTTCACCGTGCCTGACCCGAAAATGATTTGATATTGACCTGCGGTTGAGAATTGACCTTTCACGCCGTCAATGTTCTCAATGCCCTCTTTGTCGATTTTCGCTTGATCCTTTACGGTTAAACGTAAGCGGGTTGCACAGTGTGCAAGGGTTGCGATGTTGTCTTTCCCGCCAAGTTTTTCAATCACTTGTTGGGCGATTTTTGGAAAATCCATAAGTACCACCTTCAAAAATAAACAAAATAAAAACGTTTGCATTTTAACTAAAACGTTTTAGCTAAAAAAGCAAATTTTGCTAAAACATTTTAGTTTTGTAACCTAGATCACATTTTTAGCAAATTTAGCACGGATTTTTGTCAAGATTTTGGGAAATTTGAGCAAAACCCACTCAACAAGCGGTGAGATTGTGGTAAATTTTCCTCAAAAAAATTAAGGACACCCAAAGGTGTCCTTAACTCAATCTGCTGTTAAACTTTTTCAGACGGGTTCGCCTGTTCTTCGCTTTCGTCTTCCAAAATATCCGCCGCTTCTTCATTGAGGGCTTCCGCATATTGTTGCGGTTGCACCAACGGTTTTGGGGTGAAGTATTTGCGGGTGGTTTCGGCGGAAACGCCGTGTAGCAACTCTTCGTTGAGGCGTTCTTGGTCTAAGGCTCGCACCTGTTCGATCACTTCGTTCGCTTCCACTTCGTCCACGCCTAACCGCACCAAAGTCGCTTTACTCAGCACCAACGCCGATTCAAAGGTTTCTCGAATTTGGAAATCCACATTCAATTTTTTCAGCTCAACGGCGGTGCGGCGGTCGTAGGCTCGGGCGAAAATCGGCACGAGCGGAAACTCACTTTTGATCTGTTCCACAATCGCTTTGCTGTGGGCTTCGTTGTTAATGCCGAGAATAATACAATTTGCGTTTTCCAGACCGCTTGCACGCAGCACGTCAATCCGTGAGCCGTCGCCATAGTAAACCTTAAAGCCGAACGTGGCGGCGGCACGGATACGGTCGGTGTTGTTGTCGATCACAGTAACTTCCACCCCACGGGCGAGCAAGGCTTGGCAGACAATTTGATTAAAACGCCCGAAGCCGATCACCACCACTTTATTAGCGAGATCTTCATCTTCGGCAAATTCAATGCCACTCAAATTGGTTTCATCGGCTTTGGCGGTTTTACGGCTGACGATTTTTTGAATCACAATCAGCACCAACGGCGAGAGCAACATCGACACAATCACCGCCGCCGTGAAAGTCGCTTGCATATTAGCGGTCAGCACCCCAGCGGTCGCCGCAGCCGAGAACAGTACGAACGCAAATTCACCACCGTGGGACATAATCGCCATTCGCATAATGGATTCACGGTGAGACAAGCGGGTGGTTAAGCCCACCAAATAAATGCCCAGCCCCTTGCCGAATACATAAATCGCCACAATCGAGAGCAACAACAGCCAGTCGTTGATCACAAGGTTGAGGTCGAGGGACATTCCCACCCCCATAAAGAACAAGCCGAGTAACAAGCCACGGAAGGGTTCGATATCCGCTTCAAGTTGGTGGCGGAACGAGGATTCCGACAACATCACCCCAGCCACGAACGCCCCCATCGCCATTGAAAGTCCGCTCAATTCCATTAGCAACGCCGCCCCCAGCACCACCAACAGGGCGGCGGCGGTCATCATTTCACGCACTTTTGCCTTAGAAATGGCACGGAACAGCGGATTCATCAACCATTTGCCTGCCGCCACCAAAATCAACACGCCGATCAAGCCCGAGCCAATCGCCGCCCAGTTGGTTGTTTTTTCCGCTTCCACTTGCTCAGGGGCAAGAAAAGCAATTGACGCTAATAATGGCACAATCGCCAAATCTTCAAATAAGAGAGTGGACACAATCCGCTGCCCTTTCGGGGTGGAACTCACGCCCCGATCTTCCAGCACCTGCATTACAATCGCCGTGGAAGAAAGAGTGAAGCCCATTCCTGCGATAAACGCCACCTCTTTCGGTAATTTCAAAAGATAAATCCCTGCAAAAGTGAGCAACGCCCCACAGCTCGCCACCTGCAAAAAACCTCGCCCGAAAATCGCTTTTCGCATTGACCACAGCAATTCAGGTCGCATTTCCAAGCCGATAATAAACAGGAACATCACCACGCCCAATTCGGCGATATGCACAATCGCTTTCGGATCTTGAAACAGCCCCAACGCCGAAGGCCCAAGCACACAGCCCGCCACCAAATAGCCCAGCACACTGCCCAGCCCAATTCGTTTAAATAACGGCACAATGGTAATGCTCGCAATCAGCAACACCACCACTTTGCCCAGTTCGGTACTTGCCAAACTTGCTAGATGTTGAAAATCCATTGCCATAATGACTTCCTCAAAACACTGCCTAAAAAATAAAAAAAACGTGGATATTCTAGCAATTTGAACGAATTTTGGGATCGTTCCAGCCATTTTTTCAGGATTATTTCATTCTAGTAAACAGTCTATTTCACGTTAAGGTGCTGATCTTTTGATTTTTACCGCTATAATGGCAACCGTTTTTTACGAATTTTTAACAAAGGAAAGCAAATTATGAATTCTCTTATTGAAAAATTAAGTCCATTTGTGTTGTTACTCGCCCGTGTGGTTTCAGGTTATATGTTCCTTTTACACGGCACGTCAAAATTCTTCGAGTTCCCAATGTCAATGACAGGCGGTAACGGTAGCGTTGAATTATTCTCAATCTACGGCGTGGGTGGAATCATCGAAATCGTGGGCGGATTGTTCATTATTTTGGGCTTATTTACCCGTCCAACGGCGTTCTTGCTTGCGGGTCAAATGGCATATGCTTACTTCTTTATGCACGCCAAAGCGGAAAACCTTTTCCTACCATTATTGAACGGTGGCGAATTGGCGATTATGTACTGTATGATGTTCCTCGTTTTCATCATTACAGGGGCGGGCAAATTCTCACTCGATAACAAACTTTTCGGCACAAAATAGTCGAACAAGCGGTAAGTTTTTAAGAAATTTAAGGGGCATTTGCCCCTTTTTTATTATCTGTTGTCCGCTTTCCTTTTCCCCCGATTTTCGGTATCCTTTCGCCACTTTTTTCCGATTGAAAATCTTATTTTGAGCAAACGCAGACTGACCCAAAACCAACAACGCCGTATCCATTCCAATCATCACAAAAAAATCAGCAAAGCCGATTTTGAGTGGCAAGATGAGATGTTGGGCGAGGTGCAACAAGGGGTAGTGGTTACTCGCCACGCCAAACACGCCGATGTGGAAACCGCAAGCGGTGAGATTTTTCGTTGCAATCTTCGCCGAACCCTGAAAAATGTGGTGGTGGGCGATCTGGTGTCGTGGCGATTGGGCAGTGAGCAGTTGCAGGGGATCAGCGGTGTGATTGAGGCGATTCACCCTCGCCAAAACGAGCTGACCCGCCCCGATTATTATGACGGGATCAAGGTAATGGCGGCGAATATCGACCAGATTATTATTGTGTCGGCGGTCATTCCGCAACTTTCCCTCAACATTATCGACCGCTATTTAGTGATTTGCGAAACGGCGAACATTCCTGCTTTAATCGTGCTGAATAAAATCGACTTGCTCAATCAAGCCGAACGTGCCGAAGTGGAAAAACAGCTCGAAATCTATCGCAAAATTGGCTATCAAACCCTCTGCCTATCCGCCGACACGGGCGAAAATATGGACGCATTACACCGCTATTTGGCACAAGGCACGTCCATTTTCGTGGGGCAATCGGGGGTGGGAAAATCCAGCCTGATCAACCAACTGTTGCCAGAAGTAAACGCCCTCACGGGGGCGGTGAGCGACACCTCAGGGCTGGGGCAACACACCACCACCGCCTCTCGCCTCTATCATCTGCCACAAGGAGGCAATTTGATTGATTCCCCAGGCATTCGTGAATTTGGCTTGTGGCATTTAGAACCCGAGCAAATTACCCTTGGCTACCGTGAATTTGCCGATTTTCTCGGCACTTGCAAATTCCGTGATTGCAAGCACAAAGACGATCCGCAATGTGCCATTCGTGAAGCGGTTGAGGCTGGCAAAATAGACCCAACCCGCTTTGAAAACTACCACCGTTTAATTGAAAGCCGTCAAGAAAGTAAAAGCCAACGGCATTTCCGCACCCTCGATATTTAAGATGAAGATTTGGCAAACTCGCTCGTGGCTAACGTGGCTACTTTCCCCGTTCTCACTGCTGTTTTGGCTGATTAGCCAAGGCAGAAAATGGCTCTATCGCCAAAATTTTCTCAAATCCTACCGCTCGCCCGTGCCTGTTTTGATTGTCGGCAACATTTCCGTGGGTGGCAACGGCAAAACCCCTGTGGTGGTGTGGTTGGTGGAACAACTGCAACAGCGTGGGGTAAAGGTTGGCGTGATTTCCCGTGGCTATGGCGGAAAAAGTAAAGATTTTCCGCAGCTCGTTACCGCCCAAAGTTCGGCGGAAATGGTGGGCGATGAACCTGTTTTGATCGTGCAACGTACGGGCGTACCGCTCGCCATTTCCCCCAACCGCCAACAGAGTATTGAACTGCTGTTACAGCAGTTTGAGCTGGATTTAATCATCAGCGATGACGGCTTGCAACACTACGCCCTGCAACGAGATTTTGAATGGGTGGTGGTGGACGGCGAACGCCGTTTTGGCAACGGTTTTGTGCTACCTGCGGGGGGATTGCGTGAACTGCCGAGCCGTTTGAACTCGGTGCAAGCGGTGATTTGCAACGGAATTTCCGCCCAAGCGGGCGAATATCAAATGAGCCTTGAACCACAACAGGCGATCAACCTCAAAACCGCCGAACGCTTGCTTCTCTCGGCGTTTCAACAGCAGCCAAATATGGCAATCGCAGGGATCGGGCATCCGCCCCGTTTCTTCAAAATGTTGCAATCCCTCAACATTCCTCTTAAAAATGCGGTGGGCTTTGCCGATCATCAGCCTTTCAATGAAACACAACTTAGCGAATTGGCGGACGAAAACACCCCGTTATTGATGACCGAAAAAGACGCGGTAAAATGCCGAGCGTTCGCTCACGAAAATTGGTGGTATCTGCCCGTTTCCGCCCAATTTTCAGCGGAAGATACCGCTTGCTTGCTCGATCCAATCTTACAAAAATTAGGAAAATAGAATGAATGAAAAATTAGTCGCCCTGCTCGCCTGCCCGCTTTCCAACGGCAAATTAGAATGGGATAAAACCCATAATCGCTTAATCAGCCCGCAAGCCAAAGTGGCGTATCCGATTGTAAACGGTATTCCCGTGCTACTGCCCGAACAGGCTCAACCATTAGACGGGGCGGAACAGAATGCAAATTAGTCCGCTACTCGAAAACCTGATCGAAAGCCTGCGAGTGTTACCAGGGGTCGGGCCGAAATCCGCCCAACGAATGGCGTATCATCTGCTGCAACGCAACCGCAAAGGGGGCTTGAACCTCGCCAAAGCGTTGCACGATTCCCTTACGCATATCGGGCATTGCCAATCTTGCCGCACCTTTACCGAGCAAGAGCATTGCAACATCTGCCAAAATCCACGCCGCCAAATGAGCGGACAGCTCTGCGTAGTCGAAATGCCCGCCGATATTCAAGCGGTGGAACAAACAGGGCAATTTGCAGGGCGTTATTTTGTGTTAATGGGGCATTTATCGCCGATTGACGGCATCGGGCCCCGTGAAATCGGCTTAGATTTATTGCAAAGCCGTTTAGAGGAAGAGTCGTTCCACGAAGTGATTATCGCCACCAACCCGACCATTGAGGGCGACGCCACCGCCAACTACATCGCCGAAATGTGCCTCGCCCACAATATCAAAGTAACCCGCATCGCCCACGGAATGCCCGCAGGAAGTGATTTGGAAACGGTGGACAGCACCACCCTTTCCCATTCCCTCTCGGGGCGGCGAGAGATTACCCTCAGCTAAAAAGGAAAATAAAATGACCACTTACGCCGTAAAACTCAAAGCCAAAAGCGAAATGTCGCCTCACCCAACCGCCCAATACTGGCGGAAATGCGAAGTCGAAGCATTATTTGAAATGCCATTTTTAGACTTAGTGTTTAAAGCGGCGGAAGTGCATCGCCAACATTTCAACCCGCAACAAATTCAGCTCTCAACCCTGCTTTCAATTAAAACAGGCGGTTGTCCCGAAGATTGTGAGTATTGTCCGCAGTCCGCTCGCTACGACACAGGTTTAGAAAAGCAAGCAATGCTCGACATCAGCGAAATTGTCGAAAAAGCGAAAATTGCCAAACAGCGAGGGGCAAGCCGTTTTTGTATGGGGGCGGCGTGGCGTGGGCCAAAGCCAAAAGATATTGCGGTCGTCAGTGAAATCATCAAAGCGGTGAAAGCCTTAGGGCTAGAAACCTGTGGTACATTCGGCTTGCTTGAAGACGGAATGGCGGAAGATTTGAAACAGGCAGGTTTAGATTACTACAATCACAACCTCGACACCGCCCCTGAGCATTACCACAAAGTGATCCACACCCGCCAACACGAAGATCGAATGGACACCCTCGGCAAAGTTCGCCACGCAGGGCTAAAAGTCTGCTGTGGGGGAATCGTAGGAATGAACGAAACACGCCCCGAGCGAGCAGGCTTAATCGCCAGCCTTGCCAACCTCGACCCTCAACCTGAAAGCGTACCGATTAACCAACTGGTGAAAGTGGAAGGCACACCACTTGCCGATGCAGAACCTCTTGATTGGACAGAGTTTGTCCGCACCATTGCGGTGGCTCGAATCACAATGCCAAACAGCTATGTGCGACTTTCCGCAGGTCGCCACGAGATGCCCGAAGCAATGCAAGCCTTATGTTTTATGGCAGGGGCGAACTCAATTTTCTACGGCGAGAAATTACTCACCACCGACAACCCCGAGCAAGATCACGACCGCTTGCTAATGCAAAAACTCGATCTCACCCCCTTACCCCTCAATTAACCCTACAAGGGGTGGGATTTTGGGAAATTTCACAAAATCCTACCCCTTGTATCAAGCAATTTCCCCGAATTTCGGCTACAATAGTTGCCATTTTTGACAGTCAAATTGAGAAACAATGAAAGCATCTATTATCAGTAAATTAGAAAGTTTGAGCGAACGCCACGAGGAACTACAAGCCTTGTTGGGCGATGCCTCGGTGATTAACGATCAAGAAAAATTCCGTGCCTATTCCAAAGAATACGCCCAACTTGAAGAAGTGGTGGGGGCGTTTAACCGTTGGAAAAAGCTCAACAGCGACATTGAAGACGCTCAAATTTTACTCGATGATCCTGATATGAAAGAGATGGCAGCCGAAGAAATTGCCGAAAACAAAGCAGAAATCGAGCAAGTCGAACAGCAGTTACAAATTCTACTCTTACCCAAAGATCCGAACGATGAATACAATGCCTTCCTTGAAATCCGTGCAGGCACGGGGGGCGATGAAGCAGGCATTTTTGCAGGCGATCTCTATCGTATGTACAGCCGTTATTGCGAAAGCAAACGCTGGCGAATTGAGGAACTTTCGGCAAATGAAAGTGAACAAGGGGGCTATAAAGAGATTATCGTCAAGATCAGTGGCGAGGGCGTGTATGGTCAGTTGAAATTTGAATCGGGCGGACACCGTGTGCAACGCGTGCCGAAAACCGAATCACAAGGACGGATTCACACCTCAGCTTGCACCGTGGCGGTAATGCCCGAATTGCCAGAGAGCGAAATGCCTGAAATCAACCCAGCGGATTTACGTATCGACACTTACCGCTCATCAGGGGCGGGCGGTCAGCACGTGAATACCACTGATTCGGCGGTGCGAATTACTCACATTCCAACGGGGATTGTGGTGGAATGCCAAGACGAACGTTCGCAACACAAAAACAAAGCCAAAGCCTTGGCGGTGCTTGCTTCTCGCATTGTGCAAGTTGAGAAAGAGAAACAAGCCCAAGAGCAGGCGGACACTCGCCGCAACTTGCTCGGCTCGGGCGACCGTTCCGACAAAATCCGCACTTACAACTATCCGCAAGGGCGTGTGACCGATCACCGTATCAACCTCACCGTTTACCGCCTCGATGAAGTGATGAACGGCAAAATTGACGAGTTGATCCAACCGATCATCACCGAATATCAAGCGGATCAGTTGGCGGCGCTGTCCGATCAGGGCTAACAAGCGGTCAGATCTCGACGAATTTTTACAAGGAAAGCAGATGAAAAAAAGGTTACTCGCAGGGGGATTTTGCCTTGCGTTGCTAGGCTGTTCAAGCACCAGCAAAGTGGCGGTGAGCCAGTCGGAATTGGTTGGTAACTGGACTTGCACCACCGAATACAAAGATTTGGGTTTTACCACCATTGATAAGTATCAATTTCATGACAACGGCACAATGAAAACGAGCGAAACCATCAACTATATCGCCAATTTTCAGCCGTTATTCAGCTACAAAACCCAAGGGCAAGGCAAATGGCAGCTCAAAAATAACCGCTTGATCTTTCGCTTAACCAAATCAGGACTTCGCCGAGAGAGCATTCGTTCCAACGATCTCCGCCTTGAAGAACGCGTGTCGACAATGCTCCGAGAGCTAGACGGACAATCCGCCACCGTCACCTTTGCCCTCACCCAATTTAGCCCGAACCGTTTTGAGTTCAAACAACTGGTAAAAGAGGGCAATGGCTACGCAGGGCGTTGTGTGCGAGGGAAATAAAAGGAATATAAAATGAACAATATTGACATAAAGAGAACTATCAATTCAGAAATAGTAAAAAAAATTTTTGGAAACAAAGAAAATGCTATTCAATTTTTACAAAAACTTAATCCATCATTAAAGCCAAAAACTCCCAAAGAGGCTTATAATCTTATTGTTGAACTTTGGGACTACAATTGTGCAATTCCAGTTATTCGTTCTCTATTTAAAGAAACCCCAAAATATCAAAATGGATTATCTGGAGAAAACAATGTAAAAATTCTTCTTAGTGAATGGAAGTTATTAGGCTTTGGAGATATAGATTGGCCTTTCTCTCAAGGACAATTTGACAGTTTTGTTCAGACAATTAATGCAACTAATGAGTGTCGTTCTCTTAAAGATAACAAAGTAAGAGAAGCGGCCGTTCGTTATCGTAGAATTAAAGAAATTAATACTGAACGTAATGACTATTTAGAGACACTTATTTTTGTTAATAATGAGAATATTATTCCAACTTTATATCATTCTAGAGGTCTAGATTTCTTTATTAATGGAATAAGTTTTGATCAAAAAGTTGCTCGTAGTCCTACTAAACAATTCCAAAAAAATTTTGGAGATAATTGGAAAAAATATGCTTTATCACATCCTGAAATCGTAGCAGAATATCTTTATACTTATCAAGATGAGGGTCGTTTTGGGGCTGAACCTCGCTTATTTGTTGTCTATCTTGATGAAGATATTGAACCTATCCAAATTAAAAAAATCATTGAAAATAACAAATTAGATAAGCCCTATAAAATAAACTTTAAATATAAGCATAAATCTACAGGAGAAAAGGCATACCAAACTGAGGCATTTGTTATCTTACTAGCAAATGATTTAGAATGAATTATATTGGTTCTAAAAATAAACTAGCTCCCTTTATTATTTCAACTATTAACAATGTTGTTAGTGATATACCAAGCAAAACTTTTTGTGAACTTTTTGCTGGAACTGGGGTAATTGGCAATGCTTTTAAAACACAAGTAAAAAAGATTATTACGAATGATTTGGAGTATTATAGTTATGTTCTTAATAAAAATTACATAGAAAACAAAAGAAAATTTAATTTTTATGACATATTTAACTATCTAGAAGAAAATAGAATAAAAGATAATAGAAATTTTATTTTTTCACAATATAGCGAGAATGGTAATGCTGGGAGATTGTACTTTTCTGAAGAAAATGGAAAAAAAATAGATCAAATTAGGCAAAATATTGAACAGCTTTATCAAGCTAATGAAATTTCTAGTGAAATATATTATTTTTGCCTAGCTTCTCTATTAGAAAGTGCTGATAAGCATGCGAATACAGCGTCAGTATATGGAGCATATTTAAAAAAATTGAAAAGAACTGCTCAAAGAAAAATGATCTTGGAGCCTGCTCTTTTTGACGAAGCAGATTGTATTACCGAAGTCTATAATGAAGAAAGTAATCGGCTTGTAAGAAAAATTTCTGGTGATATACTCTATTTAGATCCTCCCTATAATAGTAGGCAATACGGTGCAAATTATCACTTATTAAATACGATTGCTCTATATGATGATTTTATCCCAAAGGGAAAAACTGGATTAAGAGACTATGTAAAGTCACAATACTGCAAAAAAAATACGGTCTATAGTGCTTTTAATGATTTAATTCAACAAGCTGAATTCAAATATATTTTTATCAGCTACAATAACGAAGGATTACTTTCTTTGAATGATATAAAAAAAATATGTTCCCAATATGGACATTATGATTTTATATCAAAAGAGTATCAAAGATTTAAAGCAGATAGCAATCGTCAATATAGCGATAATAAAACAATAGAATATCTGCATATTTTAGAAAAAATATGAGTATAAATTATCAGCAATGGCTCACTTTCGCCACTGCCACCCTTGCGGAAAATCAGGGGAATGATCCCTTTTTGAACCCGCAAACCGATGCGAATTTGCTGTTGCAAGCGGTGACAAAACGCTCAAAATCCGCCCTTTTTGCCTTTGCGGAAACGGTGTTGAGCGAGGCTGAATTAAAGCTGTTAGCCACTTTGCTGGCACGGCGTGCCAAAGGCGAGCCGATGGCGTATATTTTGGGCGAGAAAGAGTTTTGGTCGTTGCCGTTGAAGGTTTCGCCTGCTACGCTCATTCCTCGCCCTGATACGGAACGGCTAGTCGAAGTGGCGTTGGCTTGGGCTTACAAGGGGTTGGATTCTCAAAAATTTCTGCGTATCCTTGATTTAGGCACGGGAACGGGGGCGATTGCGTTGGCGTTGGCGAGCGAGCTGGGCGATAAAGCTCAGATCGTGGCGGTGGATAAACAGATCGAAGCGGTCGAACTTGCCGAACAAAATCGCCAAGCCTTAGGGCTGAATAATGTGGAAGTGAAACAGAGCGACTGGTTTGAGCAAATTTCGCAAAAATTCGACTTGATCGTGAGTAATCCCCCCTATATCGATCAAGATGACGACAATTTACGTCAAGGCGATGTGCGATTTGAGCCCCTTTCCGCCCTTGTTGCCGAGCAAAATGGGCTGGCTGATTTGCAAAAAATTATCGAAAACGCACCGCTTTATTTGCACCCAAACGGGGCGTTAATCTTAGAACACGGCTGGCAACAAGCAGCTGCCGTTCAGCAAATTTTTCAACAAAATCAATGGGTTGAAATTGAAACCCTGCAAGATTATGGCGGTAACGACCGAGTAACCAAAGCAATATGGACAAAATCATCGAAGACTTTTTAAAAAATATCGACTTACCCACCCCAACGCCCACCGAATTGCAAAAATTCCTCTATCAAGAAATGGTGCGTTTGAGTGTGCTAATTGATGAAAACACCAGCAAACCGCAAATTTTTGGCTTGATGTCTGCCCTCGTCAAACGGGCAAAATATCAAGTGAATGGCGAGGGCGACCGTGAACGATTAGCCCAGTTGGTACAATTTTTATTTGAAGATCAAGGCTTTAAAACCGCTTATCAGCAATACTTCAAAACCGATCATTTATTGCTCAACCGCGTGCTACGCCACCGCCAAGCCACGCCGGTGTCAATGGCGGCGATAATGCTCTACCTCGCTTCGGTGTTGGATTTACCGCTGTTTGCGGTCAGCTTCCCGACCCAAATTATTTTGCGAGCGGAATTGCGAGAAGCAAGCGGTCAGATTTCAGTGAAATTCCTCAACCCTGCGGACGGCTCGTTTCTCTCAATGGAACAGCTAACCAAATGGTTAGAGGGCGAGGCGGGCTATGAAGCGGAAATCACGCCAAAACTACTCAAACGCGCCGACACTAGCGAGCTACTCGAACGCCTCGAAACCCTGTTCAAAATGGCTCTCACAGGCGAAGGAAAATATGAAGAAACCCTGCGGATTATCCAATATCGTTTGAGCTTCAACCCCGAAGATCCTTACGAAATCCGTGATCGAGGAATGGTGCTTGCCAGTATGGACTGCTACCACGCCGCCCTTGAAGACATCAATTACTTCATCGACCAATGCCCCGAAGATCCGTCCGCCCTTGTACTAAAACTAGAAGTGGCAGGGCTGGAAAGACAGAGTAAGAATGTGGCGGTTCATTAAACAATTATTTAAATAGCAAAAACAAAGGCTTGGGTTTCCCCAAGCCTTTTTGTTTGTGCATTGTTGCGAATTAGTCGCCCAAACGCTCTTTGATACGTGCAGATTTACCTGAACGCTCACGTAAGTAGTAAAGTTTCGCTTTGCGAACCGCACCTTTACGTTTCACGGTGATAGAATCAAGCACTGGTGAGTGAGTTTGGAATACACGCTCAACACCTACGCCGTTTGAGATTTTACGCAATGTAAATGCAGAATGCAGACCACGGTTACGAATTGCAATAACCACGCCTTCGAACGCCTGCAAACGTCTTTTACTACCTTCAACTACCCATACTTTCACTTCTAAGGTATCACCTGGGCGAAAGCTTGGTACGTTTTGTTTTAACTGTTCTTGTTCGAGTTGTTTGATGATGTTACTCATTTTTAAAACCTTCTATGTCCTAGAATTAACTGATTTGTGCCGTTGTTTGATTTTGTTTAACAGCACCCTTTGTTCGTCAGTCAGAGCTAGGCTATCCAATAGCTCAGGGCGTCTTAACCACGTTCGTTCCAGCGATTGTTCTAATCGCCATTTGCGAATTTGTTCGTGGTGTCCCGACATCAGCACATCAGGCACGGTGAGTCCGTCTAACACTTCGGGGCGGGTGTAGTGAGGGCAATCTAATAAACCTTCGGCGAAAGAATCTTCCAACGCAGAAGCCTGTTTGCCTAATACCCCTGGGATAAAGCGTGCAACGGCGTCAATTAACGTCATTGCGGGCAATTCCCCCCCTGTGAGAACGTAATCGCCGATTGACCATTCCTCATCAATTTCGGTTTGAATCAATCGCTCGTCAATCCCTTCGTAACGCCCACACACCAAAATCAATTTCTGATTTTCGGCGAGGGCTTGCACGCCAGCTTGATCGAGTTTACGTCCTTGTGGCGAGAGGTAAATCACTTTTGCCTCTACGCCATCGTCTTTGCAAGCGGTGGCTTTTGCCGCACGAATTGCATCTCGCAACGGCTGCACCATCATCAACATTCCCGGTCCACCGCCGTAAGGTCGGTCGTCCACGGTTTTGTGTTTATCTGTTGTAAAATCACGCGGATTCCAACAGTTTACTTGCAACAGATCTTGTTTAACGGCTCGTCCCGTTACCCCAAAATCGGTAATCGCTTTAAACATTTCGGGGAACAGTGAAATGATACCAATCCACATTTTAGCCTCCGAAAGCTACAACAAAAGCTCTGTGCATACCTGAGGTTAGAAACCAGCGTCCCAATCCACCTCAATGGTTTTGGTGGCGAGATCTACTCTTTTAACTACTTGTTCATATAAGAACGGAATTAAACGTTCTTGTTTGCCGAAAGCATCTTTGCTGTTCGCTTTCACCACTAACACATCGTTTGAACCTGTTTCCATTAACTCGGTAACCACGCCCATTGTGTAGCCATCAAGGTTCACCACTTGGCAGCCGATCAGATCGTGCCAGTAATAATCCCCTTCCTCTAATTCAGGAAACACACTCAAATCCACGCCAATTTCGGCATTGGTTAAGAGCTGTGCAGCTTCACGGTCGTCCGTCCCCTTTAATTTCACAATCAAATCGTTGTTGTGATAACGCCAGCTTTCTAATTCAACCCCTTGCCATTGCCCCTTAATTTTTAAGAACCACGGCTGATAGTCGAAAATGCTTTCAGGATATTCTGTGGATGAATATAGACGCAACCAGCCACGGATTCCGTAGGTTGAACCTAGTTTTCCAACGACTTCAATTTTTTGTTCGCTCATACTCACCTACATTTGCAAAAATGGTGGAAATTAAGCCGCTTTACGCGCTTCTTTCACTAATGCTTCAACACGATCAGAAAGTGAAGCACCTTTTGAAACCCACGCATCCACTTTGGCTAAATCAATGCGTAAACGCTCTGCTTGACCTGATGCGATTGGGTTGAAAAAGCCGATACGCTCGATGAAACGACCGTCGCGTGGGCTACGGCTGTCAGCGACAACGACTTGATAGAATGGGCGTTTTTTAGCTCCGCCACGAGTTAAACGAATGGTTACCATAACCGTCCTCTAAATTGTTGATAGTAAAAAAATAAACCCTCGTTCGAGGTGAGGGTGATACGAATGCTTTCCCCAAAAGAGAGAAAAAGCGGTCGGATTATACCGATTTTTTGCAAAAAAGCAACCGCTTGACCACATTCTCTGTGAGGCTAACAGAAGCTACACTCCCAATGTCCACCGCACACAAAACAGCGTTTCTGTGGTGGTTTGCTGTTTTAGTCGCTGGCTCATTTGTTCGATCAACTCATCGCGTTTTTCACAAATTTCATCTTCTTTATCAAAAATAGCTCGGCGAGATTGTTGCACCTGCCGTTCAAGCTCTTTGATTTTTTGCTGGAACTGTGCTTTTTCGGCAAGAGATTGAGCATTTCGGCTTTGTCGTTTGGCTTCTTTGATTTGCTCATTTAATTCCGTCAAGGCTTCTGACAACCCCCTGATTTGCTCATCTGCCCATCGTTCCAAGCTACTTTCCATTTCATTGAGTTGAGCCACATTTTGATCGTTGATTTGATTGATCGTTGCATCAATTCTCAGCTCTGCGTTACTATTCAATTCTGCGGATATTGCACAATTCATATTGCTTGCTTTGGCTGAAAGCATAAACAGTTTTTGGCAAAAATTAGCATCCAGAGTCTCACCATTATCAGTGCAAGCGGTAAAGACCAACTTTTCTTGCGTTTCAAGCTCTGAATTGATGCATATTTTATCTATTCTTAGCCAACCAGACTGCCCTACTCGCTCGGCAATCACACTAAATTTACCGTGCGATAAAGGTTCATATTTAAAACTCAACTGACAGTTTGGTGTCGCTAAATTCAATGCCTGTTTTAAGCACCATTCGCCAAGTGGGTGCGTCAAGCGGTAGGTTACCCCCTGCAAAAAACTCAACTGGGCTTGTTTTTGGCGTAAAAAATGATAAAGCCCTGTGGTAATGCCGATCTCTGGCGATTTATGCAAGCTAAATTCGTGCAAATCATCATTGAACTTGGCGTAATCCGCCAACACAAATTTGGTCAAATTCCACACCCAGCGTTGCATATTATTCAGCCTATCCGACACCTTACCTTTTAATCTTTCCAACACATCTTGATCAAAATGGCTAAAAAGCTGGCTTTCGGTTTGCTTCATCGTATTGCGAATTTTCTCTTCTAATTCCGCCTGCAAAGCATCAAAGGCTTGCTGAATTTCTTCAGGGGTACGGCAACTTTGATAGATCGCCAAAATTTGCCGTTCCACATCTCGCCCGTCTTCGATCGAACCTAAAATTTCATCAGATGCACCAAACACCCCTTCAAATAAGGAAAATTTCTGATCCAATAATTCCAGCACTCGCCGATCGGCTAAATTGCGTTGGTTTAAAAAATTGATCACCACCACATCAAATTTTTGTCCATAACGATGACAACGCCCGATTCGCTGCTCAATCCGCTGTGGATTCCACGGCAAATCATAGTTAATCAATAACGAACAAAATTGTAAGTTTACCCCTTCGGCAGCAGCTTCGGTGGCAATCATAATTTGGGCGGACTCTTTAAAATAATCAATGAGTGCCGTTCTTTTATCCACCTCGGCTGAACCTGTAACACACTCACTGCCCTGTTGAGCTTTAAGCCACTTATGATAAATCTCGGTTGCTTGGGCTTGATTATTCGTACCACTAAATGCCACAAGCTTATCGGCATAGCCATTTTGGCTTAAAAAATCCACCAAAAACTGCTGAGTGCGGGTCGATTCGGTAAAGATAATCGCCTTTTGCTCAGCTCCCAAAGTCGCCATTTGACGAAAGCCGATATTTAACGCCTCTAATAACGCCAAGGCTTTGCTGTCTTGGGTCAAAGCATTGGCTTGATTGATAAAGCCTTGAATCTGCTCAATTTCACGATCAAGTACCGAAAGATCGATCGTTTTATCATCAATATCACTTGCTTCATCTTCTTCATTCACCCATTCGGCTTCATCGCTGTCCAAATCCTCAAATTCAGCCAAAAAATCTTCGTCTGCAAGCGGTAGGTTTTCTTTCATTTTTTGCAAACGATCTAAAATTTTATGTAGCGTATCCACCACCGCCTTGGGGCTAGAAGCGAGCAATTTGCG
This sequence comes from Haemophilus paracuniculus, assembly GCF_002015115.1. Classification (GTDB taxonomy): domain Bacteria; phylum Pseudomonadota; class Gammaproteobacteria; order Enterobacterales; family Pasteurellaceae; genus Haemophilus_E; species Haemophilus_E paracuniculus. Next base: position 84,900 of record NZ_MUYA01000013.1, read on the forward strand.
TAAAATCAGCACCACCAAATGCCGACTGCGTTTCGGCAGGGCATAGCTTTGCTCTTGCTGTAAAAAATGCGAGATATTATCGTATAACGCCTGTTCTTCATTGGTTGGGTCAAATTGTTGAGTAATGGTTTTTCGCTGGGTGTAATGCACATATTCCAGCACATTTTTGCGTAGCGTTCGCTTCACAAAAGTCTGCAAACGCTCTCTTAATCCGTCAAGATCACCACCACCATTTACAAAGGTTTTACGGAATGTTTTCTCATTGCCAAACAGATAATCATCAAGCAAAGTGGAAAGCCCATAAAGCTCCATTAGCGAGTTTTGTAGCGGGGTCGCCGTCAATAATAATTTACGCTTACCGCCAAAAATTCGGCGTAACGCCTGCCCCATTCGGTTAGAGGCTCGATGAGCATTGCGGAATTTATGAGCTTCATCAATCACCACCAAATTCCACGGCACGCCCACCAAAAAAGGCTCGCACTTCACCGCAAATTGATGAGAGAAAATCAAAATCTGCTTGCCGCAATGTTTTTCAAAAAACAGCTTAGGGCTTAAACCGCTTTTTTTGATCACTGCACGATCCACCACCAAACTTGGCAGGGCAAATTTCTCTTGCAACTCATTCGCCCATTGCTTACAAAGCACCGCAGGGCAAGTAATCAGCAAACGGCGTTTTCGCTCCGCCCATAGCTGACAAAGCACGAGTGCCGCCTCAATGGTTTTACCCAAACCTACTTCATCTGCCAGCATCACACCTTGTTGCTGGGGATTTTTTAAAGCAAATAACGCCGCATCAATTTGGTGCGGGTTTAAGTCCACTTTCGCATCAAACAGCGATTCAGACAATCTATCCGCCTCATCAGAACGGCAAACAATCTCATTGGCATAATAACGAGCGTGGTAAGCGGTCAGATTCATCGGTTTTCTCCCAACATTAGCGCAAACATCGTTTTCAAATAATGCTCATCTTGCATAAACAAAATGCGTTTTTGCGTAAAACTCTCAGTTTGCTCTAACTCAACATTGAGCAGATCATTACGATCCGTAACCGACAAAATAAAGGAACTCAAATGCAAGGCAGGCTGATTATCCCCTGCTTGTTTTTTGAGCTTTTGTTCAAGATCTTTGATTGTGCTAGGTAAGCCAAATTTAGGATCGCTCAAACTGATATGGCGAATGCCCTTAGGATCAACAAAACTCAGCCACTGCTCGCCTGTGGCGTGATCCACCACCCACACCAAAAAATCAGGGTAAAAATTGCCCGCCAAGGCAAAGCCTAAACCTTTGTTTTTATTGGCTGGATTGCGTAGCAAATACAATGCTCGTCCGCCGATCCATTTATCCAAATCGCCAGATTTTTCCGCTTTCATCAAATCATCAACAAAACGATGTTCGCCCTCATTTAGTGCCGTTGGCATCATCGTAAGCGGCATCTCATTGCTTTTTTCAAGATAAAACAACGGTTGATACAGGTGTGAATCAAATAAAATCGCACGCATCGCCGAAAAAGGTGGCTGCCATTTTAAGGCACTGGCAAGATCGCCTTGTCCGATATGCTGTTTTAGTTCATTGATCTTCGCTTCACAAGCTGGGGCTTCATCAGCTTGAATGTTAATCTGATATTGCGACAACAACGCCCGATCATCGTCCTGCACTTCCACTGCGGTTAAATGCTCGGCTTCATAGCAGGCTTTCATCTGCAAATAAAAACGCTCCGTATAGCGTTCCAGCAATTCTTGCAAAATTGCCTGCTGTTTTGCCACCGCCGAAAAATCATTGACTACCATCGCTTCTTTCGGGGCATATAAGCAATACCAATCGTTATTTTGCTCAACAAACTCACGCAGTTTTTGCGAATCGATCTGCCAATTCCACCAAGTTTGGTTCAATTTAAACTGCCACAAATCCAAGTAGATTTTATCCCAATCAAAATAATCAAATAATTTACGATTGAGTTTGACTTGGTCTCGATGATCGAGCTGTGTCTTTACTTGCTTCGTGGTGCTTAATGAATCTAAACGAGGGTAGAGATCTAACTCAACCAACACAGGGTGAAATTTACCCTGATATTTTTCTGGCACTTGATACAAACTTACCGTTTGCTGACGTTTAAAGCCGTTTTGCTGATTGTCTCTGTAGCCCTCTTTCAAGCGGATTGTTTTAAGCCGTATTTTGCTTGGCAAATTCGGACGAGTAGGGAAATTGAGAGTAATCATCTCGTTTTCATCGTTTGGTTTTTCAATGTCGAGATATTCTCTAAACTGTGCCATATAGCTGGCTTTTACTCCAAAGATATTTAAAGTTTCTAGCTGTTTTAAATACTTAGGGGTAAGCGGATCATTCGTGCTGGTGCGTTTCAGCGAAAAATCTTTGCCTTTTAACCGCACGCCTCGCCCAAACAGCTGGATAATTTGGCTACCCTCATTTTTGCCGATATTAAGCAAGCCCATCGTGGATACACGCCAGCTTGACCAACCCTCGCTAAATTTGCGAGAGCCGATAAGCAGTTGCAAGCGGTGTTTTTCATTGTTAATTTTGCTAAATAATCCTTCGCCGAAAGTATCTTCTTCACAATCAAATGCTGTCTCATTTTTGGCATTTTTGAAAAATTCGCCTTCGCCAACATTGATCACGCCAAAATAGGCTTCTCGCCCCACTCTTAGCCCATATTCGCCTGCGGCTTTTTTCAGATTTACCAATGCCAAACGCTGACTGCTGGTGCAGTTAAATAATTTGGACAAAATATCCGCATAAAGCCCTGCCGCATCGTCCTGCCACGCTTCATTTAACGCGGTAAAACGATCTCTAAAAATCGGCTGACCTTTTTTATCCAAAAACGCCGTGCCTGATAAAATCTCCCCCAGCCAGCGTTTGCTCTGTTCAGGATTATTTAAAAACTCTGCCAAATAATTAAGCACCACCAACACATCGCTGTCTTCTTTATTGACCTTACTGCCTACAAAAACCCACAGTGGACGGCTTAATAAATACTGATCTCGTAAGATTTTTTCATCTCTTTCAAACAGATAAAGCTGCTGATAAAACGATAATAACCCTGCCAAAAAGTATTTTTTCTCATTATCGCCCTGCTCGGCATATTCGCTGTCTAAATTTAAAATCAGGCTCTCTTTGCCATAGCCATCTTGATAAAAATACTTATAAGAATAATCAAATAAAATCGCCTTGGCATACACCTCAAAAATCGACTTTTGGCGTAAGGCTTTTTTATCCGCCCAATCCAATTCGCCTTTTTTCTTGATTTCCGCCTTTTCAAAATCTGCCACTGTTTTGCGATCTTTCACCGCTTGCCCGAAAGTGGCGGAATACTCAAACGAAAAACCATTGCCAATTAAAGCATTGCGATAATTAAGCCAAGCCTCGCCCGATGAACCACGATGCCCCTCATCAATCAGCACCAATTTGTTATCCCCCTCAAAGGAAGACACCGCCACCGTTTTATCGCCCTCTTTGTCGCCCAATTTATTGATATCAATAATTTGCACAGAACCCAATAAGTCTGCACCTTTATTTTTATCAAAAAAAGCCATCTCAATCCCCGACTGCCCCAATTCCGCCAAATGCTGTGCTGATAAGCCCTCATTTGGCGTTAATAAATAAACCGCCAATTTTTCTTGCTTGTCTTGCTTGGCATTTTTTTGCCCCCAATAATGCCGATACTGCAATAAATTGATGTGCATTAGCAAGGTTTTACCTCTACCCGTGGCACTCCAAAACGCCAATTTATTTAAATCTTCCAGCGTATAAGGCTGAAATTTCGGGGCATCTTTATCTTTACAATGCTCAGCAAGCACTTGATTTAACTCGCTTAATAGCTGATCTTGCTGATTAAAATAGCGATCTAAATAAATTTCCGTAAATAACAGCGATAAATACTGAAAATATTTTAATTGTAGCGGTCGGTTTTCTTGTAGATTTCGCTTTTGGGTAATTTTTTGCCAATGCTGGATAATTTGCCGATCATAATAAGCCAGCTTTTCTAAACTGATTTTATTAGGGTTAAAAAGTCCTTCGGTCAAGGCTTCATAAAATTTCGTTTGCCCTGTTGCACTAATACCTTCTAAATCGGCAAGAGCCTTAAACTGGCTCAAATCCTGCTTATAAAACAGCGACATAATCCATTTATTTAACACCAACTCTTGATGAAAGGTGCGGTTTGCTTTGGTTTTTTTGGTTGCTTTTGCCATCATCGCCCCCTTACACATCAAACATCAAACCTAAAAATTCAGGCTCAATTGGGCGAAGTTTTAAGCCAACATTAAAGCCCTCATCACTGTCGGCTGGCACGGTGGCAATACAATGATCGCCATTTAAATAGATCAAATCATAACGGCTATCACGCGGATTGATACCGAGCTTGTCAAACAGCGTGGCAATATCCTCATAGCCCAACCGTTCCATATCTCGCCACACAATGAGCGTGCTTTCGCCATTCGGTAAATCGCCCTCCACCAACACATAACCGCGTTTATCACGCTGATCGTCAATAGATTTAACCCTCAAACCGATCAAATAATTAAAGGTCTCCACCAAATCAATTTTCTGCACCTGATACGCCCCTGCCGAATCGCTGGCGATTTTTAATTGATAATCAAAAGGTTTGGCAAAATCGTTTACACTAAGCAAAGACGCACGACTTTCAATATCCAGCATATAATTGAGCAAATAATCTTCATTCACATCAGCAGAAAAATCAAACAATCCACCCGCTTGTAGCTGTAAATTATTTAAAGTGTCTTCATAGCTTTCCAGTTTTAATACTTTGACGATTTGCGATACGCCGTTAAAACTGCCCTGATCGTTTTTCACAGGCTTGCCGTCTTTCCAGTTTTCGCTATAAATCACTTTTTGCACACGCGGTTTTAGCACCGTATCAAAATACTCGCCCTGCTCCACCAAAATATATTTACGCGAACCGCCATCTTCACGGTTTAAATTGATTACTGCGTGGGCGGTTGTGCCTGAGCCTGCGAAGTAGTCGAGGATTAAAGAATTTGTTTCATTACCAGAAAATTTAATGATTTTTGCAATGTAATCAGTTGCTTTTGGATAAGAAAAAATATCAAATTTAAATAAATTTTTAATTAAAGTTTTGCCCGTTGAATTATCAACATTATCTATCCATGTAGAAAATGGCTTAGTTGAATCACCACTATTTTCATAAATTTTTTCATATGCAACATAATCATTACCAATTTTCTTACATTCTAATAAATTAAGATTTTGAATCATAGTTTCTTTACTCCAACGCCATCTACCCTCTGTATTTACATCAAGCATTGGGTAAATTTCAACATCAGATAAACTTTCTCTTTTAAGAGAAAATGTATTAGTTGCTTGATGAAAATAAATTGGATAAAAAAGATTTGGTCTATCACTTCGCAAAGACTTATCTCCCCATTTGCGAAGTAATTGAGTTTTATAGCGTAGATTTGTTACTTTATCTAAATAAGGATAATTACCCTCTGTTTTATCTTCTCTTCCTGCTTGAAAATTATTTTTACTCTTTGCGTAACTATATAAATATTCGTGTATAGTTGCATAATATTTACTATCTTGCTGCCCTCCCGAATTTTTTTTAACAAACAAATTCAGAAAATTTCCTTCTCCAAAAACATCTTCATTAATAAATCTCAATCTGCTTTGTTCATTATCATCAATACTTTGAAAAAATACACCTGCTTGATTTAATAACGGTTTAGCGAGTGTTAAGCGATTATGAATTAAACTCGCCCAACTAGAATGTTTATAGTTATCCTTATAAATAAAACCATCGCCCCCTGTATTATACGGCGGATCAATATAAATACATTTCACCTGCTCTTTATAACGAGCCTGTAATAAATTTAAGGCTTGGAAATTATCTGAATGGATCAGCACACCGCTCGTTTGCTCATCTAAATCAGAAAGTGAGAATACCAACTCGGCTTGAAATTCGGCAGGATAAAGCGAAGTATCCACCACCAAATGCGGATAGGCAGAAATTTGTGAAAATCCGACCGCTTGCTCATAGTGAAAATTAAACAGCCGTTGCCACTCGTCCAGCTGTTTTTGATTTTCGGCGATTTGCGGATAAAACTTCGGATCGATTTTATCCAGCGTAATTAAATAATAGGCTTGGCTGACAAATTTCTTTTTTAGCCACAGTTTCTTTTGGAAATTTTCCAGCTGTGCCAAAAAGTCAATGATCTGCAATGCCACCGCACGGAAAGTTTTAATCAGCTTAAAATTCGCTTCTAGTTCAGAAAAGGCTTCGGCAGCTTGCAAATTAGCTAAATTCATCAGCTCATTTTTGATATAAAAATCCAGCTCATTAGTTAAAAAGCCACCCAAATCTTTATGAATAAAATAATCTTTGCTGTTTTTGGCGGTGTAGTCGGTAAGGTGTTTTTCTAATAAAGTGCGGCTGGCATTTTTCTCAGTCGGAGCAAGGCTAAATAGCTCCGTCCACTTTTGACAAATTTCATCGCTTTTTAGGGTATCGACCGCCTGCGTGATACAGTCTGATTGCTTTTGTTTGGATTCTTGGTAGCAAAAGCGAATGGTCAAATAGTTGCCATCATCGCTTAATTCGGTGGGAGCAATGGTGGTGCGGATTTCATCGCCATTTTCATCAATTTCAATTTTTTCGTGCGATTTGGCAAGCACAAATACCCGCTTGTCGCTGTCTTTGCGGTTGTCTTTGGCAGTGTCGGCTTCCACAAGGCGAAATTCTACCGTTTTGCCATCGGATAAAGTAAAGCGATAATGACTGAAATTTTCGCTGGATTTGGTGTAATACTGATCCTTATTCGCCCAGTGTAGCACCACTTCTTCGCCATTATAAGGAATGGCGTATTGGTTGCCTTGATAACGGCGTTGGCTGATAAAATCGCCCTCATCGTAATAACGGGCAAAAAAGGTGAGTAAATGGCTATAAACGCTGTTTTGCTGACGGCTGTCGCTTAATGCTTCTTGAATTTTTTGGGGTAGGCGGTTATTAAGGAAATCGTTAATTTTCGCTTCACGCGAATTTAAAATGCGATAAATACCAAAATCTAAATCAGGACGATCGATTTGAAAAATTTCTCGCAACTTTGCGATCAATTCATTGAGCTGATATTGGCTAGGTTGGTTGGTTGGTTGGT
>NZ_MUYA01000013.1:92096-105043 GCF_002015115.1 Haemophilus paracuniculus
TGGTTGGTTGGTTGGTTGGCATTATGATAGTCCTATAAAATTATAACACAATGCCTCTATTATAATTTTTTTGAAAAAATAGCAAATAAAAATTTTACTATTCTAACAAAAAACGAACGCTTCGTTATTTTTTAAAATAGTGAAGCGTTCGTTTTAATTTTTTTGATTTTATAGGTTTTTTGCGATCTGATCCAATTCCGCTTTGGCAGCGGTTTGGGCTTTTTCAATCGCTTCTGCACCAAAACCAATGCCTTCCGCATAAACGAATTGCACATCGGTAATGCCGATGAAGTTTAACACCGCTTGCATATAGCCTTTGGCGAGGTCGATTGCGGTGTCTTTGTAGAAACCGCCCGAAGAAAGGATTACCACCGCTTTTTTGCCCTTAATCAAGCCCTCTGGGCCGTTTTCCGTATAGCGGAAAGTTACGCCCGCACGGTTGAGGAAATCGATGTAGGTTTTTAATTGAGCTGGAATGCCTAAGTTGTACATCGGCACGCCGAACACGAGCAAATCGCTGTTGTTCACTTCGCCGATCAATTCATTGGAAAGAGCCAAAGCAGCGTGCTGCTCTACCGTTTCTGGCGTGCCGCGTGTGCCTGTGGCGGCGTTGAGATCGTAATAAGGCAACGGATTTGCCCCGAAATCACGCTCGGTAACATTGGCAGATAACTGTTTGACGAAATAATCAACGAGCTGATTGGATTGTGAATTTGCCGCTAAAATGCTGGATTTTAAAACTAATACGTTTTTCATTTGAAACCTCAGGAAATTAAAAACAGGCGTAGTTTAATGGTTTTCAAAAAGGAAATAAATCAGCCAAATGTGAAAAGAGTGTTCACGATAATGCAACAATCGCAAGCGGTGGGTTTACCCCAAATTTCCAGTAAAAAACCACCTTCATAGACGGTGGTTTTTAAATTAAAAATAAAAAAGCCCGATAGAACTATCGGGCTTTTTTGAGATCGTTTAAATTATTCTGCTGCTTGTGCAACTTCTGGACGATCAACTAATTCAATGTAAGCCATTGGTGCGTTGTCGCCTGCACGGAAACCACATTTTAAGATACGAGTATAACCACCCGCACGTTGTGCAAAACGTGGACCTAATTCATTGAATAATTTAGCAACGGTATCAACGTTGCGTGTACGAGCGAAAGCTAAACGGCGATTTGCTACGCTATCAACTTTTGCTAATGTAATTAACGGTTCAACTACACGGCGTAACTCTTTCGCTTTTGGCAAAGTAGTTTTGATGATTTCGTGTTCAACCAAAGAACTTGCCATATTGCGGAACATCGCTTGGCGATGGCTGCTGTTACGGTTTAATTGACGTCCACTCTTACGATGGCGCATAACCTATTCCTTCTTAGAAAATCTATTGACTGACTTGCGAATTAGTCCTCAGCGATGCTTGCTGGGGGCCAATTTTCAAGACGCATACCTAGTGATAAACCACGTTGAGCCAACACGTCTTTGATCTCTGTAAGTGATTTCTTACCGAGGTTAGGTGTTTTTAATAGCTCAACTTCTGTGCGTTGTACTAAATCACCGATATAGTGAATTGTCTCTGCTTTCAAACAGTTAGCAGAACGAACAGTCAGCTCTAAGTCATCAACAGGACGAAGTAGGATCGGATCGAACTCTGGCTTCTCTTCCTTAACTTCTGGCTGACGAACATCACGTAAATCTACGAATGCTTCTAATTGCTCTGCTAAAATCGTTGCTGCACGGCGGATGGCTTCTTCTGGATCAATTGTTCCATTGGTTTCCATCTCGATGATGAGTTTATCTAAGTCTGTACGTTGTTCAACACGCGCCGCTTCCACATTATAAGAAATGCGATCTACTGGGCTGAAACGTGCATCTACGAGTAAACGACCGATAGGACGATCATCATCTTGGCTGTGTACACGGGCTGATGCTGGTACATAACCACGACCACGTTGCACTCGGATACGCATATTGATTGATGCGTTTTTATCCGTTAAGTTACAGATAACGTGATCAGGATTCACAATTTCAACATCACCATCGTGTGTAATGTCGCCTGCAAGCACAGGGCCAATTCCAGATTTGTTAAGTGTCAAAACAACATCATCTTTGTTTTGCACTTTTACCGCTAGACCTTTGAGGTTTAACAATACTTCAAGAATATCTTCTTGAACGCCTTCCTTGCTGCTGTATTCGTGTAATACACCATCAATTTCAACTTCTGTTACTGCACAACCTGGCATTGACGAAAGTAAAATGCGACGAAGTGCGTTACCTAATGTATGTCCGAAACCACGTTCTAACGGTTCTAGGGTCACTTTTGCGTGAGTTGAACTGATTTGTTCAATGTTCACTAAGTGCGGCTTTAAAAATTCTGTCACAGAACCCTGCATTTTATCCTCTCTTTGTTTTTAAGCTCTATCGACTGCAAATAATATAAGTTTTGAAAACTAGCTATTATTTAGAGTAAAGCTCAACGATCAGATGTTCATTGATATCTGCTGATAAGTCAGAGCGTTCCGGTGTACGTTTAAACACACCTTCCATTTTAGCGGTATCAACTTCTAACCAAGTTGGTTTTTCACGTTGAGTTGCTAATTCTAATGATGCTTTAATACGAGCTTGTTTTTTAGATTTCTCACGAACAGCTACTACATCATCAACAGAAACTTGGAATGAAGGAATATTTACTACACGACCATTTACCACGATTGATTTGTGGCTTACAAGCTGACGTGCTTCTGCACGTGTTGCCGCAAAGCCCATACGGTAAACTACGTTGTCTAAACGACCTTCTAATAATACTAATAAGTTCTCACCTGTATTACCTTTCAAGCGGTTAGCTTCGGTATAATAGTTGCGGAATTGACGCTCTAAGATACCGTAGATACGGCGAACTTTTTGTTTTTCACGTAACTGACTACCGTAGTCAGATAAACGTGGCTTACGAGCACCGTGCTGACCTGGTGCTACATCAAGACGATTTCTACATTTTGATTCGATCGCACGAACGCCTGATTTAAGGAATAAATCAGTACCTTCACGACGGCTTAGCTTGAGCTTTGGACCCAAATATCTTGCCATTTTCTTTCTCCAATAATCCTAACGTCAATTAAACACGACGTTTTTTCGGTGGACGACAACCGTTATGAGGAATCGGGGTTACGTCAGTAATGTTCGTGATACGGAAACCCGCGGCGTTTAATGCACGGATTGTTGATTCACGACCTGGACCCGGACCTTTAACCATAACTTCCAAATTCTTTAAACCAAACTCTTTAACCATTTCAGCACAACGCTCAGCGGCAACCTGTGCAGCAAATGGGGTTGATTTACGAGAACCACGGAAACCTGAACCACCTGCGGTTGCCCAAGCAAGAGCGTTACCTTGACGGTCGGTAATCGTTACGATGGTGTTATTGAAAGAGGCGTGGATATGTGCTACGCCATCTGCAATCTGTTTTTTTACACGTTTACGTGCACGAACTGGTGTTTTAGCCATTATTTATTTACTCCGATTATTTTTTGATCGGTTTGCGTGGACCCTTACGGGTACGTGCATTAGTCTTAGTACGTTGACCACGTACTGGTAAACTACGACGATGACGTAAACCACGGTAGCAGCCTAAGTCTAATAGACGTTTGATGCTTAAAGTTACTTCACGACGTAAATCACCTTCGACAGTAAATTTACCAACTTCTTCACGCAGTTTTTCAATCTGCTCTTCAGACAATTCTCTGATCTTTACATCCTCAGCAATACCCGTTGCAGCACAGATTGCTTTTGCACGAGTTTTACCGATACCATAAATAGCAGTTAATGCGATTACAGTATGTTTTTGATCAGGAATGTTAATGCCTGCAATACGGGCCACTATGCACTCCTATTATTTAAAGTTAATGATATGCTGATCTTGAAAAGCCCGTTTCAGGATACTCAAACAGCATATCAGGACGAATGAGCTGAGCAGTATACCTGCTCAGCGGGTTCTTTGCAAGAAAGAATGATTAACCTTGACGTTGTTTATGTTTAGGTTCGCTACAAATTACGCGAACAACACCTTCACGTTTAACAACTTTACAGTTACGGCATAATTTCTTAACTGAAGCACGAACTTTCATTGCTTATCCTTTTTGATCTAAGGGCTATTGCCCTAAGCCTTTCAAATTGGCTTTCTTCAACACAGAGTCATATTGTAATGACATTAAGTGGCTTTGCACTTGTGCGATGAAATCCATAATCACTACCACTACAATCAATAATGATGTGCCACCAAGTTGGAACGGCACTTTCCATAATGATGTAATGATGTAAGGAACCAAACAAACAAAAGTAATATATAACGCACCGATTAAGGTAATGCGAGTCATTACTTTATCAATATAACGAGATGTTTGCTCGCCTGGTCGATAACCTGGTACAAACGCACCTGATTTCTTCAAATTATCCGCTGTATCGCGTGGATTATACTGCATTCCTGCATAAAAGAAAGCAAAGAAAATCACTGCCATCGTGAATAATACGATGTAAAGTGGTTGTCCTGGTTGCAATAGTTGTGATAAATCAAATAACCATTCAAAACCTTCACTTTGCCCGAACCATTGGGTAATGGTTGCTGGGAAAAGGATAATACTTGAAGCAAAGATAGCAGGAATAACACCAGCCATATTTACTTTAAGTGGTAAATGAGATGATCTCGCAGGGGCCATCATTCTTCCTTGCTGACGACTTGCGTAATTTACCACGATTCTTCTTTGTCCACGTTCTACGAAAACAACGAAATATGTTACCGCAAATGCAATAATCGCTACTAGTAACAATACAAGGAATGAGATCTCACCTTGTCTTGCTTGTTCAATTGTTTGCCCAATTGTTGCGGGTAAATCTGCAACAATCCCTGCGAAGATAATTAGTGAGATACCGTTACCAATGCCACGTTCAGTGATTTGTTCACCAAGCCACATTAGGAACATTGTACCTGTTACTAAACTAACTACTGAGGTGATATAGAATAGCATACTTGGATTAGGTACTAATCCTTGTATCATATTCGGAAGGGCTAATGAAATACCAATAGACTGAATAAATGCTAATAACAAAGTCGCATAACGCGTATATTTGCTAATTTTTCTACGTCCTGCTTCGCCTTCTTTTTTCAATTCAGCGAGAGCGGGATGAATGGCGGTCAATAATTGAATAATAATTGACGCCGAAATATAAGGCATAATACCTAAGGCAAATATAGAGGCTCGACTCAAAGCACCACCAGAGAACATATTGAACATATCAATGATGGTGCCTTGTTGTTGTTTAACTAACTCGGATAAAACAGAAGCATCAATGCCAGGAACAGGTATAAAAGAACCGATACGGAAAACGATTAACGCACCTAAAACAAATAGTAATCTTGATTTAAGCTCGCCAGTCCCTTTTTGTGTACTACCTTGGTACCCTGGTTGCTTTGCCATTTATTATTCCTCGATAGAGCCACCGGCTGCTTCAATCGCAGCTTTTGCACCCTTAGTTGCACGTAAGCCTTTCACTACTACTGCTTTTTCAATTTTACCTGCAAGAATAACTTTTGCTGATAAAATATCTTTGGTAATAACGTTAGCTGCTTTAAGTGAATCTAAGGTTACTTCGTTGCCTTCTACTTTCGCTAAGTCGTTTAAGCGAATTTCAGCTGTGTGCAATGATTTTAGTGAAGTAAAACCAAATTTTGGCAAACGACGGTATAAAGGCATTTGACCACCCTCGAAACCACGACGAACACCGCCACCTGTACGAGATTTTTGACCTTTATGACCACGACCACCAGTTTTACCAACACCAGAACCGATACCACGACCTAAGCGTTTAGCACTGTGCTTAGCACCTTCAGCTGGGGATAGAGAATTTAAACGCATTCTATTACTCCTCAACCTTAACCATATATGAAACTTGATTGATCATACCACGCACTGCTGGGGTATCGATCAACTCTACTGTGTGTCGAATATGACGAAGACCTAAGCCTTTTAACGTTGCTTTATGTTTCGGTAAACGAGCGATAGAGCTACGAGTTTGAGTTACTTTGATTGTTTTTGCCATATTCAATTACCCCAAAATTTCTTCAACGGTTTTACCACGTTTCGCAGCAACCATTTCAGGTGATTTCATATTTGCAAGTGCATCAATAGTTGCACGAACAACGTTAATTGGGTTAGTTGAACCATACGCTTTTGAAAGAACGTTGTGAACACCAGCCACTTCTAACACTGCACGCATTGCACCACCTGCGATGATACCTGTACCTTCGCTTGCTGGTTGCATAAATACGCGTGAACCTGTGTGTGAACCTTTAACTGGGTGTTGTAATGTACCGTCTTTTAAAGCGACATTGATCATATTGCGACGTGCTTTTTCCATCGCTTTTTGGATAGCTGCTGGAACTTCACGAGCTTTACCGTAACCAAAACCTACACGACCGTTACCATCGCCTACCACTGTTAAAGCGGTGAAGCTCATAATACGACCACCTTTTACGGTTTTAGATACACGGTTAACCGCGATTAGCTTTTCCTGCAGTTCACCAGCTTGTTTTTCGATGTTTGACATCTCAAATTCCTCTATTAGAACTGAAGACCAGCTTCACGAGCAGCATCTGCCAATGATTGCACACGACCGTGGTATTTGAAACCAGAACGATCGAAAGCAACCGCTTGAATACCTTTTGATAAAGCACGCTCTGCAACGAGTTTACCAACTACTGCTGCTGCGTCTTTATTACCAGTATATTTAACTTGCTCTCTAATTACTTTCTCAACAGTTGAAGCTGCTGCTAGTACTTCTGAGCCGTTAGGTGCAATAACCTGCGCATAGATATGGCGAGGTGTGCGATGCACAACCAAACGGGTTGCACCTTGCTCTCTCATTAAATGACGTGCACGGGTTGCACGACGGATACGAGCTACTTTCTTATCCATAGTGTTACCTTACTTTACTTTTTCTTAGCCTCTTTTGTACGCACCACTTCATCAGCGTAGCGTACACCTTTACCTTTATAAGGTTCAGGACGGCGATATGCACGAATATCCGCTGCAACTTGACCGATTAACTGTTTGTCCGCACTCTTAAGAATAATTTCTGTTTGAGATGGACATTCACCAGTTACACCAGCTGGCAACGTATGCTCAACAGGGTGTGAGAAACCTAAACTTAAAGCAACTACGTTACCTTTCATTTGTGCTCTATAACCAACACCCACCAACTGCAATTTCTTAGTAAAGCCTTCTGTAACACCGATAACCATAGCATTAACAAGTGCACGAGCAGTACCTGCTTGTGCATCTGCATTAGCAACACCAGCACGTGGTGCGAAAGTTAATGCGTTCGCTTCGTGATTTACTTCAACTGCATTATGAATTGTACGAGATAACTCGCCGTTTTTACCTTTAACTGTTAATAGCTGACCGTTGAGTTTTACTTCAACACCGGCAGGAATATTAACAGGTGCTTTTGCAACACGAGACATTCTTCCTACCTCTCTATTATGCTACGTAACAGATAATTTCACCGCCCAATCCTGCTTGACGCGCAGCACGGTCGGTCATTACACCTTTCGATGTAGAAACAACAGCGATACCTAAACCACCCATTACTTTTGGTAATTCGTCTTTACGTTTGTAAATACGAAGACCAGGACGGCTTACACGTTGGATGCTTTCTACAACCGGTTTGTTTTGGAAATATTTTAAAGTGATTTCCAATTCAGGTTTTACACCTTCAACAACTTTGATGCTTTCAACATAACCTTCGTCAGCTAAAACTTTTGCAATAGCAACTTTTAACTTAGATGAAGGCATACTGATCGCAACTTTATTCGCAGCTTGACCGTTACGAATACGAGTCAGCATATCTGCGATTGGATCTTGCATGCTCATAGATTTACTCCCATGATTCCAAATTAAAAGAGGTTATTACCAGCTTGCTTTCTTAAGACCCGGGATCTCGCCACGCATAGCGGCTTCACGAACCTTAATACGGCTTAAACCAAACTTACGAAGTACACCGTGTGGACGACCAGTTTGGCGGCAACGATTACGCTGACGGCTTGGGCTTGAATCACGTGGAAGTGTTTGTAATTTTAAAACAGCATTCCAACGATCTTCATCAGAAGAATTTACATCAGAGATGATTTTCTTCAACTCTTCACGTTTAGCGTAGAATTTATCAGCTAACTTAGCACGTTTAACATCACGTGCAATCATTGATTGTTTTGCCACGATAACCTACCTTATTTACGGAATGGGAAATTGAAAGCCGCTAATAAAGCTTGACCTTCTTCATCAGTTTTCGCTGAGGTGGTGATAGTAATATCTAAACCACGCACACGATCTACTTTATCGTAGTCGATTTCAGGGAAAATGATTTGCTCACGAACACCCATACTGTAATTACCACGACCATCGAATGACTTCGCACTTAAACCGCGGAAGTCACGGATACGTGGAACAGCGATAGAAATCAATCTTTCAAAGAATTCCCACATACGTTCGCCACGTAGGGTTACTTTACATCCGATTGGATATCCCTGACGGATTTTAAAGCCTGCAACAGATTTGCGCGCTTTGGTAATTAAAGGTTTCTGACCGCTAATTGCTGTTAGATCCGCTACTGCGTTATCTAAAAGTTTCTTATCGGTCAATGCTTCACCCACACCCATATTCAGGGTAATCTTTTCGATTCGTGGGACTTGCATGACAGATGAGTAGTTGAATTTTGCTTTCAATTCATTCACTACTGTATCTCTGTAGTAATCATGCAGTTTCGCCATCGCATTACTCCAGTTAATTAAATAATTTCATTATTAGATTTGAAGAAACGTACTTTTTTGCCGTCTTCGAATCTAAAACCTACACGGTCAGCTTTGTTTGTTTTCGGGTTGAAAATCGCAACGTTTGACGCATCAATCGCCGCTTCTTTCTTCACTAAGCCACCAGCTTTACCTAACGCAGGAACTGGTTTTTCGTGTTTAGTGATGATTTTAACACCTTCAACAATTACTTTACCGTTTGGTAACACTTTGGTTACCTTACCACGTTTGCCCTTATCTTTACCAGTAAGAACAATTACTTCATCATTTTGACGGATTTTAGCAGCCATTACATTCCCCTTACAGTACTTCTGGAGCTAATGAAATGATCTTCATAAACTTCTCAGAACGAAGTTCACGAGTCACAGGTCCAAAAATACGAGTACCGATTGGTTGCTCAGTGTTATTGTTTAAAATTACACAAGCGTTACCATCGAAACGAATAACTGAGCCATCTGGGCGACGAACACCCTTCTTGGTGCGCACAACAACTGCTTTTAACACATCACCTTTTTTCACTTTACCGCGTGGAATTGCTTCTTTCACGGTAACTTTGATAATGTCGCCAATAGCAGCGTAACGACGGTGCGATCCACCTAGAACCTTGATACACATTACGCTACGAGCCCCTGAGTTATCAGCAACATCCAGCATAGTCTGTTCTTGGATCATATTAGTGCTCCGTTAAATTAAAAAACACCCTTACGGGACGAACCTACTTACCCAATGTAAGTAGGGTGCGAATACTACCACAATTTCCGCAATCAATGCAAGGGGATTTTTGCACGAACAAGCGGTGGGATTTAAGGAAATTTTACCGAATCTCACCGCTTGCATTGGTAAAACAAAAAGCCCCGAAACAGTTGGGGCTTTTCCTTTGCTATTTATTTTCCACAGGGAAGAATAAACTCAATGGGCGTTTTTTGGCGATTTCGCCTACGCATTTGAAAATGTTTTTCCAGCTGTCGATTTCTGTGTCGAGAGAACGCAAAGCGACCCAAAGGGTGAGGGAAAAACTGACGATCAGATTTACCACCCCAATCAATAAGACGAACACGACACTCTGCCAGAAAATCCCCCAGCCGAGCGATCCACTCACCACCGCATAGCCGACATTGGCTGACGAGAACGCCACGTGGCGAATATCAAGCGGCAGCCCCGTGAGGTAACCGACCACGCCCGTTAAACCGAGCAGTAAACCAAAGCAGAGATTTCCCATTATTGAGCCATAATTATCGTGGAAATAATCAGCAAATTTGGTTCGCGTGGCTTCGCCCATTAAGCGTTTGAGTAACGGGTGTTCTCGTAGCCGTTGGCGTAGGTTGAGGTAATTACTGCGGTTGTCAAAAAAGCCCGAAATAATCCCCGAACAGAATAGCCATAAACCTGCAATCGCTGCAAACCAAAGCGTGCCACCGAAAGGGTTGATCGACGCCAATTGATAATCAATGGTTGCTTGATCCAGCAGAGGTTGAGCGGTAAAGCGAACGTAAAACATTGCAATCAGAGCAGCCACGCCGATCGCCATTAGCACATTACCCAACACCGCAACCATTTGCGAACGCAATACATCCATCAATAGTTGTGCCAATTTCATATCCACCGCTCGCCCCTGCGGATTGCGTTCCACCGCTTCGGCAAAGCGAGCCGCCGTCATCGCAGGCTGTTTGGTCGCCACCGTGCAATGCAACATAAAAATCAGGGTAAAACCAATACCGTAATTCAGCCCCTCAGCAACGCCTTTCCAAACCTTGTCGTCAATCACACCGCCCAAATAGATTTTGAACAACGCCATTAACGCAATCAGCACCCCACCGCCTGCGGCAGAAAAGAACATCGAAAAATACTCTTTTTTATCGCGTGAAATATAGTGTTCGCCGTGATCGCTGGTGTTTTGGGTAATGCTACGCGAAAGCATTTTGGCACTCTGTTTCCACAATGGCGTAATGTGGTGCTGTTCCGCACTCGCCACCGCAAAAGTGCGGGTCAGTTGCAAAATTTTGCTGGTTTTTAACCGCTTGTTGGCGAAAATTTCCATCAATTCGGCAAGACGGTCGAGGGTTTGTTGTAGCCGTTCCAACAGATACGCCACATTGAGGGACGAACCTGCGGTCGTGCCTTTTTTATGCAAGCGTTGAATTTGAGTTTGACATTGATCGAACATCACTTGCAAATGGCTATCGTCAAACGGGGTTCGCTTCCGTTGTGCATTGACCCACAACGCCACCTCACGTTGCAATGCCACAAAAGGCGATTCCGCATTCAACAGCGAAGGATCAAGCCGCATCAATTCGGGTTCAAGTTCTTCGGCGGCGACCCAAATCGCCAGCATTTCCACCGCAAATAATCCCTCGTTATACAAATGGGAACGTAGCCGTTCACGATCGGCAAGGGGCAGATAACCGCCGAGCAACTTAATCAGTAGATACCATTGGCGAATGGACGTTTGTTGCAGCCACTTGCCATCATTTTCCGCCGAGAAAAAGCGGAAAAACGCATCACGCAAATCATTCGGATCTTTCGGCGAGGGGTTAATTTTTTCATAGAGACGATTTTTCAACTCTCTGGCAAAGCCCTCGCGAGGCAAAATTCCACCGCTAATCAACAGCGGATAAAGCCGAATTTCACACAACCAACGCCCCACCAACAACGCCACCTGCTCGCCTAATTCAGGATTTTCAGCTAATTTTTCTCGTAATAAAACCAATCGATCCGCCGAGTTTTTTTCCTCTTTTAACCAACTAAACAACCCGTTTAACAAAGTAAAGGGATCATTATTAGCTAGCTGTTGCTGGATAAAATCTTCTAATTGTATCGTTTCAATTTTTAACAAAACACTCTCCCATTATAACTAAAAGCAATATAGACAAACGAAGGGCGGATAGGTGCAATAAAAAGTGAAAAACAAGCGGGGGATTTAAGAAATTTTTAGCTTGAAAAATAAAAACCCCTCGTTACAAGGGGTTAGTTAGATTAAAATTCCGCAATCTTTATGCCAAGGGTAAATGAGAATGTGCTTTCGATAAGTTATCGTGCAATTCAACCACTTTGGCAACTTTTGGGTGGATTGGGGCTGTGCCAATTTGTTTGATAAAGTGGCAAGCGGCATAGTTTTGAGCTTCTTTTTCATATTTTTCAAGCGTGATAACCTCTTTCCAACCCTGAGACATTCCAGCCATTCGCCAAGGTTTGGCAGTTAATCTCGCCCGAAAACAACGCTGTTTGTAACATAATTTTCGATATAATGAATCAACCCAAAATTCATTAAAATAAGTAGGCAATCTTTCATCATCGACATTCATTGTGTCGTGCAGAACAATCACACGATAGCCTGCATAAGTTCGATATAAATTAAAAGTGGCTTTCGGGTAATTTTGAATAAAATGGTCAAATTTATTTTCTAAAAATTTTAAAGTCTCAATAGATAATTTTTCTTCTTCTACCACCTTTTTACCACCAAAAAGCTTGGCTAACCAATTACTACTCTCAACCACTTTTCTTTCCATTATTTTAGGAATTGCCGCTTCTAAGCCTGCATCATCAATATCTAAAATAACTACATCTTCAACATTCAGACAAGTTGCACTATAATTATTGCGAGTGTATATCACATTTAAATCATCAAACCATTCTAATGGCTGCTCATAAATTCTTCTCGTAGAATAATAATGTCCATCTCGCGTAAACTCTTCGCCTGCTAAAATTTTTATTTTTGCATCGGCACAACGGCTTTTTGCGTGTTCAATCGCAGCCTCTTGACTTTCATTCGACCAACCATAACGAGCAATTTCAATAAATTCATCATTATGTTTAAATTTCATTGTATATTTTGATAAGTAACGATAAATGTTCATACGATACCTTGATAAAGTTTAACAGCCTTGGTTTACTTGTTATGTCAATAACAAGTAAAGGGATTATAATCCCTTGCAAAAATAAAAAATTGCTTATTTTTGATATAAAAAAACCACCTTTTAGTTTAGTGGTTTTTCTTTTTTATTTCTTTTACTTTGGTCTGCAAGCGATGGGATTTTTAAAAATTTCTGGTATTAGGGTAATTAAGGTGGATAGCGTAAAAGTAATAAAAAACCCCTCGCAT
>NZ_MUYA01000014.1 GCF_002015115.1 Haemophilus paracuniculus
CTTATGGCAGGTGGCCAAAAGGTCCCACCCTTTAATCCGAAGATATTACGCGGTATTAGCTACCGTTTCCAGTAGTTATCCCCCTCCATAAGCCAGATTCCCAAGCATTACTCACCCGTCCGCCACTCGTCAGCAAGAAAGCAAGCTTTCTCCTGCTACCGTTCGACTTGCATGTGTTAAGCCTGCCGCCAGCGTTCAATCTGAGCCATGATCAAACTCTTCAATTCAAAAAGTTTAATCGCTCAATATGCTGACACAAAAATCATTTAATGAATTTCAGTTAGCACCTATCGAGACTTCAAAATCAAAAATTTGTTTCAAAATCAATCATCAACAAGTGCCCACACAGATTGTCTGATTCGTTGTTAAAGAACAAAAATAAAGTGGTCGGCGAGATAGGATTTGAACCTACGACCCACTGGTCCCAAACCAGTTGCGCTACCAAGCTGCGCTACTCGCCGATAGATTTTACTTGCGTAAAATGGGGTGGCTAATGGGACTTGAACCCACGACAACTGGAATCACAATCCAGGGCTCTACCAACTGAGCTATAGCCACCATTTCCTAAATTGGACTCACTGCATTACCTCTGGCGCGCTCGACAGGATTTGAACCTGCGACCTTTGGCTCCGGAGGCCAACGCTCTATCCAACTGAGCTACGAACGCGTTATTCAGTAGTGCGTCGTTGCGGGGGCGTATATTAGTGATTTCGTTTCCCCTTGTCTAGCACTTTTTGAAAAAATTTTCTCGTCTGCCGTTAATTTATTCAAAATGTGTAATAAATCGCTGAAAAGCAGTTTTTTTGCCCTTTTTTAGAGCTTATTCGCCAAATAATAGTAGGCAAATTTGAGCAGATTAAGCTGTCTTCGCCAACGGGTTGGCTGGCTTAGCAGGCGATAAAGCCACTCTAACCCTAAATCTTGCCACACTTTTGGGGCTCGTTTCACACGCCCCGTAAACACATCATAAGTGCCACCCACGCCCATATAGAGAGCTTGCGGATAACGTTGTTGAGCTTTGAGCATCAATTTTTCTTGTTTGGGCGATCCCATTGCCACCGTAACGAACTTCGCCCCGCTCGCCTCAATTTTTTCGATTAAAGCACCCGCTTGATCTTCGGGAAAATAGCCGTCCAGCTCGCCCACGATATTCACATTCCATTCCGCCAGTTTGCGTTTTACGTCCGCCAGCGTTTCCGCTCTGCTGCCGATTAAGAACACTGGCACATTCAACTGCCCTGCTCGTTGCATTAAGGCCTGCCACAAATCCGCCCCCGCCACTCGCTCAATCCCTTGATATTGCGGATACTTTTTCGTAATCGAACGCACAATGCCGATCCCGTCCGCATATTTATATTCCGCATCGGCAAGCAACTTTTGCATTTCGGGATCGTTTTCGCTACTAATCACTTTCTCGGCGTTAATCGCAATCAACTTGCCTTGCTTGATTTCCCGTTCATTCATTAAAAAATCCACGAAAGCCGCTTCGTTTTTAACAGCGAGGATCTCGATCCCACAAATCGCCACTTTATCGATCATTTTGCGTAACCCTCACGATCCCTTGTGCCACCAGCCAACAAACGCCAAACACAAGGCTGAAAAAAACCAACCGCGAGAAAAACGCATCCGCCCCCTCTCGCACTAGCACGATGAAATTAAATACATTAGCGAGGCAGAATGTTTGCAAAATGGCTAAACCTTGGGCGTTGGCGTAGGCATACAAGCGGTCAAATCCTTTGATAATTCCCCCCACTAACGCCATTCCGAGCAAAATCATCGGCACGCCGCCCATAATATAGAAAGAACCGAGCAAAGTCGGCGAAATCGCCAGCCCCGAATAATTGCCGAGCAGTTCACGGGTAAAATAGTTCGCCGTGTTCCAAATTGGGGTTGGATAATCCACCCACAAGCCTTTCGGCAAATAAACGTAAAAATCTCGTACAATCGGCATCAAGCCTTGAAACTCAATCGGTTTCGATAAAATAATCGCCACATTTTCCCACGGCGAAAAGGTGTCGCGGGTTAAATAAAGAAAGGTAAAAAAGGCTTCCGCCCCTTTCACATCAAGCCCGTAGCGGATCATCGCCAGCACGAACATCGCCACAATCATCACGCCGCTCATTAGAAAAATCCATTTTGCCGAGAGGTAGCGAAATTGCACGCCTAATAAAAAGAAAATGACCAACGGCAACACCATATTTGCCCTCGTGCCGCCGACAATCACATAGCAAAACGTGCCGAACAGCGTGCCGAAAATTAAGAATAGCAACCACCGTTTTTGGCTCGGTTTCAAAAAGAAGAAAATCAATAAAGCTGGTACGAAAAAGTAGAAAAAGCGTTTCAACGCCGTGCCACGAACGCCCGCCGAGAAAATTTGGCTATATTTTTCTAACTCAAACAGCAAAAAGCCGTTCATTAGCCCGAACCAAATCAACGAGCCAACCGCCACCACCCCGAGCAAACAAGCGGTCGGTTTTGCGGAAATTTCAGAAAATCCTACCCCTTGCAAGGGCGTTGAACGAGGTGGCAAAAAAAAGTGATAGGCGAAATGGAAAATTAAATAGCCCACCAGCCCATAAAAGAGGGTCAAAAATAGCGTTAATTTAGACGGCAAGGCACTCTCAAACCCCAACGCCATTGCCATTGAAAACGGGAAGCCGAGGTAAAAAGTCGCCAAATAGATCAGGCTAAATAACAGATAAAAAGAAAAGGTTTGCTGGCGGTAAGCTCGATAAATCAGCGAGCCAATCACCGCCAGCGAAAGCAGATAAAAGCCCGTTAATAAAAGATAGTCGTTCATTCTTGTTCACTAAGTTGGGTTAAAAGGGTTTGCCATTGTGGGGCATAATTCGGGGCGAAAAAGCCGATTTGGGTTTTGTCCAATTGTTGCAAAGCGGTTTGAGCCTCGGCGACTTTTTCCACCGACAGCTGATCGGCAAACAAAAACGGCACATTTTCCGCCTGCATATCAAGGGCGAACGGGTTATGCCGATGTAGCACGGTCGGGATATTCAGTTGGGTCAAAAGGCAAATCGTGCCGATGCCCTGCTGACGTTCAAAAATAAAATAGCCGAGATCACATTCCGCCAGTACCGCCAAATAACGCTCAAAATCCAACCGCTCACGCAAAATTTCCACCGCATTTTTTGGGAATAATCGCACCGCTTGTTGTTGCACTTGCTCGATGTAGGCGTGATTATTTTCAGGGTAGCCCATAGGCACAACCACTCGCACCGCCTCGCCAAATGCCTGTTTAATCTGCTCTAACGCCTCTAAATGTCGGTTGGAAAGATCCCCCGAATTGCCGAGCAAAATGGTGATTTTGCCCGTTGGCGTTTTGGTTGGCAAAGTCGGCACGGCTGGCATTTTGGTCGGGAAGTAAACCACCTGATCCTCCTTGCCCTCTCGCTGCAAATGGCGTTGAGCAAAGGTGATATCTCCGCGTGTTGCCCATAAAGTTGGCAATTTCCGCTGAACCCAACGGCGAAACGGATAGGCAAGTTTGAATTTTAACGCGGTCGAATCCTCATATAAATCCGCCCCCCAAACGTGCCACACACAACGACAAGCGGGCAGTTTTCCGCAAAAAATCGCCCACCAGATCGCAAAATTAAACTGTCCGTGCAGCACAAATTTTGCCGATTTTTCTGCTTTAGCCGTTTGGATAACCGCATTCGCCACCGCTTTTTTAGTAGGGAACATCGTCAAATTTAATGAGGCAAATTCCTCTTTCAAATTTGCCGATCCCACCACATAAAAACGGTGATCCTGCCCCTGCAACTTCGGCAACAGCTCATTCGCAAAAAAGCTCAACACCGTGCGGTTATGGTGCGGAATATCCGAACCTAAAATATGATAAATTCTATTCATTTTGATTCATTAAAAAGAAAATCTGACCGCTATCTTAATTATAAAGCGGTCAGATCGCAGTAAATTTTGCGATCTTTTGCAAAATATAAAATTTTACTTGACCCCGTAGCTAGTACAGACTTTATCATCCGCCCACTTTTTTCAGTCTTTCTTTAAGGAAAATTTATGGCACATTCACACGCAAATTGCCCGTCTCACTCAATCAAAAACACCCAAGTATTGAAAGTGAGCTTTGCAATTATCACTGCTTTTATGGTGGTGGAATATCTCGGTGGTTATTTCTTCAACAGTTTGGCGTTAATGGCAGACGCTGGGCATATGCTCAACGATTCCATTTCCCTCGGTTTGGCACTGTTCGCCCTCACGATTGCGGCGAAAAACATTCGTTTGAGCAAATGGTTAGCCTTTATTAACGGGGCTTCGCTGTTGGTGATCGCCGCCTTTATTATTTGGGAAGCGATTGAACGCTTGCAAAATCCGCCTGAAATGAAATCGCTACCAATGCTAATGGTGGCAACTCTCGGCTTAATTGTGAACATTATCGTGGCGAAAATGATGCTTTCCGCCGACCACGACAACCTCAATATCCGTGCGGCGTACTTACACGTTATGGCAGATTTACTCGGCTCGGTAGTGGCGATTATCTCGGGGTTAAGTGCGTTATTCTTCGGCTGGTTGTGGGTCGACCCGCTCGCCAGCTTGTTGTTGAGCTTAATCATCTTGCGTAGTGGCTGGCAAGTTACCGTGGCAGCAATGCAAGCCCTTTCAAGCCCTGATGATAAACCGTTCAACGTTCACACTCACTCGCACGGGGATCACAGCCACGCCCACGGCGGCAGTTGCGACCACAGCCACGATCACGAGGAAAACGAAGCCCACGATCACGGCGACGGGGTAAAATGCAACCACGACCACCAAAATGAAAAGCAACCTCGTAGCCATTCAGATGGCTCGGCTTGCAACCACGATCACAGCAACGATGCTCACGATCACGAACACAACGACAAAGAAGAAAAAGTGGTCGAACACCAACACAGCGAAAAATGTAAACACTAATTTCGCAGAATAAAGAAACGGCTTGAATGGGTTCAAGCCGTTTTTTATACTTGCAAGCGGTAAGAATAAGCATAAAATCATCATTCATTCGTAGGGGCAGATTTTATATCTGCCCTCTATAAACTCAGCGAAGAAAATGCTATGCCTAAATATCGTAAAAATCTTCGATTACCCCATTTCGATTATGCCCAATATGGCTGTTATTTTGTAACCGTATGCACCAAAAATCAGAAAATGATTTTTGGCGATGTTGTTAATGGAAATATGATCCTTAATCACTTTGGCAAAATGTTACAAGAAACGTTATTCTCTGTCTTATCAGAATATCCTAATAGTGAAATTCCCGAATTTATCATTATGCCAAATCACTTCCATTTCATTTGGTTCAATCGAGACAATGTAAATCTTTCTATTGTGGTGAAAAAAATAAAAGGAAGAATGTCATTTTTATATCGTGAATATCACAAAAAATATAATTGTAATTACGAACCATTATGGCAAAGAGGATTTTATGAGCATATCATCAGAAATGATCGTGATTATATGAGAATTGCAGAATACATTTCAAATAATCCAATCAAATGGCATTTAGACAGATTTTATTGTTTAAAAGGGCTGATATAAAATCTGCTCCTAAGAATGGTTATTTATATTTTAAGTTCTATCCTTTTCGTAGTGGCGGACTTTATGTCCGCCATTATTATGGCAAAAGAAAACTTTCTGAACATATTTCAAGCAACCCAACCAAATAGTATTGAGACAGATTTTATTGTTAAAAGGGCGGATATAAAATCCGCCCCTACGAATAATTATTTATGTTTTAAGATCTATCCTTTTTCGTAGTGGCGGACTTTATGTCCGCCATTATTACAACAAAGAAGATTTTATAAACATATTTCAAACAACCCAACAAAATAGTATTAAGATAGATTTTATTGTTAAAAAGGGCGGATATAAAATCCGCCCCTACGAATGGTTATTTATGTTTTAAGATCTATCCTTTTCGTAGTGGCGGACTTTATGTCCGCCATTTTTATCTTGTAAATGGCTCTGTTATAGTTAATTGTTGATGAAAAAAAGCGGGCAAAATCCCGCTTTTTTTCATTCATATTTTAATCATTCTAGTAATACTTTTTCAAAGTTCTTAGAGAGGTATTGTATATGTAAACACCAAAACCGCCCATATCCTGAATTTTTTGATAAATGTCATTATATTGTTGTGTGGTCAAATTATTTCGGGTTCGGTAATGATTCAACCAAACTTGAAGCTCTTCGGCATTTCCAATCATTCCTTTACCTGTTGCTCTCATTGTATCTAATAGAGCTTGATTATAATTACCTTTTTCCACTTTTCTCACTTCCTGCGTTAAATAACGAAGGGACTTCATCATTTTTTGATCGAAAAACTGATTTAAACCTGCTTTTACACGATTTACATTTGTAAACATACTTATGTTATTATTGATAATCCTACTCTCAACCTGTAAAAATTGTTTTTCAAGTTGTGGGGTTAATTTTACGGGCGGAGCAAAAGTATCATTGGCATTTGCAACCGAACCTATAAAACCAAATAGCACAAAGCCTAATTTAAACCATTTCATTGTTAAAATCCTCTTCTAAAATCCTAATTTTTTAGTATTAAATTTGTTACTTTCATTTTCTTGTCGAAAATTTTGATTGATTCCCATTTCATTTTCCTGTTTAAGTGAAAGTTGCTCTTTAAACTTTTGTTGAAGGTTGTTGTATCCCTCTTGAAATTCAATATTCTGTGGATTTTGTTTTACTGTATTAGTTAATTCATTCAGTTTCTCTTTACCCATCTTATTTAATATTTCAATGATTGTCTTTTCATCTTCAACCTCCATTATTATTTTGGTTAAAAAAGCTACCGCATTTTTCTCATTGTTTAGTTCCATTCTCCGCCAGTGAGTTTTAGCACGTCCAAAAGTCTCTTTGCTTTGCGTTCTATTTTTACTGTCCATATTATCCACTTCGGTTTTAAGTGTGGCTGGAACCTCTTCTGTTAATGCCGTTTGGGTGTAACCAACTTTGCCATTACCGTTTTTAACAAAATGTGTTGAATGGCAATGGGGGCAACAACTGACGGTTCTTGGTTGATCTTTTTTAATAAATTCTTTAAACCCAGCCAGTTTATCCTTCACCATTTTTTGATCTGATTCAGATAAAGTGCTAAAAAGCTGAATAATAGTTTCAATAATGCTATTACTACTTTCCATAGTCCCCTTTTATTTAATGTAAAAGGGAACATCTTAAAACACTTTATATCAATTACCAATAAAACAGCCTAAAAAAGGGTTAAAAATAAAAACAACCTTATTTTCTTCTACTTTTTTGGGGGAGATAATTTATTAATATCTTTTGATATTGCAACAAGTCTCATATAAATACTCAAATTTATATAGAACCATACTAATGGCATAACGAAATATTTTATATCTGAGAAAATCTTATAACCTCCAATAACTTTAAACATTACGTACCATTGTGGAAGACACAAAAACAAAATTGCAACGAAAATTAATACTATAATTTTATATTTATCATTTCCAACTCTATGCCAATCACGATGTATAGCAATAATAAGCCCAATATAGATAAGTCCACATACAGGAACTACCCAATTTTCTTTTAGCTTAGAACCAATAGCGAAAAAATCATCTTGTGGGCTAATCAAAGGAAACACACATAACGTGAACCACATTACAAGGATCTCAATAACAATAAAAATCCACGACCAAAAATTTCGATTACATTTCAACATTTATGCCCCGATTAAAATTAAATATTTGCAGACTTGTTTATTCCTTTTATTGCAAGAGCAATAAAAGGAAAGCTATGCTAGCATAGCTTTTCTGTTCATTTTATGAACAAAACCCCACTCAAAAAGGAAGTTGAGTGGGGCTTCAAAAACAAAAAAACCACCGTAAAGGTGGTTTTTTATCAAGGCTGAAATTTTCTGAAATCTAACCGCTTGTGGCTATTTCCCCTGCTTTTCTAAATAAAGCCATTCCGCCACTTGTTTGGCGAAGTAGGTCAAAATGCCGTCTGCCCCTGCACGTTTGAAGCAGAGTAGGCTTTCCATAATGCACTCTTTTTCTTTGAGCCAGCCGTTTTGAATGGCGGCTTGGTGCATTGCGTATTCGCCCGAGACTTGATAGGCAAAAGTCGGTACGCCAAAGGTTTCTTTCACTCGCCACACCAAATCCAAATAAGGCATTCCTGGTTTCACCATCACCATATCCGCCCCCTCTTGAATGTCGAGGGCGACTTCGTGCAAGCCTTCGTTGCCGTTGGCAGGGTCGAGTTGGTAGGTGCGTTTGTCGCCCCCTTTCAAGTTCGCCGCCGAGCCGACCGCATCACGGAACGGGCCGTAATAATTGGACGCATATTTCGCCGAATACGCCATAATTTGGGTGTTGATAAAGCCATTCGCCTCTAACGCCTTGCGAATTTCGCCGATCCGCCCGTCCATCATATCGCTCGGGGCGACAATATCCGCCCCTGCTTCCGCGTGGGAAAGGGCTTGCTTAATCAGCACCTCGGTGGTGGTATCGTTCAGCACATAGCCGTTATCGTCAATAATGCCGTCTTGACCGTGCAAGGTGAACGGATCGAGTGCCACATCAGTAATCACGCCCAATTCGGGAAACGCCTGCTTCAACGCCCGCACTGCCCGTTGCACCAAGCCCTGCGGATTATAGGCTTCTTCCGCCATTAGCGATTTTTTGTCTTGCTCAACCACGGGGAACAACGCAATCGCAGGCACGCCATATTTCACCAATAATTCCGCCTCAATCAGGAGCTGATCGAGGGTTAAGCGTTCCACTTTCGGCATTGACGGCACGGCAACCCGCTGATTTTCGCCCTCAATAATGAACACAGGGTAAATCAAATCATTGACGGTAAGGGTATTTTCTGCCACCAAACGGCGGCTGAAATCGTGCTTACGCAAACGGCGTAAACGGCGAGTCGGGAAAGATGATGCAAGAAATTGGCTCATAAAAAATCCTTGTAAAAAATATTGAAAATTTGACCGCTTGCGATTTTACTACTTTTCTTGGTTTCGCCAAAGAAAAGAACAAATGTTTGGGGATTTGCCCTCTCTCTGCCAAAAATGCTGAACGCATTTTTTGCTGTCTCTCTCCCATAAATGGGAGAGAGTTTTTCGCCTCCTCAAACATTAACCCTCGCCCACTTGTGGGAGGGGGACAGAGATTGACTGCGTTCAGCAGTCAATCGCAGGGAGAGGGCAAGGGGTAGGATTTTTAAAAATTTCGCTTACCAAAAAGAAAAGACGCAGATTGCTCTGCGTCTTGTTTAACATTACTGTTTTTCTACACGGTAAACATCAAAATCCGATTTACCGAAGGTGTTTTTATCGACTTTGCCGAAGATGATAATCACATCGTTCGGGGTTACGTTTTGACCTTGCCATACTTTATCGTCAATCTCGATTTTGATTTCGCCCGTGCCGTCTTGGAACATAAACTCATCTTTATCAAGCTGGCGAGTGATTTTGCCTTTTAAGCTCATTTGAGCATCGTCCGCCGCGGTTAAGGCTTGTACGACTGTTGCCACGCCACCGTTGGTTTGTGGTGCGTTGGTGTTATTAAAGCCTGCAACTGCAACGGTTGAAACAGTTAATAAAGCGGCAAGTGAGAGTAATTTTTTCATTTGGGTTTTCCTTTCTTTGGGGTTGAATTAAATCGAGGTAACATCGCTACCTCGTTGCTACGGGTGCTATTAAACCAAACAGATCTTAAAAAAATCTTAATAAACGAAAAAATTTTCTGAATGATGAAATTTTGTTCAAAGGCGGGAATTTTCCAAAAAACAACCGCTTGTAAACGGCATTACAAGCGGTCAGTTTCTCAGAAATTTTAGCCTTGCTCGGCGGTGTCGTCTTTGGGTTGGTAGAACCTTGCACAGAATAAGCCGACTTCAAACAGCAAACACATTGGAATGGCGAGCAGGGTTTGCGAGAAGATGTCGGGCGGGGTGAGTAACATTCCGATCACGAACGCCGCCACGATGATGTAAGGGCGTTTGGCTCGCAAATCGTCTGCGGTGGTGATGCCCGACCAGCAGAGCAACACGATTGCCACGGGTACTTCAAAGCAGATCCCAAAGGCGAGGAAAATCGTCAGCACGAAATCGAGGTAGCTACTGATGTCGGTCGCCATTGCCACCCCTTCGGGGGCGGTGCTAGTCAGGAAGCCGAACACAAGCGGAAACACCACATAATAGGCGAACGCTACGCCGATGTAGAACAGCAAGGTGCTGGAAATCAACAGCGGATAGACCAGCCGTTTTTCGTGCTTATACAAGGCTGGGGCAACGAACGCCCAGATTTGGTAGAGAATAAATGGCACGGATAAAAAAATCGATGCCACCATTGTGAGTTTGATCGGCGTGAAAAACGGGGCGGCGACATTGGTGGCGATCATTGACGATCCGCTCGGCAAGCGTTCCAACAAGGGGGTTGCCAACAGCGTATAAATATCGTTCGACCAATAAACCAACAAGGCGAACACCACTAAAACGCAAATAACCGCTTTGAGTAAGCGGTTGCGAAGTTCGATCAAATGGCTAATCAGCGGTTGGGATTCTTCAACTGACATTCGATTTTTCCTTTGAAGTTTCAGGGGCGGCGAGGTCGTCATCAGGCGGATAATACGCTGCCAATTTTTCCTCATCTTCCTCGGCAAGTTCAGCGATTTCCGCAGGGCTTAATTCGGGATCAAGCGGTGGGTTTTCCGCCGATTTTTGCGAAGGGGTTTCGCTCGCTAATTGCTGACTTTCCTGCTCAATTTTGCCTTGAATTTCAGCCACTTGCTCATCGGTCAATTTGGTGATCTCGCCCTTTGCCGATTGCAAATCCGCCTGCATTTTTTGGGCGGACTGTTTCAAATCTTCCACCGTTTTGCTCAATTCAGGCGAGAGTTTGCTCAAATTCAGTTCTTCCGCTTTCTTAATGCTTTCTTGCAATTCCTGCAATTTCAGCTCTTGGGCAAGTTCATTTTGCACGTTTGCCGCCAAGCCACGAATGGTGCGAACCCAGCCCATTACGGTTCGGATCGCAATCGGCAAGCGTTGTGGGCCTAGCACCACCAAGCCCACAATAAACACCAGCACTAATTCAGAAAAACCTATATCAAACACAGATTACGCCTGCTCTTTTTCTTTGGCTTTTTGCTCCGTTGAAGCGGCATCTTTCGCCTCAACTTTTTCAAATTCGGCGTCTTTTTTGTCGTCATTCATCGCTTTTTTAAAGCCCTTGACCGACTCGCCCAAATCCGCTCCGAGGGTACGCAATTTTTTGGTGCCGAACAGTAACACAATGATCGCAACCACAATCAGAAGTTGCCAAATACTAATACCACCCATAGAAATCTCCTTTGTTTGAGTGAAAAAATTAGGCGGATTATACGCCCAAATGTTGCTTTTTTGTAGGTCTTTTTCACGAAATCCACTAGAATATGCAAGCTATACATTCAACCAAAACGAAAACAAAATGGATAGCTTAACCCAATACGCCCTCATCGATCTTCACTTGCACTTAGACGGCTCGCTTTCCCCCGAGTGGATTTTAACCACCGCCCGCCAGCAAAATATCCCCCTGCCTGCCGACAACGTGGCGGATTTGCTTCGCCATATCGCTGCCCCGCAGGATTGCACCAGCTTGAACGATTATCTGCAATGTTTTGCGATCCCTGTGCGAATGTTGCAAACGGCGGAAAATCTCGCTTCGGCAACCGCTGATTTGGTCAAACGCCTTGACGCAAGCGGTCTGATTTATGCGGAAATTCGCTTCGCCCCCCAACTCCACACCCAGCAAGGTTTAACCCAACGCCAAGCAGTTGAGGCGGTGCTGGCTGGGGTGCAACAAACTCTGCCGCACACGGCGATGTTTGGCGTGAACGTGATTTTGTGCTGTATGCGAGGCGAGCATAATCAGGCGGAAAATGTGCAAACGGTGCAACTCGCCAAAGATTTTCTCGGCAAGGGCGTGGTCGCCACGGATTTGGCAGGGGCGGAAGCGATTTACCCAACCGCTCAATTTGCCTCGCTATTTGAACTCGCCAACCAACTCGGCGTGCCGTTTACCCTACACGCAGGCGAAGCAGACGGGGCGGAAAGCGTGAAATCTGCCCTTGATTTCGGGGCGAAACGGATCGGACACGGCGTGCGAGCCAGCGAAGATCCAAACCTACTCGCTCGCCTCAAAGCGGAAAAAACCACGCTAGAAATGTGCCCGTGCAGCAATTTGCAGACCAAAACCGTCCGCTTGCTGGCGGATTACCCCCTTCGCCATTTCTTGCAACAGGGGATTAAAGCCACCCTCAACACCGACAATATGACCGTCTCTCAAACCACCCTCGCCAGCGAGTTCCGCCTACTCTCACAAGGCTACGTCCTCACCCACCCCGAAGCCAAGCAACTGCTCACCAACGCCATTGACGGGGCTTTTCTTAGTGAGCAAGAAAAAAGGGAATTGAGGGAACGGGTTGCACAACGTTTGGCACAATATGTCGCATAATCCGATAAACAAGGAGTCAGTTCCTACGAAATTTCGCAGAATCTGACCCCTTGTAAGCGGTAGGAATGAGATTTATTTGACCGCCTGCCACACCACGCCAAGTAAAGTTGCTACCAACAATGGCACACTGAGCCACTGCGGAAGTTTATCAAATTGCCAAAGGACTGCCCCAAAAACACCAGTAAAAGCAATTAAAATCAAGTTTTTGCTCCGTTGTTGACGTTGAGCTTGCAAACTTTGATTGATTTCATTCAGGCGAAAGTTGATCTGCCGTTGTTGTTGCAATGCGGTGAACACCGCTTCGGGAAAATCGGCGAAATGTTCACGAAATTGTGGGAATTTGCGTTTAACTTGACGGATCATCGCTTTTACGCCCATTTGTTCATCGAGCCAATCTTGTAGGAACGGTTTCGCCGTTTGCCACAAATCCAGTTGCGGGTAAATTTGTCGCCCCAATCCCTCAATATAAAGCAAGGTTTTTTGCAGTAGCACCAACTGCGGTTGCACTTCCATATTGAATTGGCGAGCCACGCTGAACAGGTTAAACAGCAGATGCCCGAAGGAAATTTCCGCCAGCGGTTTGGCGAAAATCGGTTCGCATAATTCACGGAACGCCTGCTCGAATGCGTCAATGTCGGTGTCGGGCGGTGTCCAGCCCGAGGCGACGTGCATTTCAGCCACACGGCGGTAATCACGGTTGAAAAACGCCACAAAATTTTCCGCCAAATAGCGTTTATCGTGGTGGTTGAGCTGCCCGACAATGCCACAGTCGATCCCGATATATTGCGGATTTTCAGGGTGATTCGGGTTCACAAAAATGTTGCCCGCGTGCATATCGGCGTGGAAAAAACTATCCCGAAACACTTGGGTAAAAAAGACCTGCACCCCACGCTCGGCGAGCAGTTTCATATTGGTGCCGTTCGCTTCCAGTGCCGCCACGTTCGAGACGGGAATGCCGAAAATCCGTTCCATTACGATCAGATTTTTCCGCCCAAACTCGGGGTACATTTCTGGCACATAGAGCATTTCGCTGTTTTCAAAATTGCCCCGTAGGCGAATCGCATTCGCCATTTCTTTGCGTAAATCCAGCTCGTCTCGCAAGGTTTTTTCATACTCTCGCACCACTTCGACTGGGCGTAAGCGTTTGCCCTCAGGATTGAGGCGAGGAATCAGCGAGGCGAGGCGATACATCAAGGCAAGATCGGCGTTGATCACCTGCTCAATGTTGGGGCGAATCACTTTCAGCACCACTTGCTTACCAGCAAGCGGGTGGTTTGCACGAAATTTTGCGGTGTGGACTTGGGCAATCGAGGCGGAAGCCAAAGCGGTTTCATCAAAATCCTCAAACCACTGTTCGAGCTTGCCACCGAGGGCTTGCTCGATAATTTGGCGAGCCAGCTTGCCGTCAAAAGGCTCAACGGAATCCTGTAACAGAGCAAGCTGATCGGCGAGTTCAGGCTCAAACAGATCACGGCGAGTGGCGAGCATCTGCCCCAATTTAATCCAAACAGGACCGAGTTCTTGCAAGGCAAGGCGTAACCGCACGCCGAACGGTTGGTCGGGGTGCTGATTGCGAAGCCAAAACAGGGCTTTCCGCCCCCACCGCACCGCCCTTGTTTGCGGAATGGCAGGGATTTGCTCATCAATGCCGTAGTGAGCAAAGGTGCGGATAATTTGATAAAGACGGCGAAGGTTTTGCATTTGAGTTCCTCAAACAAGGGGGCGGATTTGGCGAAATTTCGTCAAATCCTACCCCTTGCAGACTATTTTTGTGCGGCTAACTGTTGGCGGACGATTTCAAACAAGCAGACGCCCGTTGCCACCGAGACATTGAGGGAAGAGACCGAGCCAGCCATTGGAATGCTGACGAGTTGGTCGCAATGCTCACGGGTTAATCGCCGCATTCCGTCCCCCTCGGCACCCATTACCAGAGCGATTGAGCCAGTCAATTTGGTTTGATAAATGCTCTCAGTCGCTTCGCCTGCGGTGCCGATGATCCAGATATTGCGTTCTTGCAGTTCTCGCATTGTGCGAGCAAGGTTGGTAACCCGAATGAGCGGCACGCTTTCCGCCGCCCCACAAGCCACTTTGCGAGCGGTTGAAGTGAGTTGAGCCGATTTATCTTTCGGCACGATCACGGCATCCACCCCAGCCGCATCGGCGGTTCGCAAACACGCCCCTAAATTGTGCGGATCGGTTACGCCGTCTAAGATCAACAAAAATGGATTTTGCTTTTCAGCCAAGATCGCATCAAGATCCTGCTCGTTCAGCTCTTTTTGTGGCAAGATCCGTGCAATAATCCCCTGATGCACTTCCCCCTGCGATTTGTTATCGAGGGTTTGGCGGTTTACCTGCTGAATAGCGATCCCGAGCCGTTGCAGTTCGTTTAACAGCGGATTTAACCGCTTGTCCTCACGCCCTTTTAGCACAAACACTTCAATTAAACGCTCAGGCGATCGTTCCAAAAAAGATTTAACGGCGTGAATGCCGTAGATTTGTTCGCTCATAATATCCTGTTATTTGATAATGATTGGGGACACGAGCATCGTGTCCCTACGAAAACGTACGCTGACATTCGTAAAGTAGGGACGCCACGCTGGCGTCCGTGTTATGAATGTTAATGCTCCCTCGTTTTGAAGAACTGCACATCAGGGTAGCGTTCTTGGGCGAGGTTGAGGTTTACCATTGTTGGGGCGATGTAGGTTAAATTATCGCCACCGTCAAGGGCGAGGTTTTGTTCATTTTTACGCTTAAATTCCTCGAATTTTTTCGCATCTGAACATTCCACCCAGCGAGCGGTTGCCACGTTTACCGCTTCGTAAATCGCCTCAACGTTATATTCCGTTTTCAGGCGAGAAACCACCACATCAAACTGCAACACGCCGACCGCACCCACGATTAAATCGTTATTCATCAACGGACGGAACACCTGCACCGCCCCCTCTTCGGACAGTTGCACTAAGCCTTTGAGCAGTTGCTTTTGTTTGAGCGGATCTTTGAGGCGAATACGACGGAATAGCTCTGGGGCGAAGTTTGGAATCCCCGTAAATTTGAGGTTTTCGCCTTGGGTAAAGGTGTCGCCGATTTGGATCGTGCCGTGATTGTGCAAGCCGATGATGTCGCCTGCGTAGGCTTCTTCGGCGTGTGAACGGTCGCCAGCCATAAAGGTTAAAGCATCGGAAATTACCACATCTTTGCCGATCCGAACGTGTTTGAGCTTCATTCCTTTTTCATATTTGCCCGACACCACTCGCATAAAAGCAACGCGGTCGCGATGTTTTGGGTCCATATTCGCTTGAATTTTGAACACAAATCCGCTGAATTTTTCTTCGCTTGCCGATACGGTGCGAGCGTCCGCCTCACGAGCTTGCGGGGCTGGCGCCCATTCGGTTAAGCCGTCAAGGAAGTGATCGACCCCGAAATTACCGAGTGCTGTGCCGAAGAAAACGGGGGTCAATTCGCCTTTGATAAAGGCACTATGTTCAAATTCGTTACTCGCCCCTTGCACCAATTCCAATTCATCACGCAGTTGCTGTGCCAAATCTTCGCCCACTGCTTGATCGAGTTCAGGGCTGTTCAAGCCTTTCACCACTCGCACTTCCTGAATGGTATGCCCCTGCCCCGTTTGGTAGAGGTAGGTTTCATCTTTGGCGATGTGATACACGCCCTTGAACAATTTGCCGCAGCCGATCGGCCAAGTGATCGGTGCACAACGGATTTTCAGCACGCTTTCCACTTCGTCCAACAATTCCATTGGATCACGAATATCACGGTCGAGCTTGTTCATAAAGGTCAAAATCGGCGTATCACGCAGGCGAGTTACTTCCATTAGCTTGATCGTGCGTTCCTCAACCCCTTTCGCCGAGTCGATCACCATTAAACAGCTATCCACTGCGGTTAAAGTGCGGTAAGTATCTTCCGAGAAGTCCTCGTGTCCGGGGGTATCGAGCAGGTTTACTAAGCAGTCATTATACGGGAATTGCATTACAGAGGTCGTAATCGAGATCCCCCGTTGTTTTTCCATTTCCATCCAGTCGGATTTGGCGTGGGCGGCAGAGCCTTTGCCCTTGACCGAACCTGCGGTTTGAATCGCATTGCCGTAGAGCAATACTTTTTCGGTAATGGTGGTTTTACCCGCATCGGGGTGCGAAATAATCGCAAAGGTGCGGCGTTTATTAACTTCTTGTGGATAAGACATTTCTCTATTTCTCTCAATTAAAAAATCGGGCTATTTTCCCCGATTTACGCCCATTGAACAACCTCGCCGTGTGATTTTGGTGGATTTTTGCAAAAATCTCACCGCTTGCTTTTGTCTCTTGGCGAAAAAAGGATAGAATAGCCACCTTTTAATCATACTCGGATAGAAAATGAAAAAATTTATTCCCCTCGTGCTTTCCCTGCTGGTTTTAACCGCTTGTTCTTCCCAGCCTGCTAAAAAGGGCAAAACCGCCCCTCGGATTAAGGCGACCGCCGCCTATGTGCCAGCGGATAATTCCGCCTATGCGGTGTTTGATCTCAACCAGAAAAAATTTTTGGAAGGGAAAGGCTTTAATTTAGTGCGACCGATTGCCTCTGTTACCAAATTGATGACGGCGGTGGTGTTCCTTGAAGAAAACCGCTACGGCAAGGCGTGCCAAACCCAAATTTTGGCGTCTGACGCCGATTTCATTAAAGGCACGAGCAGCCCGTTGCCGAAAAATGTGAATATCAACTGTGGCGAATTGTTAAAAGCGATGTTGGTGCGTTCCGACAACACCGCCGCCCACGCACTCACTCACGCCACGCCTCTCAACAAAGCCCAATTTATGGCTCGAATGAACAGCAAGGCGAGAGAGTTGGGAATGACCCAAACCTACTTTGAGGATAGCTCGGGCTTGTCTTCAAACAATGTTTCTACCGTGAGCGACCTTGCCAAACTGGCGGGCTATGCGGCGACCAAACCTGAAATTCAGCAACTGTCTAACTTGCCGGTGGTGAGCGTTTTTGCAGGGGGCGACTACATTTCGATGAAAAACACCAACAGTATGGTACGTTCGCAATCTTACCCCGCCCTTGTGAGCAAAACGGGCTACACCCGTGAGGCGGGCTACAACCTCGCCTTTATCGCCCGAGATTTATGCAACGGCAAACGAATCGGCGTGGTGAGCCTTAACAACCCAAACGCCAGCTCTCGCACCGCCTTTACCGAAGCGATGTTGGCGAAGTATCAATGCAAAATGAACCCGTTTAGCCAATACGACTAAATTTTTAAGAAACCTACCCCTTGCGGTAGGTTTTTTATTCCGCCAAAAATTGCTAAAATTTGACCGCTTGTTTTCAACATAAAGGGGGAAAAATGAATTGGTTTTTGTTAGCCTTGAAAAACACTTTTAACTATAAAGGGCGAGCCAGACGGATAGAGTATGGTTCATTTCTTGTAGGCTCTTATTTAGTGGCAATTCTATTCGCCTTTTTATTACGAGCGAGCGAAAGTTTAGGATTAGCGACCTTTGCCACTGCTCTTTCGTTTTTATCCGATCTCGTCAATTTTGTTTTTTTACTGTCGCAAATGGCTCTCACCGCCCGCCGTTTACACGATCTCGGCTATTCGGGCTGGTGGCAGGTGGCGATGGGATTGGTGGGCATTGTGCTTGTCGTGCTAATGGCATTTGGTTTTGCCTCTGAAACAAACGTAGAACTCGGCATTTTATGTGCGGTGCTAATGGCTATTTTATATTTGGGTTCACAAGGTTGGCTGATTTTCAAAGACGGACAACGCTTTACCAATAAATATGGCGAAGATCCGAAAGCCTCTGGTAGCGAAGTGGCGGAAATTTGATGAAATCTTACCGCTTGTAAAACGATATTTAGCCCCCTTCGGCACTGCGTGCCACTTCCCCCGCCTGCGGGGGAAGTACCCTGCGTAGCAGGGGGTAGGGGGCAACAATTTTTTATCTCGCATTCTCGTCTAAGTGGCTCAATTCGGCTATAATCCGCCCATTTTCTGTTTCATATTAAAAGGAATACACAATGCAAAATCCAAAAGATGATGTGCTTTACGCCCCTGTTGAGTGGGTCGATCATAGCGAAGGCTACACCGATATTCTCTATCACAAATCGGCAGACGGGATCGCCAAAATCACGATCAACCGCCCCGAAGTGCGAAATGCGTTCCGTCCGCAAACGGTCAAAGAGATGATTCAAGCCTTTGCTGACGCACGTTTTGATGAAAAAGTGGGCGTGATTGTGCTAACGGGGCAAGGCGAAAAAGCGTTCTGTTCGGGCGGCGACCAAAAAGTGCGTGGCGACTACGGTGGTTACAAAGACGACAGCGGCGTACATCATTTAAACGTGTTGGATTTCCAACGTGATATCCGCACCTGCCCGAAACCGGTGGTGGCAATGGTGGCTGGCTATGCGATTGGCGGCGGACACGTTCTACATATGATTTGCGATTTAACCATTGCGGCGGAAAATGCGATTTTTGGTCAAACTGGCCCGAAAGTGGGTTCATTTGACGGCGGCTGGGGGGCAAGCTATATGGCACGCATCGTGGGGCAGAAAAAAGCCCGTGAAATTTGGTTCTTATGCCGTCAATACGATGCCAAAGAAGCGTTGGAAATGGGCTTGGTCAATACCGTTGTGCCTTATGCGGATTTGGAAAAAGAGACCGTGCGTTGGTGTCGTGAAATGTTACGCAACAGCCCGATTGCGTTGCGTTGCTTGAAAGCGGCGTTAAATGCGGACTGCGATGGACAATCAGGTTTACAAGAACTCGCAGGCAACGCCACAATGTTGTTCTATATGACCGAAGAGGGTCAAGAGGGTCGCAACGCGTTCAACGAAAAACGTGCCCCTGATTTCAGCAAGTTTAAGCGTAATCCGTAACAACTTGCCCTCTCTCTGCGACAAATTGCTTAACGCATTTTGTCGCATTGTCTTTATTTCGCACGTTTGTACAAAACGAGAAAAAAAGAGAGGGCAAAGCCAAACAAGCGGTCAGATCCGCTCAAATTTTATAAAAAGAATAAAAAAATGACTGATCATTCTATCGAACCACAATCGTCTGAACCGCAACCGAAACCTGCGAAAAAGCGTTATTTTCTACCAACTTTGGCGAAGTTAGCGTTAATTGGGGTCTGTTGTGCGGCGTTTTATGGGATTTATCTTGACGGCAAGATCCGTGCCAAAATGGACGGTCAGGTGTGGCAGTTGCCAGCGGAAGTGTATGCTCGGATTGAGAGCATTCGCCTTGAAGATAATCTCACCCTCGATCAAACCAAACAAGCCTTGCTCGACAACGGTTATCGTGAGGTGTTTTCGCAAGTTACTACGCCAGGCGATTTCAAAATTGAAGAGAACAATTTGGTGTTGATCCGCCGTGCCTTTCCGTTCCCTGAAAACCCTGAGGCGTTGCGGGTGTTACGCCTGCGTTTCGTGAATGATAAATTGGTTCGCATTGAAGATTTAGTGCAAGTCAAAGCGGTGGACGAATTTCGGCTCGATCCGAAATTGATCGCAATGTTACATTCCGACAGCGATGAAGAACGCCAAGCGTTACGCTTGCAACAATACCCCTATTTTCTGATCCAATCGCTGATTTTAACCGAAGATAAACGCTTTTATCAGCACGATGGCATTAGCCCAATGGGGATTGCCCGTGCGTTGGTGGCGAACTATCAAGCAGGTCGCACCGTGCAGGGGGCGAGTACCCTCACCCAACAGTTAGTGAAAAACCTGTTTTTGAGCAGCGAAAAGTCCCTCACTCGCAAAATCAACGAGGCGTTGATGTCGTTGATTTTGGATTTCCGCTACGACAAAAACCGCATTCTCGAAACTTACCTCAACGAAATCTATTTAGGGCAGAACGGCAGTTACCAAATTCACGGTTTTGCCCTCGCCAGCCAGTTCTATTTTGGGCGACCAATCCAAGAGATCACCCCTTCGCAAATGGCGTTATTGGTGGGAATGGTGAAAGGACCTTCCCTGTATAATCCGTGGCGATACCCCGAAGCGGCACTCGAACGGCGTAATGTGGTGTTGAAGCTGTTGTTTGAAAATAAGGCGATTACCGAAGATGAGTATCAATTTTTGGTTAAGCAACCCCTTGGCGTAAAAGAAAAAGGCACAATTTACCGCCAACAACCTGCCTTTATGCAGGTGTTATCCCAAGATCTGAAAAACGAACTAGGCGAGGGCAAATCGCACTTGCTTTCGGGGGCGAAAATTTTCACCACCCTCGACCGCAAACAGCAACGTTCGGCGGAACAAGCGGTGATCAACGGTTTGGAAGATCTCGAAAATGGCGATAAGAAAGTTAAAGATCTGCAATCGGCGATTGTGGTGGCGGAATATCGCACGGGCAAGGTGCGTGCGGTGGTGGGCGACCGTTTGACCCAATTTGCGGGCTTTAACCGTGCGTTCCAATCCAAACGTCAAATCGGCTCGTTGGTGAAACCATCCATTTATGCGATAGCGTTGGCTCAACCCCAATCGTTCCGCTTGAACACCCCGATCAAAAACCAGCCGATCACCATTTACACCAAAGGCTCAGCCCCGTGGACACCTCGCAACTACGACCGCCGTTTTAGTGGCTCGGTAATGTTAATGGACGCTCTCGTGCGTTCCCTCAACATTCCAACGGTCAATATCGGGATGAAAGTCGGGCTGAAAAAAGTGATCGAAAAACAAAAAGAAATGGGCTGGGATAAAGTGGATATTCCTGCCTATCCTGCGATGTTGCTCGGCTCTTACTCGATCTCGCCTTACGATGTAACCAAATCTTACCAAGTGCTGGCAAATTCAGGCTTGAAAACCCCATTAACCACCATTGAATCGGTGCTGGGCTACAACGGCGAATTGGTTTATCAACGCAATCTGGAAGAAGTCAGCCAGCAAGTGTTGCCGCCTGAGGCTTCGATCCAAACCCTTTACGCAATGCAGCAAGTGGTGGAACGAGGCACGGCTCGTAGCCTACAAGAGAATTTCGCCAAACTGAAATTAGCGGGTAAAACGGGAACAACCAACAACGCCCGCGACACTTGGTTTGTCGGGATTGACGGCGAAAACGTAACCACCGTGTGGCTAGGTAAAGATAACAACACCGATACCTACCTCACGGGTTCAAGCGGTGCGTTATACGTTTATAAAGAGTATCTACAACGTGCCAACCCAACCCCGCTCAAATTGCCGAAATCCCCTGCGATTCAATGGGTCGGCATTAGCAGCTACGGCAGTTGGGATTGCAGTAGCTCCCGCCAAATCCCCGTTTGGCGTGATAAAGGACAACGCTACTGCACCAGTGCAGGCGTAGTCGAAGCAGGCAAACCAAGCGTGTGGGACGCGCTCTCAATCAACAAAGAGAAAGAAAATCTCAACCAAAAAGCGGAAGAAGCGGAACAACAATCCGCCCCAAGCGAAGAAGTCGCCCCGCGTGAATAACCAAAATCCCCTTGCAGTTGTGAGGGGATTTTTTATGCAAGGGGTGGGATTTTTAAAAATTTCACTTAATGATAAACTCAACACATACGAAATTTCTAAAAATCCCACCGCTTGTTTCAGCATTTTGAAAAAAGAAAAGGGCTGAAATTCAGCCCTTTGTTTTTGGTGTTAAACGATTATTTCGTTTTTTTCTTAACTTGTTTTGCCGCTTTTGCCAGTGGGCTTAACTCGTCTGATTTTTTTGCCGTTGCTTTTTTAGCAGGGGCTTTTTTCGCTGGCTCTTTGGCTGGCGTTTTTTCGGCTTTATCGGTTGGTGTGCTTTGTAAGCTCACGCCGTTTTGCTCTGCCCATTGTTGTAAGCGTTCGAGGAACACTTTACCCATTGGGGTTGGGTCGCCGGTAAAGAGGGTTTGCAAGCCGTTGTTTTCGATGATGTGGCGGCGTAGTGCTAAACGTTCTTGATGATTTTCCGCTAAACGTACCGCTTGTGCCACATATTCATCAACGGTGTTGGTGATCAACCACTCTGGCAAGCCGAGGCGTTTGAATAAGCCTTCGTCAATGTGTTCGTGCACTTCTGGGCCAGTTTTACAAATACCCACTAAGCCGAGGGTTACCATATCAATGATGCCGTTGGTGTTGCCGAATGGGAACGGGTTCAACATCATATCGCAGTTGTGCAAAATGCGAAGATATTCGTGATATGGCGTGTGTGGGTGAGCCGTTGCTGAGTCGCCGAGGTAGGTTTTGATAAAACGTTCCACATACGGGTGGGTGATGCCCGCAGACTGACCAAGGGTGAAGTGGAAATGCACTTTCACTCTTGCACGATCACGAATCGCTTGTAATGCCATTAGGAAGTATGGGTTTAACTTCATTGTGGTTGCCGCAAT
Organism: Haemophilus paracuniculus; assembly: GCF_002015115.1. Taxonomy (GTDB): domain Bacteria; phylum Pseudomonadota; class Gammaproteobacteria; order Enterobacterales; family Pasteurellaceae; genus Haemophilus_E; species Haemophilus_E paracuniculus. Next base: position 22,801 of record NZ_MUYA01000014.1, read on the forward strand.
GCCGATGTGAACCACTTCTGGATTTTCACGCAAGCGGTATTCTACGGACGTTGGGGCAAGTGCCGATGGCACATAAGGCAAGGCATCTTTTGGTAAGCGTAATAATGTTTCGCTGAAACACTCTTCTGAGCCAACGTAGTCGTCTTCCACCACCACATATTCGATGAAATCGGAATGGGTTGTGGCTGGGTGTCCTAATGCCACCGCTTGAATTGGGGCAACACGGGTGTTGCTGAGGAAGATCGGCAGTAAATCCATTCCGATACTTGGCATATAAAGGATTGACGCACCTTGTTTCTCACAAATTTCACGAATGAAATTCATTTTGTCGAGTAGCGAGTTGCCCTCGATGATGTGGAATTCATCAAACACTTCACGGCCGAGCTGATCGACTTTATCGCCACCTAAACCGATTAAGTGGAAACGCTCGCGTGCCGCACGCATTGAGGTTGAGTGGGTGCGGTAAATTGAGTGAGCCGAATGGAAATGCTCTAACACCACCACCATTACAGGCTTGCCGTTTTGGTAGCCGAGTTTTGACACATCACGATCTTGCCAGCCACACTCTAATAAATGGCGGCGGATCACTTGGTTAAGGGCTTTTTTCACGATGTGTTTATTCGGGGCAATGTCGTAACTACAATGCATATACACATCGTGGGAAATGCTGTTTGGTACACGATCTAAATTTTTGATCGTAGCTAATTTTTCTGGGAACCATTGCAGAACGGCAGAACGTTTGGCGAAAGCCGCTTCTGTGCCGATAAAACGTGGCGATTGCAACGCAAAGCAAAGCCCTGCACAAAGCACTTGATCCGTATTCCACAACGCATCTAAGCTGATGTTGAGGTTCGATTCTGGCAAATAGAGAATACAGAATTTGGTGATCACCGTTTTGTTTGGCTCTAAATGCACTTCGGCTGAGGTTTTATCTGGGTTTTTGTTGTAAACCTGTAAGATATGATCCGCATTCACATAAGGCGAACTTGCGAAAATCAATGAAATCCAACGCTGTAAAGTGAAGAAACGCAATGCCCCCGCTTCTGAGATGCTTAATTTTGGATCGCTGAATAAGGTCGTAATCGCGGTCGCCATACGCGTACAGAAATACTCGTTGCGGTATTGCAACATTGTCGCTTCCGCCAACTGTTTCGGATAAGTGCAATCTACCCCGTCTACTTCCCCAAAACGAGCATCAATCTCGCTTAAAATAGAAAGCAATTCAGTGCAAGCCACCTCGTAATTCTTTGCAGCAACTGCCTCTTCAAAACGCATTACACTTGGACGCGTTTTTTCTACTGGTGCTTGGTTTTTTTGTTGATTTTTTGACATAAAGTTTCCTTAATCTAACAAGTTCCCCACAAATCGTACTCGTCTGCGTGGGTAATCGTCACAGAAATAATTTGACCAATTTTTACTTCTGTTCCAGAGGTGTTTTCAACATAAACCACCCCATCAATTTCCGGTGAGTCCGCCATTGAACGCCCGATAATGCCCTCATCGTCAATTTCATCAACGATAACGGCAAGGGTCTTGCCGATTTTACGCTGTAAACGTTCGGCAGAAATTTGTTGTTGTAACTGCATAAAGCGGTGGAAGCGTTCTTCTTTCACTTCTTCTGGCACTTGATCCGCCATTTCGGTCGCCACCGCCCCCTCAACAGGGCTGAATTTAAAGCAACCAACGCGATCCAACTGAGCCTCTTGAATAAAATCAAGCAAGAGCTGGAAATCTTCTTCCGTTTCCCCTGGGAAGCCGACAATAAAGGTCGAACGCAGGGTCAAATCAGGGCAGATTTCACGCCATTTTTTGATGCGTTCAAGGGTTCGCTCAATCGACCCAGGGCGTTTCATCGCTTTCAAAATTTTCGGGCTGGCGTGCTGCAATGGAATATCCAAATACGGCAAAATTTTGCCCGCCGCCATTAACGGAATTAAATCATCAACGTGCGGATAAGGATAAACATAATGCAACCGCACCCACACGCCCATTGAGCCGAGCTGTTCGCACAGGGTAATCAAATTATTTTTGATCGGCATACCGTTCCAAAACACGGTTTTCGTGCCTTCTTCACGCTTTTTATCGAGCGAGTAAGCTGACGTATCTTGCGACACAACCAAAAGCTCTTTGACACCCGCATCGACTAAACGTTTCGCCTCGTCCAACACTTGCACAATCGGACGGCTATCCAAATCGCCACGCATAGACGGAATAATGCAGAACGTGCAACGATGATCGCAGCCCTCTGAAATTTTCAGATAGGCATAATGTTTCGGCGTGAGTTTGACCCCTTGCTTCGGCACAAGGCTGGTGTAAGGATTATATTCAGGCTTCGGCACATATTTGTGAACGTGCTTCATCACCGCCTCATAGCTATGCGGCCCCGTGATTTCAAGCACTTTCGGGTGAACCTCACGAATCTGGTTCTCTTTCGCCCCCAAACAGCCCGTAACAATCACTTTCCCGTTCGCCTCTAACGCCTCGCCAATGCTTTCAAGGGATTCCTGCACCGCACTGTCGATAAAACCGCAGGTGTTCACAATCACCAAATCCGCATCTTCATAGCTCGGAATAATGTTATAACCGTCTGAACGCAATTCGGTCAGAATCCGCTCTGAATCCACTAAATTCTTAGGGCAACCAAGGCTAATAAAACCAATGTTGGGTGCTGAACGCATAAAATCTAAAATCTCAAAAAAGAATAGGTAATCACTGAAAAATCAATGCTCTGCGAAAAACCACAGAAAAAATAGAGAGGGATTGTACAAAATTTAGAACGGAAAAACTATAACAAGGGGTCAGATCTGCTGAATTTTTGATGATTTTTTGGACGAAAGTCAAATTTTAATCTTCGCTCAAAACGGAATAAAAGAGAAATTTACAAAAATCTTTCCTGCGAATTACCTAGCACGGCAAGCCGTACTAGGTTATGAATTTTCAGGGACTTTGTCCCTGTTGCCCCCGTCATTTTGCGTTGAGCGGTTTCGTCAATTTCAAGGTCAATTTGTACTGTTTGAGCTTGCGAAGCAAGCGAGTTTACAAATTGACCGCAGAAATTAGAAACAAGCGAAACATCAGCAAAATACTCGGGGCGTGTTTCTTTGGTGATTTACTCGCTTCGCTCGCCCTTCGGGTCGTTGGCTTCGCCAACGCTCAAACGCAAGCGTTTGTCTTTGCACGAGCAAAGAAAGTAACAATTTCAAACAAGGAGTAAGATTTCTAAAAATTTCGCCAATAAAAAATAACAATCAGAATTGACAAAAATCCATTTTCGATTAGGCTTTCAATCATTTCCCCTTAACTTCAAAACCTATGGCAAAAACAAACCCTATCCCTCAGACTTCGTGGGCGGCTTCTCACTTGTGGGAACTGCGTCCGCAAACCCTTGCCATTATTAGCATTGCAATGAGCCTAATGGGTGTGGGCGATGGTTTACTCGTGCTGGCTTCGCTCGGTTCAACGCCGTGGACGGTGCTTTCACAAGGCATCGCCCTGCAAACGGGGCTTTCAATCGGCACTGTGGTGGCGATTGTCAGCGTAGTGGTGCTGTTGCTCTGGATTCCGCTCAAACTTCGCTTTGGGCTTGGCACGATTCTCAACATTATTTTGATTGCAATTTTTATCGATCTCACGGTCAGCTTTGTGCCAGTCCCCGAAGATTTAATGGTGCGGATCGCCTTTATGGTGGCGGGGATTTTGGTGTTTGGGATCGGCACGACTTTTTACCTTTCGTGCAAATTAGGGGCTGGCCCGCGAGACGGCTTGATGGTCGGCATCTGCCAACGCTACGGCTGGAACGTGGGGCGAGTTCGCACCTCGATTGAGGTTATCGTCTGCGTCTTGGGTGCGTTGCTCGGCGGCACACTTGGCGTGAGTACGGTCGTTTTTGCTCTTTCAGTCGGCTGGATTATTCAAGGCACGATTTGGTTTTTACAGCGGCGTTATTCGCAATAGGAAAATGGACGCCAGCGTGGCGTCCCTACGGTAGGGACGCGAGGCTCGCGTCCCAAAACAAGCGGTCAGATTTTTTGAATTTTTAATCAATTCAATCAAATAAAAATAAGGACAAACACAATGAACAAAGAAATCTATTTAGCTGGCGGTTGCTTTTGGGGGGTGGAAGCCTTTATGCAACGGATTCGGGGCGTGATTGATGCTCAATCGGGCTACGCTAACGGTAATACCCTCAATCCAACCTATCAAGAGGTGTGCAAAGGCAGCGGGCACGCGGAAGTGGTGAAAGTAACTTATAATCCAGCCCAAATCAGCTTGGCGAAATTGTTGGATTACTATTTCAAGGTGATCGACCCCGTTAGCATTAACCAGCAGGGCGAAGATAAAGGCATTCAATATCGCACGGGGATTTATTATGTCGATCCGCAAGACGAGCCAACCATTCGCACCGCCCTCGTCGAGCTACAAAAAGGCTACAACCAACCGCTTGCGGTGGAAAATGAGCCGTTGGAACAATATTTCCCTGCCGAGGAATATCATCAGGATTACCTCGACAAAAACCCAACGGGCTACTGCCACATTGATATTCAACTGATGAACGAAATTTTGGCGAATCAATAATGAACGAACAAAGCTACTCTGCCCCTGTCGCGATTTTAGGGGCTGGCTCTTACGGCACGGCGTTGGCGATTGCGTTGGCACGCAACGGGCAAACTACCTATTTGTGGGGGCATAATCCGCACAAAATGGCGGAAATGGCGAGAACTCGCACCAATCAGGAATTTCTGCCCGATATCGCCTTTCCCGAAGCCTTGCAGATTGATAGCGATTTAGCCGAAACCCTCGCCAAAGTGCGAGATATTTTGCTAGTCGTGCCAAGCCACGTTTTTTCGCAAGTGTTGGCTCAAATCAAACCGCTGTTACGCCCCGATCATCGCATTATGTGGGCGACCAAAGGCTTAGAAAGAGACACAGGGCGACTGTTGCAATCGGTGGTTGAGGAAATTCTCGGCACAAACTACCCGCTTGCAGTGCTGTCGGGCCCGACTTTCGCCAAAGAACTCGCCCAAGGCTTGCCAACGGCGATTGCCCTTGCTGCAAACGATGCGGAATTTGCCGACCAAATGCAGCAGCGGATTCACTGCTCGAAAGCGTTTCGGGTTTATCTCAATGCGGATATGGTGGGGGTGCAACTCGGTGGGGCGATTAAAAACGTAATCGCGATTGGGGCAGGCATTTCAGACGGAATGGGCTTCGGGGCGAACGCTCGCACCGCCTTGATTACCCGTGGGTTAGCCGAAATCAGTCGTTTGGGGCAAACCCTCGGGGCGAATCCTACCACCTTTATGGGAATGGCGAGCTTGGGCGATTTGGTGCTGACCTGTACCGACAACCAATCTCGCAACCGCCGATTTGGGCTAATGCTCGGGCAAGGCAAAACTGCCGAGCAAGCAATGGCGGAAATCGGGCAGGTGGTTGAGGGCTTTTACAACACCAAAGAGGCGTTTTTGCTCGCTCAACGTCAAGGGGTGGAAATGCCGATTGTGGAACAAATTTACCAAATGCTGTTTTGTGGTAAACACGCCAAAGAGGTTGTCGCCAGCCTGCTCGGACGTGAACGCAAAGGCGAATAACAAAAAAGGGGAAAAATATGGCAGAAATGAGCTTAGAACATCTTAACCAAGTGTGGCAAAACATTCGTCAAGAGGCACAAGAACTGGCGACCAGCGAGCCGATGTTGGCGAGTTTTTTCCATTCTACTATTTTGACCCACCAAAATTTGGGCGGGGCGTTGAGCTATATTTTGGCGAACAAACTCGCCAACCCAATTATGCCTGCGATTGCCCTGAAAGAGATTATCGAACAGGCTTACCTTGCCGATCCGCACATTATTGAGAGTGCCGCCTGCGATATTGAAGCGGTGCGAAGCCGTGATCCTGCGGTGGATAAATGGACGACCCCGTTGCTCTATCTCAAAGGCTACCACGCCCTGCAAAGCTACCGTGTTACTCACTTCCTTTGGCAACAAGGGCGGAAAGCGTTAGCGGTTTATCTGCAAAATGAAATTTCAGTGGCGTTTGATGTGGATATTCACCCTGCGGCGAAAATCGGCTGCGGCATTATGCTCGACCACGCTACGGGGATTGTGGTGGGCGAAACGTCCGTGATTGAAAATGATGTGTCGATTTTGCAAGGCGTAACCCTCGGCGGCACAGGCAAAGAACACGGCGACCGACACCCGAAAATCCGCGAAGGCGTGATGATCGGAGCGGGGGCGAAAATTCTCGGCAATATCGAAATCGGGCGTTATTCCAAAATCGGGGCAAATTCGGTGGTGCTTAACCCAATCCCCGACCACGCCACCGCCGCTGGCGTGCCAGCCAAGGTGGTCTCGCAATCCGCCTTACAAAAACCTGCGTTCGATATGAACCAATACTTTGACGATATTGAAAACGTAGAGGGAATGGGGATTTAGTGGCAAGCGGTGGGATTTTAGAAAATATGCAATATAGTGATTTTATCGTTTATGTGGACGAAAGTGGCGATCATAGCTTGACTTCGATTGATGCGAACTATCCCGTATTCGTTTTGGCGTTTTGCATTTTTGAGAAAAATCACTATTTAAATACTGTTGTGCCTCAGTTACAAAAATTAAAATTTGAGTATTTTGGACACGATTTAATTGTTTTACACGAACACGAAATCCGCAAAGAGAAAGCCCCTTTTAATATTTTCCCAAATCGAGAAGCAAGGGAAATTTTTATTCACAAATTAAGTGAAATTATTGAACATTCTGATTTTAAATTAGCTTCTTGCGTAATTGATAAAAAACGTGTCGCAGATAAATCTGTTCACCCTTATCATTTATCGTTAAAACATTGTTTAGAAACACTTTATGAATTTATTTGCGAACAAAATCAAACGGATAAAATCACTTTTGTGATTGTTGAGGGGCGAGGTAAAAAAGAAGATGAAGAATTAGAGTTAGAATTTTTACGCATTTGTGGTGGCGATAATAAATTTCAAAAATCCTTACCGTTTAAAATAAAAATTGTCTCTAAACAAGTTAATTCATCGGGGTTACAATTAGCTGATTTAGTCGCGAGACCAATCGGACGATATATTTTAGACAAAACGCAAGCTAATCGAGCTTTTGAGATTTTACGCCAGAAATTTTATGTGGTCGGAGAAAATGAAGATCCGAGAGGATTAAAGCGTTTTCCTCATCCCTAAAAAGCGAAAAGCCTCGATGAACCCACCGAGACTATAACGCCGACCGAGAACCCCCGATCCATTTAGGGGGAAGTATAAATCAACCAACTAAATTCGCAACAAAAATCATCAAATAGAGAACGAAAAATGAAAATCTGCCTGGTTAAAACATCGTCAATGGGCGATGTGATTCACGCCTTGCCAGCCCTGACGGATGCCCAGCGAGCCATTCCTGATTTGCAAGTGGATTGGGTGGTGGAACGTGCTTTTGCGGAAATTCCCCAATGGCATTCAGCGGTGCGAAATGTCGTGCCAGTGGCGATTCGGCAATGGCGTAAGCGGTTGGTTTCGCCCCAGACTTGGCAGGAATGGCGAGCCTATGTTTCCCAGCTCAAAAGCGAAAAATATGAGGCGGTGATTGACGCACAAGGCTTGCTGAAAAGTGCGGTACTTGCCACCCGTTTGGCGAATGGCACGAAGCACGGCTACGATAAAAATTCCGCCCGTGAGGGGCTAAGTGCTTGTTTTTACGATAAAAAATATGCCATTCCCTATCAGCAACACGCGGTGGAACGTATCCGCAAATTGTTCGCTCAATCGCTGGGCTACGACTTGCCGAACGAGGTGGGCGATTACGACATTGCTCGCCATTTCGCCAAAAATTCGGCAAATCTGACCGCTTGCAAGCCCTATGTGGTGGCAATTCACGCCACTACGCGAGCGGATAAACATTGGACGGAACAGGCGTGGGCGGCACTGTTCTCGCAGATTTGCCAAACGGGGGTTGAAGTACATCTGCCTTGGGGCAATCTCGCCGAAAAAGCCCGAGCCGAGCGGTTGGCTCAATCTTCGCCGTTGATTAAGGTGTTGCCAAAATTAACCCTAACCCCCCTCGCCCAACATCTCGCCGAAGCCACGGCGGTGGTGTCGGTGGATACAGGCTTGAGCCACCTCACCGCCGCCCTCGACAAACCCAACATCATTCTTTACGGGGCGACCGACCCGAATTTAATCGGGGCTTACGGTAAAAATCAGCACTATCTTACCGCTTGTTCAATGGCGGAAATCTCGGCAGAACAAGTGTGGGATCGGCTTTCTGACTTGCTGCCAAAATGATGATTTTGTGAACGAAATCACGGTTTTGATTCTGTCTTTTCGCTAAAATTGTTCTATCACAAAATAAGTGAGGAAAATATGGACGATTTTAATTCTTCAAGCAGTTCATCAATCAGCTATACCACCAGCAGTAGCTTTGATTATTCTAGCAGTAGTTTTTCTGGTTCTTCGTTTTCAAGCGACAGTTCTTTTTCATTTTTCAGCAATGATACGGCGACAAAACAAGAGACTGAAATCAACCCTGCCACGGGACTGCCGATGATGGGGGGAATTGGGGGATTGGATGCGGCTGGAAATCCTTACGGCAGCGATTTATCTTGCTCAATCACTACGCACGATTCTAATTCCGTTCGTTCCGATGGGGGAAGTGGGCAAACCGCCCCACAAGCCAATATCACACCAAACCATAATTCCCATTATGACCCAAGTGAATTTGGCTTTTTGAGAGAGGTGTTAATGATTTTTACCGCCTTACTCGTTGGTCTTATGTTAGTGATTTATCTAATCGCTTTCATTGGCTAGAAATGTAAAGAAAGCAGAGAAAGGGGAAAATCCTTGACTTTGGCGGTTTTTGCGACTATGATCCGCAGGCTTTTCTTTGTGAAAAGTGGTTTTTATACGTTATTTTAATTATTTTAACTGGAGCTTTTTAATGGCAACTATCAACCAGCTAGTACGCAAACCGCGTGTTAAAAAGGTTGTAAAAAGCAACGTTCCTGCATTAGAGGCTTGCCCGCAGAAACGTGGCGTGTGTACTCGTGTGTACACAACTACACCTAAAAAACCGAACTCTGCACTTCGTAAAGTGTGCCGTATTCGTTTAACTAATGGCTTTGAAGTTACTTCATACATCGGCGGTGAAGGTCATAACCTTCAAGAGCACAGTGTTGTGCTTATCCGTGGTGGTCGTGTGAAAGACTTACCAGGTGTGCGTTATCACACTGTACGTGGTGCACTTGACTGTGCAGGCGTTAAAGATCGTAAACAAGGTCGTTCTAAATACGGCGTTAAACGTCCTAAGGCTTAATGGTTCTCCGTTAAGTAAGGCCAAACGTCTAATTTAGTTATTCACTATATTTAAACCATAAACTCCAGTCAAAATGCGATTTTCGCACTAGATGAGTTTTGGGTATCCTGAAGATTTATATACGGAGAAATTCGCAATGCCACGTCGTCGTAGTGTTGAACCACGCAAGATTCTTCCAGATCCGAAATTCGGTTCAGAATTACTTGCAAAATTTATCAATGTTTTAATGGTAGATGGTAAAAAATCTATCGCAGAATCAATTGTTTACAGTGCATTAGATACACTTGCTCAACGTTCTGGTAAAGAAGCGTTAGAAGCATTTGAAATCGCACTTGAAAACGTTCGCCCAACCGTTGAGGTTAAATCTCGCCGTGTGGGTGGCTCTACTTATCAAGTACCAGTAGAAGTTCGTCCAGTTCGCCGTAATGCACTTGCAATGCGTTGGATTGTTGAAGCAGCTCGTAAACGTGGCGACAAATCAATGGCGTTACGTTTAGCAAACGAACTTTCTGATGCAGCAGATAACAAAGGCTCAGCCGTGAAGAAACGTGAAGACGTTCATCGTATGGCTGAGGCGAACAAAGCGTTTGCTCACTATCGTTGGTAATCGTTTTATAGGTTATCTTAGAGGCTTCATCTCAACATTTGCGGTGAAGCCTTATCCCTATCAAATTTCATTAAACCAAACAAGGTAATAATAATGGCTCGTACAACCCCTATTTCACTCTACCGTAACATCGGTATTAGTGCGCACATCGATGCGGGTAAAACTACTACAACTGAGCGTATCTTGTTCTATACAGGTGTTAGCCACAAAATCGGTGAAGTACACGATGGTGCTGCAACAATGGACTGGATGGAACAAGAACAAGAGCGTGGTATTACTATCACCTCTGCGGCAACCACAGCATTCTGGGCTGGTATGTCGCAACAATATCCACAACACCGTATTAACGTTATCGATACCCCAGGACACGTTGACTTTACAATCGAAGTAGAGCGTTCAATGCGTGTTCTTGACGGTGCGGTAATGGTTTACTGTGCGGTAGGTGGTGTTCAACCTCAATCTGAAACAGTATGGCGTCAAGCGAACAAATACCAAGTTCCACGTATTGCGTTCGTAAACAAAATGGACCGTACTGGTGCTAACTTCCTTCGTGTTGTTGAGCAAATCAAAACCCGTTTAGGCGGTAATGCTGTTCCTTTACAACTTCCAATCGGTGCAGAAGAAAACTTCACTGGTGTAATCGACTTAATCAAAATGAAAGCGATTAACTGGAACGAAGCTGACCAAGGTATGACTTTCACTTACGAAGACATTCCTGCAAATATGGTAGCTGAATGTGAAGAATGGCGTAACAACCTCGTTGAAGCAGCGGCAGAAGCATCAGAAGAGTTAATGGAAAAATTCTTCTCAGGCGAAGAATTAACCGAAGAAGAGATCAAATCTGCGTTACGTCAGCGTGTGTTAGCGAGCGAAGTGATCCCAGTTTGCTGTGGTTCTGCGTTCAAAAACAAAGGTGTTCAAGCAATGCTTGATGCGGTAATTGATTACTTACCAGCACCAACTGACATTCCAGCGATCAAAGGTATCAACCTTGACGAAACCGAAGGTGAGCGTCACGCAAGCGATGAAGAGCCATTCTCTGCATTAGCATTCAAAATCGCCACTGACCCATTCGTAGGTAACTTAACCTTCTTCCGTGTGTACTCAGGCGTAATCAACTCTGGCGACACCGTAATGAACTCTGTGAAACAAAAACGTGAGCGTTTCGGTCGTATCGTTCAAATGCACGCAAACAAACGTGAAGAGATCAAAGAAGTTCGTGCGGGCGACATCGCTGCGGCAATCGGCTTAAAAGATGTAACCACAGGTGATACATTATGTGATTTGGATAAACCAATTATCCTTGAACGTATGGAATTCCCAGAGCCAGTAATCTCTGTTGCGGTTGAGCCAAAAACTAAGGCTGACCAAGAGAAAATGGGCTTGGCACTTGGTCGTCTTGCACAAGAAGACCCTTCATTCCGTGTTCACACTGATGAAGAATCTGGTGAAACCATCATCTCAGGTATGGGTGAGTTACACTTAGATATTATCGTTGACCGTATGCGTCGTGAGTTCAAAGTTGAAGCGAACATTGGTAAACCACAAGTATCTTACCGTGAAACTATCCGCACTCGTGTAAACGATGTGGAAGGTAAACACGCAAAACAATCAGGTGGTCGTGGTCAATACGGTCACGTGGTGATCGACTTGTACCCATTAGAGCCAGAAGGCCCAGGTTACGAGTTCGTGAACGAAATCAAAGGTGGTGTAATCCCTGGCGAATACATTCCTGCGGTTGATAAAGGTATCCAAGAACAGCTCAAATCTGGTCCATTAGCAGGTTACCCAGTAGTCGATCTTGGTGTACGTTTACACTTCGGTTCATACCACGATGTGGACTCATCAGAACTTGCGTTTAAACTTGCAGCGTCATTAGCGTTCAAAGCAGCGTTCGCAAAAGCAAACCCAGTTCTTCTTGAACCAATTATGAAAGTCGAAGTGGAAACTCCACCAGATTACGTGGGTGATGTAATCGGCGATTTAAGCCGTCGTCGTGCAATGGTGAACGGTCAAGAAGCAAACGAATTCGTTGTAAAAATCAACGCAGAAGTACCGCTTGCAGAGATGTTCGGTTATGCAACCGACCTTCGTTCACAAACCCAAGGTCGTGCGTCATACTCAATGGAACCATTGAAATACGCAGAAGCACCACAAAACGTTGCAGCAGCAGTTATTGAAGCTCGCAAAAAATAAGATTTTTTAACCCCGAGCCATAAACAATCGGGTTTATGGCTCCCTTTCTAGGAAGATATTCAAATGTCTAAAGAAAAATT
>NZ_MUYA01000015.1 GCF_002015115.1 Haemophilus paracuniculus
CTCAAAAACATTTGAGCGTTGTATAGTTAAGCCTCTCGGGCAATTAGTATCTGTTAGCTCAACGTCTCGCAACGCTTACACACCAGACCTATCTACGTCGTAGTCTCCAACAACCCTTACTAGCTTATAGCTAGGGAGAACTCATCTCGGGGCAAGTTTCGTGCTTAGATGCTTTCAGCACTTATCTCTTCCGCATTTAGCTACCCAGCAATGCTTCTGGCGAAACAACTGGAACACCAGTGATGCGTCCACTCCGGTCCTCTCGTACTAGGAGCAGCCCCCCTCAATTCTCCAACGCCCACGGCAGATAGGGACCGAACTGTCTCACGACGTTCTAAACCCAGCTCGCGTACCACTTTAAATGGCGAACAGCCATACCCTTGGGACCTACTTCAGCCCCAGGATGTGATGAGCCGACATCGAGGTGCCAAACACCGCCGTCGATATGAACTCTTGGGCGGTATCAGCCTGTTATCCCCGGAGTACCTTTTATCCGTTGAGCGATGGCCCTTCCATTCAGAACCACCGGATCACTATGACCTGCTTTCGCACCTGCTCGACTTGTCTGTCTCGCAGTTAAGCTTGCTTATACCATTGCACTAACCTCACGATGTCCGACCGTGATTAGCAAACCTTCGTGCTCCTCCGTTACGCTTTGGGAGGAGACCGCCCCAGTCAAACTACCCACCAGACACTGTCCGAGACCGCGTTCCGCAATCTTCGTTAGAACATCAAACGTTAAAGGGTGGTATTTCAAGGACGACTCCATAAGCACTGGCGTGCCTACTTCTTAGTCTCCCACCTATCCTACACATCAAAATTCAATGTTCAGTGTCAAGCTATAGTAAAGGTTCACGGGGTCTTTCCGTCTAGCCGCGGGTACACCGCATCTTCACGGCGATTTCAATTTCACTGAGTCTCGGGTGGAGACAGCCTGGCCATCATTATGCCATTCGTGCAGGTCGGAACTTACCCGACAAGGAATTTCGCTACCTTAGGACCGTTATAGTTACGGCCGCCGTTTACTGGGGCTTCGATCAGGAGCTTCTCTTTCGATAACACCATCAATTAACCTTCCAGCACCGGGCAGGCATCACACCCTATACGTCCACTTTCGTGTTTGCAGAGTGCTGTGTTTTTAATAAACAGTTGCAGCCAGCTGGTATCTTCGACTGGTTCAGCCTTCGGAGGTAAACTCCTACAACCTACGCCAGCGCACCTTCTCCCGAAGTTACGGTGCTATTTTGCCTAGTTCCTTCACCCGAGTTCTCTCAAGCGCCTGAGTATTCTCTACCTGACCACCTGTGTCGGTTTTCAGTACGGTTTATAATAGACTGAAGCTTAGTGGCTTTTCCTGGAAGCGTGGTATCAGTTACTTCGTTTCCGTAGAAACTCGTCATCACTTCTCGGTGTTAAGGAAGACCGGATTTGCCTAATCTTCCCACCTACCGGCTTAAACAGACATCCAACAGTCTGCTAACCTAACCTTCTCCGTCCCCACATCGCATCTATTACAAGTACGGGAATATTAACCCGTTTCCCATCGACTACGCTTTTCAGCCTCGCCTTAGGGGCCGACTCACCCTGCCCCGATTAACGTTGGACAGGAACCCTTGGTCTTCCGGCGAACGAGTTTTTCACTCGTTTTATCGTTACTTATGTCAGCATTCGCACTTGTGATACGTCCAGCAAACCTCTCGATTCACCTTCATCCGCTTACACAACGCTCCCCTACCCAACAGTGTTACCACTGATGCCGCAGCTTCGGTGCTATGTTTTAGCCCCGTTACATCTTCCGCGCAGGCCGACTCGACTAGTGAGCTATTACGCTTTCTTTAAATGGTGGCTGCTTCTAAGCCAACATCCTAGCTGTCTAAGCCTTCCCACTTCGTTTCCCACTTAACATAGACTTTGGGACCTTAGCTGGCGGTCTGGGTTGTTTCCCTCTCCACGATGGACGTTAGCACCCACCGTGTGTCTCCTGAGTATCACTCTTCGGTATTCGCAGTTTGCATCGGGTTGGTAATCCGGGATGGACCCCTAGCCGAAACAGTGCTCTACCCCCGAAGGTGTCCGCTCAAGGCTCTACCTAAATAGATTTCGGGGAGAACCAGCTATCTCCCGGTTTGATTGGCCTTTCACCCCCAGCCACAAGTCATCCGCTAATTTTTCAACATTAGTCGGTTCGGTCCTCCAATTAGTGTTACCCAATCTTCAACCTGCCCATGGCTAGATCACCGGGTTTCGGGTCTATACCTTGCAACTCAACGCCCAGTTAAGACTCGGTTTCCCTTCGGCTCCCCTATTCGGTTAACCTTGCTACAAAATATAAGTCGCTGACCCATTATACAAAAGGTACGCAGTCACCCCAT
>NZ_MUYA01000016.1 GCF_002015115.1 Haemophilus paracuniculus
CAGGCGGGCTGGAAATCCCCGTCGCCAAAGCCTTGGCTCGGGCGGGCTATCGTGTCTTGATTGCCAATCCGCAGAAAGCGGCACAGTACGCCCGTTCACAAAATGTGGCGAAGACCGATGCGAAAGATGCCCTAAATTTGGCATTCTACGGACAAAATCTCGACCTCAAAGGCGAAGCGGAAGGCTTGCTCTATGTGCCACTTTCTGAGGCGGAAGAACGGCTGGAAGCCTTGGTGGTAAGGCGTCGCCAGTTGGTCGATATGCGAGTGGCAGAGCTGTGCCGCTTACAACAGAGCCACGAAACGCAACAGCCCAACATTCAGCAGCACATTGAAATGCTGGACAAACTGATTGCCGATTTGGATAAAGACATCGACAATCACACAGAGAACACCCCCGATTTTCGGGACAAGGCAGCACTCATCAGCGACATCAAAGGCGTGGGCAAAAACTGTGTCGCCGTGTTGATGTCGAGCCTGCCCGAACTGGGCAAACTCAGTGCCAAACGGCTTGCCTCGCTGGTAGGTGTGATACCGCACCCGAAAGAGAGCGGACAATGGAAGGGAAAATCGTTCTGCCAAGGCGGACGAGCTATCGTTCGCAATGCCCTTTATATGACAGCCCTTTCGGCGGTTCGATTCGAACCCGTGTTCAAAGCCTTTTACGACCGCTTGTTGGCAAGAGGCAAACC
>NZ_MUYA01000017.1 GCF_002015115.1 Haemophilus paracuniculus
CAGGCGGGCTGGAAATCCCTGTCGCCAAAGCCTTGGCTCGGGTGGGCTATCGCGTCTTGATTGCCAATCCGCAGAAAGCGGCACAATACGCCCGTTCACAAAATGTGGCGAAGACCGATGCGAAAGATGCCCTGAATTTGGCATTTTACGGACAAAACCTCGACCTCAAAGGCGAAGCGGAAGGTTTGCTGTATGTGCCACTTTCTGAGGCGGAAGAACGGCTGGAAGCCTTGGTGGTACGGCGTCGCCAGTTGGTTGATATGCGAGTGGCAGAACTGTGCCGTTTGCAACAGAGCCACGAAACGCAACAGCCCAACATTCAGCAACACATTGAAATGCTGGACAAACTGATTGCCGAGTTAGATAAAGACATCGACAATCACACAGAGAACACCCCCGATTTTCGGGACAAAGCAGCACTCATCAGTGACATCAAAGGCGTGGGCAAAAACTGTGTCGCCGTGTTGATGTCGAGCCTACCCGAACTGGGCAAATTGAGTGCCAAACGGCTCGCCTCACTGGTAGGCGTGATACCGCACCCGAAAGAGAGTGGGCAATGGAAGGGAAAATCATTCTGCCAAGGCGGACGAGCTATCGTTCGCAACGCCCTCTATATGGCAGCGCTGTCGGCGGTTCGATTCGAACCCGTGTTCAAAGCCTTTTACGACCGCTTGTTGGCAAGAGGCAAACCGAAAAAAGTCGCCCTCACCGCCTGTATGCGGAAGTTGCTGACCATTCTGAATGCGTTAGTCAAACGCAATGAAAAATGGGATGCGGGCTATCATTTATCCGCAGGGACGGTAGCGTAGATTTTTTTAGGGAACACAGTTGCTAC
>NZ_MUYA01000018.1:0-33658 GCF_002015115.1 Haemophilus paracuniculus
AACCTGCATTTAAAACATCGCTTAATGTTGCAGCGTTGTTTAGTTCACTTGGGTCGATTGATGGACGCTCAACCTTATCAGTGAAGTTAATGGTTCCTTGACCACCAGTACCATCATTAGTAGTTCCGCTTGTATTTTCGGTAACAGTTTTAGGCAATCTGCTGGTTAAGTTAGAGATAACGTTAGACTTAGAACCATCTGGGTTAGTCACTTCACCAATCACAATAGGGTTACTTGCGTTACCAATGGTAACGTTAGTGAACGTTGGAGTATCAACTACAGAGTAGGTATAAGTAACAGTATCAACACCATTTGCATCCGTTGTATTGGTTTGAGTCAGTTTTAAGTTACTGCCTTTTGCAAAGTTAACGATATCACCTGGATTGATTAAGGTGTTGTTTGACGTACCGTCTGGGTTAGTGGCATTTGTCCACCAGCCTGCATTGTTAATCGCGTTAGCGACATCGCCTGCGGTTGCAATCGCATTTTGATCTACTGGTGTATCCACCTTACCTGAAGGTGCTTTATTGACAGTTGCTGATGAATCTGCAGCACTTGAACCATCAGAGACAGTTAATGGCGTTGTATTAACGTTAAAGGTTACGTTTACGCCTGCAACGCTTCCGTCTGTTGAATTCCAGTTAGCAACAGTCGCTGTCGTTGCTGTACCATTATTGAAGTTTACGATTTTATTTGGCGTAATATGGTTTGTGGCATTCACGGTGTTGTTAGATACCACAAAACCCGATTCTACTTTCGCCATTACTGCATAAAGCTGTGAACCGTTGATACCGTCTGTAGATTGAGCATCAATGTGACCTGCCGCTACGTTTTTGAGCTGACGTTCGTTACCTTTTTCACCAATACTTACATATTGACCTGTAGTTTGTGGCTGACCAGCAAAGCCCCATTCACCATAGGTAATATCTTCACCACTTGAGTTTTTCACCGTTGCAGTTTTTACTTTTGTTACGGCGTGTGATGCACCACTGGTTAATGTACCACTTTCTACATCGCCATTGGTTAATACTTCAGTAGAAGCTTGACCAAGAACAACAGAGTTTTCAGTACTCAATCGGCGAATATTTGGACCTAACGCCACAGAGTTATGACCTGTTACATTGGTATAAGTACCAAATGCAATAGAGTCATTACCTTGTGATAATGCATAAGAACCAATCGCGGTAGAGTTTTGACCAAATGCACGTGCTGCGTGTCCTAATGCTACTGCGTCTGCTGTAGTTGCATTAGATGCTGTACCGATTGCAATAGCATTTCGGCCTGAGCTATCCGTTACGGTGGTTGGGTTACTCATAATACCACCCGCAGTTGCATAAGCACCCATTGCAATTGAAGCATTACCTATTGCAAGAGCATTTACACCAAGTGCTTGAGATGCTACACCTGCAGTTTGTGCTTGTGCACCAATCGCAGTTGAAACGTCTCCACCAGCAACTGTTTGAGTCCAACGTCCCTGACCTTCAATGAGAGAAGTGGTGCCACCGATAACAGTTTTAGTTGCTAAAGCAGGATTACGTTCTACATATAACTTTTTAAGGTTACGACCATTCGTACCTGGGTACTCAGGGATAGCTTGTGCTAGTTGTGCACGAGCTTTCTCAATATCGTCACCACCTACAGCGTATGATGAGTTACCTAATGCACGTGCATCCGAACCAAATACGTTTGATTGGTCGCCGTAAGCATAAGAACGAGAACCTACAACCGTAACCTGTCCCGCAGAGAACTCACTATTTATAGTGTCACCCGATTGTGAACCGACAATGGTGTTTCCATAATAGCCGTGTGATTGAGCACCATAACCAATTGCAACGTGGCCTGGACCATCATAATTATTACCTGGTCTAGAACCGCCATATGGTCCTAATTGAATGGAAACATTACCACCAATCGCTGTTGAATAGCTAACGGATGTTCCACTTCTGCCAATTTGAATATTCGAACCGATTAAATTATTAGAAACACCATTAACTGCTAAGTTAGTACCGACTAATACGCTATCAGTACCACCTGAGATTTTAGTAATACTATTATCTACTGAGTATTCTGTTGCAGCCGCACCGAATGCTACAGGTGCAGAAAGGCTTAGTAATCCCCCAACAAGAAGTGGTAAAAATTTACTATCCGCAGAAGTAAGTTCAGCTCTTTCATCTGTTGATGATGCTGATTTACCTTTTGCTTTTGTTAACTCGGATACAGCAACCCAAGATTGTGTCGCTTGGTTCCAAATTACCTTAAATACTTTATTCATAGTTACCTCGTAACCGGAAATTATTCATAAAAAATCACTATTCATAAAAAAAGCTGAAATAAATCCAGCTTCCTTGTTTATAGTAATGGTTAATTTGTATGATTAAGTTATGAAACTTTAATCAAAACTTCCCAATTGTAAAAAAAAAAAAATGCAAGCGATAATAGCTTGATTGATTGAATTTTATGCAATTGAGAGGTAAAAAAGTGCTTTATGAAAAAGCGAACCATTTGCTATAAAAAAGCTGAAACTAGTTCAGCTTTTTATTTATAGTTAATGGTTAATTTGTATGATTAAATTGTGAAGAACTTAATCAAAACTTCCTCATTGTAAAAAAAAAAAGCAAGTGATAACGGTTTGATTGATTTAATTTTATACAATTGTGAGATGGGGAACTAATAAGGAAGGGTTTTGTGAAAAATCGAACCGCTTGAAATGCAAATGGACGCTGAAAGTTGCGTCCATTATTAAACATTGATAAAAGACTAATTTTGAGATGAAGTTTTGTGTATTTCTTCGTCTCTCAATACCCTACGCAAAATTTTGCCGACATTGCTTTTCGGCAATTCATCGCGGAACTCAATATCTCGCGGGATTTTGTAGCCCGTGAGGTATTGGCGGCAGAAGTTGCGAAGTTCTTCACGGGTGAGGCTTTCGTCTTTTTTGGTAACGAAAATTTTGATGCTTTCGCCCGAGGCTTTGCTTGGTACGCCAATCGCCACTACTTCGTTTACCTTTGGATTTTGCGAGATCACTTCTTCGATTTCGTTCGGGTAAACGTTGAAGCCTGAGACGATGATCATATCTTTTTTGCGATCGACAATGCGTAAGTTGAGATCCTCGCCCATTACCACGATGTCGCCCGTTGCCATCCAGCCCTCTTTTAACACTTCGGCGGAATCGTCTGGGCGTTGCCAGTAGCCTCGCATTACCTGTGGGCCTTTGACCCACAATTCGCCACGCTCGCCCATTGGTACATCGTTGCCGGCGTCATCGACAATCCGAATATCAGTGTTTGGCACTGGCACACCGATTGAGCCAGAGTATTCGGTGGAATCGTTGCGAGTGGCGGCGATTAACGGTGAACATTCGGTCATTCCGTAGCCCTCAATAATGTGGTTGCCCGTGGTTTCCTGCCAGCGAGCGGCGACTGAACTTTGAATCGCTGCCCCACCGCCAACGCTTAATCGCAGGTGCGAGAAATCAACTTCTTTGAAATTTTCGTTATTTAACAAGGCGTTAAACAGGGTGTTCACGCCTGTAATCGCCACGAACGGATATTTTTTCAGCTCTTTGACGAAGCTCGGAATATCTCGTGGATTGGTGATCAACAAGCCCGTTACCCCCATTTCGACAAACAGCAAGCAGTTCACCGTAAGGGCGAAAACGTGGTACAACGGCAGGGCGATCACCGCAATTCGCTCACGGCTGCCACGCAACAACGGCTCGGCAACCCAGTTCGCTTGTAGCACATTGGCGATGATGTTTTGGTGGGTGAGCATTGCCCCTTTCGCCACGCCCGTAGTGCCGCCCGTGTATTGCAAGAATGCGAGGTCGTCTTTGTAAACGGTCGGTTTCACATATTGACGCTGTTTGCCGATGCTCAACGCCTCACGGAAGCTGACGGCGTGGGGCAGTTTGTATTTTGGCACGAGTTTTTTGATGTATTTCACCACGAAATTGACGAGGGTGCGTTTGCCAAAGGAAAGCTGATCCCCCATTCGGGTCAAAATAACGTGTTTGACTTGGGTATCAAACACCACTTTTTCGAGGGTGGCGGCGAAGTTCGACACAATCACAATCGCTTTCGCACCGCTATCATTAAGTTGATGTTCCAACTCACGCGGCGTATAAAGCGGATTGACATTCACCACCACCAAACCAGCCCGCAACGCCCCAAATAATGCAATCGGATATTGCAACAAATTCGGCATCATCAACGCAATCCGTTCGCCTTTTTCGAGGCGTAACTCATTTTGCAGATAGGCGGCAAAGGCTCGGCTACGCTCTTCCAATTTGCGGAAAGTCAGCACCTGCCCCATATTGATGTAAGCTGGCATATCGGGGTGTTTTCGCACCGCATTTTCAAACATTTCAAGCAGAGAATCGTATTTGTCCACGTTCAAGGTGCGTTCTGCCCCTGTTGGGTAATTCTCAAACCAAATTTTTTCCATTGTGTGTTCCTTATTGATAACAGCAAGCGGGTAGATTTTAAAAAATTTCTTAAATTCGACCGCTTACCCGTCTTAAAAATTGCGGTTGCAAAGCCGTTTGTTGGCGTTGAATGAATTGGCGGACAGCCACAAAACTGCCCCCCGTGCAGAAAAAAATCCCCAAGGCGATCATCAGTTCATTTTCGGTCAAAAGCGAAACGCCCACCGCCGAGCCAAGCAGGGCGAGCAGCGGCACGCCGTAAAGCCAAAACACGCCATTTAATAGGGTTTGTTCGGGCAAGCCCAGTTCAATTTGATCGCCAATCGCAAGGGGTTGGTTTACCGTCAATTCAAATTGCGGGGCGGTTTTCTCGCCAGCGAGGGCGGAAAGAGCCTTTGTGCCACAACTGGCTTGTGCCGAACAACCGCCGCAGCCTTGTTTGGCTTGGCATTGGACGGTGGCGATGCCGTTGTGGTAGGCGATCACGGTGGCGGTTTCAATCATCATTGGGCGTTACCTACAAATTGCACGCTTTGGGCGATCCGTTTCGCTGTTTCAAGGGGCAGATCGCCGACCAAAATCACGTTGTTATTGTTGATGATCTCGCTGTAAATCAAGGTTTTATCCTGTTGCCAAAACTGACCGCTTGCCAGCAGATCCACGTTCGGGATCACATAGAGATTAAACGAAAAAATCCCGTCGCTATAAAGTTGGCTATCCACCGCTTGCAGTTCGGTGAGTTCGGGCAGTAGATTTTTTTGAATACGGTTGATCGGCTTAAAGCCCTCGGGCAGCCAGCCGAGTTGCCATTCGGGATCGGCGGTTTGATTTTGAGCGGGGGCGATAATTTCGGGCAGAATAAGGGTGTTGATCGCCTCAACGATGCCGTGGATTTGGTTATCGGTGCTGAGTTGCACCACCTTAAATTGTTCAAGCAAGCGACCGCTTTGATCAAACAGTTCGCTTTTTAGCAAAATGTGATTGTTTTCATCAATCCATAACACTATTGGGTAGCGGTCGTTATTTTTTGGGATCAGTTTGAAGCCACGCGCGACACGATCAGCGATTCGATCTCGCTCTAATTCTTCCACATAATAGCCATTAAGTTGGGTCAAATCGGCGTTAAAAATAGCGGGTAGATTATCCAAAATTTGTGAACTTGGCAGGCTAAACGGGCGGAAACCGTAGCCCAAATAGCTCACGGTGTTACCTTTTAGCACCTGTTCCTCACGGCGATTATCAAGGCGTAGCAGTTGGGCAAAACCTTTGCCGTTGGCGGTGGTGTGGCGATAGCGGAAAGATTCCGACTCGTTGCCCTGTTGCAAGTTGTAGAGAATTTCGTAGGTTGCCGTTTGGTGGGCGTTAGACATCGCTTTCAAAAAGTCTAAGGCGGTGCGAGGGGCGTTTGCCCAGCCAGCGAGGGGCAAACTCAGCAGTAGAAAAATCAAAAAAAGTCGGGGGATTTTGTGCATTTTATTATTATCCGATTTTTAGGGTGATGAAAGCGGTGGGATTGTAGCAAATTTTTGCATAGACTGCCATTTTCGCTATAATTCACAAAATTTCCTCACTTTTTGCTCAAAATGTCTTCATTCCCTAGTTTTTTCCCCACTTTTTTCTCGCAACCGCTGTTTTGGGTGTTGAGCCTGTTGGCGGTGGCGATTTTCCTATTTATCCAAAATAAATGGCGAATGGATACCATTGCCCTGTTGGTAATGCTAGGGTTTAGCCTGTCGGGCATTTTAACCACCCAAGAGATTTTTGCTGGATTTAGCGATCCGAACATTATTTTGCTCGCCTTGCTCTACATTGTGGGGGAATCCCTTGCCCGCACGGGGGTTGCCTACCAAGTGAGCGATTGGTTAATGCGAGTGGCAGGGGCGAGCGAAACCAAAGTGTTGGTACTGTTGATGTTTTCTATCGCCACCCTCGGGGCGTTTATGAGCTCAACGGGGATTGTGGCGATTTTTATCCCTGTGGTACTTGCCATTTGTGCAGGAATGAACATTTCCCCCCGCCGAATGATGATGCCGTTAAGTATGGCGGGCTTGATTAGCGGAATGATGACCCTGATAGCCACCGCCCCCAATTTGGTGGCTCATTCGGAATTAGTCAAAAGTGGTTATCAAGGCTTTGGCTTTTTTGATTTTACCCTGATTGGCTTAACGATTTTGGTACTCGGGATTTTGTATATGCTAGTGGCTTGCCGTTGGTTGGATAATGGCGAACAGGAAACGAACCTCACCCACGAAGAAAATTCCATCAGCCATTTGATTAACGAATATCAGCTACACGGGCGAGCCAAAATGGTGGTGCTTGCCGAAGATTCCCCCTTTATTGGCAGAACCATTGACGAACTGAAACTGCGTTCGACCTATCATCTCAACATTATCGCCATTCAACGTTTTAAACATTTCCGCCGTATTACCATTACGGCGTTAGGCAACGATCAACTGCAAAATAAAGATGTGCTGTTAATGGATATTGGCGTGAGCGAAAGCGAATTTCAAACCTTGTGCGAACAGTTCAAATTAAAACCGATTGCGTTGAAAGGCGAGTATTTTTCCGACCACGCCAAAGCGGTGGGAATGGCGGAATTAGCCCTAATGCCCGAAACGGATACTATCGGCAAAACCATTGCGGAACTGGGTTTTCGCTCGAATTTTGGATTGAGCGTGGTCGGGATCAAACGCCAAGATCAGATCCTACAAGATAATCTGCTCACAGAGCCGTTAAAATCGGGGGATATTTTGCTGGTAATGGGCGTGTGGCAGCGGATTATGGCAATGGATAAGCATAACAAAGATTTCTTCCTGCTCGGCACGCCGAAAGAGAGCAAACAAGCCGTGCCAGCCGCCAGCCAAGCCCCCCACGCTCTGTTTTCCATTTTTGTAATGGTGGCGTTAATGATAAGTGGCATTGTGCCAAATGTGATCGCCGCACTAATCGCCTGCCTGATGCTCGGCAAATTCCGCTGCATTGATATGAAAAGTGCCTATGAGTCGATCCATTTCCCGAGCCTCATTTTAATTATCGGAATGATGCCGTTCTCAATCGCAATGCAAAAAACGGGCGGCGTGGCTTTGTTAGTGGAACAATTCCTCGCCATAATGGGCGGATTAGGCATTTACCCAATTTTATTCGGCTTGTTCGCCTTAACCGCGGTGGTGGGCTTATTTATCTCAAACACCGCCACCGCCATTTTAATGGCACCGATTGCAATCGAAATCGCCAACCAACTCGGCTACTCGCCGATTGCGTTGGTAATGGTGATTACCATCGCCTCGTCCGCCGCCTTTATGACCCCAATCTCTTCCCCCGTAAACACAATGGTGATCGGTCCCGCAGGCTACAAATTTATCGACTTCGTCAAAATTGGCGTGCCGTTTACTTTGATTGTAATGATCGCCACCGTATTGTTAGTGCCGTGGTTGTTTCCCTTAACGTAAAAATGCCGAGCATTTAGCTCGGCGTAGGAATTTTTTAAATTTTAACTGGCTCAATAATTTCACTCGGATAACAGCCCAACACTTTCACATAGCTAGTCTCTTTTTCCAAGGCACGCAGGGCGTTTTGGGTGTTTTCTGAATGGATATTGGCTTCCAGTTCCACATAAAACATCTCTTCCCACGGCTTGCCATAAATCGGGCGAGATTCCAATTTCATCATTCGGATATTGTGCTGTTTGAACACCATTAACGCATCCACCAAAGCCCCCGCTTGTTGGGTGGTGGTCATTAGTAGCAGGGTTTTGGTTTGCACTTGCGGCGACACTTTTACCGCCTGTTTCGCCACCACGATAAAGCGAGTGATATTGTTCTCTTGGTTGGCAATATCCGTTTTAATCACGTTCAAACCATAGAGTTTCCCGCCGTCCTCGTTGCCGAGTACCACAATGTTTGGTTTATTCAAGCGAGCCACTAATTCCATTGCGTGCGAGCTGCTTTCGCAATACTTAATATGCACCTTGTTGAGGCTTTGGATGAATTGGCTGGATTGCTGGATCACCTGCGGGTGGCTGTAAAGAGTGTCGATCTCGGCGAGTTCAATCGGGCTAGTCGCTAGCACGCAATGTTTGATCGGATAGGCTAATTCGCCCACCACCGCTAATTCCGTGTGTTGCAGTAAATCGTAGACATCATTGATCGATCCCGAAGTGGTATTTTCAAGGGGCAGCACGCCGTAATCCGCCTCGCCTTGTTGCACTTTCTCAAACACTTCGGCGAAGGATGCACAACTCAACTCGTGCAACGTGCCTTGATACTTTTTGGCGAATTGGCGAGACGCCATATTGGAATAAGAGCCACGCATTCCCAAAAAGGCAATCGAAATGCGATCCTCTTTCTGCTCGTTCAACTTATTTTGCAGGTAATTTTGTTGGGTAAGCACGGAATCCTCAATGATCCGCTGGAAAATTTGGGTAACGTAAAGCGGATCGAGTTGATAATTTTCCGCCTCGGCAAAATTTACCAGCTCTTGCAGCAACTCTTTTTCTCGCACCACATCACGCAACGGCTTTTGGGTAATCTCTTTGCTACGCACCACATCAAAGGCGAGGCGGTGGCGTTCGGAAAGCAGTTTCAGCAAGTGGCGGTCGATTTGGGTAATTTGTTGGCGAATATCAGCTAAATTTAAAGACATTGTCATTCCTAACGGGATAAAGTGTTTGCAAGCGGTCGGATTCTTTGAAATTTCGTGAAAATCCTACGCAAAAATCCCGCAAATTCTAGCGATTTATGCCAAAAAAAGAAAGAAAAACCACCCATTTTCAAGTAGAATAACCCACAATTTTTTCAACGAGGAATTAAATAATGTCCACACAATTTGTTTATACAATGCACCGAGTCGGCAAGGTTGTTCCGCCGAAGCGGCATATTTTGAAAGATATTTCTTTGAGCTTTTTCCCTGGGGCGAAAATTGGGGTGCTTGGCTTAAACGGGGCGGGGAAATCGACCTTGCTTCGCATTATGGCGGGCATTGATAAAGAGATCGAGGGCGAAGCTCGTCCGCAACCTGGGATCAAAATCGGCTATCTTCCGCAAGAGCCAAAACTCGAACCGCAACAAACCGTGCGTGAAGCGATTGAAGAAGCGGTGGGCGAAGTGAAGAAAGCCCTCACTCGCTTAGATGAAGTGTATGCCCTTTACGCTGATCCTGATGCGGATTTCGACAAACTCGCCGCCGAGCAAGCGGAATTAGAGGCGATTATCCAAGCCCACGATGGACACAATCTCGACAACCAATTAGAACGTGCCGCCGATGCGTTACGTTTGCCAGATTGGGACGCAAAAATCGAGCATTTATCAGGGGGCGAACGCCGCCGTGTGGCGTTGTGCCGTTTGTTGCTTGAAAAGCCAGATATGTTATTGTTAGACGAGCCAACCAACCACTTGGATGCGGAATCCGTGGCGTGGCTAGAACGCTTCTTACACGATTACGAAGGCACGGTGGTAGCGATCACCCACGACCGTTACTTCCTTGATAACGTGGCAGGCTGGATCTTAGAGCTTGACCGTGGCGAGGGTATTCCGTGGGAAGGTAACTATTCTTCTTGGTTAGAGCAGAAAGAAAAACGCCTCGCCCAAGAACAAGCGGCGGAATCGGCACGCCAAAAATCGATTGAGAAAGAGTTGGAATGGGTGCGTCAAAATCCAAAAGGCCGCCAAGCGAAAAGTAAGGCGCGTATGGCACGCTTTGAAGAACTCAATTCGGGCGAATATCAAAAACGTAACGAAACCAACGAACTCTTTATTCCACCTGGCCCACGTCTAGGCGATAAAGTGATCGAAGTGCAAAACCTCACAAAATCTTACGGCGACCGCACGTTGATTGACGATCTCTCATTCAGCATTCCAAAAGGGGCGATTGTGGGGATTATCGGGGCGAACGGTGCGGGTAAATCCACCCTTTTCCGTATGCTTTCGGGCAAAGAACAGCCAGATTCAGGCTCAATCGTGCTGGGCGAAACGGTGGTAATGGCATCGGTCGATCAGTTCCGTGATGCAATGGACGACAAGAAAACCGTATGGGAAGAAGTGTCGGGCGGACAAGATATTATGCGAATCGGCAACTTTGAAATCCCAAGCCGTGCCTATGTTGGACGCTTCAACTTCAAAGGCGTGGATCAGCAAAAACGCGTGGGCGAATTATCGGGCGGCGAACGCGGACGTTTGCACCTCGCCAAACTCTTGCAAGTGGGCGGCAACGTGTTGCTACTGGACGAACCGACCAACGACCTTGACGTAGAAACCTTGCGAGCCTTAGAAAATGCGATCCTCGAATTCCCAGGGTGTGCCTTAGTGATTTCCCACGACCGCTGGTTCTTAGACCGCATCGCCACCCATATTCTCGACTACGGCGATGAAGGCAAAGTAACTTTCTACGAAGGTAACTTCTCTGATTATGAAGAGTGGAAGAAGAAAACCTACGGCGAAGCCGCCACCCAACCGCATCGCATTAAATATAAACGGATTGCGAAGTAAAGCGGATTAACAAGCGGGCAGATTGGTAAAAATTTTTACGAATCTGCCTGCTTTTATTGATAACAATTTACCCCCCAAACTTCCGACACAAGGCATCAAACGTGGTGGTGGGTAGGAATCGTTTGAGCCACCAGAACAATTTGGTGGGGAAGGTAACCTGATAACGGGCTTTCGGTTTGTGGCTGTTGAGAGCGGTTAGGCAGGCTTCGGCACAAGCGGTGGCGGGTAGGGTGAATGGGTTGCCGTTGCTTGGGGCGGTTAAGCGTGCCAACTGCTTGGCGTTAAAGGCTTGATGATAGGAATTTTCCAGATCGATGTATTGTTGCAATTTTACCACCGAATTTGGGCGGAATTTGCTTTGAATCGGGCCGGGTTCGATCAAGCTCACAAAGATATTCGAGCCGTGCAACTCGTGGCGTAGGGTGTCGGCATAGCCTTCGAGGGCGAATTTGGTGCTGTTGTAAGCTGCTCGATAGTGCATTGCGGCAAAGCCCAAAATGCTACTGGTGATTAAAATTTTACCGTGATTCTGACGGCGGAAAATTTTGAGGGCGTGATTGACCACTTCCCAGCAGCCGAACACGTTGGTTTCAAAGATTTCTCGCAACGCCTCACGTGGCACATCTTCGGCACAGCCTGGTTGCCCGTAGCCTGCGTTACAGAAAATGGCATCTAAGCCACCGCTTGCATTGATATAGTCAAACACCTGCTCGATTTGGGCGGAATCCGTAACATCAAGTTGTACAGATTCCAACCCCTCAAATTGCAAGCGGGCGACATCTTCCGCCTTGCGACAACTGGCTATCACTCGCCAGCCAGCCTGTTTGAGGTGGTGGGCGGTGGCGTAGCCGATGCCCGATGAACAGCCCGTAATTAAGATCGTTTTCATTTGAGATACGCCACAAAATCCGTTGGATCTTCACATTCGCTGCAACGAGCGATCTGATCGTCTTCACGGGGCGAGCCGATCATCAACAACGCCACGATCTGATCCTGTTCCGCACACGCAAAAGCGTTACGCAACGCCGATCCGTTGATCCATTTATTAGTAATCCAAACCGTGTCAAAGCCTTGTGCATTGGCGGCGAGTTGCATTGCGTAAGTGGCACAGCCTGCGGTCAGCATCTGTTCCCAAGCGGGGACTTTTGGATTATTTTCATCGATCTTCGCCACCACGCCGATCACCATTGGGGCGAGGTGGCTGATTTTTTCCGCCTTGTGAGCATCCAACCCAAATTCTTGCACCGCACCGTCAAGGCAGTTTTTAAAGGTTGCCATTTGGCTTTTTTCAATCACCACAAAACGATAAGGCTTTAAGCGACCGTGATCGGGGACTCGCAAGGCGGCTTTAAAAAGGTTGTTGAGTTGTTCGGCATTTGGGGCGAGATCGCCGAGTTTTTTATTGGAACGGCGATGATGAAGTAGGTCTAAAATCGGGTTCATTGAAAAATCCTCTTTACGAAAAAACCGTTAAAGAATAGCACATTTTGTGGTAATTTATCGGCAATTATTCTCAACAAAATTTAGGAAAATTGATGTTCCTCACTCTGTTAAAGGGCATTTACCGCCTGTTTCGTTGCCTACGGGAATTTACCGTCAGCCTCTTTTTTATTCTGTTCGTCCTCGTGTGCTGGGCGGTGGTCTCAATGGTGGCGAATAGCGGTAAACCACAAACCAGCGATTTCGGGCAAAATTCCGCCCTGTTACTCAAATTAAACGGCTATTTAGCCGACAATCGCGATCAATATGGCGATTTTTACCGCTTATTGCGTTCGGAAATGGAACAGAGCGAGGATAACAAAATTTCCACCTTTGACGTGGTGCAAATGCTCAAACGGGCGGCGGCGGATCGCCAAATCACGGGCTTGGTGCTGGATTTAGGCAAATTTCAAGGGGGGGATTTGCCCTCGTTGCGGTTTATCGGCGAAGAAATTAACGCCTTCAAACAATCGGGTAAACCCGTGATTGCGGTCGGCTCGCAGTTCAGCCAAAGTCAGTATTATTTGGCGACCTTCGCCGACAAAATTTACCTCAATAAAGCAGGTTCGGTGGATTTAAAAGGGTTGAGCTATTCCAATCTCTATTTCAAATCCTTGCTCGACAAAATCGAAGCCACCCCGCATATTTTCCGTGTTGGCACTTACAAATCGGCGGTTGAGCCGTTTTTGCGTGATGATATGTCGCCCGAAGCTCGCCAAAACGCCCAAAAATGGCTCGGCGAAATGTGGGACGATTTCCAAAATGTGGTGGCGAAAAATCGTCAAATCGGCAAAGAAAAAGTGTTGCCTGAGCCTGCTCAATTCTTGGCGGAATATCGTCAAGCCAAAGGCGATGATGCACAATTTGCCCTCAACCGTTTCCTTGTGTCTGAGGTGTTGAGCGAGGGGGAAATTCGCCAAAAATTGATCGCTCAATTTGGCGAAAATTCGCAGGGATCTTACCGCTTGATCGAGGATATCGACTATGTGGAAACCCTGCCTGACCGTTTTTCTTCCAACGCTTCGCAAAAAATTGCGGTGGTCAATGTTGAGGGGGCAATCGTGGACGGCGAGAGCGATGAGCAGAGTGCGGGCAGTGAAACCATTGTCGAGTTACTCGAAAACGTGAAGCAAGATCCGAATGTGGTCGGCTTGATTTTACGGGTAAACAGCCCTGGTGGCAGTGCGGTGGCGTCGGAATTGATCCGTCAAAAAGTGGCGGAAATTCAGCAAAAAGGCGTGCCAGTGGTGGCTTCAATGGGCGGAATGGCGGCTTCGGGCGGTTATTGGATTTCCGCCACCAGCGATAAAATTGTCGCCGATCCTAGCACCATTACAGGCTCAATCGGCATTTTCGGCTTGGTGTTAAATGTGGAAAAAACCGCCAAAAAAATCGGCGTAAGCGAGGACGGCATTGCCACTTCCGAACTCGCTAACCAAAATTCCCTCAAACCGCTCTCGCCAGCTCAAAGTGAGCTGATCCAAATCGGGATTGAAAACGGCTACGACCGCTTTATCAGCCTTGTCAGCCAAGGGCGAAAGATGTCAAAAGAGGCGGTGGATAAAATCGCCCAAGGGCAGGTTTGGACGGGGGCGACCGCTCAAAAGCTCGGCTTGGTGGATCGTTTAGGCGATTTCAGCACTGCTTACGATGAAATGGTGGCGTTGCTCAATCAGCAAGGCAAAACGGTGAAATCCCCTGCGGTGCAATGGTTTGTTGAGGAAGATGATTCCCTGTTCGGGGCGATGTTGAAAGGCATTAAACCCAAAGTGCAGGTGGAATTGGTGCGTTGGCTGAATTTGCCCGTGCAGTCTAAACTGAAACAATCCCTTGGCGTGTTAGACAGCTTTAACGATCCGCAAAATCGCTATCTCTACTGCCTAAATTGTGGTGTGGTGAGGTAGCTAAACCGCCTTGCAAGCGGGTAGATTTTACGAAATTTTCAGAAATCTAACCGCTTGCATTGGATTTTTTACGCTTTAACATTGCAAAACGCCGTCTATCTCTTTAAACTTCCGACTAATTTTTTTCAATTAAAAAGAGCTTACCAATGACTGAATCAACGAATGTAATTTCTGAAAATTCTCTCTCTCTCGGACAACAACTCAAAAAGGCACGCGAATCTTTGGGATTAAGCCTTGATGATGTAGTGCAGAAAACCAATCTCAAAAAAAATCATCTTGAATCGTTAGAAAACGATATTTTTATTTTGCAAAATGTTGCCCCTGCGTTCGTGCGTGGTTATGTGCGTAACTATGTGCGTTTTTTACGTTTGCCAGAAGATTTGGTTTCAACGGTAAACTACGGCGAAGTTACCATTCCAAAAGAAGTGCAAAAAGCGGCGGCGAGTGCCAAAGTGGCTCAACAATCGCAAAAACGTTGGTTGAAATGTGGCTCGGTGTTGGTGCTACTCGGCATTATTGGAATGACGGGTGCTTGGTGGTGGCAAGAGTACAAAAAAGACCAAGAAAGCCGTGAAGTGCTAGTGAGCGAAACCACTGCGGAACAAACCGCTACGAATACGCCAGCCGCTAACACGGTTGAAATCCAACCACAACCTGTGGCGACTGAAAGCAGCGTAGCGGTTCAGCCAGTTCAAGCAGAACCTCAACCTGTTCAAGAACCGCCAAAAGCCGAACCAACCGCCCCTGTGGTGAATAACGTTACGGATTTAGCCGCAATTCAGGCAAATCAAGCTCAACCGCAAGCAGAACAAGCGGTTCAAACGGCGGAAAATGCGTTACAACAGCCAACGGAAGCCACCGCAGAGCAACCAGCAGCGGCAAACAACGATGAATTACGCATCGAAATTACCAACGCCCAAAGCTGGATTACCGTGCGTGGCGATAAGAAAAAACGCCTTGCGGAAAAATTATACAATTCAGGCGAAGTGTTAAGTTTCAACGGCAACCAACAATATAGCTTAACGATTGGTGCGCCAGCTAACGTGAAACTTTACTATAAAGGTCAGCAAGTGCCATTAAAAATTGATGGTCGTGTGGCTCGTATCAAACTTCCACAATAATAGAACGCTATGTTAAAAGAACCCCCAATTAAACGCCGTCAATCGACTAAAATCTATGTAGGAAAAGTGCCAGTCGGGGGCGATGCCCCGATTGCGGTGCAGTCGATGACCAACACTCGCACCACCGATGTGGAAGCCACGGTGGCACAAATCAAAGCCCTCGAACGTGTGGGGGCGGATATTGTGCGTGTTTCCGTGCCGACAATGGACGCCGCCGAAGCCTTTAAATTGATTAAGCAACAGGTCAATGTGCCGTTGGTGGCGGATATTCATTTTGACTACCGCATCGCCCTCAAAGTGGCGGAATATGGCGTAGATTGCTTGCGGATCAACCCTGGTAATATCGGCAAAGAAGAGCGAATCCGTGCGGTGGTGGATTGTGCCAGAGATAAAAATATCCCGATCCGCATTGGCGTGAACGCTGG
Source organism: Haemophilus paracuniculus (assembly GCF_002015115.1). Classification (GTDB taxonomy): domain Bacteria; phylum Pseudomonadota; class Gammaproteobacteria; order Enterobacterales; family Pasteurellaceae; genus Haemophilus_E; species Haemophilus_E paracuniculus. The sequence continues at coordinate 15,838 of NZ_MUYA01000018.1, forward strand.
CTCGCTCGAACGTGATATTCAAGAAAAATTTGGCGAACCAACCCCCGAGGCGTTGCTCGAAAGTGCGTTACGCCACGTTGAGATCTTGGATCGCCTCAATTTCGATCAATTCAAAGTGAGCGTTAAAGCCTCAGATGTGTTTTTGGCGGTGGAATCTTACCGCTTGCTGGCGAAAGCGATCAAACAGCCGATCCACTTAGGCATCACCGAAGCCGGTGGGGCGAGAGCTGGGGCGGTGAAATCAGCAATCGGCTTGGGATTACTGCTTTCCGAAGGGATCGGCGATACCTTGCGAGTTTCGTTGGCGGCAGATCCTGTCGAAGAAGTGAAAGTCGGCTTTGATATTTTGAAATCGTTGCGGATTCGTTCCCGTGGGATCAACTTTATCGCTTGCCCAACTTGCTCACGCCAAGAGTTTGATGTGATCGGCACGGTAAACGCCCTCGAACAACGCCTCGAAGACATCATCACCCCAATGGATGTCTCGATCATCGGTTGCGTAGTAAACGGACCGGGCGAAGCCTTAGTGTCGGATCTCGGCGTAACAGGTAGCAACAAAATGAGTGGCTACTACCTTGACGGCGTTCGCCAAAAAGAGCGTTTTGACAACGACAACCTCATCGACCAGCTCGAAGCCAAAATCCGAGCCAAAGTCGCCGCACAACATCAGCGGATTGAGGTTGAGCAAATCTAATTTTGCCCTCTCCCTGATTTTTCTTCTTAACGAAGAAAAATCTGTCCCTCTCCCACAAGTGGGAGAGGGCTAAACTAAAAATGCGGTCGTATCAAAACTCTCTCCCATTGATGGGAGAGAGACAGACAGTAAGAAATGCGTTCAGCATTTCTTACAGAGAGAGGGAACAAGCGGTCAGATCCGCGAGAATTTTTACGAATGGGACGCCACGCTGGCGTCCATATACACATTTAAGAGATACAAATATGGCAAAAACCATTCAAGCAATTCGAGGTATGAACGACCTTTCGCCAACGGATTCGCCTTTGTGGCAATGGATCGAAGGGCAGGTGCGTGAAACCTTTGCGAGCTATGGCTATGCGGAAATTCGTAGCCCGATTTTAGAATCGACTAACTTATTCGCTCGTGGTGTGGGCGAGGAAACGGACATCGTTTCCAAAGAGATGTTTACCTTTAAAGATCGCGATGACGAGAGCCTGACCCTACGCCCAGAAGGGACGGCAGGTTGCGTGCGTGCAGCAATTGAGCACGGTTGGATCTACAATCAAGAACAGCGTTTGTGGTATATCGGACCAATGTTCCGCTACGAGCGTCCGCAAAAAGGGCGTTACCGCCAATTCCACCAAGCAGGCGTGGAAATTTTTGGCATTGCCAACCCCGAAGCCGATGCGGAATTGATCCTCTTAACCGCCCGCTTGTGGGAAAAATTGGGTATTCGTGAACACGTTAGCCTGCAACTCAATTCGATTGGTAGCCTTGACGCACGCAAAAAATATAACGAAGCCTTGGTAGCGTTCCTCAATCAGCATATTGACGTGTTAGATGAAGATTGCAAACGCCGTTTAACCACTAACCCATTGCGGATTTTGGACACCAAAAATGAGCAAATCCAAGCGGTGTTAAACAACGCTCCGAAATTGCACGACTACCTTGATGAAGAAGCGAAAAATCACTTCGCCCAAGTGTGCCAAATTTTGGATCAAATGGGCGTGAAATATGAAATCAACCAAAAATTAGTGCGTGGCTTGGATTACTACAACAAAACCGTGTTTGAATGGGTAACCACCGCACTCGGTTCGCAAGGCACGGTTTGCGGTGGAGGTCGTTATGACGGCTTGGTCGAGCAACTGGGCGGACACGCCACCGAAGGCGTGGGTTTTGCGATGGGCTTAGAGCGTTTGGTGTTGTTGGTGCAAGAAGTGAACCCAACGGTCGCCCTGCCGAGAGCGGTGGATATTTATGTGGTGCATACGGGCGAAGGCACAACGGCGAAAGCCTTTGAACTCGCCGAAAACGTGCGTTCGGCGTTTCCACAACTTCGCACAATGTTGCATTGCAGTGGCGGCAACTTCAAAAAGCAATTCAAGCGAGCCGATAAATCAGGGGCGAAATTGGCTCTGGTGTTAGGCGAAAGTGAAGTGGCGGAAAAAAACGTAGTGATCAAAGATCTGCACGGCGAAGTGGAACAAATCACCGTGTCGCAAGCCAATTTAATCAGCGAACTTCAAGCTCGTTTTAAATAAGAGAGGAAACAATGAGCGATTATTTCAACAAAACCGAAGAACAAGAATTTAACGATGTAAAAAATTGGTTCAAAGCGAACGGCACGCCGATTTTACTCGCGATTATCGCCGTTTGTGGTGCCACATTTGGCTGGAATTTCTGGCAAAAATCGCAACTCGAAAACGCCCAAAAAACCTCGGCAACCTACCAGCAAGTAATGGAAAGCTATTCGCAAGATCCAAGCAAAAACGCACCGCTTGTTGAGAAATTTGTCAGCGAAAATAAAGATTCGAGCTATGCGGTGTTCGCTCAACTCGATCAGGCCAAACAAGCCGCAGAAAAAGGCGATTTTGCCAAAGCGAAAACCTTGTTACAACAAGGTTTGCAAGCGACCTCGGACGCCACTTTACAAACAGTGATCCGCTTCCGTTTGGCGTTAGTCGATTTCCAACTCAACCAATTTGATGATGCCTTGGCAACCTTAGGGCAAATTCAAGATGAAGCGTGGACGCTAAGAAAGCAAATCCTCACGGGCGATATTTTGGTCGCAAAAGGCGATAAAGCCGCCGCCAAAAGTGCTTACCAACAAGCCCTTACCACCGCCCCAGCCCAAGAAAAAAGTTTGATTGAAGTGAGATTGAATAATCTTTAATCAGTTTAAACGCTTAAAACCCCGTTGAAAAAACGGGGTTTTTTATTGAGGTAGAAGCAGTATAAAGTAGAAAATTTGCAAAAATCCCACCCCTTGCATTCGGTTTTTTACTAAAAAATGTGATTTATATCTTACATTTTTTGACTTTTAGGCGTAGAATGTCGCTGTTTTATAATATATATGGAGGCAAAACGATGAATGTTTTAACTTTCGACAAAATTAAACAAGAGCTGTTTAGTGGCTGGAAACCCTTTGAGGTGGCGTGGCTTTTCTTGTTTATTGTGGCTCAAATCGGCGTTTATATTTACGCACCCGATTCCATTTTGGGAATGGTTGCGGGGATTTCGGGCATTATTTGTAATGTGTTTATTAGTAAAGGCAAAATCAGTAACTATTTCTTCGGGCTGATTTTTGCGTATAGCTATTTTTATGTGGCGTGGGGGGCGAATTATCTCGGCGAGATGAATACCACTCTTTACGTTTATATTCCTGCTCAATTTATCGGCTATTTCCTTTGGAAACAGAATATGCAGCAGGCACAAGGGGCTGAGGCGGTGATCGCTAAATCCCTTTCCCTCAAAGGCTGGATTGCGTTGTTGGCGTTTGTGGCGGTCGGCACGTTGCTGTTTGTGCAAGCTCTCAATATGGCGGGCGGTAGTTCAACGGGCTTAGACGGTTTAACCACCATTATTGTAGTGGCGGCACAAGGCTTGATGTTGTTGCGTTACCGTGAGCAATGGGTGTTGTGGATTGTGCTGAATATCCTTTCTATCGTGCTTTGGGCGGAAAATCCGTCAATGTATATTATGTATTTCTCCTATTTGCTCAATGCGATTTACGGTTATTATAACTGGACGAAATTAGCCAAAGCCTAATTCACATTCCTTGACTAAAACTGAAAAAACTACCCGTGCAAGCGGGTGGTTTGTCTATTTTTTTGTCAAATAATTAAAAGCCTTTGACTTTATCGCCAAGTTCGTAGAGTATGGCGACTTTATTTTTTATTCCTAACCAAAGAAAATCGAATGGGTAATACTGAAAATTTGGTTGAAGTGAAGAACTTGACCTTTAAACGAGGGGAACGGGTGATTTACGACAACCTAAATCTGCGGGTGCAGAGAGGAAAGGTTACTGCGATTATGGGGCCATCGGGCATTGGTAAGACGACTTTATTACGGCTTATCGGCGGGCAAATTTTGCCTGAGTCTGGCGAAATTTTATTTGACGGGCAAGATGTTTGCACCGCCTCAAATAAGGCATTGTATGAGATCCGTCAGCGAATGGGTATGTTGTTTCAATCGGGGGCGTTATTTACCGATTTATCCACTTTCGATAATGTCGCTTTCCCCTTGCGTGAACATACCGATTTGCCTGAACCGCTGATTAAAAAATTAGTGCTGATGAAATTGGAAGCGGTCGGATTGCGTGGTGCGGCAGATTTAATGCCGTCTGAATTATCGGGCGGAATGGCTCGCCGTGCGGCGTTAGCAAGGGCGGTGGCACTTGATCCCGATCTGATTATGTATGATGAGCCGTTTACGGGGCAAGATCCGATCAGTATGGGCGTGATTGTGGAACTGATCCGCAAGTTAAATCAAGCCTTGAATTTAACCTCGATTGTGGTGTCTCACGATGTTACCGAAGTGTTGAGCATTGCCGATTACGCCTACATTGTGGCGGATAAACGGATCATCGCCGAAGGCACGCCAGAAATGTTGCGAGCCAGTCAAGATCCGCAAGTGGTGCAATTCTTGGCGGGCAAATCAGACGGGCCAGTGCGGTTCCACTATCCTGCACAACCTTATACAGAGGAATTATTTCGTGATTAAGTTCATCAATCATCTCGGTTCTTCCGTGATACAAGCGGTGCGATCCTGCGGTCGGGCGAGCTTAATGTTATGGGGATCGCTGGTTGGCAAACCACAATTCCGCAAGCATAGCCCGTTGTTGATCAAACAGCTTTATGTGCTTGGGGTGCAGTCGTTACTGATTATTATGCTGTCGGGCTTGTTTATCGGAATGGTACTCGGCTTGCAAGGTTATGTGGTTCTGGTTAATTTTTCAGCAGAGATGAATTTGGGGCAGTTGGTTTCCCTGTCGTTACTGCGTGAATTAGGCCCTGTGGTTACCGCCCTTTTATTTGCAGGGCGAGCGGGCTCGGCTTTAACCGCCGAAATCGGTTTAATGAAAGCCACCGAGCAGTTATCCAGCCTCGAAATGATGGCGGTTGATCCGTTAAGACGGATTATCGCCCCTCGCTTTTGGGCAGGCGTGATTGCAATGCCGATTTTGGCGGTGATTTTTACTGCGATTGGTATTTGGGGCGGAATGTTGGTCGGCGTGGAATGGAAAGGTGTGGACGAAGGCAGTTTTTGGTCGGTAATGCAAAATTCAGTAACGATCAGCGATTTGATCAACGGTTTCATTAAAAGCCTTGCCTTTGCCTTTGCAGTGGTCTGGATTGCATTATTCAATGGTTATGATGCAATGCCAACCTCAGAGGGGATTAGCCAAGCCACCACCAAAACCGTGGTGAACGCTTCCTTAGCGGTGTTGGGCTTAGATTTTATTTTAACGGCGATAATGTTCGGCGGTTAAAACAGCGGAATAAACTGCCTTGAAATTTGAGCGGAACTGACCGCTTGTAAGAGCAATTTATTCATTCTTTACATTTAGGAGTGGCGATGCGTCAATCAATTAAATATGAATTTTGGGTCGGATTATTTGTGTTAATCGGCTTGGGAGCATTGGTTTTCTTAGGATTGCGAGTGGCAAATGTGCAAGGGTTTTCTTCAGAAAAAACTTACACTCTTTACGCAACTTTCGACAATATCGGTGGACTAAAAGTCCGTGCGCCGATTAAGGTGGGCGGTGTGGTAATTGGACGAGTGTCTGATATTCAGCTTGATCCAAAAACTTACTCGCCAAAAGTGAGTATGGCAATCAATCAAAGCTATGATCAGATCCCAGATACCAGCTCACTTTCGATCAAAACCTCAGGCTTACTCGGCGAACAATATATTGCATTGAATGTTGGATTTTCGATCGAAGGCGAAACCGCAATGCTAAAAAATGGTGATACTTTTGTGGATACTAATTCCGCAATGGTGTTAGAAGATTTAGTCGGACAGTTCTTATACGGCGATAAAAAATCGGATAAAACTGACGAACCAAAAGCCGAAGGCGATAAACCAGAGGCAAAATAATCGGGTAAACAGCCGTTTACCTCTAAACATCAACTCGGTGCGTTCCAACGTGCCTTATGGAGTTTAATAATGTTAAAAAACATCAAAAAAATCATTGCAACAAGCTTAGTGGCAATTTCTGCATTTTTCTCAACTCAATCTTTTGCGGAAACCAGTCCTTATGCCTTAATGCAACAAACCGCAGATAAATTATTTGGCGATATTAAAGCAAATCAAGCGGCTATCCGTTCAAATCCAGAGACTTTACGTTCTATCGTGCGTAAAGATTTAATGCCTTATGTTCACGTTAAATACGCAGGTCAATTAGTGTTAGGTAAAGCGTTGTCTTCTGCTTCAGAAGCACAGCGTGAAAAATTCTTTAACGCATTTGGTCAATTTATTGAACAATCTTATGCACAAATTTTAACTCAATATAAAGATCAGCAAGTGCAGATCGAAAGCGAAAAACCTGTTGATGGTAAATCTATCGTGAGCATTCGTGTCAATGTGTTATCATCAGGTTCAGCAGCCCCAATTAAACTTGACTTCAAATGGCGTAAAAACAGCAAAACAGGCGAATGGCAGGCTTATGATATGGCGGCTGAAGGTGTAAGTATGGTTGCAACCAAACAAAACGAGTGGAGCAGTATCTTACGTCAGCAAGGTATTGATGCTTTAACTGCACAAGTTGCACAATCTGCAAAACAGCCAATCACATTAGGTAAATAATCTGTTTTATGAAGCCACAAAAAACATTACAATGGGACATTCAGCAAAATAATGAAAGTCTGTTTGTGAAATTGTCTGGCGAATTAACCAAAGACACGTTGCTTCCGTTATGGAAGCAACGTGCTTCTTTTTTATCGCCGAAGGGCAATCAACATATTTATTGGGATCTCAAACAGCTTGAACAAGTAGATTCCGCAGGCTTTACTTTATTGGCTGAATTACTTCATTTTTATCAACAGCAAACCGAAAACTGCTTAATCAATACGCCAGAAATGGTGAAAACCCTTGCTGATCTTTATGATCTAGACGAGTGGCTTTCGCAATTTTTGGTTTGTGAAAAACAGTGTACAACGCAATAGGAATGATCAATGCAACCTCAACAAATTGAAGAAATCCTCAAACAAGCCTTAGCCGATGTGGCAGAAGTTCACGCACAGGGCGATGGTTCTCATTACGGCGTCATTGTGGTGAGTGATAGCCTCGCTGAATTATCGCGTGTTAAACAGCAGCAAGCCGTTTACGCCCCGTTGGCAGATCTTTTTGCTACCAATGCGATTCACGCTTTAACCATCAAAGTGTTTAGCACCGAAAAATGGAAAACTGAGCGTCTGCTCAATAACCTTTAATTCGGCAAAATCCCGTTACAAGCGGGTAGATTTCGCAAAATTTTCATAAAACCGACCGCTTGCAGGCGGTTCTCAAATTTATTAAGGATTTAGAATGGAAAAATTCCGTGTTCACGGCCCTTTCACATTGAGTGGAACGGTTGATATTTCTGGGGCGAAAAATGCCGCTCTACCAATTCTTTTTGCGGCGATTCTTGCCGAAGAACCTGTTACCTTAACCAACGTGCCTGAATTGAAAGACGTTGATACCACCTTCAAAATCTTACGCCAATTAGGCGTGGTGGTGGAACGTGATGCGAGCGGTGCGGTGCAAATTGACGCCAGCAAAATCAACCATTTCGTTGCCCCTTACGAATTAGTAAAAACAATGCGTGCCTCAATTTGGGCGTTAGCACCGTTGCTCACTCGCTTCCACACAGGACAAGTTTCATTACCAGGTGGCTGCACCATCGGGGCGAGACCAGTGGATATGCACATCGCTGGCTTAGAAAAAATGGGGGCGACCATTGAGCTTGACGAGGGCTATGTGAAAGCCACCGTGAACGGTCGCTTGCGTGGGGCGAGAGTGTTGATGGATAAAGTGAGCGTAGGCGCGACTTTATCGGTAATGATGGCAGGTACATTAGCGAACGGCACAACCGTGATCGAAAATGCGGCACGCGAGCCAGAAGTGGTGGACACCGCCGTGTTCCTCAACAAAATGGGGGCAAAAATTTCAGGGGCGGGGTCTGATGTGATCACGATTGAGGGCGTGGAACGCTTGGGCGGTTGTGAACATCGTATCGTGCCAGACCGTATCGAAACGGGAACTTTCCTCGTAGCGGCAGCGATTTCAGGCGGTCGCATTACTTGCCGTGGCACAAAAGCCGATACCCTTGATGCCGTGATCGAAAAATTGCGTGAAGCAGGAATGCAAGTGGACGTTACCGAAGACACCATTACCCTTGATTCCCTCGGCTTACGCCCGAAAGCGGTCAATATCCGCACAATGCCACACCCTGGTTTCCCAACCGATATGCAGGCACAATTTACCCTGTTAAACGTGGTTGCCGAAGGCACGAGCAAAATCACTGAAACGATCTTTGAAAACCGCTTTATGCACATCCCAGAGCTTATCCGTATGGGTGCGAAAGCAGAAATCGAGGGCAACACCGCTATTTGCCACGGGGTAGAACGCCTTTCCCACGCCGAAGTAATGGCAACGGACTTACGTGCGTCAATCAGCCTTGTGTTAGCAGGCTGTATCGCCAACGGCGAAACCATTGTGGATCGCATTTACCACATCGACCGTGGCTACGAACGCATCGAAGAAAAATTGCGTGGCATCGGGGCGAGAATCGAACGCTTTTCCGCACCAAGCGAAGAGTAAAATTTTCTAAAATCAGACCGCTTGCAAGCGGTCTTTTTACACAAAATTTTTGAGTAAGGCGATTTGGGCGGAAAATCCACAAAAAGTGTGGGAAATCACGGTTAAGCTGTTCCGACCTCTGCCAAAAATCGCCTTTTAACGCTAAAATAAACACATTTTTACTAGCTTATTTGAGCGAACACCTGTAAGCTAGATTTAATTTTTTCACATTGAAATATAGGAATCAAACCAATGAAAAGAGTTGTTATCACAGGCTTAGGCATTGTTTCAAGTATCGGAAACAACAAAGAAGAAGTTTTAGCCTCACTCAAAGCGGGCAAATCGGGCATTGAAACCGTGCCTGAATTTATCGAAATGGGAATGCGTAGCCACATCGCAGGCACGATCAAACTCAACCCTGCCGAGTTAATCGACCGCAAAATCTACCGCTTTATGGGCGATGCGGCGGCTTACGCTTATCTCTCTATGAAAGAGGCGATTGAAGATTCTGGCTTAACCGAAGATCAAGTTTCTAACGACCGCACGGGCTTAGTGATCGGGGCGGGGACAGGTTCAGCCCACAGTCAATTAGTGGCGTGCGATGCGGTGCGTGGCCCGCGTGGCGTGAAAGGGATCGGGCCTTACGCCGTTACCAAAACAATGGCGTCAAGCGTTTCGGCGTGTTTGGCAACCCCTTATAAAATCCGTGGGGTAAACTACTCAATCAGCTCGGCGTGTGCGACCTCGGCTCACTGTATCGGGCACGCAATGGAATTGATCCAACTCGGCAAACAAGATGTGGTTTTCGCCGGCGGTGCGGAAGAATTATCGTGGGAATGTGCCACTGAATTTGACGCAATGGGTGCGGTTTCAACCAAATATAACGACACACCAACCAAAGCCTCGCGTGCTTACGATGCGAACCGTGATGGCTTCGTGATCGCAGGCGGCGGTGCCGTTGTGGTGGTGGAAGAATTAGAACACGCCCTCGCTCGCGGTGCGAAAATCTATGCGGAATTAGTCGGCTACGGTGCAACCTCAGACGGTTACGATATGGTTGCCCCAAGCGGCGAAGGTGCAGAGCGTTGTATGAGACAAGCAATGGCAACTGTAAACGGCGAAATTGAATACATCAACGTACACGGTACTTCAACCCCAGTGGGCGATGTGAAAGAGTTGGGGGCGATCCGCAACGTATTCGGCGATAAAACCCCAGCGATTTCTTCAACCAAATCAATGACGGGACACTCGCTCGGTGCGGCAGGTGCGCAGGAAGCGATCTACTCATTATTGATGTTAGATAATGATTTCATCGCCCCAAGCATCAACATCGAAGAATTAGACGAACAAGCGAAAGGCTTAAATATCGTTACCGAACGCCAAGACAAACCACTGACGACTGTAATGTCTAACAGCTTCGGTTTCGGTGGCACGAACGCTTGCTTAGTGTTCCAAAAATATAAAGGCTAATTATCCTGAAAAATTCCCTCACACGAGGGAATTTTTTTATTTATGTCTATTTTGTAAAGAAAATATAAAAGCATAATTTAGTGTAAAAAATGCCCTTTCCGTTGGTGGGGAATTTGACAGCTAAAACGTTTTAGCCTAATATACGCACCAAGTTATTCCTCCTTAGTTCAGTCGGTAGAACGGTGGACTGTTAATCCATATGTCGCAGGTTCGAGTCCCGCAGGAGGAGCCAACAATTTCCTTTAATTTTACTTTTGTTCTTGTTTTATTTGTCTCCTTTTATAAAACAGTGATTCACACCTCCGGAATTAGAACAAAAGGTTTTGCCCACGGTTTCCGTGGGTTTCTTTTTATCTTTTTAGTTTTGATCGGAAAGCAAAAGGCAACTCGTTGAGTTGCCTTTTTTTCGTTACAAGGGATAGGATTTTGGAAAATTTCATATGCGTTGAGTTTATCGGTAATGCGAAATTTTCAAAAATCCTACCCCTTGTTTGAGTTATGTTACTTTTTCTTTGCTTCGCTAAAGAAAAAGTAACCAAAAAGAAAGGCGACCCTGAGCATTTTGCTTTGTTTCGCGTGTTTCTAATTTCTGCGGTCAATTTGTAAACTCGCTGACTTCGTCAGCTCGAACAGTACAAATTGACCTTGAAATTGACGAAACCGCTCAATGAGACTTTTGAAATCCGCCCATTTCCGCCCGCCCTATTTTTCCGCTATAATACCCCCCATTTTGCCCCATTCAGAAAGAGGGCAATTATTGAATTAAAAGAGGTTTTTAAGATGACACCTGTTGTTGCCCTTGTTGGCAGACCGAATGTGGGGAAATCAACCCTATTTAACCGCTTGACCCGCACCCGTGATGCGTTGGTGGCGGATTTTCCGGGTTTAACCCGCGATCGTAAATATGGACACGCGAATATCGCTGGGCACGATTTTATCGTGATCGACACCGGCGGTATTGACGGTACGGAAGAGGGCGTGGAAGAAAAAATGGCGGAACAGTCGCTTCTCGCGATTGAAGAAGCGGACGTAGTGCTGTTTTTGGTGGATGCCCGTGCAGGCTTAGTGCCAGCGGATGTGGGGATCGCCCAATATCTTCGCCAACGTGAGAAAACCACCGTGTTGGTGGCGAATAAAACGGACGGCATCGATGCCGATTCCCATTGTGCTGAATTTTATCAATTAGGCTTGGGCGAAGTGGAACAAATCGCGGCGGCACAAGGGCGTGGCGTTACCCAACTGATTGAGCAAGTGCTTGCCCCACTCGCGGAAAAATTAGAGAGCGAGCAGGAAGAAACGAACGAAGCGGAAAGCCTCGATCCTAATCAAGAGCAAGACGAATGGGATACGGATTTCGACTTCAACAACGAAGAAGATACGGCGTTAATTGATGAAGCCCTCGCCGAAGAAAATGAAGAAGAAACCGAAAAAAACATCAAAATTGCGATTGTTGGTCGCCCGAATGTGGGGAAATCCACCCTCACCAACCGCATTTTAGGCGAAGAGCGAGTGGTGGTTTACGATATGCCTGGCACGACCCGTGATTCGATCTACATTCCAATGGAAAGAGACGGTCAGCACTACACCATCATCGACACCGCAGGGGTGCGGAAGCGTGGTAAGGTGCATTTGGCGGTGGAAAAATTCTCGGTAATCAAAACCTTGCAAGCGATTCAAGATGCCAATGTGGTGTTGCTCACGATTGATGCCCGTGAGGGGATTTCCGATCAGGATCTGTCGCTACTCGGCTTTATTCTCAACGCAGGCAGATCGCTCGTGATCGTGGTCAATAAATGGGACGGTTTGAGCCAAGACGTGAAAGATCAGATCAAATCCGAGCTGGATCGCCGTTTAGATTTTATTGATTTCGCCCGTGTGCATTTTATTTCCGCTTTGCACGGCAGTGGCGTGGGCAATCTGTTTGATTCGGTAAAAGAAGCCTACGAATGTGCGACTAAAAAATGTTCCACCTCAATGCTCACGCGTATTCTGCAAATGGCGGCGGACGAACATCAGCCACCGTTGGTCAATGGCCGCCGTGTGAAGTTGAAATATGCTCACCCCGGTGGTTACAATCCGCCGATCATTGTGATTCACGGCAATCAGGTGGAAAAATTGGCGGACAGCTACAAACGCTATCTTTCCAACTATTTCCGCAAGAGTTTGAAAATTATCGGCTCGCCGATTCGGATTCAATTCCAAGAGGGCAACAATCCGTTTGCTGGCAAGAAAAATAAACTCACCCCAAGCCAACTTCGCAAACGCAAACGCTTGATGAAGTTTATTAAGAAAAACCGTAAATAAGCCTTTACAAGCGGGTAGATTTTTAAAAATTTTACGCTATCTACCCGCTTGCCCTTGCAATTCATCTTTGAGAGAACGAGAAATGATGCACTATTCCCCTAAATTTGAAAACGCCAAAGTGTTGGTGCTTGGCGATGTGATGCTCGACCGCTACTGGTTCGGGGCAACCAACCGCATTTCCCCCGAAGCCCCTGTGCCAGTGGTTAAGGTGCAAGAGATTGAAGAACGTGCTGGCGGTGCGGCGAACGTGGCGATGAATATCGCCAGTCTCAATGTGCCTGTGGCGTTGCACGGCTTGATCGGGCAAGATGATGCGGGTTCGGCACTCGATAAATTGTTGAACGCCCACCAAATTCAAAATCATTGCGTAGCGTTAGATTCCCACCCGACCATTACCAAATTGCGGATTCTTTCTCGCCACCAACAGTTGTTGCGTTTGGATTTTGAGGAAGGTTTTCACAATGTGGATAGCAGTTCGCTACTCGCTAAATTAAAGGCGGAAATTACCGCTTACGGGGCGTTGATTTTGTCCGATTACGGCAAAGGGACGTTGGATAGTGTGCAGCAAATGATCCAAATCGCTCGCCAAGCGAATGTGCCAGTGCTGATCGACCCGAAAGGCACGGATTTTGAACGCTACCGTGGGGCGACTTTATTGACCCCAAATATGGCGGAATTTGAAGCGGTGGCGGGCAGTTGCAAAGATGATGATGAAATCGTGGCGAAAGGGTTAAAAATGATCGCCGATTATGATTTAACCGCCTTGCTTGTTACCCGTTCCGAAAAAGGAATGACTTTAATTCGCCCAAATCAACCCGCTTTCCATTTACCGACCCAAGCCAAAGAGGTTTATGATGTAACGGGGGCGGGCGATACGGTAATCAGCGTGCTTGCCACGGCGATTGCAGACGGTCGCCCTTATGAAGAAGCCTGCTACCTTGCCAATGCGGCGGCAGGTGTGGTAGTGGGGAAACTTGGCACTTCAACCATTACCCCAACGGAACTGGAAAACGCCATTCATCAACGCAATGAAACGGGCTTCGGCATTATGGGCGAGGACGAATTAAAACGCACTATCGCCCAAGCCAAACAGCGTGGCGAGAAAATCGTGATGACCAATGGCTGTTTTGATATTTTGCACCCCGGCCACGTTTCCTATTTGGAAAACGCCCGTAAATTGGGGGATCGTTTAATCGTGGCGGTGAACAGCGATGCGTCCGTCAAACGCTTAAAAGGCGAAACTCGTCCAATCAACGATTTAGACGCTCGAATGGCGGTGTTGGCGGGCTTGGCTTCGGTGGATTGGGTTGTGCCGTTTGAGGAAGATACCCCACAACGCTTGATTAGCGAAATCTTGCCAGACCTGTTGGTCAAAGGTGGCGATTATAAACCAGAGGATATTGCAGGTAGCCGTGAAGTTTGGGAAAATGGCGGCGAAGTGCGTGTGTTGAATTTTGAAAACGGCTGTTCCACCAGCAATGTGATTAAGAAAATTCAATCTCTCTAAATTTATTGAACCTTCATAATCGATCTCGCTCTAAGAGCGAGATATTTTCGTCATAACAAAAGGAAAAACAGATGAAATTTAATTCAGCGAAATCATTATTCGTTGCCCTCGCCACCGTAATCGGCTTTTCAACTTCGGCACAAGCCTTTGAAGAGCGTGTGGTCGCCACCGTGAATGGGGCGCCGATTATGGCAAGCCAAGTGCAACAAATGCTCGGCAAAAAAGCCAACACTGCCGCCAATCGCAAAGCAGCCTTGGAACAAATTATTGATAACACCCTCGTGCAAAAAGCGATTAAAGAATCAGGCGTGCAAGTGAATTATGCCCAAGTGGATCGTGCGATTGAAGACATCGCCGCTCGCAACGGCTTAACTTATGGTCAATTACTCGATGCCCTTGATTATCAAGGGATTACCCTCAACCAATACCGCCAACAAATCGCCCAACAAATGCTAATGGAAGGCGTAAAACAAGCGACTATCGGTAAAACGATTAAAGTAGAACGTGAAGCGGTGGATCAAACCGCCCAAGATTTGCTCAACAAAGCCAAATCAAGCGGTAAGTTAAAAACGGTTACAGGCTTGCAACACCGTGTGAGCCACATTTTAATCAAAACCAACCCTGTGCTAAACGATAAACAAGCCAAAGCGAAATTAGATCAAATCGTGGCGGACATCAAAGCGGGCAAAATCACCTTTGAACAAGCGGCGGAACAAAACTCGGTGGATTACGCCTCGGGGGCTGACGGTGGCGATTTAGGTTGGAACTTCTTGGAAGTTTATGATCCTGCCTTTGCTAACGTGGCGAGAAAAGCGAAAAAAGATCAAATTTCTACCCCGTTCAGATCACAATTTGGCTGGCACATTTTAAAAGTAACCGACACCCGCCAAGCGGATCGCACCGAAGATGCTTACTACCAAAAAGCCTATGAGCAAATTGTGAATAAACAAGCCCTCGAAGCCTCAAAAAACTGGGTCAAAGCATTAAGAAGAACGGCTGAAATCAAATATGTGGATTAACCGCTAACTTTCATTTCATCAAGAACCTCGCGCTGCGGGGTTCTTTCGTTATTTCAAATCAGAAAAATAAAGGATAACAATGAGCATCAATTCCAAAAAACATTTAGGTCATACCGCCCGTAAACGCTTCGGGCAAAACTTCTTGCACGATATGAATGTGATCCACAATATCGTGGCG
This sequence comes from Haemophilus paracuniculus, assembly GCF_002015115.1. Taxonomy (GTDB): domain Bacteria; phylum Pseudomonadota; class Gammaproteobacteria; order Enterobacterales; family Pasteurellaceae; genus Haemophilus_E; species Haemophilus_E paracuniculus. The sequence continues at coordinate 31,053 of NZ_MUYA01000018.1, forward strand.
GCAATCAACCCGAAAAACGGACAATTTTTATTGGAAATCGGGCCAGGCTTGGGCGCTTTAACCGAACCCGTGGCGGAAAAAATCGACCGCTTGACGGTGGTGGAACTCGACCGAGATCTCGCCGAACGTTTACGCCACCACCCATTTTTGCACCAAAAATTAACCGTGATCGAACAAGATGCATTGCGTTTTAATTTCCGTGAATATTTTGAAAGCCTGAATCTCGGCGAAGATCAAGGGGTTCGTGTGTTCGGCAACTTGCCTTACAACATTTCCACCCCCTTGATGTTCCACCTGTTCAAATTCCACGATTTGATTCAAGATATGCACTTTATGTTGCAAAAAGAGGTGGTAAAACGCCTTTGTGCTGCCCCGAACAGCAAGGCTTACGGGCGTTTAACCATTATGGCGCAATACTACTGCCAAGTAATGCCCGTGCTAGAAGTGCCACCAACGGCATTCAAACCTGCCCCGAAAGTGGATTCTGCGGTGGTTCGCCTCGTGCCACACACCACTTTGCCGCACCCTGTGAAAGATGTTTACTGGCTGAACCGAGTAACCACCCACGCCTTTAACCAACGCCGTAAAACCTTACGCAACGCCCTTTCCACCCTGTTCTCGCCAGAACAGTTGGAAAATCTAGGCATCGACCTCAACGCCCGTGCGGAAAATTTGAGCATCGCCGATTATGCTCGCCTCGCTAACTGGTTGTGCGACAATCCCCCTGAGCTGGAAAAAGTTGAAATTGAAGAAATGTAATTTATATAAAAAATCTCTGCCTTTAGTTATTATAATTTTAGGCAGAGATTTTTATTTATAAGTTTTGAATAAACTTAATCGCTCGATCAAGGCGTGCTAGGGTGCGTTCTTTGCCGACAATTTTGGCAGTGATGTCCATTGATGGCGATTGCCCCGAGCCTGTCACCGCAAGGCGGAATGGCATTCCCACTTTCCCCATTCCGATTTCAAGTTCTTCGGCGGTTTGGTTCATTGCGTGGTGGATATTTTCTACTGTCCAATCGTTTAAAGCGGTTAGTTTTTCTGAAAGTTTTGCAAGGGGGGCGATGGCTTCGGGTTTGAAGTTTTTCGCCACCGCTTTTTCATCGTAAGCGTCAAATTCTTGGAAGAAGTAACCGCTTGCAGCCGCCATTTCTTTCAAGGTTTTGCAACGTTCGCCCAACACGGTTACCACTTCGGCAAGGTTTACCCCGCTGTTTTGGTAGGCAATGCCTTGATCGTTCAAGTGCCATTCGAGGTAGCTTGCCACATAGTTTGGATCGAGGGTGCGAATGTAGTGCTGGTTCAACCATTGCAATTTTTCGGTGTTAAACGCACTGGCTGATTTGCTGACCGATTCTAAATCGAACAATTCGATCATTTCTTGGCGTGAGAAAATTTCTTGGTCGCCGTGTCCCCAGCCTAGGCGGACGAGGTAGTTAATTAGTGCTTCGGGCAAATAACCGTCATCACGATATTGCATTACGCCGACAGCCCCGTGGCGTTTGGATAATTTTTGACCGTCATCGCCGAGGATCATTGAAACGTGGGCGTAAACGGGGATTGGCGCGCCTAAGGCTTTGAGAATGTTGATTTGGCGAGGGGTGTTGTTGATGTGATCTTCGCCACGCACAACGTGGGTGATGCCCATATCCCAGTCGTCCACCACTACGCAGAAGTTATAGGTTGGCGAGCCGTCCGTGCGGCGGATAATCAAATCGTCTAATTCGCTGTTGCTGATTTCGATGCGTCCACGCACTGCGTCATCAAACACTACTGAACCTTCTTGTGGATTTTTGAAACGCACAACGTGCGGTTCGTCTGGTGAGTGAGCGTGATCGCCTAAGCAATGGCGGTCGTAGCGAGGTTTTTCTTTGTTGGCTTCTTGTTGGTTGCGTAATTCTTCCAAACGCTCTTTTGAGCAGTAGCAACGGTAAGCCAAGCCTTGTTCGATCATTTGGTCGATCACTTGATTGTAGCGATCAAAACGCTTGGTTTGGTAGTAAGGGCCGTGTTCCCACGCTAAATTGAGCCATTCCATACCCTCTAAAATGGCAGCTGTGGCTTCGGGGGTGGAACGTTCGAGGTCAGTATCTTCAATGCGTAACACAAATTCGCCTTGATTGTGTTTCGCATAGAGCCACGAGTAGAGAGCGGTTCTCGCACCACCAACGTGTAAATAGCCCGTCGGGCTTGGGGCAAAACGGGTTCTGACTTTGACATTCGGGTCAAGAGGGAAAAGATTTTCGATTTTCATAATTGCCTATTGGTATTTTTTCGAGAAAAAGATACCGCTATTCTACTATGAATTTGACAGGATTTGAGGCGATCATTTGAGGAAAATCGCTATTTTGGGCGATTTTTTCGCCGAACAAGCGGATTTTTGCAAAAAGCGTTTGACGAGAAATTTTAAATCCCTATAATGCCCCCTCGCAACGTTACGCAACTGGGGCGATTAGCTCAGTTGGGAGAGCACCTCCCTTACAAGGAGGGGGTCACTGGTTCGAGACCGGTATCGCCCACCATAATCCAAGTGCTTTCGTTGTATAAGTTTGATTAAAAACGAAATTTCAGTAGATTTTTCGTTGCGAGTGGGCGATTAGCTCAGT
>NZ_MUYA01000018.1:33754-33921 GCF_002015115.1 Haemophilus paracuniculus
CCGGTATCGCCCACCACTTCTTCAAACTTCCCCAAGATGTAAATCTCTCAAACGATAAATTTGAAGTTGATACAAGGCAGGCTAACGAAGTTGTACATTAGTACAGCGAGGAAGGCTAACGCAGTAGCAACAAAAATTTAAAGTTTTAAGTGGGCGATTAGCTCAGT
>NZ_MUYA01000018.1:33986-88656 GCF_002015115.1 Haemophilus paracuniculus
ACCGGTATCGCCCACCACTCTTTAAATAATCCTTTCCAAATTAAAAAAATTCCGCTATAAAGCATTTATTTTTATCGTATTTTTGTAATGCAATCTTTTATTTCTCAGGCAAATCACTTTGGTCAAAATCTCACACCATTCTTTTTTCTGATTGATTTTGAGCAAAAAAAACCGCTTATCTATCCCCTTGCGGAAGCTAATGCAAGCGGTCTGTTTTTTGATTTTTTTAATCTTAATTACATTGCACCGAAAAAAATTGAAAAGCCTTTCCATTTTTCTTTTCAGCCCCTAGCTTTTGAAAGCTACAAAACAGGATTTGAAATTGTGCAAAAGGAAATTCAAGCAGGCAATAGTTATTTACTGAATTTATCTTATCCTACCTTAATTCAAACTAATTTTAGTTTAGCCGAGATTTTTTATGCGAGTTCGGCTAAATATAAATTATATTTGAAAGATCGGTTTGTCTGTTTTTCCCCTGAATGTTTTGTGCGAATTAAGGATAATTATATTTATTCTTATCCAATGAAAGGCACAATTAACGCCGATGAAGAAAATGCGGTGGATAAATTATTAAATTCGGAAAAAGAGTTTTCAGAACACAATACGATTGTCGATTTAATTCGTAATGATTTAGCCTTAGTTTCAAAAAATATTCAAGTAAAAAAATATCGCTACCTTGAAAAAATTAAAACCCACAAAGGGGCTATTTATCAAACTAGCTCTGAAATTTGTGGGGAATTGGAACTGAATTGGCAAGATCAAATCGGTACGCTATTAGCAAAATTATTACCAGCAGGTTCAATCAGTGGGGCGCCAAAGCAAAAAACTGTTGAAATTATCCAACAAGCCGAGCAGCAAGAGCGGGGTTATTACACGGGAATTTTTGGCTATTTTGATGGCGAAAATTTAGAAAGTGCTGTAGCCATTCGTTATATTGAACAACAAGATAATCAGCTGATATTTAGAAGTGGTGGTGGCATTACGGCAAAAAGCGATTTAATCGAAGAATATAACGAAATTTTAGAGAAAGTTTATGTGCCAATTTCCGCTATTTGAAACCATTTTAATTGAAAATGGTGAGGCTAAAAATTTATATTATCATCAGCAACGAGTAGAATTTGCTTTTCAGAATTTTTTTAAACATCCGTGTAGTTTAAATTTAGCTGAAACCATTATCGTGCCTGAACATTTTAAACAGGGAATTATTCGCTGTCGAATTGATTATAATGAAAGAACTTATGAAGTTAATTTTTATCCCTATCAGCGAAAACTAATTCAAAAATTTCAATGTGTTTATACGCAAAATTTAGATTATCAGTTTAAATATAGTGATCGCAAGGGGTTAGATCTTTTAAAAAATCCTAATGCTGATGAAGTGATAATTATCAATAATGGTTTTGTGAGTGATTGCACTATTGGTAATTTACTTTTTTTAAAAGAAAACCAATGGTATAGCTCGCAACATTATTTACTCAAAGGCACGCAATTAACCCAGTTGGTAGAAAAAGGCGAGGCTATTTTGACTGAAATGCGAGCAGAGGATCTGCCAACTTTCGAGAAAGTGATGATGATCAATGCGTTGAATCCCTTTGATCTAACAAGGGCTTTGCCGATTTCCTCAATTGAATTTTGTGATCCCGATCGAAAAATTTGAAAAAACCGCTTGCAACTGTATGAAAAAACACTATACTAATGAACAGTAATTTTTGACAGTTTTATTCGTAACCCTTTCTATTTAGGACAGAATTATGGCATCTGAAAGCAAAAAAAATCAGAAAAACGTAGTCGTTAAACAGACCGATCCAGAACAAAAAGAGAAAGCACTCGCCGCCGCCCTTGCTCAAATTGAGAAACAATTTGGTAAAGGCTCAATTATGAAATTAGGCGATACCCAAGCCCTTGATATTGAAGCGGTTTCAACGGGTTCTATCGGGTTGGATATGGCGTTAGGCATTGGTGGCTTACCTATGGGGCGTATTGTTGAAATCTATGGTCCTGAATCTTCGGGCAAAACCACGCTAACCCTTTCGGTAATTGCCCAAGCTCAAAAAACAGGCAAAACCTGTGCCTTTATTGATGCGGAACACGCCCTTGACCCTGTTTATGCTCGCAAATTAGGGGTGGATACCGATTCATTATTGATTTCGCAACCCGACAATGGCGAACAAGCCCTTGAAATTTGTGATGCTTTGGTGCGTTCGGGGGCGGTTGATGTGATTATTGTGGACTCTGTCGCCGCTTTAACCCCGAAAGCAGAAATTGAGGGCGATATGGGCGATTCGCATATGGGCTTACAGGCTCGTTTGATGTCGCAAGCCTTGCGTAAATTAACGGGTAATATCAAAACGACCAACTGTTTGGTGGTGTTTATCAACCAAATTCGTATGAAGATCGGTGTGATGTTTGGGAATCCAGAAACCACTACGGGCGGTAATGCGTTGAAATTCTATTCGTCAGTACGTTTAGATATTCGCCGTTGTGGTGTTGTAAAAGACGGCGACAACATTATCGGTAGCGAAACCAAAGTAAAAGTGGTGAAAAATAAGGTTGCACCACCGTTCCGTGAAGTTCAGTTTGACATTATGTACGGCGAGGGTATCTCTCGTATGAGCGAATTGTTGATTTTAGCCGAAGCGAATGGCTTTATTAAGAAATCGGGTTCTTGGTTCTCTTATGAGGGCGATAAAATCGGTCAAGGTAAAAATAACGCTCTGAATTGGCTGAAAGAAAACCCTGAAATTGCTGAAAAAATTGAGCAAGATATTCGTAACTTGTTGCTCAGTAACCCTGAAAAAGCGGTAATGGGTAAAGAAAATGATGCCGATGATGAAGTCGAAAATCTTGATGATGTTGAACTAGATAACGAAGAATTTTAATCTGTAAAATGCGGTTTCTGCTAATATAGCGAACCGCATTTTTGTTAATGAACGCATTAAAAAATAATCAAAACGAATTAAAGTAATGAATCAAAAATATAGTGCGATCAATTACGCCTTATACTTGCTTTCCAAAAGAGATTACAGCGAAAAGGAACTTAGGCACAAACTTGCTTTGAAAGAGTACGAAGATCAAGAGATTGAACAAGCGGTCGAAAAAGCCAAAGAAAACGGCTGGCAAAGTGATGAGCGATTTTGTGCGGGCTATATTCGTTATCGAGCTAGGCAGGGCATTGGGGCGTTACGCTTAAAGCAAGAACTGCGTTTGAAAGGGATTGCCGATTGGCAAATTGAAGATGAATTAGACAAGGCAGAAATTGATTGGTACGAACTGGCTGAAACGGTGTTTGAGAAAAAACGCCCTAGCCGTTGGGATTTAAAAGCTAAACAAAAAATGTGGCGATTTATGATCAGCAGAGGGTTCGAGCGAGATCAATTTTATGATCTGTTAAAGGTGGATTACGATGAATAAAATTACGTTTTACAGCCGTTTTGAAGCGGATATTTTGAGTGGCAAAAAGACGATTACCATTCGAGATAAATCGGAAAGTCATTTCCAACCGCAGCAGCAACTGAGCGTTTTTACCCACGAAACCGACCGCTTGTTTGCTCAAATTCGGGTGCTATCCGTAACGGAAATTCAATTTGAGGATTTAAGCGAACGCCACGCCCAGCAAGAAAATATGAGCCTTGCGGAATTAAAACAGGTGATTAGAGAAATTTATCCCAGCGAAAATCAATTTTTTGTAATTGAATTTGAGTTAATTTAATGAGCTTATTTAAATCGACCAAACAGGCAGAAATTTGTCCACAATGCCACGCAGAATTGCAACTTAAAAAAGGCAAACAAGGGCTTTTTTTGGGGTGTAGTAATTACCCTGCTTGCGATTACCTCAAACCGCTACATCAAATCAACCACGTGATTAAACAACTGACGGAAACTTGCCCTGAATGTGGCTTGCCATTGCAATTAAAACAGGGTAGTTTTGGGATTTTTATTGGTTGTAGTGGCTATCCTGATTGCCATTTTATCGTGCAAGAGCAAACCGAACAGGAAGAACAATTTGACTGCCCTGAATGTGGTTCGGCATTAGTGGCTCGCAAGGGTAGATCGGGCAAGCATTTTTACGGCTGTTCAAGTTTTCCACAATGTAAATTTACCTTAGCCAGTAAGCCTGTTTTGAAAACTTGTCCACAATGTGAATGTTCACTTGCCCTGCCGAAAAAGGGCAAATATCAATGTGCCAACAAAAGTTGCCAACATATTTTTAATGATGAATAATTTTGCGTTAATTGTTGAAAAACTCAAACAAAATCAAGTAGTTGCTTATCCAACGGAAGCGGTTTTTGGGTTAGGCTGTAATCCAAATAGTGAACAAGCGGTGCGATCTTTGCTAAATTTGAAGAATCGCCCTGAATACAAGGGGCTGATTTTGATCGCCCACCGCCCTGAATTGTTGTTGCCTTATTTGGATCAAACCCAACTTTCCGAACAAGAATGGCAACGCTTTTTGCAGGTTTCCGAACAGCAGGCGATCACTTGGATAATGCCAGCCAATCCAAATGTCCCCCGTTATCTGAGAGGGCAGTTTGAGAGCATTGCGGTGCGGTTGTGTACTTTGCCTGCGGTGGCTCAATTATGTGAAGCGGTGGGGTTTCCACTCACTTCGACCAGTGCCAATTTAACAGGGCAACCACCGTGCCGAATCGCAAGTGAGGTTATCGCTCAATTTGGCGAGAATTTTCCCGTGTTGGATCAGCCAACGGGGGGACGAACCAATCCCTCAGAAATTCGTGATATTTTTAGCCAACAAATTTTAAGACAAGGGTAATTTATGAACCATTATGCTGTGTGGGGCAATCCGATTGCTCAAAGCAAATCCCCTCGTATTCATCAACTTTTTGGCGAGCAGACCCAAAAATCGATTAGTTATCTCGCCAAATTGGGCGATGAACAAAATTTTGAACAGCAACTACGCCAATTTTTTGCCGAAGGGGCGAAAGGGGCGAATATTACTGCCCCATTCAAAGAGCGAGCCTTTGCCCTTGCCGATTGTCATAGCGAAAGTTGCTTGCTTGCCGAGGCGTGCAATACGTTGAAACGCTTAGATGACGGGCGTTTATATGCGGATAATACGGACGGCGTGGGGCTGGTTGCCGATTTAGCTCGTTCAGGCTGGTTGGAAAAAGGGCAGAAAGTGCTAATTTTAGGAGCGGGTGGGGCGACCAAAGGTGTGCTGTTTCCGCTCTTAAAAGCCGATCAGCAGATTACCCTTTACAATCGTACTGCCGAGAAAGCGGTTAGTTTAGCCGAAAAATTTGCAAAATTTGGCAAGATTCAGACCGCTTGTCTGGATGAAATCGCCCAATCGTCCTTTGATTTGATCATCAACGCCACCTCGCTCGGCTTGCAAGGGAGATATGTGGAATTACCCCCAGCCTTATTTAAAGAAGCGAAGGTGTACGATATGCAATATGCGGTGGGAATGGCGACCCCATTTTTGAATTATGCTCGTTCGCAAGGGGCGAAATTCTGTCAAGACGGTTTGGGAATGTTGGTGGGGCAGGCAAGTTTTGCCTTTCAGTTGTGGGAAGATGTGCTGCCAGATATGGAAAGCGTTCTGCAACAGCTCAAATTAGAAATGGAAAGTGCAAAATAGCCAATCTTAACTTGTTATAAAATAAGCACTTTTGCCGTTAAAATGTTGTTTTTTATAGCAATCTGTCGAAACTCTACCCAAACGGCAAAAAAAATCAGATTTTTTCAAAAAAGTATTTGACGAGGTAGGGCGAAATCCGCATAATACGTCCCGCAAAGCCGATATGGTGAACGCAAATGGCTATGTAGCTCAGCTGGTTAGAGCACAACACTCATAATGTTGGGGTCACAGGTTCGAATCCCGTCATAGCCACCATTTGCGGGAATGGCGAAATTGGTAGACGCACCAGATTTAGGTTCTGGCGCCGCGAGGTGTGTGGGTTCAAGTCCCTCTTCCCGCACCATTTATCAGCTTATTTAATCAGTCGTTGGGGTATCGCCAAGCGGTAAGGCACCGGGTTTTGATCTCGGCATTCCTAGGTTCGAATCCTAGTACCCCAGCCACTTTCTTCAAATCAAATCACTTAAAGCTAACATTCGTTAGTTTTTTTCTTTTGGGGTATCGCCAAGCGGTAAGGCACCGGGTTTTGATCTCGGCATTCCTAGGTTCGAATCCTAGTACCCCAGCCATTATTTCTCAAACTGACTTTTCTATTTAACACTATCTCAATACTTTCATTATTTTCCGAAATCAATTCTTAACATAACTCCCAGTATTATTTATCTTTTTGACAGATTTTGCCTAATAAAAAAGCCCCGTTCATCACGAGGCTTTGAGATACGAAATTTCAAAAAATCCCACCGCTTGTTAGCGGGTTTCGTTGCGGTAGGCTTGTTCTGCTTGTTCAAAGGTTTGGCGGATTTGTTGGCTTGGTGGTGGGGTAATCAGCGAAGCTAGCACTATCGCCACTAACGCCGAGCCAAACCCTGGGATCATCGCATACACTTCTGGTAACGCAAAGGTTTGGGTAATATCCCCCCAGAAATGGACGACCAACGCCCCGACAATCATTCCTGCCATTGCCCCAAAGCCATTCATTCGTTTCCAAAAGAGCGACATAATCACCACGGGTCCGAACGCACTGCCGAAGCCCGCCCACGCATTGCTGACTAAGCCAAGCACTTGGCTGTTTGGATCTTGGGCGATATAGATTGCCAAAGCTGCTACGGCTAACACCATTGCCCGCCCGAGCCAAATCAGCTCTTTATCGCTCGCCTGCGGGCGCAAAATGCCTTTGTATAAATCTTCGGTCAAGGCACTTGAACAAATCAGCAGTTGAGCGGAAAGGGTACTCATCACGGCGGCTAAAATAGCGGAAAGTAGCACGCCAGCTACCCACGGGTTAAACAATAATTTCGCGAGTTCAATAAACACCTGCTCTTTGTTTTGGCTGACCACGCCCGCCTGCCCTGGATTGGCGAAGAAATACGCCATACCAAAATAGCCGATCCCAATCGCCCCCATTAGGCAGATAAACATCCACGTCATACTAATACGGCGTGCTTTTTCAAGGGATTTCACACTTTCCGCCGCCATAAAACGCACGATAATGTGTGGTTGTCCGAAATAACCCAGCCCCCACGCCAACAGGCTGATAATGCCGAGCAGGGTTGTGCCACGGAAAATATCATTATAATTTTTTCCCGTTAATTCACCCGCTTGGGCAATAGTTGCCTGCATTTGCTCAAAGCCGCCCAAATTCAACATCACAAACAGCGGGGTAATAATCAAGGCAAACACCATTAGCGAGGCTTGAATAGTATCCGTCCAGCTCACGGCAAGGAAACCACCGATGAAAGTGTAAATAATGGTGGCGATTGCCCCATACCAAATCGCTTGGGCGTAAGGTACGCCGAACAGGTTTTCAAACACCCTCGCCCCTGCGACCACGCCCGAAGCACAATAGATCGCAAAAAAGAGCAGGAAAATCACCGCCGATAAAATTTTGATGATTTTGGTTTTATCGCCAAAGCGGTTGTGGAAATAGTCGGGTAAAGTCAAAGCATCGCCGCTATATTCCGTTTGGGCTCGCAGCCGCCCTGCGACAATTCGCCAGTTGAGATAAGCCCCGAGCAACAGCCCTACGGCAACCCAGCCCTCAACCAAACCGCTGGCATACACCGCCCCCGGCAAGCCCATTAACAGCCAGCCCGACATATCGGAAGCCCCAGCAGATAAGGCGGTTACAAAGCTACCCAAACGGCGACCGCCTAAAATATAGTCTGATAAATTTTGGGTCAGTCGGTAAGCCACAAAGCCGACTGAAATCATCGCCACAATATAAATGGAAAATGTGGTCAGCATAGGATCAAAGCCAAACATCTTCTTTATCCTTTATTTTCGTCTGTTCAAAAAGGTGGAAAGATTACCCGAAATAGGCAAAATTTCAACTGAAAAGCACCGCTTGTAACGCATTTTGCCGAATATCCGCTATAATTACGCCCATTTTCAGCCACAAAGATAGAAACAATGTCAAAAACCACTTATTTTGCCACCACCGCTCGGGGCTTTGAGGAAATGCTCAAAGCCGAATTGGAACAGATTACGCAGGGGGAATGTAAAATCGCCCAAGGTGGGGTGCATTTTAGCACCACGCAAGCGGGGGCTTACCGTGCATTATTGCACAGCCGCCTTGCCTCTCGCATTTTGTTGCCGTTGGTGAGCAGTAAGGTGTTTGATGAAATGGATCTTTACGCCACCGTGGTCGCCCAAAATTGGGCGGATCTGTTTGATAGCCGCGATACTTTTTTTGTCGATTTTAACGGCACAAATAGCGAAATTCGCCACACCCAATATGGGGCGATGCGAGTGAAAGACGGGATTGTCGATCACTTTGAACGCAAGGGGTTTGCTCGCCCAACGGTGGATAAAATCCTCCCCGACATTCGCATTCACGCCTATTTGCAAAAAAATGAGCTGGTTCTATCCCTTGATCTGTCGGGCGAGGCATTGCATATGCGTGGCTACCGTGAGGATACGGGAAAAGCCCCGTTGCGTGAGACCTTGGCGGCGGCGATTATTTTGCGTTCGGGCTGGCAAAAAGGCTCGCCGTTAGTTGATCCAATGTGCGGTTCTGGCACGCTGTTGATTGAAGCGGCACAAATGGCGGCGAATATCGCCCCGCAACTGCACCGCCAGCATTGGGGCTTCCAAAGTTGGAAAGGACATAACGAAACCGAATGGCAAGCGGTGCTTTCCGAAGCAAAAAATACCGCAAATGAAACTCTCGCTCACTTGCGGGAGAGAGACAGTTTTCCGTCAAGTAACGGCTTGACGGAAAACAGAGAGAGGGCAGAGAGAGCAATGTTCTTTGGCTTCGATCTCGATCATCGCGTTCTCGCCAAAGCCAAACAAAACGCCCGAAACGCAGGGGTGGCTCACTTAATTCAATGGCAGCAGGGCGATGTGGCAGCGTTGAAAAATCCTTGCCCAGAGCAGGTCGGCACGGTGGTGTGTAATCCACCTTACGGCGAGCGACTTGGCACAACCCCAGCCTTGGTGGCACTTTATTCTGTGTTCGGGCAACGCCTCAAACAGCAATTTGCAGGTTGGAACGCCTCTATTTTTAGTGGCGAACCCGATTTACTCAACTGCCTGCGTTTGCGTTCCCACCGTCAATTTAAAGCGAAAAACGGACCGCTTGATTGCTTGCAGAAAAATTATCAAATCAGCGAACACCGTGCGGAACAGGGCGAAGATCTCAAATTTGAGCAGAACGCCCAAGTCGCACAAGATTTCGCCAACCGCCTTGCGAAAAATATCAAGAAAATCGAAAAATGGGCGAAACAGCAGGGGATTGACGCTTACCGTCTCTACGATGCGGATCTGCCCGAATATAATTTGGCGGTGGATCGCTACGGCGATCATATCGTGGTGCAGGAATATCAAGCCCCGAAAAACATTGACGAACAAAAAGCTCGCCAACGCTTGCTGGATGCGGTGTCGGCGACCCTTTATGTAACAGGGGTGGAAACCAATAAATTAGTGCTGAAAGTTCGCCAGAAGCAAAAAGGCACGAACCAATATGAAAAACTTGCCAACAAGGGCGACTATTTTTATGTGAACGAATATGGGGCGAAATTGTGGGTCAATTTGACCGACTACCTCGACACGGGCTTGTTCCTCGACCACCGTCTCACGCGTAAAATGGTGGGCGAAATGGCGAAGGGCAAAACCTTCCTCAACCTGTTCGCTTACACGGGATCGGCGACCATTCACGCCGCCCTCAACGGGGCGAAATCAACCACCACGGTAGATATGTCAAACACCTATCTCAACTGGGCGGATCAAAATTTAGAGCTGAACAATTTATCGGCACGAAACCACCGCTTGATCCAAGCCGATTGCTTGCAATGGCTGGCGGAATGTCGTGAGCGATTTGAGCTGATCTTCGTTGATCCGCCGACATTCTCAAACTCAAAACGAATGGAACAGAGCTGGGACGTGCAGCGGGATCACATCCAACTATTAAGCCAGTTAAAACGCATTTTGACCGCAGGCGGCACCATCGTTTTCTCAAACAACAAACGCGGTTTCAAAATGGATTTCGAGGCATTGGCAGATCTCGGCTTGACCGCCGAAAACATCTCCCACAAAACCCTACCGCTCGATTTTGAACGTAATCCACAGATTCATAATTGTTGGTTTATTAGGCAGGTGGAATGAGGGCATAAGGGGGACTCTGAAATTTTTAGAAATATCTATTTTTTATTTTGAATCTAATAAAAGCAACAATAAAATTAGGGAACAATCCCCCGAAACCAAAGTCAGATTTCATCATTTAAATTTTACAATTCAGATCAATATGAAACGAAAAACATTAGTCGCCTTACTGCTACTCGCCATTTGCGGGGCGGGGGGCTTTTATTATTATCAACAGCAACAAGCCCAGTCGCAGCAGGTGCATTATATTACTGAACCCGTGAAACGCAGTTCGTTGAGCAAAAGCGTGCTTGCCACCGGTTCGGTGCGAGCCAGTCAACGGACGGAAGTGGGGGCGCAGGTGTCGGGCAAAATTCAGAATCTCTATGTCAAACTAGGGCAAGCGGTGAGAAAGGGCGATTTAATTGCGGAAATTGATTCCAACAATCAAGCCACCACCCTCGGTACGGCACAGGCGGAACTTTCTTCGGTGCAGGCAAAATTAAATGCGGCTCAGGTGGGGCTGGAAGTGGCACAATCAAATTACAACCGCATTAGCACCCTTTACAAACAAAATAGTGCCTCGCTGAATGATTTGGAAACCGCCAAAAATAATTTGGCGGCGGCAAAAGCGAGCGTAAACGAGGCGAAAGCCCAGCTGAAATCGGCACAAATTTCGGTGGATAATGCTAAAACCAACCTCAATTACACCCAAATTGTGTCGCCAATGGACGGCGTGATTGTCTCGATTCCCGTTTCGGTCGGGCAAACGATGAATGCTAACCAAACCTCGCCGACCATTGTACAGGTGGCGGATCTGTCTAAGATGTTGATTAAATTAGAAATTTCCGAAGGGGACATCGCCCAAGTCAAAGTAGGGCAGACGGTAAAATTCAGCACCCTCGCCGAGCCTGAACGCCAATATCACGGTACGATTGACACCATTGATCCTGCCCTCACTACCTTGACCGACAACAACTACAAAGAGCAGTCGGGCAATACGGAAGCGATATATTATTACGCCAACGTGCTGATTGATAACGAGGACAACAGCCTGCGAATTGGAATGACCGCACAAGGTTCAGTAATGATCGCCGAGCGAGAAAATGTGCTGGTTGTGCCAACCTCGGCATTGAAAAAACGAGGCAAGCAGACGTTCGTGAATGTGTTGGAAAATAACCGTTCTGTCGAAAAAGAGGTACAAACAGGGCTTGCCGACAGTTTCAGCACTGAGATTCTTTCAGGCTTGAACGAAGGCGAGCAAATCATCACCACCGAGCGTTCCGCCAACGAACAAATCAGCCGCCAAATGCGGCGACCGTTCTAATGAAAATCCCCGAAAGGGGATTTTTTATGTTCCCTCCCAACGTCCTTGTCAGGTGGGGATTTTTTCATTCAACAATTACCTTCGCATCTTTCCCCCTTGTGATCCTTCCCATTTCACATCAAAATCATCAAAAGATGAAAATTTAAGCAATCAATTTGGCAGGGCTTGACGTTTTTTTTTACAATGCGGAAAGATTTTATGGAAAAAACAAATTCTTGTAATTCATTAACCAACCTAGAAAACAAACTTAGCGAAATTTTTTCTTCTGTTAGTTCATTCGTCCAGAAAGCTATTTATATTTCTAAACCGATTACCATTATCCTACTTTTCCGATTTTTGATTTTAGATAGTCAAACTGGGAAAGCTAATAATGGTGATGAAATTAGTGCGATATTGACGTATGTTGGGTATTTTATTCAATCATCAACTGATTGTTATTCATTAATTATAATATTGTTATATGTATTAATTGTTATTGCTTTTGTGAAAGTAATCAAACATAACAAAAAACATATTGGATTATTGGTTATCTTTATAATCTCACTATTATTTATTTTATTCCTTGCAAAAGATTTAAATATTACTGTATCAGGCATAGAAAATGCCTGTACCCAAAAATCTTATATTTTTCTCGCTAATATTGCTGTCTGTGCAACATTCTTATACCTTTCATTTAGTTCTGTTATAGAGCTTGTTAATTTTATAGAGGAAAACATATCACCAAAGGAAACAAAGAATTTAACGAGTGATACTCTGTAAAAAAATCTAAACTCGAAAATTATCTTTCAATCATTATTCAATCTTATCAATAAAAATAAACCTCACCACCACAGGTGGTGAGGGTGGGTAATTACGGCTATTTTTCTTAAAAAATAGCCGATAAAAAAGCCATTTATGGCTTTTATCTCGCAACGAAGTTGCCCTATTGTCATTAATTAAAGGGGTTGTCGCATTAGCGACAAGCCGTTTAATTCCCCGCCGAAGGCGGCGGGGGGGGTCTGCAACGAAAAAAATTCAGGAGATGAATTTGAAACAAATGACTTTTTTGTCCTTAATCAATTTTATTGAGGAATATTATCAGCATCTTTCGACCCCTCAAAAAGTCGATACCTTTAACGAAGCCGCCTCTAAACTCGGGGCAAGCGGTAATATCTTCCAAAATAATAATGGCAAAGTTGACTATACAAAACAAGCTTTCACCGAAGAGAACTACGGTAGAACAGTCGTAATTGAAACAGCGGGTATCAATAGTAAAAACTATTCTCGTAAAAAGGATACTTTTGAGCGTATTGACCGTTTAATCGCAGAAGGTTTAAAAAATACAAATAATACTAAGCATCTTTTAAAACTTTTTACAAATGCTAAAAACTATCAAGATCTAAAACATTTATTAGATAAGATGACAGCAGAAGACTGGAAAAAACTTAAAAATATTGTAGAGCAAAATCCACAAGATGTTGAGTTGCAAGGGTTATATCAGAATGTTGAGCAATATAAAGGGCAACTTTCTGATAAACAGAATGAAGAAATGAAACTCAATCAAAATTTTCGACAAGAAAATGAGCAAAGTGCTTCGAACAGAAAATTTAATACACTAAGAGGATTTTAATAATGAAATGGTTTAAATTAGGTTTTGTTTTATTTGGTTTAATGATGGGAAATGTTGCTAATGCAAATGATACTTTTGCACCACCAGTTAAATTAACCCCAAAACTCGAAAAACATTTTTTAAAAGTTGAAAGTAAAATTGTAGATAATAACAGAAGAATGTTAACTAACGTAAATCGGGTAAAAGCGGGAGAAGCAAATTTTTTCGATAAAGAAATGATGAAGAGCCTTCGTTATTTAACACAGGAAGTGAGAAAAATTGAAAAAGGTAATTATAATAAAGCGTTATTGAGAACAACAAAAAATACTGGATATGAGTTGATTAGAAATGCTAAAACATTTCAAGTTGCACTCGATAGCCGCAGAAATCAATTTACCCTAGAACAATATAATGCAATTAAGTATAATATCGAGCGAATGGACGGGTTTGGCGGTGCTATATACAATACTTCTCTGAGAACTGGACGGAAGTATTACCCGAATGATTAACCTCAGAGGGATTAATACCCACAACAGTGAAAGAATTTAAAATCATAAATGCGGGCTTTTGTCCGCTTTTTTGTTTATTGCCAATCAACCAATTTCTCTAATAACTTAAAATATCTCAAATAAAACGCAATGCAGAGCGTTCCCCGAACGCCATTGCGTTTTGTGCCAATTCCTACAAAATTTACCCAAATCCCACCGCTTACCGTTCTTGGTTTTGCATTTGTCGCCCCCTTCGGCACTGCGTGCCACTTCCCCCGCAAGCGGGGGAAGATCGAGTTTTGTGGTGGTTTTAAGATCTGCCCCCGTTCACGGGGGAAGTACCCTGCGTAGCAGGGGGTAGGGGGCCAACCGTTATTTTTTCGCCTTTTCCGCTTTGTTATCAATAGTGCGAATAATGGCACGGGATTTGCTGTCCATTTGCACGTCAATTTTATGATCCACCACCACATTCATATTGATTGTGATCCCCTCTTTCGGCGTTTCGAGCTGGATTTTCGGGGTGCAAGCGGTGAGATTTAAGCAAAAAATGGCAAAGAAAAGATTTTTGATCATTTGCGTTTATCCAAAATTTGATAGAGTTTATTTTCGATTTGTTGTTCAAAATCGTTACCTGCGTTAATCAATTTCCAGAGATCAAACAGGTTTTCACGATGATTATAATTAAAATTGATTTTCGCCGATTGTTGTTCGTTCAATTCCATTTTCAGTTTGGCGTCCAGCACCATATCCCCTTTTGACCCCACATTGACTAACGCTCGCAACTCGTTGATTTTGGTGTCGTTCATCAAGTAAAGCAAAAGCTGTTCGGTGTAGCCGCTGTTTTTCATTGCGTTGAGCAATTCGGGGGTGAATTTTAGGCGGGAAGTACCCGCTTGCGTAATCAAACCATCGCAAACATAGCACGGTTTGCCCTCTAACCAAAGGGGCAAAATCGCGTTGGCTTTGCCTTTGAGTTCAATTTGTTGATATTTCATCAAATTGAGGATTTCCTCAAAATCAATCTCATTCAATTTGAGATAAGTGAGGGAAGTCTGTGGCAGGGCGAAGTGATCGACCTGCAACGATCCGCCGAGCAGATCCATTTTTAGCTCTCGCAAATAGAGCGGGCGTTTTTTGCTGTATGGATAACTGCCATTCACTTTTACTCGCACATTGGTAATCGGCACGCCGAGCTTCATTTCATCAATGTTCACCGCAATCGGTTGTTTTACGCCAAAGCTAAATTGCCCCTGTTGCAAGCGGTAGGGTAGCGAAAATTGAATGCCGTTGATGTCGCCACTTGGGATCGATAATCCTCCGTCAATGATCGAAAAATGCCCGCCCGCGATCAGCCCCTGCTTGGCGTTGGCACTAAATGCGGTTTCGCCTTTGACCATGCCTTTGTTGATGATCCAGTTTTGGCGTAATGGCAACAAAGGTTGGAACACGTTGGCGGGTTGAGCATACCAATAGAGTTTGCCGACCAATTCACTTTGCCCTTTTTTGAGGGAACGGCGAGCAAAGAGTTTGAGCGGCCCGAGTTTGCCCGCCTCAATTTGCCCCTGAATGTTAAAGTTTTCCAGTGTGCCGTTGAATTTTAAACGCCCCACGGGGCGAGTGAGTTCGCCCCCATAATTGAAGGTCGTTTCGGGGGAAATCGCTTTCACTTCGCCCTTGATTTGCCGTTTAAGATAGGCAAATTCAATCGGTTCGCTTAGGCTAAAATCAATTTTTGGGATCTGCGTTCCCGTCAAAATGAGCTTGCCGAGTTGCCCGTCTAGCTCGCTCAACGTAACCAATTTTCCTTGCCATTTGCCCCGACCACCCACTTTGAGGGGCGTTTTGAGGCTCTGCACCTGTGCATTGCCCCAAATTCGCCATTGCCACAAATCGTTAATCGCTTTTTTGCCTTTCAGCTTTTGGAAAAATTGATTTTGCCCTGCGTGGAAATTTTTGGCGTAGCCGTCCAAATTCAACGCAAGCTGTTTAAATTCGGGGGTTTCCCCTTTCAGCAGGGCTTGCAACCGCCCCGTGATGCCGTTTTTATTGACTAAAATCCCCGCCATTGGGAAACGCAGTTCATTGATGATCAAATTATCCTGCTTGCCGACCAAACGCAATAACGCCGAGGGCTGAAAGCGAACGCTCAAATCGTCAAATTTGCCTTGAAAGGCAATCGGTACGGCACTGTATAAAATAAAATCATCATATTTGACATTGCCCGTCAGTTGCAGCGGCAGATTGAGGGTATCGGGCAGAATTTCGCCCTGCTTATTTTCAATCACGATGTTGCCTTTGCCTGCTTTTTTGCTTTGCGATAAAAAGCTGAAACGGAAATAGGTTTGAATCGGGAAGAAATCCCCCGTCCAGCTTTTTGGGGAAATTTTTGCGGAAGCCACCCCTTGCAACGGGAAAATTTTGCTGATTTCCCAATAGAACGGGGCTTGCACGATTTCAAGGGTGTTTAAATCGAATTTAAACGGCAGGGTTAGCCGATTTTTGTCGTTGTGTTGGGAAACAAAACGTAGCTCGCCCGCCAGTTGGTTTGGCTGTTCCGTTTGCCAATCGGCGTTGATTTCCCCTTGTTGTAAATTGGGATCATCGATTATCGTTTTTGGCAATCGCCATTGATAGCGTAAGTTGCCCGAAACGGGCGGCTGAGACAGATCATCATTCAGCTTCGCATTCAGTTGCAAGCGGTGGCTTTCTTTGGAATTTTCTTTTGTATTTGCAGGGAAATCGGGCTGATAGTCCAAATTCGCATTGAGGGTTTGATCGGCAAAAATTAAGGAAAATCTGACCGCTTGTTGGCTCAAATGGGCGGTTAATTTTTGCTGTTGATAGGCTAATTTGAGCTGGCTCGGCGAATTCAACAGGGTTTTTAAACGCGGGTTAATATCGTCAGACAAATTCCGCCACGTCAGCTGATTCAGGCTTGCTTCGCCCTCTGGCAACAGGGCGAGCAAGGCGTTGAGCGAGGTTGGGCTATCGGATTTTTCACTCGGCGGAAGTTGGGTTAAGCATTGATAATCAAGGCTGGCGGTGTCAATCGTAAATTGGCGAGCGGGCAACCATTGCAGGCGAACGCCTTTGACATCAAGCAACGGGCATTGTTGGTAAGCGAGGGAAAATTCGGGCAACGCAAGGCGTTCCAACCCAAAATCAAGCCCCGTTGGGGTGTTGATTTTCCACCCTTCTGGCAACGCCCAGTTAATCACGGTGGAAAGTTGCTTGCCCGACATCAACGCCACGCCCCCTGCGAACAGGGTGGCGAAAAGGATGCCGAGAACGACTAAAAGGCGAGAGAACATTCGCTAGATAAGGCTAGTGAGCGGATAGCTCATCGCAAGGAATGTGGCTGCGGTCCAAGCGGTCGGATTTTTGATATTTTTGCCCTTGTTACCTATCAGCAACCACGCAAGGCAGGCTAAAATCCCAAACTGCACCGCAAAATTGATCGCAAGGGGTAGCATCGCTACCTCTGCTACACCGCTTTTCATTAGCATATAAAACATTGCGATCAGCCAAGCGTAATTCATCACCAATAATAACAGGGCGATTTTAACGAGCAATTTCAAAAAGCCCTCTAAACGACTTTTGGCGAGCATCAAATACCAACCCGCCAACAGCACACCAAGCAATAGCTGGGCGAAGTTGTTAGCACGCAGCCAGTTGAACAGTGAGGGTAGTTCGATCCAGTAAATGGCGAGATATTGAATCATCGCAATCGCCACGATGCCAAAACCACAATAGATCATCGTTTGGGCGAGTTTTTCTTCATCGGGCAACGCCCAAAACAGGAAAACTAGCATTATTGAGGCAACGCCCACCAACAACATTGGATTATGTTTTGGGGTAAAGCCGACCGAATAGAGAAAATTCCCCACCGCAAACAGGGCGAAGAATTTCAGCACAAACAGTAAACGCCCTCGCTGACCAGGGCAGATTTGCCCTTTCCACAACACAAATAACATCACGAGGCTTGCTGCCAACAGGGCGAGCAGATAGGGCGAAATAAAAATTACCCCTTGCGGTGCAAAGTAAAAATTCAGTGCCATTTGAATAAAGAGCATTAGGCTCATTGGCAATAACGCAAAGGTTGCGATATCGTATTTTTTGTCGGAATCGTGATCGTGTGCCATTGGAATATCGTGTTTAAACGGGAATGAATAGTCGCAAATTATGCCACAAAAATGATTTTATGGCATAATGGCACGCTATTTTTATTCAGAGGAACAGACAATGCGAATTTTACATACAATGTTACGCGTAGGAAATTTAGAACGCTCAATCAAATTTTACACCGAAGTGCTTGGAATGCGTGTGCTACGCACCAGCGAAAATCCAGAGTATAAATACACCCTCGCGTTTTTGGGCTATGCGGACGAAAGCGAAAGTTCCGTGATTGAATTAACCTACAACTGGGGCGTAGAAAGCTACGAATTAGGCACGGCTTACGGACATATTGCGATTGGCGTGGACGACATTTACGCCACCGTGGAAGCCGTTCGCCAAGCGGGCGGAAAAGTAACTCGTGAAGCCGGTCCAGTGTTAGGTGGCAAAACTGTGATCGCCTTTGTGGAAGATCCAGATGGCTACAAAATTGAATTTATTGAGAACAAAGACGCCAAAGCAGCATTGGGTTAAACAATGGCAGAGCAGACAGAAACGCTAGATTACCGCCTCTTAAAAAACCGTTTTCGTGGCTATTTGCCCGTGATTATTGATGTGGAAACCGCGGGCTTGAACGCTCAAACCGATGCGTTATTAGAGTTGGCGGCGATTACGGTCAAAATGGACGAAAATGGCGATTTACAAGCGGATAAAAAATGCCATTTTCATATTCAGCCGTTTGAGGGGGCGAACATCAACCCCGATTCCCTCAAATTTAACGGCATTGATATTGATAACCCCTTGCGTGGGGCGGTGCCAGAAAATGTGGCGATTCCCGAAATGTTCAAAATGGTGCGTCAAGCAATGAAAGAGCAGGGCTGCCAGCGAGCGGTAATCGTGGCACATAATGCAGCCTTTGATCAGAGCTTTGTGCAAGCGGCGGTGAAGCGGATTAACGCTAAGCGAGATCCGTTTCACCCCTTTGCAATGTTTGATACTGCCACCTTGGCGGGCTTTATGTATGGGCAAACGGTGCTAGTCAAAGCGTGCCAAATGGCACAAATTACCTTTGACGGCAAACAGGCTCATTCCGCCTTGTACGACACCGAAAAAACCACCGAGCTATTTTGCACAATGGTGAATCAACTGAAAAAATTAGGCGGTTTCCCACCCCTTGCAAATGGCTAAAAATTAAGCGTAAAAGATTGACATTCACGCTTTTTATGGTTAATTTAAGCCCGAAGTATGGACATATTTCCATACTTTTTTAACGTTTTTAGGAGAATGTGATGCAAAATCGTTTAGCAACTGAATATGCACGTGGCGAATCGCTACTCAGCACCCACAAAGTGCTACGCAATACTTACCTTTTATTGGCAATGACCTTAGCCTTTTCTTCGGTGGTTGCTTTCGTTTCAATGAGCCTTAACTTGCCACGCCTGCCGTGGTGGGGAATGTTAATCGGCTTCTACGGCTTACTGTTCTTAACCAACGCCACCTCAAATAGCGGGTTAGGCATTGTGGGCGTGTTTGCCTTGACAGGGTTCTTAGGCTATTCACTAGGACCTATTCTGAATGCGTATATCGGCAGAGGCTTGGGCGATGTGGTCGGTTTAGCCTTTGGGGCAACCGCAATGGTGTTCTTCGCTTGTTCCGCTTATGTGCTGGTAACCAAAAAAGATATGTCGTTCCTCTCGGGAATGATGATGGCGTTATTTGTAGTGCTACTCGTTGGCGTGATTGCGAATATCTTCCTTGCAATCCCAGCGTTAAGCCTTGCAATGAGTGCCTTGTTTATCCTCTTTTCAAGCGGTGCGATTTTACTCGCCACCAGCAACATTATTCACGGCGGCGAAACCAACTACATTCGTGCTACCGTGGATTTATATGTGTCGCTCTACAACCTATTCGTCAGCTTCTTACAAATCTTTGGCGTATTAGGCAACGATGATTAACCTTAATTAAACCGAAAGTGCCACGAAATGTGGCACTTCTTTTTTGGATGGATGATGAGCCATTTTATTGAATTAAATCAGCAACAATTTGCCACCGATGCCTTCGGCTATCTTGCTAATTTAGCCGATTGGTCGCCCGAACTTGCTGAAAAAATTGCCGAAAAAGAGCAAATTCAGCTCACCGCCGAGCATTGGGAAATTATCTACTTTGTGCGAGAGTTTTACGCTGAATACAAAACCTCGCCCGCGATCCGAATGTTAGTCAAATCCCTCGCCCAAAAATTTGGCGAACAAAAAGGGAACAGCCGCTATTTACAACGTCTCTTCCCAGACGGTCCCGCCAAACAAGCCACCAAAATCGCAGGGTTACCGAAACCGGCAAAATGTTTATAACGAGCAAAAAGAAAGGCACGATGGCGTGCCTTTCGATTTAAATTTTTTTCTGACCGCTTGCAAGGGGGGGGTCCAGAAATTTTGGCGATCAGTTATTCGCCAAAATTACCGCCCGTTTCGGGGCTGGGTAGCCCTCAATAGTTTTGCTGAGATCCTTCGGATCGAGGAAATCGATCAGCGATTCATTTTCCAGCCAGTCGGTTTTGCGTTGCTCTTCGAGGGTGGTAACCGCTTGATCGACACAACGCACATTTTTGAAGCCGACTTTTTCCAGCCAGTTAATCAAGGCAGGCACGGACGGAATAAAATAGACATTTTTCATTTTGGCGTAACGATCCGCAGGCACGAGAACATCGTTCACATCGCCGTCAATCACAAGGGTTTCCAATACCAATTCGCCACCTTTAACCAGCTGATTTTTCAGCTGCGAAAGGTGATCGAGGGGCGATTTGCGATGATAAAGCACCCCCATTGAAAAGACGGTATCAAAGGCGTGTAGCGGTTGCATTTGTTCGATCCCAAGGGGAATCAGGTTGGCTCGGCGGTCGTTATTCAGCAGTTTCCGCACTACCTCAAATTGGCACAAAAACAGCTCGGTCGGGTCAATCCCCACCACCATTTTTGCCCCTTCGCCCACCATTCGCCACATATGGTAGCCGCTGCCGCAGCCCACGTCCAAAATGGTGCGATCTTTCAAGGGGGCAAGGTGGGGCAGAACGCGATCCCATTTGAAATCGGAACGCCATTCGCAATCAATATGCACCCCGTGCAGGTGGTAAGGGCCTTTTCGCCACGGCATTAGCTGTTTGAGATGATAAACCAACCGCTGCATTTCGCCCTCGCTCAACGGCGTATCAAGACGCGCTTCCACCTTGTCGGCGAGGTTAATACAAGCGGTGCGATTCGGCAGAAAATCGACAATCTTCGCCCATTTGGCATAGTCGCCGTGAGCGGATTTTTCCCATTGTTTGAGTTGTAACGGTAAGGTTTCCAGCCACGCAGACAAAGACGAGGTGGCGATCTGTTGATAAAAAGGACGGAAATCGATCATAAATTACTGAATGCAAGGGGTAGGATTTTATGAAATTTCGCAAAATCCCACCCCTTGTAGCTTGGTTAATTATCTTGATTGATACGGCTAGACACCGCACTTTGTTGGTTTTTGTATTTGGCATCGCGGCGAGCGTTGTAAGGGCGAGCGGCAAAGCCACTTAACACCTCAAAACTCAACGCCCCGATCGACATATTCGGGCGTAACGCCAACGGCAATTTGCCTGCGTTGAAAAATTCCAACACGATTTTGCCTTCCCAACCGGGGTCGATACGGTGGGCGGTAACGTGTACCATTAACCCCAAGCGAGCCAACGAAGAACGACCGTCTAACCAGCCCACGATATTGGCGGGCAGTTTGACCGATTCTAAGGTGGTGGCAAGGGCGAGTTCGCCAGGGTGCAGGAAAAAGGCTTCATCATCGTTGATGATAATTTCATCGCTCATTACTTGGTCGAGTTGTGCGGTCATCAGCTCACGCGAGCCACTTAAATCGATGTAGGGGGTGGAATGCTCGCGAAAAATCCGAAACGAATTGCCCAAACGCACATCCACGGTCGCCCCGTTGATTTTTTCGTTGGACGGGCGAGGGTAGATTTCAATTTTGCCCTCGTCTAAATAACGTTCAATATCGGTATCACATAAACGCATAAATCCCCCGTGAGATTATTTTTGTTTTAGAAGTTGCTTGATTTGAGCTTTCAGAATGTTGATCGCAATGCGGTTTTTGCCCCCTTTCGGTACAATCACATCGGCGTATTGTTTTGACGGCTCAATGAATTGCAGGAACATCGGGCGGACGGTTTTGCGATATTGCGAAATCACCGATTCCATTGAACGCCCACGTTCCACCATATCTCGCTGCAAACGGCGGATAAAGCAAATATCCAACGGGGCATCGACGAAAATAGAGACATTGATTTCATTGCGAATCGCTTCGTCAGTGAGCAACAAAATGCCCTCTAAAATGATAATGCGTTTTGGCACGAAACGAGTAACGCTCTTTTTGCGGTTATGCTCGGCGTAATCATATTCAGGAATATCAATCGCCTTGCCCTGTTTGAGGGCTTTGAGGTGTTCCACCAACAAGGCGTGATCCATTGAATTTGGGTGGTCGTAGTTGGTTTTGATCCGCTCTTCCATTGTTAAATGGCTTTGATCGCGGTAATAGGCATCTTCGGAAATGATCCCGATTTCATCTGCCCCTAATTCTTCTTTTAATTCTTTGTAAATGGTTGAGGCGATCAGGCTTTTGCCAGAAGCCGAAGCCCCCGCAATCGCAATCACAATGCAAGATTGATTTTCGGTAATATCAGACATAGTAGCTCGATAGGTAAGAAAAAATTTGGCGGATTATACCCGATTTTTCACGGTATTTCTGCTGTTTGGGGATATTTACTTTTACTTAATTAGGAAAAAATCAAAAATCCTAGCCCTTGTGGGACGCGAGCATCGCGTCCCTACGGTGGCTTATCCAAAATCTTGTGAATCGCCCCCGTACGTAGGGACGCCACGCTGGCGTCCTTTTTTGTAGATATTTCCCATATCTCAAATTATTGCTCGAAAAAATTCCCCGTCATTTTGCGTTGAGCGGTTTCGTCAATTTCAAGGTCAATTTGTACTGTTTGAGCCAGCTTGCTGGCGAGTTTACAAATTGACCGCAGAAATTAGAAACAAGCGAAGCAAAAGCAAAATGTTCGGGGTCGCCTTTCTTTTGGTTACTTTTCTTTGGCGAAGCAAAGAAAAGAAAAGTAACAATCTCAAACAAGGGGTAGGATTTGTGAAAATTTCGCTTTAAGTCATCATTCCACCGAACATGAAATTCCCCAAAATCCCACCCCTTGCACGATTTATTCACTCTCTTTCTGATAACAAAGCCAATAATAAACTACAAAGGCGGTTAGGGTGCAGAGTGCCATTGCGTAAAGCATCGGGCGTTCGCTGGTAATCGCAATATAAGAAAGCCCACCGCCGACTAATGAGCCGATGCCGAAACGCGCTGTGCCAGCCACTGCGTTTGCTGTGCCTGCCATTTGGGGGTAGCGGTCTAAAATGGCGGCTGAGGCGTTGCTGCCAATGGTGGAAATCATTCCCACGTAAAATGGGATCCCTAACGCCATTGACCAAAAGCCAAGTTGGAAGGTGGCGGAAATCGCGAGCCAAATGCCCGCCAGAAGTTGGATCAACAAACCAAATCGCAACATTTTTTCCGAGCCGTAAACGCTGATTAAACGCCCGTTGATCGCCGTCATCGTTACCATTACCAAAATGTTCATAATGAAGAAGTAGCCGAAATTCTCTTGCGATACGCCATAAAGCCCGATATAGACGATTGAGCCTGAGGTAAGGAAACAGAACATTCCTGCGAAACTTAATCCGCCGATCAGCACATAGCCGAGGGTGGCTTTGTGGGAAAGTAATTCGCCGAAATTTTTCAGCACCTTGCCAAAACTGAGGGGAAGTCGCTTTTCTTTGGCGAGGGTTTCGGGGATTTTCCAACTGATTAGCACCGCACAAAGCCCGCCCATTAGCACAAGGGCGTAGAAAATGGCGTGCCAGTGAAACCATTTGGCGAGGTGTCCGCCCACAATCGGGGCGACAAGCGGTGCGATCATTGAAATGATCATAATCATCGACATCATTTGGGCGAAGCGGTTGCGGTCGAACAGATCTCGCACCAATGCCCCTAACACCACCGCAGGGGCAGCCCCGCAAATGCCTTGAATGAGGCGTAGAACGTAGAAATTTTCAATGTTCATCACGGTGGTCAAGAAAAATGCCGCCACCGCCGAGCCAACTAGCCCGATTAAAATCACGGGTTTGCGTCCGAAGCTATCGGCAATCGGGCCCCACGCCAACTGCCCCACCGCAAAGCCTAGGGTAAAAATCGCCAAAGTCGCTTGTACGCTCTCTTGGCTGACGTTGAGATCTTTGGCGATATCCAAAAAAGAGGGCAGATACATATCAATCGCCAAGGGCGGCAACATCGCCAAAATGCCTAAGATAATGATAAAACTCGGTTTAAATTTTGTTTCGCTCATCAGAAATTTTTGACCTCATCTTCGGTGAGCGGACGAAACTCGCCCTCGCCCAAACTTTCATCAAGCACCACATCGCCAATCCGCCAGCGGTGCAACGCCACCACTTTATTGCCTAACGCCGCAAACATCCGCTTGACTTGATGATAACGCCCCTCGCTAATGGTTAAATTGACGTTGTAATCGTCCAAAATTTCAAGGGTGGCGGGCAGGGTTGGCTCGCGTTCGCCGCGTAATAAAATCCCCTCGGCAAATTTTTCTGCGTAAAAATCTTCCACGGGATCAGCAAGGGTAACGAGGTAGGTTTTCTCGCAATGATGTTTGGGCGAAGTAATGCG
Source organism: Haemophilus paracuniculus (assembly GCF_002015115.1). Taxonomy (GTDB): domain Bacteria; phylum Pseudomonadota; class Gammaproteobacteria; order Enterobacterales; family Pasteurellaceae; genus Haemophilus_E; species Haemophilus_E paracuniculus. The sequence goes on from NZ_MUYA01000018.1 coordinate 58,454, forward strand.
GTGCGACCATTGCCCGTCATCGGTGAGCAGCACCAAGCCCGTGGTGTCCACGTCCAGCCGCCCTGCACAATGCAATTTGCTCATCAGTGGATAATCGAAAAATTGAAAGACGGTTGGATAATCGCCGTCATCGTGCGAGCAAACGTAGCCTTGTGGCTTGTAGAGCATAAAATACTGCCCCTCGTCTAACCACGCCAACGGCTCGCCCTCGTAGCAAATCTGATCTTCGGGGGAAATTTTGCACGCCCCGTTTTTTTCCACCTCGCCATTGACGGTAACCACCCCACTTTTGAGGATTTTGCCCGCTTGCGAACGGGTTAAGCCCGTATTTTCGGCAATAAATTTATCTAAACGCATAGGATTTCATTCTTCAAAAAAAGTGGGGCATTATACCCCCAAACTGAGTAGGGCGGTGCAGAAATTTTAATTGCATTTTTTTTGATTTAGATTAAAGAAATGATGATTTTTATCCGCTTTTTTGCTATATTTGCCCCGTTTTTAACCCGTCATTTCTAATAAGAGGAAATAAAAATGGCTTACACACTACCAGAACTCGGCTATGCTTATGACGCATTAGAGCCACATTTCGACAAAGCGACAATGGAAATCCACCATTCTAAGCACCACCAAGCCTACATCAACAACGCCAATGCCGCGTTAGAAGCTCATCCAGAATTATTCGAGCTTTGCCCTGCCACTTTAATCAAAAATTTAGACAAAGTGCCAGCGGAAAAACGCACCGCAGTACGCAACAACGTGGGCGGACACGTGAATCACTCTTTCTTCTGGAAAGGCTTAAAAACTGGCACAACCTTAGGCGGTGCATTGAAAGACGCTATCGTGCGTGATTTCGGCTCAGTGGAAAACTTCCAAGCAGAATTTGAAAAAGCGGCAACCACCCGTTTCGGTTCAGGCTGGGCGTGGTTAGTATTAGAAAACGGCAAATTAGCCGTGGTTTCAACCGCTAACCAAGATTCCCCACTAATGGGCAAAGAAGTAGCAGGCGTATCAGGCTACCCAATCATCGGCTTAGACGTGTGGGAACACGCCTACTACCTCAACTACCAAAACCGCCGCCCAGACTACATCAAAGCGTTCTGGAACGTGGTAAACTGGGACGAAGCCAGCCGCCGTTTTGAACAACAACCAGCAACTTGCGGTTGTGGTGGTAAATAATCCGTTCTAACCCAAAAACAAGCGGGCAGATTCACGAAAATTTCGTGAATCTGCCCTCTTTATTTAGGGGAGCAAATTTTTCAAAAATCCATCCCTTGCAATCCCCAAAAACCTCGCTATGATCGCCCTTTCTTTTTGATTTATGGAAAGCAAAATGTCAGAACAAATCCCTTTTGAACAACCCTCATTATTTAAAACGCTGAAACAAATTAGCCTCAAACATCGCAAAAAATTGCTGGCGACTTTTGCGTTGGTGGCGGCGGAAAATATTTTGTTGCTGGTTTATCCTGTGATTGCCAGTTTTGCCGTCAATGCAGTGATTGAGGGCAATTTGTGGTTGGCGTTGAGTTACGCTTTGCTGGTGCTGATTATTTGGCTGGTCGGCTCAATGCGGCGGGCGGTAGACACCCGTGCTTTCGCTCGCATTTACGCTGATCTTGCAGTGCCTGTCATTCTCGACCAACGCCTCAAAGGTTCAACCTCAACGGCGGCGGCTCGGCGATAATGTTGCTCACGATTGAATTTTGGTCGGGCGTGGTGGCGGTGGCGATTTTTATCGTGTTTGGCTTTTTGTTGCCGAAATATGTGCAAACCAACGACAGCCTTTACTTCAAACTCAACAATCGCCTTGAAAAAGAGGTAGACGTGATCGAACGTGCCAAAAATCAAGAGCTGTTCAAGCATTACGATTTGCTCTCGCAACTGCGGATCAAAATTTCCAACCGAGAAGCATTCGGCTTTCTGGCAGTAGGCGTGGCAATGTGCCTGCTGTTCGGCGTTACCCTCAGCGTTTTAACCCTCAACGGCTACGGCAGTGCAGGGCATATTTACGCCGTGATCACCTATATGTGGACATTCGGTTTCAGCCTTGATGACGCCCCTCGCCTTGTAGAAGAATTTTCTAAACTTAAAGACATTGGGCAGCGGGTGAATGTGAAATAGCAAGGGGTAGGATATGGAAAAATTTTGTGAAATCCCACCCCTTGCCACCGCTTTTTATAAAATCTTCGTGCGTTACAAGCGATTTCCGCTTAAAATTCGTATCTTTCAACCCTCAATTAAGGAACTTTGATTTATGAAAAAATGGTTAGTGATTGCGATTATTGCCGTGGTGGCGATTTTCGGCGGTATTACGTTAAAAAATAGCTACAACGAGTTAGTGAAAGCGGAAGAGGACATCAATTCCGTGTGGGCGAATGTGGAATCGGCGTATCAACGCCGTGCGGATTTAATTCCAAACCTTGTTAATACGGTAAAAGGTCAGGCGAACTTTGAGAAAGAGACGCTCACTTCGGTAATGGAAGCCCGTGCCAAAGCAACGCAAACCACGATTGACCCGAGCAACGCCACCGAAGAAGAGATGGCGAAATTCCAACAGGCTCAACAAGGGGTTAATTCGGCTCTCGCTCGTTTATTGGTGTCGGTGGAAAAATACCCAGAGTTGAAAGCTCACGAGGGCTTTTTGAATTTGCAAGCTCAACTGGAAGGCACGGAAAACCGCATTAACGTGGAACGCAACATTTTCAACGGGGCGGTGAAAGAGTACAACAAGCAAGTGCGTCAATTCCCAACGTCGTTGGCGGCAAAAATTCTTGGCTTCAAAGCGAAACCACAATTTAAAGCGGACGCTGGCGCTGAAAAAGCACCAACGGTAAACTTTAACTAAGATCGAATGGATAGTGTTACCACTATCCATATTTCGAGGGATTTATGGGATTATTCGATTTCCTATCTCGCAAATTGCCTGTCGATACCAAGCAGATCGAGCAGGCGATTGCCCATTTGGAACAGCAAACTTCGGCGGAATTACGCGTAGTGGTGGAACGCAAAGCCAAAAATTCGGCGAATCTCACCGCTTTACAGCGTGCCGAGCAGCTTTTTGATGAACTTAAAATGCGAGAAACCGCTGAACGCAACGGGGTGCTGATTTATCTTTCGTTCAAACCGCACTATGTGGCGGTGGTGGGCGATGAGGGGATTCATCAAAAAGTGGGCGAGGCGTTTTGGCAATCCGTTTACCAAGCGATGAAAAACCATTGCCAAGCGGGGCAATATACCCAAGCGATCTGCGAGGGGATTAAGCAGGTGGAACAGCAACTTGCGATTTACTTCCCGATTCAGCCTGATGATGTGAATGAATTGCCAAATGAGGTGATCGTCAAATGATCAAAAACCTTGTAAACCGTGTTTGGATTGGACTATTGGCGTTGTTAGTCAGCCTTTCGGCGTGGGCGAATTACCCCGAGCCACCGAATCCGTTCTACTACGTTACCGATTACACCAACACCCTGACCCAAGAAGAGTGGCGAACCCTCGAAAATGCGTTAATCGAAAATCGCTCAAAAACCAGCTCGCAAATTGCGGTGGTGATTGTACCGACCACCAACGGCGAGGAAGTTTCTAGCTATTCGTTCAATTTATTCAATAAATGGGGCATTGGGCGGAAAAAAGAGAACAACGGCGTGCTGTTGCTAATCGCCAAAAATGATCGCAAACTTTTTATCGCCACGGGGCGAGGCTTAGAGGGTGCGTTGCCCGATGCGATTGCATCAAGCATTATCCGCAATGAAATCCGCCCGTTTTTCCAACAAGGCTTGTATGCTGAGGGCATCGCCAAAGGCTTATCGGCAATTATGGCGGCAATCAACGGCGAATACGCCCCTTACACCAGCTACGGTTTAGACAATGCTCAACCAGAAGAAGAACCCTTTGACGGCTTGTTTTTCTTTATCTTCGCTGGGGTCGTGATTTTCTTAATGTTCCGCCCGCGTGGAGGAAAAGACATTTACATCAGCCCAAGTGCCTTAGATCAACTCGGTCAAATAGCCCGCCAATCCCGCCGACACGGTGGCTTTGGCGGCGGATTCGGCGGTGGTTTTGGTGGGGGCGGAGGCTTCCGAGGTGGCAGCGGCGACAGCTCCGGCGGCGGCAGCTCTGGCGGCGGCGGTGCAGGGGGAAGTTGGTAGCTTTGCAAGGGGTAGGATTTTAGAAAATTTTGCCCCCTATCCCCTGCTACGCAGGGTACTTCCCCTATAAACGAGGAAATGCCAAAAAGGACGCCAGCGTGGCGTCCCTACCGTAGGGTCGCAATGCTTGCGAGCCAAAGGGGCAAAACTTTCAAAAGCAAGCGGTAGGATTTTAGAAAAATTTCCTTGATCCCCACAATCAAACCCAAGAGGAAAATATGGAATATCAATTTACTCACACAATGCACGGCGTGATGACCAAATGTTCAATGGATCACGAAGCCTTCGCCCGTTGGATCAACACCGAAATCAGCGAAAACCCAATCCAACTCGCCACCATTTTCGAGAAAATCGCCCTCTGCAAAAAATCCACCGCCAGCGATTATGAATGGATTTTTGAGGGCAGAGAATACAGCCTCTACCTCAACGCTGATGAAGTAATGGTAAAGGCAAACCATTTGGAAGATGTCTTCGATGAAGAAAGTTTGGAAGAGGGTTTTAGCTTTTACGACCAAGAAAGCATAGCCTTTTGTGGCTTAGAAGATTTTGAAGCGTTTTTGACCGCTTACCAGAAATTTAGTCAGACTTATCACTAAGTTTAAATTTGCCCCTTAAATTAAGGGGCATTTTATTTTGATTTTAAACACTCAAATCAGCCTGATCGCCTCTGGCTTCTAGCCACGATTTGCGGTCTTTTGAGCGTTTGTCGTTCATTAGCATATCCATTAGCTCAAAGGTGGACACTTCGTCCTCTTGGTCGAGTTCTTCGTTAAAGGTCAGTTGCACCAAACGGCGGGTGTTGGGGTTCATTGTGGTTTCCCGCAGTTGGTCGGCGTTCATTTCGCCTAAGCCTTTAAAGCGTTGCACATCGGGCGTGCCTTTTTTCTTTTTGGCGAGTTGGGCGAGAATGCGATCCTTGTCCGCTTCATCAAGGGCGTAGTGGATTTCATCTTTGCCGAAATCGATCCGATAGAGCGGTGGCATTGCCACATACACTCTGCCCGTTTTGACGAGGGCAGGGAAATGGCGTAGGAACAAGGCACAAAGCAGGGTGGCGATGTGCAAGCCGTCCGAATCCGCATCGGCAAGAATACAGACTTTGCCGTAGCGAATTTGGCTTAAATCATCATTGTCGGGGTCAATCCCCATTGCAATCGCGATGTTATGCACCTCTTCCGAAGAAAGTACCTGTTGAGACGGGTCTCCCCAAGTGTTTTTGATTTTGCCTCGCAACGGCAAAATCGCTTGGAAATCTTTATCGCGAGCTTTTTTCGCCGTGCCGCCTGCGGAATCCCCCTCAACCAAAAATAGTTCGGTGCGGGTGGTGTCTTGCGAGGTGCAGTCGGATAATTTCCCAGGTAATGCTGGCCCGTTTACCACTTTTTTTCGCACCACTTTTTGTTCCGATTCTAACCGCTTTTGGGCGGAACTGATCGCCATTTCAGCGAGCTGTTTGGCGGTGTCGAGGTTTTCGTTCAGCCATAAAATAAAGGTGTCTTTAATGGTGCTTTCCACATAGCCAGAGGCTTGGCGAGAGGATAACCGCTCTTTGGTTTGCCCTGCAAATTGTGGTTCTTGCATTTTTAGGGATAGCACATAACAGCAGTGCGACCACACATCATCGGCGGTTAATTTCACCCCTTTCGGCAGTAATTTTTGGGTGTCGCAAAATTCGTCCATTGCTTTGAACAAGCCCGAACGCAAGCCATTGACGTGGGTGCCGCCCAAGGTGGTTGGAATCAAGTTTACATAACTTTCGCCGAGCTGCACGCCCCCATTTGGTAGCCAACACAACGCCCAGCTTAATGCTTCCGTCTCTTTGGCGATGTTGCCGATAAAAGGCGGATTTGGCAGATAATCGTGTTCGTTAAGGGTTTCGCAGAGGTAGTCGGTTAAACCGTCTTCGTAATACCAACGGTCTTCCGTGCCGTCAATTTGATTGATAAAGTTGATCGTCAATTTCGGGCAGAGAATCGCTTTGGCACGCAATAAATGGCGTAAGCGGCTGACCGAAAATTTTGGCGATTCAAAATAGATAGGATTCGGGTAAAAACGGACGGTCGTCCCCGTTTGCTTTTTCGGGCAAGTGCCGATCACGGTTAATTCTTCGACTTTTTCGCCGTTTTCAAAGGCAATGGTGTAAATTTCGCCGTTGCGTTTTATTTGAATATCCACCCGCTTGGAAAGGGCGTTTACTACCGAAATCCCCACCCCGTGCAAACCGCCCGAAAAGGTGTAGTTTTTGTTGGAAAATTTACCGCCTGCGTGCAGTTTAGTCAGGATCAATTCCACCCCAGACACTTTTTCCGAAGAGTGAATATCCACGGGCATTCCTCGCCCATCATCGATCACTTCGAGAGAATTATCTTTGTGTAAAATCACGTCAATGCGAGTGGCGTAGCCAGACAATGCTTCATCAACGCTGTTGTCGATCACCTCTTGCCCTAAATGGTTCGGGCGAGTGGTGTCGGTGTACATTCCAGGGCGTTTTTGGACAGGCTCTAAGCCTTTTAGAACGGTAATTTCATCGGCATCATAACGTTTGGCAGACATCTGTTGCTCTCTTTCTTTTTGCTGTTCTTCAATGTAAATAAAAACAGTATTCTAACCCTAATTTTGAGCAAAGGCGAAGAAAAAGCATAAATAAAAATTTTTATTTACAAAGGCTTGCGTTTTTTTTTTTTTTTTTACAATGGGTAAGTTTATTTTCGGGAAAGTTTCTGATAGTAAACAATCCAAATACTCTAAAAAAAGAAAAACCCTAGTTTAAGGGCTAAATGCAAATTTAGCCCTTTTTTATTGCTTTTTTCGCCTCGGCAAGCGGTGGGATTTGGCAAAATTTAATAGATGAAAGCGGAATTTTCCTGTAAACTACGCTCCCGTCCTGATGGTTTAACGCCATTTCTGATTTCTTCCATTTCAATCATAAAAAAGGCTATTTCAATGACAACCAATTATATTTTCGTAACAGGCGGTGTGGTTTCTTCTTTGGGGAAAGGGATTGCAGCGGCTTCGCTAGCTTCTTTGCTTGAATCTCGTGGCTTGAAAGTAACGATGATGAAGCTTGACCCTTATATCAATGTTGACCCTGGCACAATGAGTCCAATCCAACACGGCGAAGTGTTCGTAACCGAAGACGGGGCGGAAACTGACCTCGATTTAGGGCATTACGAGCGTTTTATCCGCACCAAAATGACCAAAGCCAACAACTTTACCAGCGGTAAGATTTATTCCGAAGTTTTACGCAAAGAACGCCGTGGCGACTATCTCGGGGCGACCGTGCAAGTAATTCCGCACATCACCAACGAAATTAAAGAGCGTGTAATCGAGGGCGGAAAAGGACACGATGTGGCGATTGTTGAAGTGGGCGGCACGGTCGGCGATATTGAATCCTTGCCATTCTTAGAGGCGTTGCGTCAGCTTGCGGTGCAGGTGGGGCGTGAAAAAACGATTTTTATGCACTTGACCCTCGTGCCTTACATTCCAACCGCAGGCGAAGTGAAAACCAAGCCGACCCAACATTCTGTGAAAGAGTTGCTTTCTATCGGGATTCAGCCCGATGTGTTGGTGTGCCGTTCTGATCGTATGATTCCCGCCAACGAAAAAGCGAAAATCGCCTTGTTCTGTAACGTGCCAGAGCGTGCCGTAATTTCCCTCAAAGATGTGAATTCGATTTACCAAATTCCTGCCTTGTTGAAATCGCAAGGGCTGGACGATTTTATCTGCGACCGTTTCCGTTTAACCTGCAAAGAGGCGGATTTGTCGGAATGGGAACAAGTGCTTTATCAGCAAGCCAACCCAACGGGCGAAGTAACGATTGCAATGGTCGGCAAATATATTGAGTTGCCAGACGCTTACAAATCGGTCAATGAAGCGTTAAAACACGGCGGTTTGAAAAATCGTTTGACCGTGAATATCAAATATGTCGATTCGCAAGATGTGGAAACCAAAGGCGTGGAAGTGCTGAAAGGGGTGGATGCGATCCTCGTGCCAGGGGGCTTCGGCTACCGTGGCGTTGAGGGCAAAATCCGCACCGCACAATATGCCCGTGAGAACAAAATCCCTTACCTCGGCATCTGTTTAGGTATGCAAATCGCCTTGATCGAATACGCACGAAACGTGGCAGGTTTGACCCAAGCCAATTCAAGCGAATTTGACAAAAACTGCCCGCAGCCTGTGGTCGGTTTGATCACCGAATGGCAAGATAGCGAGGGCAACGTGGAAGTGCGTTCAGACGATTCCGACCTTGGCGGCACAATGCGTTTAGGCTCACAAGCCTGTCATTTGGTTGAGGGCAGCCTCGCCCGCCAACTTTACGGGGCGGAAACCATTTACGAACGCCACCGCCACCGCTACGAAGTGAACAACACCTTACTGCCTCAAATCGAAGCCGCAGGCTTGAAAGTAACGGGCTTATCGGCAGATCGTAAATTAGTGGAAATCATCGAAGTGCCAAACCACCCGTGGTTCGTCGCTGCCCAATTCCACCCTGAATTCACCTCAACCCCACGTGATGGACACCCGTTATTTGAGGGCTTTATCAAAGCGGCGAGAGAGTATCAGGCGAGTAAATTGGCGTAAGTAAAAGTGCAAGCGGTAGGATTTGATGAAATTTTCAAAATCTTACCGCTTGCTGATTAAGGGCGGATATAAAATTCGCCCTTACATTTTTAATCCTTGCTCGAATAAAATTCCCCGTCATTTTGCGTTGAGCGGTTTCGTTAATTTCAAGGTCAATTTGTACTGTTTGAGCCTACGCAGTAGGCGAGTTTACAAATTGACCGCAGAAATTAGAAACAAGCGAAACAATAGCAAAATGCTCGGGGTCGCCTTTCTTTTGGTTACTTTTCTTTGGCGAAGCAAAGAAAAGTAACAATCTCAAACAAGGGGTAGGATTTTTGAAATTTCCTCAAATCCTATTTTCATCTCTCTTTCCAATACCCCAACCACTCTTTCAGCGACATCATTACGCTGTCCATCGCCCCTGATTGTGGGATAAAGTACATCAGATTGATATAGCTATCAGGCGTGATGCCAGCCCCTACGCTGGCGGGCAACACTTCAAAACCCTGCTTTTCAAACAGCATTTTGGCTCGTTGCATATGCCATTGGTTGGTTACCAAAATGATTTTGCGAATATTTTGATTGAGCAGCATTTCAGCGGTCAATTCGGCATTTTCTTTGGTGGTTTTGGCTTTTTCTTCCAACCACCTTGGTGTTACGCCGAAAAATTGCTCAAACTCTTTCGCCATTACCCTCGCTTCGGAATTGCCGTTCGGGCTGTTGCCCGTAATCAGCAGCGGTAAGCGGGCCGATTTCTGCAAATACGCGGCATATCGCATTCGTTCAAGGGCGGTGTTGCCAATCGCAATCTTGCCGAAAATTTCTTGGCTATCTCGCATTCCGCCACCTAATACCACAATCGCTTGGGCGGATTGATAATCGGCAAGGGTTAAATTATCGGGCTTGACGAGGGAATCGCTGAGTTTTGTCGCAAGAAAAGGGGTGCTGAAAAGGTACAAAATCCCAATCCCCAACACCGCACAAAAACGGCTCAATTTTTTGTAATGCCAACGGGCGAGTAGTAGCGAAATCATCCATAGCACCGCTACGTTAAAGGGCGGCAGCACAATGGCGGTTAAAATTTTGCTCAGAACAAACATTGTTGATTCCATTTGATAAAAAGTTTGCGTATTTTCTACGATTTATTGCTAGAATGCACACCTTATTTTGCTATTGAAAAATAGATTATGAAGAAGAAACTTGTGCTTATCGGGGCGGGGGGCTACGCCAAATCTGTGCTGGATTCCGTTGATGAAGAACAGTACGAATTTTGCGGTTTTATTGATAGCTTCAAACCCTTAGGCAGTGAGCATTTGGGCTATCCGATTTTGGCTTGCACCGTGCAAGAATTTGCCGAGCGGGATCAATACTGCTTTTTTATTAGTATCGGCAATAATGCCTATCGCACGGAAAAATTCCTCGCTTTGCAGCAGCTTGGTTGCGAAGTGGTTAATGTTATCGACAAAACCGCCTTGGTGTCTCGCCATTCTCGTTTGGGAACGGGGGTTTTTGTCGGCAAAATGGCGATTATTAACAGCGGGGTAACGGTGGGGGATAATGTGATTATCAACACCAAAGCCTTGATCGAACACGGTTGCCACATCGGCAGCCATTGCAATATCTCAACCAACACCACCCTCAACGGCGATGTGATTGTGGAAGATTATGCTTTCGTGGGCAGTTCTTCGGTGGTAAACGGGCAGCTTCGCGTTGGCGAAAATGCAATGGTTGGCTCGGGGGCGGTGGTGATTCGCAATGTTGAACCTCGCACGGTGGTGGCAGGCGTGCCTGCAAAATTTATCAAAACCTATCAATAAGGAAAGCAAATGAGTAAAGTATTTATCGTGGCGGAAATCGGCTGTAACCATAACGGCGATCCAGCCCTTGCCAAGAAAATGGTGGACGTTGCCAAAGAATGTGGGGTGGACGCCGTGAAATTCCAAACCTTTAAAGCGGATAAATTGATTTCAAAATATGCCCCAAAAGCAGAATATCAAAAAGTAACCACTGGCACGGCGGATTCTCAGTTGGAAATGACCCGCAAACTTGAATTGCCTTACGATGAATTTGTGAAATTAGAGGCTTACGCTCGCTCACTCGGTTTGGAAGTGTTTTCTACCCCGTTTGATTTTGAGTCGATTGATTTCCTCGCCAGCCAACAGCAAAAAGTGTGGAAAATTCCCTCTGGCGAATTAACCAATTTACCTTATTTGGAAAAAATCGCCCGTTTGCCGATTGAGGGCAAAACCATTGTGATTTCAACGGGAATGGCGACCATTGAAGAAACCAAAGCCTCGCTGAAAGTGTTGGAAGATAACGGAATGGCGAAAAAAGATATTACGATTTTGCACTGCAACACCGAATATCCAACCCCTTACGAAGATGTGAACCTCAACGCATTCCACCAACTAAAAGAAGTGTTTGGCGAATATAGCCTCGGTTTTTCCGACCATTCCGCAGGTTATTTTGCAGGTTTGGCAGCCGTGCCTTACGGCATTACCTTTATCGAAAAACATTTTACCCTCGATAAAAACTTTGAAGGTCCAGACCACAAAGCCTCTGTTACCCCAGAGGAATTAAAATTATTGTGCGAAGGGATTCGTGCCGTGGAAAAATCATTGGGTTCATCGGAAAAATTAGTTACCCAATCGGAAGCGAAAAACAAAATCGTGGCACGTAAATCGATTATCGCCAGCCGCCCAATCAAAAAAGGCGAAGTGTTTACCGTGGACAACATCACCACCAAACGCCCAGGTAACGGCATCAGCCCGATGTTCTGGTATGAAGTATTAGGCAAAACTGCCGAGCAAGATTTTGAAGAAGATCAACTGATCCAAGATTCTCGCTTTGCCAATCAGCAATAACAAGCGGTAGGATTTTCAAAATTTTTGCCCTCTCCCTGATTTTTCTTCTGAACGAAGAAAAATCTGTCCCTCTCCCATAAATGGGCGAGGGTGTAAAGCCGAATTAAGAATAAAAAACTCTCTCCCACTTGTGGGAGAGAGACAGCGAAAAATGCGTTCAGCATTTTTTGCAGAGAGAGGGGAAATCCACCCTTACAATTAAGAAGTTAATAACACAAATGAAAAAAATCGCAATTATCACCGCCCGTGCAGGCTCAAAAGGTTTACCGAATAAAAACGTGTTGCTGGTTGAGGGCAAGCCGCTGATGGCTTACTCGATTGAAGCAGCGTTGGAATCGGGCGAGTTTGACAAAATCATCGTCAGCACCGATTCGCAGGAATATATCGATCTGCTTTCCCACTATCCTATTGAATTTATCAAGCGTGCCGAGCATTTGGCGACCGATACCACCAGCTCGTTTGCCGTGATTGAAGATGTGTTACAGCAATATCAAGGGGTGGATTTCGATTATTTTGTGTTATTGCAACCGACCTCGCCGTTGCGAAATGGTCAGCATATTCGTGAGGCGTGCCAAAAATTTGAGCAACATTTTACGCAGTTTGATTTTTTGGTTTCGGTGTCGGACGCTCACAAGCCAACCACCCTCACTCGCCAAATTGACGGCGATGAAAGTTTGAAAAATTTCCAGTTGGATTATTCCAACTACGCCCGTCAGCAATATCACCCAGAATATTCGCCGAACGGGGCAATTTTTTGTGCGAAACCGACCGCTTACCTCGTCCAAAAACATTTCTACGGCGAAAAATCCCTCGCTTATTTTATGGATAAAGCAGTGTCGATTGACATTGATGATCGCAACGATTTCGAGTATTTCTACTTTGTAATGCAGCAACGCAACCGTATTCAAACAATGCTCAATACGATTAAACAACGCATTGAATATAAAAAACCGCAATTTAACCTTGCGAAACCGATCACCCTGATTGGACATTCGATTTTGGATCAATGGCAGATTGAGACCTTGAACGGACAAGCGGTCAATAACTTAGGATTTTCGGGGATTGCCACCAAAGAGTATTTCGATCTGATTTTGGATCAAGGCTTGATCCAACAGCTCGGCGAGCAAGTGGTGCTAATGCTCGGCGTGAATGATTTCACTCGCTCAAATTGGACTTTCGAGCAAATTCGAGCCGATTTACAGCAAGTTATCGACAAAATTCTGCAAATTCGTGCAGATTGCCAAATTTTCTTTTTGGAAGTTACCCCGTCCGCATTCCGTGTTAATTTGAATAACGCAGAAATTCGTGAGTTAAATCAATTACTTAAACAAAAGCTCACTAATGTGAAATGGGTGGATTTAGACGAAGCATTTAGCGACAAATATGGCAAATTGGATCTCGCCCTAAGCCACGATGGCTTGCATTTCAACGCCAAAGGTTACGAAAAATTGGCGGCGATTTTGGAAAAGGAATTAGCCTAATGAAAAAAATTGCATATATTACAGGCTCGCGGGCGGAATATGGCATCGTCAAACGCCTTTTAAAACGCTTTGTTGATGATTCCGAATTAGAATTTTCGCTAGTGGTAACCGCAATGCACCTCGATCCGCAATATGGCAACACGGTGCAAATCATTGAGCAAGACGGTTTTGAGATCGCCGAGCGGATTCCGCTGACCCTCAATAGCGAAAATAACCAAACTATTATTCACTCAATGGCGGAATGTTTGGATCGTTTTGGCGAGCATTTTCAACGTAACCGTTACGATGCGGTGATTATTTTGGGCGACCGCTACGAAATGCTGGCGGTGGCAACGGCGGCGGCGATGCACAATTTGCCGATTGTTCACTTGCACGGCGGCGAACAGACCTTGGGCAATTATGATGAATTTATCCGCCACGCCATTACTAAAATGAGCAAATTGCACCTCACTGCTACGGAAGAATATCGCCAACGGGTGATCCAAATGGGCGAGTTTCCGCAGAGCGTGCATAATGTGGGATCGCTCGGGGCGGAAAATGGGCTAAGTTTGAGTTTGCCGAGCAAGGCGGAATTGGTGGAAACCCTTGCGATTCCGCAAAGTCCTTACTTTATGGTGGTGTTCCACCCCGAAACTTTGACCGAACAGCCTGTTTTGGCACAAGTGAATGCACTCTTGGCGGCGTTAGATCAATTTAAAGATCGTTATCAATTTGTGTTTATCGGTTCAAATTCCGATACCAGTTCCGATCAGATTTTTAAACGCTTTAAGCAATACACCGAGCAAAATGGCTTCTGCTTTTTCACTTCGGTCAAGCCAGAACAGTATTTGTCTTTGATTAAACATTCGCAGGGCTTGATCGGCAACAGTTCATCGGGTTTATTGGAAGCCCCGTCATTCAAAGTCGGCACGCTCAATATCGGCAACCGCCAGCAGGGTAGAACTCGTGGCGAAACGGTGATTGATGTGGAAACATCGAGTGAAGCCATTGTGCAGGGCATTAAAAAATTACTTTCGGCAGATTTCCAACAACGCTTGCCAACGATGGGCAACCCGTATTATCAAGAAAATGCAATGGAAAAAGCCTACGCAGCGATTAAACAGTTTTTGAATGATCCGAATAAAGATCAGCCAAAAGCCTTTTACGATCAAGCGGTCTGATTTTTGAAAATTTTTAACGATGAAAGCGATAAAAGATAGCGTGATTTACCTCGGTGGGGAATTGTTATCCAAATCAATTCCTTTCCTAATGTTGCCCTATTTATCCCGAAAATTAGGGGTGGCAGGCTATGGGGAACTCTCTTACTACCAAACTTTTCTTGCCCTGTTTGTGATTATTGTCGGGCTAAGCCAAGAGGGGGCGGTGGCTCGCTATTTCTATTTTTACGGTAAACGCTCGCTCAATTTGATCGTGAATACGGGCTACGCTTACACGGCGGTGGTTGGCTCGTTGATTTTGCTCGGTTGCTGGATTTTCCAAGCGGAAATCATTGCTTATCTAGCCATTTCGGCGATTTTCCAATCCTTTTTGGGCGTGCAACTAAGCGTTCGCCAATGCCAAAAACAGGCAATTCCCTATGCGGTCATTCAACTATTATTGAGCCTATTTTCGGTGGCAATTACCGTCCTAATGTTGGAATTTTACCAAACGGATTTAGTCGAAAAGCGAATTTTAGCGATTTTATTCAGTAATTTAATTGTATTTAGTATCGCTTATTTTTTATATAGCCGAAAATTACCGAAGAAAAAAAGTTATTCGATTAAACAATATAAAACCAGCCTGTTTTATTTGTTTAGTTTTGGCTTGCCCTTATTATTGCACCACGCCAGCCTTTATTTAAAAGGGCAGTTGGATCGGATTTTTATTTATCACCAATTTAGTGAAATTGATCTCGGTTTATATGCAATGGGGGCACAAATTGCAGCGGTGTTGATGATTTTAATTCAAGCAGTTAATAAGGCGATGATCCCTTATTTATATGAAGGATTAAAAACCAAAAAAATTAGCCGTAATAAAGTTTATCAATGGGCGATTTATGCCCTATTATTTGTGCCGATCCCTGCTTTCATAATGTGGTTAATTCCTGAAAGCGTGGTGGTTTGGCTATTAGGGGAACAGTTTGTCGGTACAAAATACTTTATTGTGCTATTTTTAATTTCTACCACCTTAGCGATTCCTTATTTAGTGTTAGTTAATTATCTGTTCTATTACGGCAAAAATAAATTGATTTCAATCTGCTCGGTCATTTCAACCATTATTTATGTAGTGAGTTTAATGATATTAGCCAATACGCAAATTGATTATGTGCCTTATGCGAGTATCATCGGGGCAATTAGTTTATTGCCAATGCTTTATATAATGACAAGAAAAGTAGGTGAATAAAAATGAATTTAATCATTTGTCATACCCCTTTACAGGTATTGATCGCGGAAAAAATAATGGAAAAATTTCCGAATGAAGATTTTTATGGGGTGATGTTTACCTACGCTTCTTATCATAATCAAAAGTTCCAACATTATTGGCAACGCTTTTCAGAAAAATGTGCAAAAAGCGAACTTTTTATTTACCCACAAGCGGGTAGATTTTCATTATTTTCTGCACTTTACCAGTTTAATAAAAAATTTCCACAACGCCAATTTAATAACATTTTTGTGGCGAGCATTGATGATTTATTTGTGCAAACTTTTATTAGCCAGTTGCAATTTAACCTGCTTTGCACTTTTGATGACGGCACGGCAAATATTGTGCAAAATAGTATCTATTATCAAGATTCGTCTCAATCTATTGTTAGGAAAATGGCTAATTTAGTATTAGGTAATAAATATAGCACTCAAAAATTACGCCAACTTTCGCAAAAGCATTATTCCATTTATCCGAATATGCCAAATATTGTTGAAAATATAGAGTTGGTTTCCCTCAGTAATTCAGTTGAACAAAATAGTGCGAAATTTTCGGAAAAGCCACCCCTTGCATTGCTTTTAGGGCAACCTTTGTATGAAGATAATCAGCAAAACATCGCCTTAGTTGAGCGTGTCGTAGAGCAATTTGGGATTGAGCTTTATTTACCCCACCCACGGGAAAGTTTTAAAACGGATAAGGTAAAATATATTGAAACCCCGTTAATTTTTGAAGATTATATTTCACAACAAAGCCAGCAACAAAAATATCGGATTTACACTTATTTTAGTGGGGCAGTGTTGAATGTATTAAATAATCCTAATATCGAAGTGATTTCGATTAAACCTAATTTAACAAACCCAACTTATTTAGCCTGTTACCCTATTTTTGAAAAATTTAGGGTTAAGGTAATTGAACTTGATAAATAATATGAAAAAATATTTAGTTTCCCTTGAAAAAGATCATCATCGCCGAGAGCTTTTTTTTAGCCAAGCGGACACCGCAGATTTTGAGCTATTTAATGCAATCAATACGATGAATGAAGATTTAACTAGCCTCGCTCAAAAGTTTGATGTAGAAAAATTTTATCAACGTTATCAACGTCATATTACAAAGGGCGAAGCAGGTTGCACATTTAGCCATTTAGCAATTTACCGTTTAATTTTAGCGAATAATCAAATTAAAGAGGAAGAATATAGTTTAATCTGTGAAGATGATGCACTGTTTAATCAAGATTTTCAAGAAAATTTAGCCCAGCTTGTTCAACAAAAAAATGGTGCGGATTTTATCTTGGTGGGGCAGTCGAAAATTAACGATTTTAATGATAGTAACTTGGAAATTGAATATCCAACTACGCTTTTTTCATTGATGAATAAATTTGGCAAAGGGCAATATCGTTATGGATTACCTTATTTACCTTATTATGCAGGCACGGTGGCTTATTTAATTAAAAAATCTGCGATCAGAAAATTATTAGCTCAACTAGATAATCAGTTGCCATTTTGGTTAGCTGATGATTTTATTTTATTTGAAAAACAATTTGGTTTAACGATGCAGGTAGTTCGTCCGTTAATGGCGATTGAAAACCCTGTTTTAACCAGTAATTTAGAAACCCAACGGGGTTCAATTCAGCAAAGTTTATTCAAAAAATTGTTGAAATACCCAGCTAAAAAGGCGTTGGCAATTAAGCGAAATTTATAAAATGAGTGCATTAGTTAATTTATTTTACATCTATGATCCTTGGCTATTCCATTTTTTAAGAATGGCATTTGTAATGGGGATCTTTGCAAGCGGTCTGTTTTTATATAAATGGTATAAAAAAGAGCCATTAAATATCGTTATTCCCTTAGATAGCGTAGCGGTTATTTTAGGTTTAATTGGGCTTTCGGCGATTTCATTATTGATTAACGGCACAAAAGATTTTTCTGTTGTGTTGATGTATATTAAATCGTTAATTTTATTTGGTTTTGGCGTGCTGATCTATTCACTTTTTTATGCACAAAATAATCAACAAAAATTGGTTAAAGATCTGCAAATTGGGATTAGTATTCAATCTTTGGTTGGCTTTTTAGCCCTTGCAGGTATTCCCTTTATGGTTGATCTTGCCCTTTCAACCAATGCTAATTTACCTCGCTTTTTTGGTTCAGAACAGGAATATCGCTTATATAATATTACTTCATCGGCATTTTTTCAGTTAAGTGCTTTTTATTTATTATTACTGCATTTTATTTTAGCCTATAACGAAAAACATAATAATATCAGTAGTCTATTTCTGTTTTTAATTCTATTTATTGGGGCGGTATCGGGCAGAACCTTTTTTATGTTATCCCTTGTCAGTATCGCTCTCTATTTTAAATGGCGATATATTCCTGCACTGGTAGCTTTTGTGGCGGTGGTGTTAATTTTAGCGATTTATTTCCCTGAAAATCATTATGTGGCACACGCCCTTGAACCTGTGATTAACCTAATTTCAGGGGCTGGGCAGGTGAGTTCCTCAACGGATACCCTCGTGAAAAAACATCTATTTATGCCTGAATTAAAACAACTGTTAATCGGGGACGGTTATTATTATACGGAAACCAAAAGTTATTATGGTGGCTCTGATTCAGGCTTTATTCGCCAAGCTCTTTATGGTGGTGTCGGTTATATTTTAACTTGCTTTTTATTTATGTTTTATTTTGTACGAAAAGTGGCGATAAATTGGTTTAACTATAGTTGGAAATTTATTCTTTCCACCTTATTTATTTTCAGCGTACTAAATGTAAAAGCAGACACTTATGCATTCCCTGGAATTATGCTTGTGTTGTTAATGTTCTTATCATTATTTGGCACAAGCGGTTGGAATTTAGAAATTTTTAGCCAAAAGCGAGAGAAAAATGTTTAGTATTATTGTGCCGTCTTATAATCGAAATCAGCAAGTTAAGGCATTATTAGAAAATCTAACCTTGCAAACCTTGACGGATTTTGAAGTGATTATCGTTGATGATTGTTCGCCAAATAAAATAACGGTTGAACAGCAATATCCGTTTAAGGTTACCTTAATTCGTAATGAACAAAATAAAGGGGCGGCGGGTAGCCGAAATATCGGTGCAAATAATGCTCAAAATGAATGGCTATTATTTCTTGATGATGATGATCAATTTGCCCCCGAAAAATGTGCTTTATTGGCAAAAGCCATTAACGAAAATCCAACGATCAATTTTATTTACCACCCTGCGGAATGTGTAATGGTAAATGAAGGTTTTAGTTATCAAACTAAACCTTTTGCCGATCCTGCTCAAATTAGTATTGAAAGCATTTTATTAGCGAATAAAATTGGTGGAATGCCGATGATTGCGGTGAAAAAATCGTTATTTGAAAAAGTAGGGGGCTTGGCGACGGAATTATTAGCGTTGGAAGATTATGATTTTCTGCTTAAATTGATTCAAGAACCGAGTTTTAAACCCTTTTATTTACCGCAAGCATTAACCCGTTGCACCTTTGAAACAAAAACGGCGAGTGTATCCAAAAATATAAAAAACACTGAACAAGGTATCGCTTATATTGAGCAAACCTATGTAAAAACGGAAATCCAACGTAATCATTTTAAACTTAATCAACTTTATATGTTGGCGTATCCTTATATGATGAATTATTCCCGACAAGCGGGTAGTTATTATTTTAAAATGTTTCAACAAAGCAAAAGTTTGAAACATCTGTTAATGGCGGTAATTACCTTTATTTCGCCGAAACTTGCAATCAATATGAAAAGGTTTATCTAATGAAATTCTCGGTGTTGATGTCTTTATATATTAAAGAAGATCCTACATTTTTAGCGGAGTGTTTTGAAAGTTTAAAAAATCAAACTTACCCTGCCGATGAAATTGTGGTTTTGTTTGACGGAAAAGTTACCGAAGCATTAGAAAATGTGGTGGCGAAATATGAACAAATTTTACCGATAAAAGCGGTGAGATTTGCGGAAAATCGAGGGCTAGGCAAAACCTTAAATGAGGGGTTAAATTATTGTTCCCACGAATGGGTATTTAGAATGGATACCGATGATATTTGCGTGCCAGAACGTTTTGAAAAGCAAGTCAAATTTATTGAACAAAATCCCGATGTGATTATTTTTGGCGGGCAAATTGCGGAATTTAACCGTAATATTCAGGACATTGTTGCCTATCGAAATGTGCCGACTGAACGTGAAAAAATTGTCGAATTTACCCGCTTGCGTTGCCCATTTAACCATATGACGGTTGCCTATCAAAAAAGTAAAGTGCAAGAGTGTGGTGGTTATCAAGGGCTGCAAGAAGATTACACCCTTTGGATTAAAATGGTGGCAAACGGCAATAAAGTGGCGAATTTACCCGATGTACTCGTTTACGCAAGGGTCGGCAACGGAATGGTTGGTCGCCGTCGAGGCTGGAAACAATTTGAATATGAATGGCAACTTTACCGCCTAAAAAATCAATTTAAAATCCACAATCCCATTTTAGGTTTAGGAATTTTCTTAATGCGAGCCGTGCCGAGAATTTTACCACTTTCAGTTTTAACCATCATATACAAACTACTCAGAAAATAATTTAAGTTTTATTTTAAACATCCATAGTTGCTCTTTCTGCTCAAAATCCGTATTATAGCCGTCTAGACGGATTTACATCCAAACCGATTGGGCGACAAGCGGTGCGATTTTGCAAAAATTTTGCATTATCTGACCGCTTGTTTTTGTGGAAAATATCAAATAAATCAATAGGATAAAAAATGGCTATCAATCTTTTTACCTCTGAATCGGTGTCGGAAGGACACCCAGATAAAATTGCCGATCAGATTTCTGATGCGGTGTTAGACGAAATTTTAAAGCAAGATCCAAAAGCGCGTGTGGCGTGCGAAACCTATGTGAAAACGGGTATGGCGTTGGTGGGTGGCGAGATTACCACTTCCGCGTGGGTCGATATTGAAAATCTCACTCGTCAAGTGATTGCGGACATCGGCTACAACCACTCTGATATGGGCTTTGACGCTCACTCTTGTGCGGTGTTGAATGCGATTGGTAAACAGTCGCCAGACATCAATCAAGGGGTAGATCGTGCCAACCCATTAGAGCAGGGGGCAGGCGACCAAGGGATTATGTTCGGCTACGCCACCAATGAAACGGACGTGCTAATGCCAGCCCCGATTACTTACGCTCACCGCTTAATGGAACAGCAGGCGAAAGTGCGTAAATCGGGCAAGCTCGATTGGTTACGCCCTGATGCGAAAAGCCAGCTCACGTTCATCTATGAAGATAACAAAATCAAGGGGATTGATGCGGTGGTGCTTTCCACTCAACACGCAGAACAGGTCGATCAAAAAACCGTGTTCGAGGGCGTAATGGAAGAGATCATCAAGCCGATTTTGCCAAGCGAGTGGTTGAGCCAAAACACCAAATACTTCATCAACCCAACGGGGCGTTTTGTGATCGGCGGACCTATGGGCGACTGCGGTTTGACGGGGCGTAAAATCATCGTAGATACCTACGGTGGTGCAGCTCGCCACGGCGGTGGGGCGTTCTCGGGTAAAGATCCGTCCAAAGTGGATCGCTCAGCGGCTTATGCAGCACGTTATGTGGCGAAAAATATCGTGGCGGCAGGCTTGGCGGATCGTTGTGAAACCCAGCTATCTTATGCGATTGGCGTTGCCGAGCCAACCTCGATTATGGTGGAAACCTTTGGCACAGGCAAAGTGAGTAACGAAGTATTAGTGCGTTTGGTGCGTGAGCATTTCGATCTTCGCCCTTACGGTTTGATCAAAATGTTAGATTTAATCCGCCCAATCTACCGTGAAACAGCGGCTTACGGTCACTTCGGTCGCGAGCATTTCCCTTGGGAAAAAACCGATAAAGCCGAAGCGTTGAGAGCCTCAGCAGGTCTGTAATTTTAAACTGATTGATAAAGCCAACCCTCGGTTGGCTTTTGTTTTTTCATTCTTTTTCAAAGTGCCGATTAGATCAAATTTTCGTAAAATCTGCGTATTTTTTACTAGAACACAAGGCTCGAATATTGTAATCTTCGCACCAGTTTCGATTTATTTTATAAATTTAAAAAAGGTAGAAAAAATGACCAAAAAAATCCAAAAAATTGCGGTATTAACCAGCGGCGGCGACGCTCCGGGAATGAATGCCGCTATCCGTGGTGTTGTGCGTGCGGCTCTAACCGAAGGCTTGGAAGTTTACGGTATCCAAGACGGTTACTACGGCTTATTCCACGATAAAATCGTCAAATTAGAACGCCGTTCGGTGTCTGATGTGATCAACCGTGGCGGTACGTTCTTAGGCTCGGCACGTTTCCCTGAATTTAGAGATCCTGCGATCCGTGCCAAAGCGGTCGAAAATCTCAAAAAACACGGCATTGACGCCCTTGTGGTGATCGGTGGGGACGGCTCTTATATGGGGGCGAAGTTGATCACCGAAGAATACGGCTATCCGTGCATTGGCTTGCCGGGTACGATTGATAACGATGTGGCTGGTACGGATTACACCATCGGTTTCCAAACCGCCCTTGAAACAGCGTTAGAGGCAATCGACCGCTTGCGTGATACGTCAAGCTCGCACCAACGTATCTCAATCGTAGAAATTATGGGTCGTCACTGCGGTGATTTAACCCTCAGCGCTGCCCTCGCTGGCGGTTGCGAATTTATCGTGGTGCCAGAACACGAATTTAACCGTGAAGAACTGATTCAACGTGTGGAAGAAGGAATCAAACGCGGCAAACGCCACGCGATTATTGCGATCACCGAATTGATCACCGATGTCCACGCCCTTGCGAAAGAGATTGAAGGACGCGTAGGCTTAGAAACCCGTGCAACCGTTCTCGGCCACACCCAACGTGGTGGTGCGCCTTGTGCGTTCGACCGAATCCTCGCTTCCCGTATGGGGGTTTATGCGGTGGAATTGTTGCTACAAGGCTACGGCGGTCGCTGCGTAGGGATTCAAAACGAGCAGTTAGTGCATCACGATATCATCGATGCAATTACTAATATGCGTCGTCCGTTCAAAGAAGAATTATTCAAGACATCAGAAAAATTATACTAATCTGACCGCTTGCAACCAAAAAGAAAGGCAACTCAATGAGTTGCCTTTTATTTTTTATTGTTTGGAAATGCTATAATTTCCCCACTTTTTTCCTTTCAAATAAACTCACGATGAAAAACAGCACGATAGACTGGACATTCAACGGCACTTGGCAATACGAGCCTAAATGGTTTGAGAGCCAAGACGGCAAAATGCACTACATTGATGAGGGGTCGCCCACGGGGCGGCCTGTGATTTTGGTACACGGCAACCCCACTTGGGGATATTTATACCGCCATTTTATCCAACCGCTTACCAAAGCTGGCTACCGTGTGATTGTGCCTGACCATTTGGGCTTTGGCAGATCAGAAAAGCCCGATCAAACCAATCTCTATGCCGTGCCACGACACGCCGAACGTTTTGAAGCCTTGATTGAATCTTTGAATCTGCAAAATGCGGTGCTAGTCGCCCACGATTGGGGCGGACCAATCAGCTTATGGTGGGCAGTTCGCCATTCACACAAGGTGGCGGGAATGTTCCTGCTCAATACAGGGGCTTACGTTGTCCGCCAAAAGGAAAAAATACCTCTTATCCTACGCCTGTTTCGTACCAAATATATCGGCGAAATGTTGGTAAAAGGGCTGGAGCTGTTCAAAAAAGGAATGCTATTCAAGGCAGGGATTATCAAACACGAGCGAATGAACGATCAAATCAAGCAGGCTTATTTAGCCCTACATCCAACTTGGGCATCTCGCACACCCGTGTTGGCGTTTCCTCGCCAAATTCCGATTGAGCCACAAAATCCGCTGACGGGCTATTTTGAATATTTGGAAAGCCAACTGATCGCCCTTTATCGTAACAAACCCGTTGAAATTATGTGGGGAATGCAAGATATTGCGTGGTCGTCAGATGTGTTAAATAAAGAGTGGAAACGCATTTTGCCCGATGCTCAAATTACCCCCTGTGCAAGATGCAGGGCATTTTATTCAAGAAGATGCCTATGAACAGATTGTTCCTCAGTTATTGGCTTTTCTGCAAGGTTTAGGGCATTAGGCATCGTAGGAAAAGGAAAGGCGAAATTTCTAAAAGATCCTTCCCCTTTGTAAAGGGATATATCCTATTTTCCCTGCATTTTATGCTATATTACCCCCATTTTTGATAGCTATTTGTTGTGATTTCGATGACCAAACCCTTGCAAAAAAATCGGGTGAACCGACCGCTTACTGATGAGCAAAAAACCTTACTGGCTGAACTTTCTGATTTGACGAACTTTGAATATCGCCGTTTGCGTGGGCGGATTTTGGGGTTGGCGAATGTTAAGCAGGATAAGGCAAAAGCAGAGATCATTTCGCAGATACAAGCGGATATTTTGTCGGCAAAATCGGTGTTTTCTGCTCGCAAAATGCAGGCGGAAAATTTGCGGATCAGCTATCCCGATCTGCCCGTATCGGCTCGCCGTGAGGAAATTTTGAAGCTGATCGCCGAGCATCAGGTGGTGGTAATCGCAGGGGAAACGGGGTCGGGCAAAACTACCCAGTTGCCGAAAATGTGTTTGGAATTGGGGCGGGGCGTGAAAGGCTTGATCGGGCATACTCAGCCTCGCCGTTTGGCGGCTCGCTCGGTCGCAACACGGATCGCCGAAGAGTTGCAGTCGGAACTCGGCTCAACGGTCGGCTACAAGGTGCGGTTCAACGATCAAATCAGCGAAAATACCCTCGTCAAATTGATGACGGACGGGATTTTACTCGCCGAAATCCAAACCGACCGCTATCTCAATCAATACGACACCTTGATCATTGACGAGGCGCACGAACGCAGCCTCAACAACGATTTTATTTTGGGCTATCTCAAACAAATTCTCGCCAAACGCCCCGATCTCAAAGTGATCATCACTTCGGCGACCATTGATGTGGAACGCTTTTCCCGCCATTTTGACAACGCCCCGATTATTGAGGTGTCGGGCAGAACGTTCCCCGTTGAGGTGCGTTATCGCCCGATTGTTGAGGAAGAGGATCAAGACCAACTGCAAGGGATTTTGAATGCGGTGGACGAACTGCAAGCGGAAGGGCGTGGCGATATTTTGATCTTTATGAACGGCGAGCGGGAAATTCGCGACACTGCCGAGGCGTTGCAGAAACGTGAGCTAAAATTTACCGAAATCCTACCGCTTTACGCTCGTCTTTCCGCCGAAGAACAGCAGCGGATTTTCAAGCCAAGTGGGTTGAATCGGGTGATTTTAGCCACCAACGTGGCGGAAACCTCGCTCACGATCCCGAATATCAAATATGTGATCGACACGGGAACGGCTCGCATTTCTCGCTACTCTTACCGCACCAAAGTGCAACGCCTGCCGATTGAGCCGATTTCGCAAGCCTCGGCAAATCAGCGGAAGGGGCGTTGTGGGCGAACCTCTGAGGGGATCTGTATCCGTCTTTATTCGGAAGAAGATTTTAACGCTCGCCCTGAGTTTACCGATCCCGAAATTTTGCGAACCAACCTCGCTTCGGTGATTTTGCAGATGACCTCGCTCGGCTTGTCGGATATTGAAGCCTTTCCGTTCGTGGATCGCCCTGATACCAAACAGGTGCAGGACGGGGTGAGATTGTTGGAAGAATTGCAGGCGATCATTCCCACCCCACACAAACACGAGGGGCGTTATCGCCTGACCGAAATCGGTCGCCAGCTCGCTCAACTGCCGATTGATCCTCGCTTGGGGCGAATGTTGATCGAGGCGGCGAAAAATGGCAGTTTGCACGAAGTGATGATGATCGTGTCGGCACTTTCGATTCAAGATCCCCGTGAGCGTCCGCAGGAACGCCAACAGGCGGCGGACGAAAAACATCGCCGTTTTGCCGATAAGGATTCTGACTTTTTGGCGTTCGTCAATTTGTGGCACTATCTGCAACAACAGCAAAAAGAACTGAGCAAAAACCAGTTCCGCAAATTGTGCCAAAAGGATTTTCTCAATTATTTACGCGTGCGTGAGTGGCAGGATATTTATCATCAGCTTCGCCTTGCGGTGCGGGAAATGGGCTTGCGGATCAACACCGCCGAGGCAAATTATCCGCAGATTCACACCGCGTTATTGAGCGGTTTGCTGTCGCATATCGGCAGCAAAGAGAGCGAAAAAATGCACTATTTGGGGGCGAGAAATGCTCATTTTTATGTATTCCCCAACTCGGAACTGTTCAAAAAACAGCCGAAATGGTTGATCGCCTCGGAACTGGTCGAAACCACCAAATTATGGGCGAGAACGGTGGCGAAAATCGAACCTGAATGGGTCGAACCGCTAGCTCAACATTTAACCAAACGCAGTTACAGCGAACCGCACTGGGCGAAGTCGAAAGGGGCGGTGATGGCGTATGAAAAAGTCTCGCTCTACGGCATTCCGATTGTGGCAAATCGCCTTGTGAATTATGGCTCGATTGACCCTGCGGTCAGCCGTGAGATTTTTATCCGCTCGGCGTTGGTTGAGGGCGAATGGCACAACAATTACAAATTTTTCAAGGAAAACCACCGCTTGATCAAGGAAGTGGAAGATTTGGAACACAAATCTCGCCGCCGTGATATTTTGGTGGACGAGCAGGTGGTGTTCGACTTTTACGATCAGCGGATCGGCACGGATGTGGTGTCGAGCCGCCATTTTGATAGCTGGTGGAAAAAGGCAAGCCAAGCCGATCCCGATCTGCTCAATTTTGAGAAATCCTTTTTGATCAACGATAACGCCAACAAAGTGAGCGATCTCGACTTCCCGAATTTCTGGCATCAAGGGCAGCTAAAACTCAAATTGAGCTATCAATTTGAGGTGGGGCAGGATCACGATGGGGTTACAGTGCATATTCCGTTGCCGTTGCTCAATCAGGTTGAGCCAGAGGGCTTTGATTGGCAGATCCCAGGGCTTCGCCACGAGTTGGTGGTCGCGTTGATTAAATCCCTGCCGAAAGCCACTCGCCGTAATTTCGTGCCAGCCCCGAATTATGCGGATGCCTTTTTAGGGCGAGCCGAGCCGTTCGCCAAACCGCTGTTAGAGAGTTTGAGCTACGAACTTCGCCGAATGACGGGGGTAACGGTTGAGCCTGAATTGTGGGATCTGTCGCAACTCGCCCCACACCTCAAAATGACTTTCCGAGTGGTGGACGACAAGGGCAAAAAAATCGCCGAAAGCGGTAACTTAGACGAGCTAAAATTCCAACTCAAAGATCAGGTGCAAAATACCCTGTCGGCGGTTGCCGATGACGGCATTGAGCAATCGGGCGTGCATTTGTGGAATTTCGCCGAGCTGCCGCAGATGTACGAGCAAAAACGCCAGCATTTCAGCGTTAAAGCCTACCCTGCGATTGTGGACGAGCAAACTTCGGTGGGGATCAAGCTGTTTGAAACCGAGTTCGAGCAAGCCCGAGCAATGCGAGCGGGGCTACGCCGATTACTGTTGCTCAACGTGCCTTCGCCGATTAAATATCTGCACGAAAAACTGCCGAACAAAGCCAAATTGGGGCTTTATTTCGCCCCGTTCGGCAAGGTGTTAGAGCTGATTGACGATTGCATCGCCTGTGCGGTGGATAAATTGGTGGACGACTTCGGCGGCGTGGTCTGGACGGAAGAAAAATTCAACGCCCTGCACGATTTCGTGCGAGCCAACCTCAATGATTGCACGGTGGAAATCGCCCAGCAAACCGAGAAAATTTTGACCTTAACGTTCGAGATCAACAAACGCCTCAAAGGCAAAATGGATTTCACAATGGCGTTTGCGTTGAGCGATATTAAAGCTCAAATAAGCGGTCTGATTTTCCCAAATTTTGTGGCGGAAACAGGCTATCAACGCCTTGCGGATCTGCACCGTTATCTCACCGCGATCGACAAGCGATTAGACAAACTTGGGGTGGATACCAACAGCGACCGAGCCAAAATGTTGCGGGTGGAACAGGTGCAAACCGCCTACCAGCAACTGCTCGCCAAACTGCCAAAATCGAAAGCGATCCCTGACGAAGTGCTAGAAATCCGCTATATGATCGAAGAACTGCGAGTCAGCCTCTTCGCCCAACAGCTCGGCACCAAATACCCAATTTCCGATAAACGGATTTTGAATTTGATTGGGGAATTTTAGAGCCTAAAATAACAAAAATTTCTCTTTACAGGGGAACATTTTTGGCTTAGGATTGCCCCAATTCAGAGCGTGATAAAAATCATCACGATTAGATTAACCACAACATAAGAGGTGCAAAATGAACAAATTTGTTATCAACGAAGGTTGGGAAATCTAATGGATTTCAACGTGATTGCAGGGCTAGGGACTTGTTTATTTACAGGTTACCTAGCTTTTTTGCTTGGTCTCAACTTAAAGAATTGCGTAAACAGCATAAGCAGAAATCAACTATCGACTTACTGATTAGCAATAACAGCAATGCTTTTTTACGTGAACGCCGCCAAAAATATATGCAAATGCGAGATAAAGGGGAAAATTTTACCGCATTGGCTTGTTTATTGGATAAAAACGCAACCCCTACCCAAGAGCAATCTGAAAAAAATTTCATTGTGCTTGATGTGCTTAATTCAATTGAATTTATTTGTGTGGGAATCGCCGAAGAATTATTTGATGAAGCCGTTTATAAGCGAATGAGCAGAAGTAGCGTGCTAAAAGATTGGAATACGTTAAAACCTTATATTATGGAAATTCGCAGAATAAACAGTAATGATCGGATATTTTGTGAGTTTGAAAAACTAGCCACAAAATGGCTACAAGAATAGCCATTTCAAACAAAAAAATAGGACGCAATCTGCGTCCTATTTTTATTTATCTTTCAGCAGAATTATTCCGCTTTTTCGCTTTTAGCCACTTCAATCCCCAATTCCGCTAAGGCTTGTGGATTAGCGAAACTTGGGGCTTCGGTCATTAAGCAAGCGGCGGCGGTGGTTTTCGGGAAGGCGATTACATCACGGATATTTTCCGTGCCAGTGATCAACATTGTCAAACGGTCTAACCCGAACGCCAAACCTGCGTGCGGTGGGGTGCCGAATTTGAGGGCATCGAGCAAGAAGCCGAATTTTTCTGTCTGCTCTTGTTCGTTAATGCCTAGAATACTGAACACGGTCTGTTGCATTACAGGGTTGAAAATTCGCACTGAGCCGCCGCCCACTTCGTAGCCGTTGATCACCATATCGTAAGCGTTCGCCACCGCCCCTTTCGGATCGGCTTTGAGTTGCTCTGGTGTGAGGTCTTTCGGCGAAGTGAATGGGTGGTGCATTGCCGACCATCTGCCCTCGTCATCTTTCTCAAACATTGGGAAATCCACCACCCACAACGGTTTCCAAGCGGTGAGATCGGTAATGCCTAAATCACGCCCTACTTTTAAGCGTAACGCCCCCATTGCATCGGTTACGATTTTCTCTTTATCCGCCCCGAAGAAAATGATGTCGCCGTTTTGAGCCGAAACACGCTCAAACAAGGCTTTGATTACGTCTTCATTGAGGAATTTAGCGATTGGGCTTTGCACGCCCTCTAAGCCTGCATTCACATCGTTTACTTTCATCCACGCCAAGCCTTTCGCCCCGTAAATGCCAACGAATTGGGTGTATTCATCAATCTGTTTACGGGTAATTTCCGCCCCGTTCGGCACACGCAACACCGCCACACGCCCCTCAGGATCGTTGGCCGGCTCGTTGAAGACCTTAAATTCCACATTTTTGAGAATATCCGCCACATCGACTAATTCGAGCGGGTTACGCAAATCTGGCTTGTCTGAACCGTAGCGTTGCATCGCTTCGGCGAAGGTCATCATCGGGAATTCGCCCAAATCCACGTTCAAACGATCAAGCCACAAGCCACGAATCATTTTTTCCATTGTGGCACGCACTTCTTCCGCCGTCATAAAGGTGGTTTCCACATCAATTTGGGTAAATTCAGGTTGGCGGTCGGCACGCAAATCTTCATCACGGAAACATTTCACGATTTGGTAGTAACGGTCGAAGCCTGACATCATCAGCAACTGTTTAAACAACTGTGGCGACTGCGGTAAGGCATAGAATTTGCCCTTATGCACACGGCTCGGCACGAGGTAATCCCTTGCCCCCTCTGGGGTCGCTTTGGTCAGCATTGGGGTTTCAATATCGAGGAAGTCATTTTCATCCATAAAACGGCGAACGAAACTGGTAATTTTGGCACGGGTTTTCAAACGTTCCGCCATTTCTGGGCGGCGTAAATCGAGGTAGCGATATTTCAAACGCTGTTCTTCGGTGTTGTTTTGGTTGAAGTCGAGCGGCAACACCTCGGCGTTGTTGTAGATCACCAAATTTTTAACCAACACTTCGATCTCGCCCGTTGCCATTTCTTTGTTGATTTGCGACTCATCACGGGCAATCACATCCCCTTGAATTTGCACGCACGCCTCATTGCGTAGGCTTGACGCTAATTTAAAAATCGCTTCATCTTTCTCATCAAAAAAGACCTGCACAATCCCCTCACGATCACGGATCTGCATAAAAATAAAACGACCAAGGTTACGGATTCGATGAACCCAACCGCTCAAAGTTACGGCTTGTCCAACGTGAGAGCGGTTTAACGCACCGCAATAGTGAGAACGCATCATAAAATTATCCTTTATCAGAAATCAGAAAAAATTGGGGCGGATTATAGCTTAAAAGCAAGCAAAAGGGGATAAATTCCCACTGCAAGGGGTGGGATTTTGTGAAATTTCGCAGGATCTTACCGCTTGCCCCCCTTGTATATTAAAAC
>NZ_MUYA01000019.1 GCF_002015115.1 Haemophilus paracuniculus
GCGGATTTTGGGAAATTTTAAGAAATCCCACCAATCCCACCGCTTGCAGACCAAAGTAAAAGAAATAAAAAAGAAAAACCACTAAACTAAAAGGTGGTTTTTTTATATCAAAAATAAGCAATTTTTTATTTTTGCAAGGGATTATAATCCCTTTACTTGTTATTGACATAACAAGTAAACCAAGGCTGTAAAACTTTAAAAGGTGTCGTATGAATATTTATCGTTACTTATCAAAATATACAAGGCTTTGGCTGAATAAAAAACTCATAGAAAATTTTCCTAGAAAGTTATCCCCATAACCAATAAAAGGAAAAAACTATGAGTCGATTTGCAAAATCATCGCAGGTTATTTGGTATTGCCAATATCGTTTAATTTGGACACGGATGTACTATGTTGGGTTGAAAGAGAATGTAAGAAGAGGTATATGATCATATAAGGATGTTATGTGAGCAATTAAAGATAGCGATAGTGGAATTAAATGTACAGGTTGATTATGTGCATTTGTTAGTAAAAATTCCACCGAAGCTATCGGTTTAATAAATTTAGGGTAACTTTTATAGATAAAATAATAGAATTCCATTTCTTCCTTCCTTCATTCATTGGTAATCTATTTTTAAACGCCCCAAATGTATCTAAGAGCTTGAAAAAAGAAATCGCTACTAGTGTTCGTTAGCTCTTTTTAGTTATAGCAATCAACTAATCGTACCCTCTAAAATTCATAGCTTATCTGCCTAATCAACACAAAAACCAATATACCTCCCAAAAAGATCTATCCAAACAACTTCCAATCTCAATACTTAGGTTGAATTTTACTATCTTCCTTAATTGGTATTAGCTCAATATAGAGAGTTCCCTGAACATTATTGTATTTTCGTTGGAGATTAAAAATCTGTGTGATTTTGCATTTGTGGTTCCCTATGGTCAAGCTGCTCCTCCACAAGTGAGAGTAGATCAGTCTCTCTGGCGAAAAAAGATTTCAAAGTTCCACAAAATAAAATTTGCTCCTATTTACGGAGGAAGTCTCGCCTAAGGCGAGGGGATAAAACAGAACAATGTCAAAAGGACAACAAGCGGTAAGATAATCGAAAATTTTGGATTATCCCACCGCTTGCCTATTCATCAATTTGATGTTTGTTGCCTCCTTCGATTTCGCTATACTCAACTACTTCCCTCCAAAAGCGAGGGAAGTTCATTAGATTTAGAGCTCTATGACAAAAAGAGAACTTAAATTTTTGCAGAGAGTTATGTGAAAAATTTATTTATTCAACATTAAAGCGTTTACGTAACCCTGCTTTATAAAGAGCTTCATCGGCTTCTTTGAGTAATTCTCGCTTTTTACTTTCGGGAATATTCTCAACATAAATATTGTTAATGGCACTATATAATTTATATAATAAATTTTCAGAACCTTCGTTGCCATTTTTAACTAAATGAACGAAGGTGTTTATTGGGCCTAGGGCAAATAATTTTTTCACCGTTTTAATGCCATTTCGATGCAACATTCTTTCCATATTGATATTCATCGATAATAAAGTGCGGATCGCTTGCTTTTTTTCTATTTTTTCATCAACTTTTTCTTGACGAATATCCTGAATAATTTGTGTGATGAGTTTTCCCCACGCTTGTAAATTTATTTCTGCAAGCGGTACGATATGATAATTTTTTATTTTTTCTTCTTGAAGTAATGGATAACCGCAGAGTTGATTTTGAGTGTTTTTTGTTTGTCTTAAACATAAAACATTTTCATCTTTTTTATAGAGAGCAAACATTGCGGTATTTTTAACAACCCCATAATAGGAAAAATAGGTTTTTATGGATATTTCACCAATGATGGGGTTGAACAACTTAGCCATTTTGAGTCTGACGATGTCTATCCTTTTCATAGTTTCTCCTTTCTATAACAATGGTTGGATAAATAATTGTTACTGGTAAGATTAGTACCTTTTTATCGAGCAATTTTCAAATAGATTTTTTCAAAAATGTGAAGCTGATCGACTAATTGAAAAAAATAATGAGGCTCAAAAAATAATGGTGGTATAGTGCAGTAAGTTAAAAATTTTTTTGTCTAGCGGGTATGCCTTACAAAAAATAAGGAAAAGGACTTTTCTGCAAAAAGTGCTTGCATTGGGGGGAGTTTCTGTGTAAAATCCGCACCACTTTCTCACATCGTTCGTGAGAATGATGACGAGTGAAGTCGTTTGGTGTAATCATTTACCAAACGGTGTTACAGATTTTGTAGCACGAAAATGTTCCCGATTTGGGGACTATAACAGGTATAGCTAAGCTCCCTTATTCTGATTGATTAAGTGGTAGTTTGGTTTTTTTATTAGCTAAATTTTGATTGGAGCTCTGGTCTAATGCAGAACCAAAGAATCCGTATCCGCTTGAAAGCATTTGATCATCGTTTGATCGATCAATCAACTGCGGAGATCGTAGAAACAGCTAAACGTACTGGTGCACAAGTTCGTGGTCCAATTCCTTTACCAACTCGTAAAGAACGTTTTACTGTATTGATTTCACCACACGTTAATAAAGATGCGCGTGACCAATATGAAATTCGTACTCACAAACGTTTAGTTGATATTGTTGAACCAACAGAAAAAACTGTTGATGCACTAATGCGTTTAGATCTAGCTGCTGGCGTTGATGTTCAGATTAGTCTAGGTTAATTGGGATTATTAAGAGGTTATTACAATGATTGGTTTAGTCGGTCGTAAAGTTGGTATGACTCGCGTTTTCAATGAAGACGGTGTGTCAATTCCAGTTACCGTTATCGAAATCGAAGCCAACCGTGTTACTCAGGTTAAGACCCTTGAAAACGATGGCTATTCTGCAATTCAAGTTACTACTGGCACTAAAAAAGCAAGTCGTGTAACTAAGCCAGAAGCTGGTCATTTCGTGAAAGCAGGTGTTGAAGCTGGTCGCGGTTTATGGGAATTTCGTACTGAGGGTGAAGAATTCACCTTAGGTCAAGAAATCAATGTTGACATCTTCACTGATGTTAAAAAAGTTGATGTTACTGGTACTTCAAAAGGTAAAGGTTTTGCTGGCGGTGTTAAACGCTGGAACTTCCGTACCCAAGATGCTACACACGGTAACTCTTTATCACATCGTGTTCTCGGTTCTATTGGTCAAAACCAAACCCCGGGTCGTGTGTTTAAAGGTAAAAAAATGGCTGGACACTTAGGTGCTGAGCGTGTAACCGTTCAATCACTTGAAGTTGTTCGTGTTGATGCTGAACGTAAATTATTATTAGTGAAAGGTGCTGTTCCAGGTGCAACTAATAGTGATGTTATCGTTAAACCAGCAGTGAAAGCATAAGTCGGGAGATAGAGATGGAATTACAAGTTGTAGGTGCAAACGCACTAGCTGTTTCTGAAACTACCTTCGGACGTGAGTTCAATGAAGCATTGATCCACCAAGTAGTTGTTGCTTACGCAGCAGGTGCTCGTCAAGGTACGCGTGCTCAAAAAACTCGTGCAGAAGTGTCTGGTTCAGGTAAAAAACCTTGGCGTCAAAAAGGTACAGGTCGTGCACGTTCTGGTGATATCAAATCACCAATCTGGCGTTCTGGTGGTGTAACTTTCGCAGCGAAACCACAAGATCACAGCCAAAAAGTGAACAAAAAAATGTACCGTGGTGCAATCAAGAGCATTCTTTCTGAGCTTGTTCGTCAAGATCGTTTAGTTGTTGTTGAGAAGTTTGAAATCGATGCACCTAAAACCAAAGTTTTAGTACAAAAATTAAAACAATTAGCACTTGAAGATGTGTTAATTATCACTGCAACCTTAGATGAAAATCTATTCTTAGCAGCACGCAACCTTTACAAAGTAGATGTGCGTGATGTGCAAGGTATCGATCCAGTAAGTTTAATCGCTTTCGATAAAGTGGTGATGACTGCGGACGCAGTGAAACAAATTGAGGAGATGTTAGCGTGATTCAACAAGAACGTTTGCTAAAAGTGCTTAAAGCACCACATATCTCTGAAAAAGCGACAAACAACGCAGAAAAATCAAACACAATCGTATTCAAAGTAGCATTAGATGCGAACAAAGCAGAAATTGCACAAGCGGTTGCTGAACTTTTCGAAGTGAAAGTTGATTCTGTACGCACAGTGGTTGTTAAAGGTAAAACTAAACGCCGTGGTGCCAAAGTTGGTCGTCGTAGTGACTGGAAAAAAGCTTATGTTACTCTTCAAGAAGGTCAGCAAATTGCCGATCTCGTTGAAGGTGCAGCAGAGTAATTACGGAGGAATAGAAAACTATGGCTATCGTTAAATGTAAGCCGACCTCCGCTGGTCGTCGTCACGTAGTTAAAGTTGTTAATGCAGAACTTCATAAGGGTAAACCTTATGCACCATTATTAGATACTAAATCTAAGACTGGTGGTCGTAACAACTTAGGTCGTATTACCACTCGCCACATCGGTGGTGGTCATAAACAACACTACCGTCTAATTGACTTCAAACGTAACAAATTAGACATTCCAGCTGTTGTTGAGCGTTTAGAGTACGATCCAAACCGTTCTGCTAACATCGCATTAGTACTTTATAAAGATGGTGAACGCCGTTACATTTTGGCACCAAAAGGTTTATCTGCTGGTGATCAAATTCAAGCGGGTGCTTCATCGCCAATTAAAGTAGGTAACTCATTACCAATGCGTAACATCCCTGTTGGTACAACAGTTCACAACGTTGAGTTGAAACCAGGTAAAGGCGGTCAAATCGCTCGTTCAGCAGGTGCTTACGTTCAAATTATCGCTCGTGAAGGTAACTACGTTACTTTACGTCTTCGTTCAGGCGAAATGCGTAAAGTATTAGCTGAGTGTTCTGCAACTATCGGTGAAGTAGGTAACTCAGAGCATATGCTTCGCGTACTTGGTAAAGCAGGTGCAACACGTTGGAGAGGCGTACGCCCAACCGTTCGTGGTACTGCAATGAACCCAGTAGATCACCCGCACGGTGGTGGTGAAGGTCGTAACTTTGGTAAACACCCAGTAACACCTTGGGGCGTTCAAACCAAAGGTAAGAAAACTCGCCATAACAAACGTACTGATAAATTCATCGTACGTCGTCGTGGTAAATAATTTTTTATATCAATAAGAGGATAAGCCATGCCACGTTCTCTCAAGAAAGGTCCTTTCCTTGACCTACACTTGTTGAAGAAGGTAGAGAAGGCGGTGGAAAGCGGGGATAAAAAACCAATCAAAACTTGGTCCCGTCGTTCAATGATCATTCCATCAATGATCGGATTGACCATCGCAGTCCATAATGGTCGTCAGCATGTTCCAGTTTATGTTTCTGATGAAATGATCGGTCATAAACTCGGTGAATTTGCACCGACTCGTACTTACCGCGGTCACGCCGCAGATAAGAAAGCTAAGAAATAAGAGGTAAAAGATGGAAACTATTGCAAAACATCGTTACGCTCGTACTTCTGCACAAAAAGCTCGCTTAGTTGCTGATTTAATCCGTGGTAAAAAAGTTGCTGCTGCATTAGAAATCTTAACTTTCACTAACAAAAAAGCTGCGGCTTTGGTTAAGAAAGTTTTAGAATCAGCAATCGCAAACGCAGAGCACAATGACGGTGCAGATGTCGATGATCTTAAAGTTACGAAGATCTTTGTAGATGAAGGTCCGAGTATGAAACGTGTAATGCCACGTGCAAAAGGTCGTGCAGATCGTATTTTAAAACGTACAAGCCACATCACTGTGGTTGTGTCAGATCGTTAATCAGTAGGAGAATAGCAAATGGGTCAAAAAGTACATCCACATGGTATTCGCCTAGGTATTGTTAAGCCTTGGAGCTCTACTTGGTTCGCGAATACACAAGATTTCGCTGACAACTTAGAAGGCGATTTCAAAGTACGTAAATTCTTAAACAAAGAGTTAGCGAACGCTTCTGTTTCACGCATCACAATCGAGCGTCCAGCAAAAAGCATTCGTGTAACTATCCACACTGCTCGCCCAGGTATCGTTATCGGTAAAAAAGGCGAAGATGTTGAAAAATTGAGAAATGCCGTATCTGCAATCGCAGGCGTGCCAGCTCAAATCAACATCGCAGAGGTGAAAAAACCAGAGCTAGATGCAAAATTAGTTGCAGATAGCATCGCTTCTCAACTTGAACGCCGTGTAATGTTCCGCCGTGCAATGAAACGTGCAGTACAAAACGCAATGCGTTTAGGTGCTAAAGGTATCAAAGTTGAAGTAAGCGGTCGTTTAGGTGGTGCAGAAATCGCACGTTCAGAGTGGTATCGTGAAGGTCGTGTACCTCTTCACACACTTCGTGCGGACATCGACTATAACACGGCTGAAGCACACACAACTTACGGCGTAATCGGCGTAAAAGTGTGGATCTTCAAAGGTGAAATTCTTGGTGGTATGGCTGCAGTGATTGAATCTGACAAAGAACCAGCGGCACAGCCTAAAAAGCCAGCTCGCAAAGGTCGTAAATAAGGAGAATCACTGAATGTTACAACCAAAACGCACAAAATTCCGCAAAGTCCACAAAGGTCGTAACCGTGGTATTGCGGGCGGTACAGAAGTTAGTTTCGGTACTTTCGGTTTAAAAGCAGTTGGTCGTGGTCGTTTAACCGCTCGTCAAATTGAAGCGGCTCGTCGTGCAATGACGCGTGCAGTTAAACGTCAAGGTAAAATCTGGATCCGTGTGTTCCCAGATAAACCAATTACTGAAAAACCATTAGAAGTCCGTATGGGTAAAGGTAAAGGTAACGTTGAGTACTGGGTAGCCTTAATCCAGCCGGGTAAAGTTCTCTATGAAATGGACGGTGTTTCTGAAGAAATTGCACGCCACGCATTTGCGTTAGCCGCTGCGAAACTTCCAGTGAAAACCACATTTGTAACTAAGACGGTGATGTAATGAAAGCTCAAGAACTACGTACAAAAAGTGTTGAAGAGCTGAACGCTGAATTGGTTAACTTGTTAGGTGAGCAATTCAAGTTGCGTATGCAAGCAGCCACCGGTCAGCTTCAACAAACCCATCAGTTAAAACAAGTGCGTCGTAGCATTGCACAAGTTAAAACTGTATTAACTGAAAAGGCGGGTGAGTAATGACTGATAAAATTCGTACAGTACAAGGTCGAGTAGTTAGCGACAAAATGGACAAATCATTTGTAGTTGCTATCGAACGTACGGTTAAACACCCACTTTATGGTAAGTTTATTCGTCGTACTACAAAACTTCACGTACACGATGAAAATAACGAAGCTAAATTAGGTGATTTAGTTGAAATCAAGGAATGTCGTCCTGTTTCAAAAACCAAATCACACACCTTAGTTCGTGTTGTTGAGAAAGCAGTAGCTTAATCAACCAAACTTAATTAAAACCCCTTGTTGCAAAACGAGGGGTTTTGTTTTTTCTGCCTTTTCTTCTTTTGCAAAATTTTCCCAAAATCTCACCGCTTGCTCGATCTGTTCCCCTCTTTAATAAAGAGGGGTTAGGGGAGATTTGTTAGCCCAAATTACGCTCATACGATATTTAAGATCACAAAAATCCCCCGCCCTCTTTTTAAATAAGAGCATTACAAAAATTTTCAGAAATCCCACCGCTTGTTTCCTATTTTTATACTTAAATTACCCCAATTTTATTTAAAAAATAAAGATTAAAAAATAAACAAAAAATTTCCCCCAGTATACTGGGGGTTGCCTTATATTGACATATAAGGCAAACAAACCCTGCTAAACAAAATAGTAAGGTTCAATTAAATGTCTTTTGTATTTCTAAGAGGTCTTAAATTATGAATTGGCTTGATTGGCTTAAAATTGGTGGCGTTGTCGTTGTTCTACTCGCTATTTTAGGGTGGTATTTAGAAAGAAAGCAAAAACGCCAAGAGGAATTGGAAGAAGCGGAACGCAAACGCCAAGAGGAGTTGGAAGAAGCAGAACGTAAACGCCAAGAAGAGATGAAAGAGGAAGATAATTTCGTTGATGCTTTATTGAAAAATATCTGTCCTCAATGTGGTACAAAGGAGAGTTTAAAGAAGTTAGAGGATGAATCTTCTTCAACACCCTACGCTTTAGAGGGAATGATGACGATAAAAGATCGCAAGCAGGATTGCGAGCGGAGAATGCAGGTTTGGACAAGGTTCTCTGAGAGAGCAATAGGTTGCACTCAATGCGATTACCATAAAGTTTATTACGATACCCTTACTTATAATGTGAAAAAAATCGCAGATTACCATTTTGAGTGTCCACAATGTGGTGAGGAAGATGTTTACCTTAAAGACATTAAAGCAACAGATCGTTACCAAGCTAATAAAGAGGTTATAGAAACCACCGCAAGAGGCACGAAATCTCGCTACATTAAGGTAACAAAAGTGGTTGAAGAAGAAACCTATGCGTGCAAAAACTGTGATTTCACCAGTGTGGCAACAGTGACAACAGAGTTGAATTAAGGGACAAACATAATGATGGATTTTATCAGGGCAACAGTGCCTTTTTTATATACAATGAACCCAGACAAATTATTAGTGGGTGTCGTAACCTTGGTTTTTATCTTGCTATGGATAAAAGAAAAATCTTTTATTGATGCGATCATTCGCACTATTGGTGTGGGAATTATCAGTTTTATTGGCTTTGTTATTGCTGTGTTTTTATTTGATCGCGTCAATCCAGTCGATATTCTTGCAGTTATTTTGTTTACGCTAATTGCACTAATTGTAGTGGGTATTATATCTAGCATTATTAGGGCAATAAATAAAAAAGTGAAAGATAGACGTATTGCCCAAGAAGAAGCAGAGAAAGAAAAAGCGTTCTATACTTGTGATAAGTGTGGGAAAGAAGATGCTCTTCAATATGTAAATACAACAGAGGAAGATCGTTATATAGGTAGTAAAAGTGTTTATGAGAAAACAGCAAAAGGAAATTATAAAACGAGGTATGTGAAATGTACAAAAGTTGTTGAGAAAGATCACTATGAATGTAAGTTCTGTGGGGCTGGTTATTCAACAAAACATACAAGAGAACTAAGCTAGTATTTTTAAAGCCGAATAACCACAACCAAATAAAATAATCATTTGGCTGTGGTTTTTTATTGATATTTATTGAGGATTAAAAGTAATGAAAAATCTCACAAAAGTTGTGCAACGATTTATCAGTAACAAAGAAATTACCCACCGCTATCATAGCTTTGATCTTTGTTATTCACATTTCCGCCAAACAAAGGAAAAACTTGCCGATAATATGCCAAGCAAACAGCAAATCGAACAAAGTTGTTATGTGCTTTGGGGCTATTTGGCAAGTTGGGGAATGTTACGAAATAGTTTTTTACTTGAATGTAACCCTGCCTATTTAAAACCACTGGTGCAATGGATTTATCAGCAAGATAACGCCGTATGGAAACTTGATGTGGCTGATTATCTTGATAAAAAAGAGGAAATTATCCGCTTGTATAAAGAAGTAGAAGATAAAGTGAAGCCAAAAGAGTGGAAAGAAGATAAATCAGTATCTGAAACACTGATTACCAAAATTTTATTAGGCGTGTTTGCCGTTACCCCAGCCTACGATCGATTTTTTAGATTGACCTTTACCGCCTTAGCAAAAAGTAATAAGAAAAAGCTCGGTAAATTTGAAAATTCGTTAGCCTTTATTCATCAATTTTATCAGGATAACCAAGCGGAAATTGACCGATTAAGTCAAAGCATTATTGTGCGTGATTTTGATGGTAAACCTATGAAATATCACTATTCAAAAGCCAAAATTCTTGATATGTATGGTTTTCTCGCCAGCTACGAACCGACATCGAGCGATGAGTAAATAGTCTGTAATGTTAAAGGTGTGGTGGTAGGGTTGCCCCACTTAAAAAACTGAAAGCCCAAATGAAAAACGCCCATTCTAACCATTTAGAATGGGCGAATTTATTTCATCAAATTCACTGCTTACCCAAAGAAATTTTCAAAAATCCCACCCCTTGTTAAAGCCCCACCTGCGGATAAACCTTTTCCATAAATTCCACTAAATTATTTTGAGGTAGGCTATTGCAATGATGAAAAAATAGGCTATAATTGAAACGTGGTGGTAGGGTTGCCCCACTTAAAAAACTGAAAGCCCAAATGAAATTTGTGGTGGCAGAGCCGCCCCACTTAAAAAACTGAAAGCTCAAATGAAACTAACGCCCATTCTAATGATTTTAGAATGGGCGAATTTATTGAATAACAGCGATGCCACATATTTTCAATTTATCACAAAAATTCTATTTGGATTATCCTATTTCAACATATCCCCAAATTCTTTTTCCCAAAAAAGGAA
Source organism: Haemophilus paracuniculus (assembly GCF_002015115.1). GTDB lineage: Bacteria > Pseudomonadota > Gammaproteobacteria > Enterobacterales > Pasteurellaceae > Haemophilus_E > Haemophilus_E paracuniculus. The sequence continues at coordinate 10,265 of NZ_MUYA01000019.1, forward strand.
GAGGGCATTATGGCTATAAATGTATTGAAGTTTATGGGCTACAATTTGCGATCCCATTACATTCTAATGTAAGAAATGGGTTCAAAATTAGAAGCTATCAAAATGCAAACAACAAGACAATTTATACAGGTCTTGATTTTGAAAAAGCGATTGTGATTGAACATTTAGAGTATATTGGGGAAAAATATAATATCTCACCGCAATCAGATTTTGATCATATTAGAGAAAGGGCTTTTCATATTGAGAAAATGTTCAGTAAATATCTACTGAATTATATAAAAGCTGTGGTTAAAAATGATCAAAATATTTTGGAACAAAGATATAAATATACAACATTAAGATATTTTCATCATTGTTTATTTAAACCAAAATTGATTTCATTAAATCCACTTCTTACCCAAATAAATTTTTAAAAATCCCACCCCTTGCTATAACCCCACCTGCGGATAAAACCTTTCTGTGATTTCCACCAATTCCGCCAAGCTGATTTGTTGGCAGGGGTAGCCGTCTGAAAGCCCTCGGGCGATTACATCATTGGCGAGGGCAAGAGGTGCGATTTGGGCGAAAATTTGCGGATATTTAATTGGCAACAGCACGCCGTCTTGCCAGAGGACGAGCCGATCTTCGGCGGTCAGCTGGGCGAGGGTGGTTTGTAGTTCGTTGAGGTCGTATTGGGCTTTGGATAGGGTGTAAAGCATTGTTTTTCCTTACAAAATCAAAACGTGAGGATTTTCTCGGCTTGGTTCAGCACGGCAAAAATCTCGCTTTGTGGCACAAATTGCACCTCGCTCAATAGGCAATTTTCGGCGGTCAGCCCCCGTTGTTGGGCGGATTGTTGGCAGACGAAACATTTGCTTAATTCGTAAAGCTCAATCAGCTTAAAGGTAGAAATGTGGTCTTTTTGCAGAATTTGCTCGGGCTGTTGGGCTTGTCGAAGATTAAACACGCCGTCGTGCAGAAAGCAAATGGCGATTTCGTTTTCATCGCAAAAGGCAGAAGCGGCGAGCAGGGCGTCAAGCCCCTCTCGGCTCTGGCTCGAACCAAAGGGCGGTTGGGTAAATAAAAAAGCGAGGCGATATTTTTTCATCTTAGAACGTCAAAAGTCGGTCGGCGGTTAAAACGGCTTGGCTAAATTCGCCCAAGCCTGCCAAAGTAAAGCCGTGGGCGAGGTTGGTTTGGGCGGTCAGGGCGGTGCTTTCGTCCACCACCCCACGCCGTTGGGCGGCGGCGATGCACAAATGCAACGGCAAGCGGTGGGTTTCGGCGAAATTTTGCCATTTTTGTTGCAAATTCACTTCATCGCTGGCGGGCGAAATCAAGCCATTCGCATTGCTCACCCCCTCTTGGAAGAAAAAAATCTGGCTAATTTGATGTCCAGCCGCGATCAAGGCTTCCGCCACTTGGTAGGCGAGAAATGCCCCCTGCGAGCCATAAACGCCCTGTTTTACCGCAATCACATACCGCATTATTCTTGATCCTGCTTGATTTGGCGAATGTAGAGATAGACCGTGTGGCGAGAAATATCCAGCCGATCCGCCACTTGGTTGATCGCGTCTTTGATGTCGAAGATCCCTTTTTCAAACAGCGAGATCACAATCTGCCGATTTTTATTATTGTTGGCAATTTGGCGATCCGCCATCACTTCCTCAATCGTATTATCAATGGTTTGAGCCACCAAATCTTCCACCGAACTGGCGAAATTCACCGCACTGTTTTCGCTCTCTTGCGGGGCGATAAAGGCACTCAAAAACTGCGAGGCAGGCACATCGAGGTTGATATTGATGCAGATAAAGCCGATAACGTGCTGTTTCGCATTGCGGATCGCAATGGTGATCGACTTCATCAGCACGCCCCCTTTTGAACGCGTGAAATAAGGCTTCGACACGCTGTCGGTTTTCATTTGGTGCAGGGATTGCAAGGCTTTATCCGTCAGCGGCGAGCCGATTTTGCGGTCGGTGTTATGCCCGTTGGCGATGTAAATGGCGGAATGTTCCAAAAATTCGAGGGAATGAAGCACAATCTCACAATGCTCGCCGAGCAAGGCGGCAATGCCGTCCACCACGGGGAAATAGGACGCGAGAATGGCGTGATCTTCGTCAGTAAAAGGGGTGAAATTTGTCATACGATAGAAAGCCAAACGCCCCCGTGCAAGCGGGGGCTTTTTGATGATTTTTATCTGGGCAAAAAATTATTTTTTCGCAGGGGTAAAATCAATTAACTCAATATCAAATACGAGGGTTGAGTTGGCAGGAATTTTGCCTGCTGGACGGTCGCCGTAGCCCAATTCAGGTGGCACAACGATTTGCATTTTGCCACCTTTTTTCAACATTGGAATCGCTTCTTGCCACGCAGGAATCAACTGGCTAAGTTGGAATTCCACTGGCTGACCACGGTCGTAAGAGCTGTCGAACGTTGTGCCGTCTGTTAAAGTACCTTTATAGTGAACCTTAACGCTATCTTCCAATTTTGGCGAATCGCCCTCACCTGCTTTTTCTACTTTGTAAAGCAAGCCAGATTTTGCGGTTTTCACGCCGTCTTTTTTCGCAAAATCGGCACGGAATTTATTGCCTGCTTCCACCGCCGCTTTCTTTTTCTCAGCCACGATTTTTTCTTCTTTCGACATTAAATAAGAATCTAATGATTTAAGCTGTTTTTGCAAATCTTCATCGGTTAATTTGCCGGTTTTTTTCAAGGTGTCTTGCACGCCCGCTAAGATTTTTTCTTGGTTATAAGTGAAAATATCTTTTTGTGAAGCCACAATGCCTTCAATGTTTTTACCCATTAACACGCCTACTGCGTAAGAAGAATCGTCCACAAATTTTTGATCCGCTTGCTGCTCGTTCGCAAAAGCCGTTGAAGTGAACAACGCAGTCGCTAAGGCAATCACTGAAAGTTTAGTTTTTAACATACTATTTCCTTTGTAAAATATGCTTGAAAAGAAAGGTGGATAGGGTAAAGTGTATTTCCAATTTAGACAACCTTTTTATTGCAAAGAATGGAACAAATACAGCTACTTGCCCGCATTGCCGAATTAGAAACCAAATTAGCTTTCCACGAATTAACGATTGAGGAATTGAATCAATCCCTTGTGCAACAACAGTTTGCCATTGATAAACTGCAAACCCAACTTCGCCACCTTGCCGAAAAATTCAAAGGCGTGCAAGCCAGCAACATTGCCACACAAGCGGAAGAAACACCCCCACCGCACTATTAGTGCTTGATTGATTAAATTAGTTCATCTCAGGAAAAAATAATGTTACGAAAATGGTTATTTTTTAGCTTCGCCCTGCTATCCCTCAACCTCGCAAACGGCGAACCCCTGCCCCAATTTGAAGACGGCAGCGGTTACTATTCCTATATCGATCCCGTTAAAGTCGAACTGCCGAAAGACGGCAAAATTCTCATTCAATATTTCTACACCTACGGCTGCGATTCCTGCCTCACAGCCGATGACACCCTCAAAGCCTACGCCGAACGCAACGCCCACAAAGTGGTGCTACAACGCACCCCGGCAAGCAGCCTACAAGCGGGTGGATTAACCACAAAATTATCCGCTACTTTCGCCGAATACGGCAAACCCGAATTAGACGCTCTTTTTTTATTTGATAGCGTTGGGCAAAAAGAGAAAAATAGCCTCGTAAAAAATAATCAAGCCCTTATTCAATGGCTCAAACAACAAAATATCAATGTCGATCAATTCCACCAATTATTTAATTCCACCGCCGTGCAAAATCGGGTAGATGAAATAATTAAAATTAACCAACTTTACCGCCCCAAATATAGCCCAATGGCAGTATTAAACGGCAAATATATTTTAGTGAAAAACACCCTCTATAATGATGATTACACCAACGCCGTGCTGGATTTCCTCGTCAGAAAAATAAAAACAGAACAAGCTAATCAATAATCCACATTCGTTATTCAATGCTTATTTTGTTTTGCCCCCTTCGGTCTCGCTACGCTCAACCACTTCCCCCGTTACGGGGGAAGTACCGCCGAAGGCGGGGTAGGGGGCGATAACGATCTCTGGTTTACACAAATCGAAATTAAATCTAATAAAAAGGGCGGATATAAAATCCGCCCCTACGAATGATGATTACTTTTTTGAAGAACGATAATATTTCGTAGTGGCGGACTTTATGTCCGCCAAGCAATCTTTGACTTTACAAATTTCCCAAAATCCTACCGCTTGTTTATTATTTAATTGTCTTAATTCTGAAAAAGAAATACCAATACTGAACGATCACAATGAGGATTAAGCACAACTTCCCCCAGATGTTGGGAATGGCGAAGAAGGCAAAAATGCAGAAGGGGGCGGAGATGGCGAGGATAGTGATTTTTTGTTTGAGGGTCATCGCTCGTTTTTGGTCGTATTCTTTGAGGTATTTTTGGTAAATCGGGGTTTGCACGAACCAGCTTTGCAAGCGGGGCGAACTTTTGCCGAAAAGGTAGAGGGCGAGCAACAGGAATGGGGTGGTGGGTAGCCCTGGCACGATGATGCCGACAATGCCGAGGGCGATGCAGAGAAAGGCGAGGGCGATATAGAGTGGTTTCATTGTTTTTGAGAATGATTCTTAAATTGCCCTATTATGCCTGATTTTGTCGAGATTGCCACTCGATTTGGCTCAAATAGTCGGAAAAATCAAGGGGAATGCAAAACGGCAGAATGTCGAATTTCTGCTCAATTTCCGCCAGCATTGCAATCACTTCGGCAAGGCTGCAAGCGGTCGGTTGCTGGCAATTTTCCGCCAAAAATTCCACGCAAGCCACCCCTTGTTGATTGAGCAAGCCGAGCAGCAGTTGCTGTAAATTTTGCTCTCGCAGCGGTTGCGGCACTTTTTGAATACTGAGGCGAGTTTGCCCTTGCCACTGTTTGATCTGCACTTCAAACCCGATTTTTTCCAGTTCCGCCTGCTGCTGTTGCCATTGGTTAAATTGGGCTGGATCGAGGTTCAGATTGAGCGGAATTAACAAGGCTTGATTTTCGCCCTGTGCCAGTTGGGTTTTGAGGCGTAATTGGTTCAGTTTGGCGAGGGAAATCAGCCAAAATTGCTCGCCTTTTTTGAGCAGAACCGCCTTGTTTTCCACCAATGCAAGGGCGGTTAAATGTTGAGGTAAATCCGCTGCGATTGGTGTGGCAAGCGGTGGGTTTGGCGATTTTTTCTCACTTTGAGCGGTAATGATCGGCGGGCTTGGCTCGCTCGGCGAAATCAGCTCGTAATAACCCTTTTGAGCGGTTTGGCTTGGTTGAGATCGATATGAAATTGACGAGGATCTCACCGCTTGCGAGCCGATCTGGCGAGGCGGTTCGGCAAAAATGTTCTGCCCCGAAGCAAGGCGGTTGTTATCTCGCAAATAAGGGGCGGCTGGCTCGTGGATTTGGTTGAGTGGCTGTTCCCCTTGCGGTTCAAGGGGGATCGAGGCTTGGCTCTGCAAGGCGTTTAGCACCCCTTGATAGATAAAATCGTGCACTAATCGCCCCTGATGAAAACGCACCTCGTGCTTGGCGGGGTGGACGTTCACGTCCACTTGGGTTGGGTCGAGATCCAAAAACAGCACAAAGGCAGGGTAGTGATCTTTGCTGATCTGCTCGCCAAATGCTTGGCGAATGGCGTGGTTGATCGTTTTGTCCCGCATCATTCGCCCATTGACATAGCTATAACAGAGATCATTTTGCGGACGGGCAAAATGGGGCGAGCCAATCCAGCCGTAGAGGTGCAGATCGTCGTGCTGCCAATCGAGATGGGTGCTGTGGGCGATAAAATCCTCGCCACAAATTGCCGCCACCCGTTTTTGCTGTTGGGCGAGATTTTGTGGATCAACGCCTTTGTAGTAACGCACCCGCTTGCCGTTGTTAGTGAGGGTAAAGGTTACGCTCGGTTTGGCGAGGGCGATGCGGCGAACCACTTCATCAATGTGAGCAAATTCGGTTTTGTCGGTGCGAAGAAATTTCCGCCGAGCAGGGGTGTTGAAGAACAGATTTGCCACTTCAATGGTTGTGCCAACTGGGTGGGACGCAGGCTGAATTTCCACCGCCATTTCTCGCCCTTGGGCGTAGGCTTGCCACGCTTCGCTTTGGTGGGCGGTGCGAGAAGTGAGGGTCAGGCGTGAAACGGAACTGATACTCGCCAATGCCTCGCCACGAAAGCCGAGACTTAAAATGCCCTCTAAATCTTCGAGGGTCGAAATTTTGCTGGTGGCGTGGCGGGCGAGGGCGAGGGCGAGATCCTCTTTGCCAATGCCGCAGCCGTTATCTCGAATCCGAATCAACTGCGAGCCGCCTTTTTCAATTTCGATCTGAATTTGGCTCGCCCCTGCGTCAAGGCTGTTTTCCACCAACTCTTTCACCACCGAGGCAGGGCGTTCCACCACTTCCCCCGCGGCGATTTGGTTGGCAAGTTGCGGTGGCAGAATATGAATCAGGCGTTGCGGTTCGGTCATTTTTTCCTCGTTAAATTTGTAGCCAAAAGGTAACAGGACCGTCATTTTGCAAGCTCACTTGCATATCGGCGGCGAATTGCCCCGTTTGGGTGTGGATTTTTCGGCTGGCTTGCTGATGAAAATAATCATAAAGCCGTTCCGCCTCTTGGGGGCTTGCCCCTCGCGAAAAACTTGGGCGTAGCCCTTTTTGGGTGTCGGCGGCTAAGGTAAATTGAGAAACCACCAGTAAGCTACCGCTTGCTTGTTGCACATTGAGGTTCATTTTGCCGTTTTCATCGGAAAAGACCCGATAATTCAGCACTTTTTCCAGCAGACGATCCGCCTTGCTTTCATCATCCTCTTTTTCCACCCCGAGTAGCACCAACAATCCCTGCGAAATTTCGCCTTTGATTTGGTTTTCCACTTCCACTTTTGCCCATTTTACCCGTTGAATCAGTGCGATCATTGTTCCCCCTCAAAAAATAAAAGTGTAGCATAACCGCCCAAAGAGGGGAATTTCCCTTATACTGTCGCCAAATTTTTGATTGAGTGCCAATGATGAAAACCTTTTTAAAAGTTAATGAATTGAGCAAGCTCACGGGCGTGAGCCTCGAAACCATTCGCTACTACGAAAAAGTCGGTTTATTGCCCCCACCGCTTCGGGCGGAAAATGGCTACCGTCTTTTTACCCAAGAGAGTGTCGATTTGCTGCATTTTGTGCGAACCTGCCGTTCGCTGGGGTTTAGTGTCGAAGAAATCAAACAGCTCAACGAATTGCAGAAAGACCCCACCCACGATTGCCACAACGTTGATGAGCTGGTGGCGAAGCATATTGAGCAGGTGGATTTGAAAATTCAGCAGCTCTATCAAATTCGCACCTTGCTCGAAAATATGCAGGGCTGCCAAGGTGGCGAAGTGGCAAGTTGTAAAGCGATCAGCTCGCTCAAATCCCTCTAACAAGCGGTCAGATTTTTTGAAATTTTAGAGAGTCAAATATGAAAACCTTAAACGTTGCCCTCGCGGGTTTTGGCTATGCCAGCCGTGTGTTCCATTTTCCTTTTTTGTCGAATGATCCCCGTTTTGCGATCAAAAAAGTGTATGAACGCACCACCAACCGTGCGAGTGAGCATCTGCCCCAAGTGGAAATCGTGCGAGATTTCGCCGATTTACTCACCCCCGAGATTGATTTAGTAATCATCACTACCCCGAACCAAACCCATTACGCAATGGCAAAACAAGCGTTACAAGCGGGTAAAAATGTGTTGGTGGAAAAACCGCTGGTCGCCACCCAAGCGGAAGCGGTAGAACTCGATCAGCTCGCCAAAGCAAATGGCGTGCTGTTGAGCGTTTATCAAAACCGCCGTTGGGACAGTGCCGCCGCTACCGCCAAACAGATTATTGAGCAGAATTTACTGGGCGAGATTGTCGATTGTGAAATCCGCTTTGAGCGTTACGCCAAGGGCAAAAATGCCAAACAATGGAAAGAGACGGGGGAAGTTGGCACGGGGTTGGTGTACGATTTGGGCGTGCATTTGCTCGATCAAGCGGTTACTTTATTCGGAAAACCGAGTGAGATTTTTGCCGACATTCGCTATCAGCACGAGGGGGCGTTGAGCGATGACGCGTTCGATATTCATCTTTACTACCCAAACGGCTTAAAAGTGGCGTTGATCGCCACCAAATACGCCCGTGAAGCGGGCAACCATTTCAGCTTGCACGGCAGATTGGGGTCTTATGTGAAAAAGAATGTGGATAACCAAGAGGGTTTATTAGCCGCAGGGGCTGTGCCACAAGGCGATTGGAACGTTGAGCCTGAAAGCGAATGGGGCATTTTGCACACGGAAATCAACGGCGAAGTGGTACGTCAATCCTACCCAAACGCCAAAGCAAGTTATCAGGATTTTTATGATAATCTTTACCAAGCGATCACCACTCAAACTGCTTTGGCGGTCACGGCTGAGCAAGCAGGGGTTGTGTTAGGGTTGATTGAAAAGGCGTTTGAAAGCGAAAGATTAGGTCATAGAATCGTTATTTAACTCAATTTGATTTTTAAGATGAGTTAAGACCAAGCGGTCGGATTTTGGAAAATTTTGCCAAATCCTACCGCTTGCAAGAGAAAAAAGCCCTTAGCATTCGCTAAGGGCTTTTTGTTATGAGCCTTGGGTTATTTGGATTCGGCGAGGGCTTTATCTTCCGCCGTTACCGAGGTCAGTTTTGCCAATTTCGGGGCGAGCCAGTTGCGAAGATCGTCCATTAACGAATAGACCACTGGTACGAAAATCAAACTGAGCAGGGTTGAGGCGATTAAGCCACAAATCACGGCGACCGCCATTGGGGCTCGGAATGCAGCACCTGCACCGCCTGCAAACACCGCGGGGATCATTCCTGCCACCATTGCAATGGTGGTCATTATAATAGGGCGAACCCGTTCCGCCCCCGATTGAATCAGGGCTTGATAACGGGGCGTACCTTGCTGGCGTTTTTCAATCACAAAATCTACGAGCAAAATCGCATTTTTGGTTACGATCCCCATTAGCATTAAAATGCCAATCACGGACGACATATCCAACGCCGCCCCATAAGCGAGCAAGCCCAGTACCGCACCGCCAATCGATAACGGCAAGGAAACCAAAATCGTCAGAGGCTGCAAGAAATCTCGGAACAGTAAAATCAGCACCATCAACATCATCAGCAAGCCAAATCCCATTGCCAGCCCAAATTTCTCAAACATTTCGTTCATATATTCCGCATCGCCATATTCAGGCACACGAACCCCGTTCGGCAGATTTTTTAAGATCGGCAAATCATTCACGTTCGCCAACGCCTCGCCGATAGTGTAGCTAGGGGCGAGATCCGCTTCCACCGCCTAGGGGCGAGATCCGCTTCCACCGCCAAACGGCGTTCACGGTCGAACCGCTCAATGCTTGCCGAACCCTCGCCAAAGGCTAATTTTGCCACCGTGCCGAGGGGGACAGTTGTGCCGTTGCTGGTGGCGATCCGCAAATGTTGCAACTCGCTGAGATTTTGGCGTTGTTGTGGATTGAGTATCACACGGATCGGCACTTGGCGGTCGGCAAAATTAAAGCGTGCCGCATTGCTGTCAGTGTCGCCCACGGTGGCAATTCTGAGCAGATTTCCCACCGCTTGCGGGGTAACGCCTTGTCTTGCAGCTTCGTCTGAAAGTAGCGAAACCTGCAATTCCGATTTTACAAGCGGTGCGTTTACTTGCACATTTTCCAACCCTGCAATGTTTTGCATTTGTTGTTTGAGGGTTTGAGCCGTTGTGGCGAGGGCTTTCGGATCATTGCCCGTCAAGAGAATTGACACATCTCGCTGTGCCATTTCGTTACGGAACGCAAAACGCAGATCGGCAAATTGGCTGAGTTCGGTGCGGATTTTATCCTCAAACTGCTTTTGGGTAAGGCGGCGTTCGTTGTGTGGTTTTAACCGAATCAGCACTTCCGCTTTTGAGGGATCGCCACTGCCGCCCAAAGTGGTAAACACCACATTTACTTCGGGGTGCTGGCGTAATGTACGGTCGATTTTTTGCAAATAACTATCCGCTTGCGAGAGGGGCTGACTTGGCGGAAATTGAATATCAATTTGGCTCATTCCCGTATCGCCTTTGGGCATAAATCCTGTTGGTAATAAGGGGATCAACGCCACTGAACCCGCCAAAAACAGCCCGCCGATCAGCAGGGTGGTTTTGCGAAACTGCAACGCTTTTGCCAACAAATGCAAATAGCCCTGTTTTAAGCGGCTGGTGGATTGGCTTTGCGTAGCTGCCGTTGGGTGCGGTTGCAAAATATAGGCAGCGAGCAGTGGGGTGGCAAAGTGAGCCACTAACAACGAGGCAAACACGGCAACGGAAACGGTAACGCCAAATTGGCTAAAATACATTCCCGTTGTGCCACCCACAAAGCTGACGGGCAGAAAGACCGCAATAATGGTGGCGGTGATTGCCACCACTGCAAAGCCAATCGCATCGGACGCATCAAGGGCGGCTTGGTAAGGGCGTTTGCCTTGGTGCAAATGTTGCTCAATGTTCTCAATTTCGACAATCGCATCGTCCACCAAAATTCCGATCACGAGGGTAATCGCCAACAGGGAAATGCTGTTGAGGGTGTAGTCGAGTAGATACATTGCGGCGAAAGTCGGCAAAATGGATAGTGGCAAGGCAATGCCCGCCACGAGCGTAGCTCGCCAATTTCGCAAAAAGAGGAACACAACCAGCACGGTAAGTGCCGCCCCCTCTAACAGCGTATTGATCGCCACCCGATAATTTTCTTGGGTGGTGTCCACGCTATTATGCACCTCTTGAATTTGCACATCGGGATATTGTTCTGTCAAGGATCGCACCGCTTGTTTGACTTTCTCGGCAACCACGGTGTCGCTCGTGCCTTTGGCTCGAAACACATTAAAGCCCAGCACTTCACGCCCATTGAGGCGGGTGCGGCTTCGCACTTCTGCGTGGCTATCTTTGATGGTGGCTAACTCGGCGAGTTTCACCTTGCGACTGTCTGATAACGCAATCGGCAAGGCGGCGAGATCGGCTAAATCTTGGCGGCTACCCACCACCCGAATGGACTGTTCTAAACCGTATAATTGGGTGCGACCTGCGGGCAAATTGGCATTGGTTTGAGCGAGTTGCTGGCTGACTTGTTCCACCGTGATGCCTAACGCATTTAACCGTTCCGCATTGAGTTCCACCCGAATTTCTTGTTTTTCGCCCCCTAAGCGTTTCACCTGCTGAACCCCGTGCAGGGCGAGCAGTTGGCGGCTGATTGTTTCATCAATAAACCACGCTAATTCCGTTTGGTCCATATTGGGCGATTGCACCGCATCATAGGCTAATGCCGCCCCCTCAACATCATTGCGTTCCACAATCGGATTGCTGATACTTTGGGGCAGTTCATCACGGATTTGGCTGATCGCATTTCGCACATCATTCACTGCACGGTCGGTGTTCATTCCAAGCTGAAATTCAACGGTGGTGGTGGATGAGCCTTCGCTAATGGTGGACGTAATATGTCGCACATTCGCCATTCCTGCCAAGGCATTTTCAACCCGTTTGGTTACGGCATTTTCCAATTCATCGGGGGAAGCACCCGCTTGTGAAATGGACACCGTTACCACAGGGAAACTGACGTTTGGCTCGGCGTTGATCGGTAATTTTGAGAATTAAAAAATCCCCATTAGGGTAAGCACTAAAAACAGCACAATGGTCGGAATCGGGCGGCGAATCGCCCACGATGAGAGTTGCATTGTTATTCCTTATTCTTTCACTAATTGCGGGGAAACGGTGTCGCCCTCGCTCACAAAGGCGGCGGCTTGTTTCACCACGTTATCTTCACGGTTTAAGCCAGCAAGCACTTCAACCCAATCTTGATTTTGTGAGCCAATCTGGATCGAACGGCGTTCGATTTTGCCGTCATTGGTTACAATCATCACACTCGGCTGACCATTCGCCCCGAATGTAATCGCAGAAAATGGCACGGCGAACGGCACATTTTGGGTGGGTAGGGCGATTTTTACTTCATCAAATGCCCCAATCGGCTGTTTGAGCGAAGCGGGAAAAGCCACTCGCACCTTGCCTAAGCGAGTTTTGGGATCAAGTTCGGGAAAAATCAGCCGAATCTGACCGCTTGTTTCGGGCTGATTTTTCAACTGGGCGGTTAGCCCCGTTTGCAATAACGCCATTTCATCGGCACGAATTTCTACTTCCAATTCGGTGGCGTTATCTTTCGCTAAATGGAATAACGGTGTGCTGCTGGTTAAAGCCCCCGTTTCCAAATTTCGCTTGGTGATCACACCATCGGCAGGGGCTAACACTTGGGCTTTGTTTCGTTGATGATAATTATCTTTGAGTTGAGCCTGAATTTGAGCCACTTCCGCCTGTGCCGATTGCAAATTAGCTCGGGCGGTCGCCACTTTGGTGCGTTGCTGATCCAATTCCAACTGGCTAATGGATTCTGATTTCATCAGGGTTTGATAACGTTTTAGGGTGATTTCTGCTTCGGATAACACCGCTTGTTGGGCGTTCACATTCGCTTTGGCTCGCCCTAGTGAAGCGTTGGTTTGTTGCACTTGGGATTGCACATTGCTGTATTCCAAGGTGGCTAACAGTTTGCCCTTTTTTGACCCGATCCCCCACTTCGGCATTGATCGACAAAATCTGCAAGCCTTGTAAGGCGGTGCTGATCGGAATTTCTTCTCTCGCCACCCACGAGCCTGATAATTGCAAGGTGCGGTTAAATTCTCGGTTTTGTGGCTGCACCACATTGATTTTTGGCACGATAGCAGTAGAGGGATTTTCATTTTCTTGCTCTTGGCAAGCGGTTAGAAATAGCGTTAAAACGGTTAAGAGTGCGATTTTTTTCTGCATAAATAGTCCTAAAATTGACTTAAATTGAGCGGAATTATAGTAAAAATTAAGACTGTATTAAGTAAATTTTGGGACTATTTTGCTTGTCTTTTGCGTGAATCTCGCTAAAATCACCGCCAGATCAAATCAATGTGAAGGATTAAATAAAGGTGTTAAACGAATTTGAAAAGCAGATCAACCAAATTGAGGAAGCCCTTGATAGCTGGATTGAAAAATGGGGTTTGGGCTACAACCATTTTGCCGTGCTATATAGTTTGGCAAGTGCCGAGCAGGGACAATGCACCCAAAAACAGATTTGTGATGAGTGGTATTTGCCGAAACAAACGGTGTTCAACATTTGTAAAGCCTATAAAGAAAAAGGCTGGATCGAGTTTTACGAAAGCCCTACGGATAAACGTGAACGCCTAATGCGTTTAACCGAACAGGGAAAACCGCACGTCCTGCCCATTTACCACGCGAGCGAACAATTAAGCGAAAGAGTCTTCACCAAATTTGGCAAGAAAAAAACCGCTCAGTTGTTCGCCTTACTCAGTGAATTGGGCGAATTATACCGTGAGCAAATTGCGGAAACGGAAGTGGATAGCATTTCGGAAGCTCAAAATCAGCCAAATTAAGTGAAATCTACCCGCTTGCTTTCCCTAAGAGATCGGACTTGTTAAAAAAACGCAAAAATTTTGTGATCTAGGTTGTATTTTTGCATTTTGCCACTTTTCCTTGTGGTGGATTTTGTTATAGTGCGATCCTCTTTTAGTTTGATTGTGGGGGAACTATGTCAGTTGAAATGGGAAACCGTCAAATGTGGCGGAACAGTTTGATTTTACTGATTGATGTGATTTTATTTTTTGTGTTACTCAACACATTACCATTCGAGCCAATGGCAACCAAAGGCTTGGCGTTGTTGGCGTTCGTGGCGGTGCTATGGCTGACGGAAGCCTTGCACGTTACCGTAACGGCTTTGCTCGTGCCGATTTTGGCGGTCTGTTTGGGAATGATCAAAACCAAAGAGGCTCTCGCCACCTTTGCCGATCCCACCATTTTCCTGTTCTTTGGGGGCTTTGCGTTGGCGGCGGCGTTGCATATTCAGCAACTCGACAAATTGATTGCGAATAAAATTATGGCGTTGGCACGGGGCAAATTGGTGCTGGCGGTTATCTATCTCTTTTTAGCCACCGCCTTGCTTTCAATGTGGATCAGCAACACCGCCACCACGGCAATGATGTTACCCCTTGCAATGGGCGTGTTGAGCAAACTGGATAAAAACGCCAACCATAACACCTACGTTTTCGTGTTATTGGGGATCGCATACAGTGCGAGCATTGGCGGAATGGGAACGCCAGTCGGCAGCCCGCCGAATGCGATTGTGGTTTCGCAGTTGAATTTGACCTTTGCCGATTGGATGAAATACGGCTTCCCGATGATGTTAATGCTAATGCCATTGATGATCGGCGTGTTGTATGTGGTGTTCAAACCAAAACTCAACCAAACCTTTGAACACACCTTTGAAGAAATTCCCCTCAACGGCAAACGCATTACCACTTTGGCGATCTTTATCGGTATCGCACTATGTTGGGTGTTTAGCGGTTCGTTAAATCCGTTTGTGGCAGGATTACTCGGCTTGCAAGGCAAAATCGGCAGTTTCGACAGCTTTATTGCGTTAATTGCGGCGGCGTTAATTTGCATTACCCGTGTGGCAAATTGGCAACAAATTCAAGATAACACCGATTGGGGCGTGTTGATGCTATTCGGTGGCGGCTTGACGTTGAGTGCAGTACTCGGTCAATCTGGGGCGAGTAAAGTAATGGCGGACGGCATTGTGTTCCTGATTCAAGGCGGACATTTCTATTTAATCGGCTTGATCGTAGCGGCATTCATCATCTTCCTCACGGAATTTACTTCAAACACCGCCAGTGCCGCCTTGCTTGTGCCGATTTTCATCTCAATCGCCCAAGCCCTCAATATGCCACCGATTGGTTTGGCGATGATCATCGGCTTAGGGGCTTCTTGTGCCTTTATGTTGCCAGTCGCCACCCCACCAAATGCGATTGTGTTCGGCACAGGACACGTCAAACAATCGGAAATGGTGAAAGCAGGTTGGTGGCTCAATTTGGCGTGTATCTTCGTGATCGCCACCGTGGGCTATCTATTCTGGCTTTAATTTTTCCATTCAGCCCTCGCCAAGCGGGGGCTTTTTTATTGGAGGGCTTGAATCTAACGGGACAAGAGAGTAGCATTTCCCCAATTTTTTTCTTGAATGAATTTGCTATGCAACCCACCATTCTTCTTTACGATTCTGGAATGGGCGGTTTGACGGTTTATGATGAAATCCGCAAAGCCCTGCCCAACGCCCGTTACCTTTACTGCTTTGATAATGCGTTTTTCCCCTATTCGGAAAAGGCGGAAAGTGTGCTGATTGAGCGAGCGGTGCAAATCGTGCAAAAAATTAGCGAAAACTACCCGCTTGATCTGGTGGTGGTCGCCTGCAACACCGCCAGCACGGTGGTGTTACCTGCCCTGCGAGAAAATTTCGGCTTTCCGATTGTCGGCACTGTGCCTGCGATTAAACCAGCGGCGGTGATTTCTGAAAGTAAAACTATCGGCTTGCTCGCCACCAAAGGCACGGTGGTGCGTCCTTATGTGCTTGATTTAATTGAAAAATATGCCTCAGATTGCGTAGTGGAAAAAATCGGTACGACCGATTTAGTCGAAATTGTGGAAGAAAAACAACGCACGGGCGAAGTGGATATGGCTCGCCTGCAACGGGTAATCGCCGAATGGCAAAACCACCCCACCCTCGACACCGTGATTTTAGGTTGCACCCATTTCCCCACCGTGCGAGACGAACTCAAACAGCTATTACCCAACGTCAAATTTTTTGTCGATTCAGGCGAAGCGATCGCCAAACGGGTAGCGAATTTACTTGCGGATCACCACCACACCCAATCGCACCATACCGCCCACCTCGCATTCTGCACCGCCCCTACGGACGACCTCGCCCAACGCAGCGAAGTAATGCGGAAGTGGGGGTTTGAAACCCTCGCCGTGTTAGCGATCTAATCCCCAATCCCAAAGTGAATGCTTTGGGATTTTTATCACAAAAATCCCCCAAAACCCACCGCTTGCCGCCTAATTCACAAATAATGCCTCAGATTTTTTAGCAATACCTTCCCATACCTTCTTTCAATTGTCCTGCTTAAATCGCTCTTTTCGCAAGAATGATATCATTCTTGTGCCTTTATGTTGCCATAAAGGCACATTCATCTTGGTGAGAAATTTAATTTAAGGAGCTTAATTATGGCAATTACGTCAGCCGTTCAGAACGGTAATTTCGTTTATGCTTATAAACCCAACAGTCAACCTATTGTCAAAACTGGTCAGTTATATGGCTATACAGCTAATAGTGTGAGCATAAAAGAGGGGTTTTGGATCTCGACCTATGATGAGAACGGTAAGCTGATTTCTCGCACAGCAGCCCGATAATTCCCGAGCATTCAATCCACGCCAACCAATGCTTGCGAAATCTAAGCATTGGTTGGCGAATTTATAATAAGGAATGAAAAATGGCATTAAAGTGTAACGATTTGACCCAAGTACTCAGTAAATTTGATGAAACTGCGATGGATTTATCTCACCGCTATCATAGTTTTGATTTCTGTTATGCCCATTTTCGCCAAACCCGAGCATTGCCAGCCGAACAACGTGATATTGAAAAAAGTTGCCAAGTTTTATGGGGCTATTTAGCGAGTTGGGGAATGTTGCGAGGTTCGAGCTTTTTATTACAAAAAAATCCCAGTTACTTAACCGATTTGGTCGAATGGATTTACGCTCAACCAGAAAGCACTTGGGAAATTGAGGTGAAAGATTATGCCGAGAAAAGTAAGCAAGTTTTGGCGTTATACGATGAAGCCAAAGCGAAAATCCTCAAAGGGGGCAAACATCAAGCCGTAACCTTGGTAACGAAAATTTTGCTGGGTGTGTTTGCGATTGTGCCAGCGTTTGATCGTTTCTTTAAAGATACATTCAGTGAAATGGCTGGAAAAGAATGTGGTTTCAGCACGCCGAATAAAACTTCACTAGATTTTATTTCTAAGTTTTATCAGGCAAATCAAATAGAAATTGATACTCTCTGTCGAGAGCGAGTTGTGAAAGATTTTTTAGGCAAGCCGACCGCTTGGCATTATTCCCAAGCGAAAATCATCGATATGTACGGTTTCCAAAAAGGTTTAGATAGAAGCACACAAAAGGGGCAATAAATAACCCCCAAGCGGTAAGTTTCGGCAAAATTTTTGCAAGAACTTACCGCTTGTTTTTTCAAAACGAGGAAATTAGCACGTTAGTTGTTCGTTTTGCTTTAATTTTAT
>NZ_MUYA01000020.1 GCF_002015115.1 Haemophilus paracuniculus
TTAATATACAAGGGGGCAATTTGTGTGATGTTCGTGAAAATTTACTGAAATCCCACCGCTTGCAAACCAAATATTGATAAACGCTCAATAGGGGGCAAAGATGAAACGTGTATTTATTATGATGCTAGACTCTTTCGGTATTGGTTACACGGAAGATGCGGAAAAATTTGGCGATAAAGGCTCAAATACCCTTGGGCATATCGCTCAACGTTGTGCTGAGGGTAAGGCGGACGATCATCGCCGTTCAGGTCTGTTGAAACTGCCGAATATGAACCGTTTGGGTTTGGGCTTGGCGGCGAAAGAGTCGTGCGGCGAATATCCAGCAGGTTTAGAGCAGGGCGTTGAATTGGCAGGCGGTTACTGCCACGCCAAAGAAATTTCATCGGGGAAAGATACCCCGTCAGGACACTGGGAAGTGGCAGGCGTGCCTGTTTTATTCGATTGGGGCTATTTCCCTCAACACGAAAACAGCTTTCCGCAGGAATTGTTGGACAAAATCGTGAAGCGTGCCAACCTCAAAGGTTATTTGGGGAATTGCCATTCATCAGGCACAGTGATCCTCGATAATCTCGGCGAAGAGCATATGCGTACGGGCTTGCCGATTTTCTACACTTCGGCGGATTCGGTTTTCCAAATCGCTTGCCACGAGGAAACCTACGGCTTAGAAAATCTTTACGAACTCTGCCAAATCGTGCGTGAAGAGTTAGAGGGCTACAACATCGGGCGTGTAATCGCTCGTCCATTCGTAGGGGCGAAAGCCGGCGAATTTAGCCGTACAGGTAACCGCAAAGATTATGCGGTTGAGCCACCGTCAGCCACCGTGTTACAAAAATTAGTCGCCGAAAAAGGCGGCGAAGTGGTTTCCATCGGTAAAATCGCCGATATTTATGCTCACACGGGCATTACGCGTAAAATCAAAGCGACAGGCTTGCCTGATTTGTTTGATCGTACCCTTGAAGAAGTGAAAGCGGCTGGGGATAACACCATTGTGTTTACCAACTTTGTGAACTTCGATTCTGACTTCGGACACCGCCGTGATGTGGCAGGTTACGCCGACGCCCTTGAATACTGGGATAGCCGTTTGCCAGAGTTGCTTGCATTGATCGAAGAAGATGATCTCTTGATCATCACCGCTGACCACGGCTGCGACCCAACCTGGCAAGGCACGGATCACACCCGTGAACACACGCCGATCCTGCTTTACGGCAAAAATGTGCCGAAACAGTCCTTCGGTCGCCGTGAAACCTTTGCCGATATTGGGCAAACCATTGCGAGCTACTTCGGGCTATCGCCAATGGATTACGGCACATCAATTTTGAAATTCTAAAAAACGCAAAGGGGATAGATTCTATCCCCTACAAGCGGTGCGATTATGCTAAAATTTCGCACCTTTGAACCAACCTATTTAAGAGGAAACCAAAATGACTCCACATATTAACGCCCCAGCTGGTGCATTCGCTGATGTTGTGCTAATGCCGGGTGATCCGCTTCGTGCTAAATATATTGCGGAAACTTTCTTAGAGAACGCAGAACAAGTTACCGATGTGCGTAATATGTTCGGCTACACCGGCACTTACAAAGGTCGCCGCATTTCAGTAATGGGGCACGGAATGGGTATCCCATCTTGCTCAATCTACGCCAAAGAGTTAATCACCGAATATGGCGTGAAAAAAATCATCCGTGTCGGCTCGTGCGGTGCGGTGCGTATGGACGTAAAAGTGCGTGATGTGATCATCGGCACAGGGGCTTGCACCGACTCAAAAGTGAACCGTATCCGTTTCAAAGATAACGACTTCGCGGCGATTGCCGACTTCGATATGACCCTCGCCGCCGTGCAAGCCGCCAAACAAAAAGGCGTGCCAGTGCGTGTGGGGAATATCTTCTCGGCAGACTTGTTCTACACCCCTGATGTGGAAATGTTCGATGTAATGGAAAAATACGGCATCTTAGGCGTGGAAATGGAAGCCGCAGGCATCTACGGCGTTGCCGCTGAGTTTGGGGCGAAAGCCTTAACCATCTGCACCGTGTCAGACCACATCCGCACCCACGAACAAACCACCCCAGAAGAACGCCAACTCACCTTCAACGATATGATTGAAATTGCGTTGGAATCCGTGTTGATCGGCGATCAGCAAGGCTAACAAGGGGTAGGATAAATGAAAAAACGGTTGGATTTCCAACCGTTTTTTATTAAATTGCTATTTAAAAGAAATTGAAAGGATGTTTCCGAATAGAATTCGAAGTAGCATTTGCCTTATCAACTACCTTTTGTGCAACTTGTGAAACTGCATTTGTCGCTAAGTGGGCAGCTGGCGAAGTTTTAGATGCTTCTTTATATGCTTTTTTAGCAAGTGATTTTTTAAAACTTTCAGGATTTCTATAAGCCAGATGGATCTCGTGCGGCAACATATTGACAGTATTTACCAATGTTTTTAATACAATGCTTTCCATATCATCAGCTAAGAGATATTTCACTTTAACAGAGGTATAGCTATTTTGAGCCAGCACTTTTCTTACCTCAATATCTGGGTGATTAGCTAAAAAGATTTCTTCTTCGGTTGATAATCCTCTTTGACTTGCCAGTTTCATAAAATCTGTATTGTTCACAAATTTTGTTATTTGCTGGTTGATTATTTCTTGCATTCCATCTTTTGAAGGATATTTATCCCAGAAAAATCCTTTTCTTGGTAAGACATTAAAAATCTTACCCGTACTTTGAAGCTCAGTTCTAATGTTTGAGCTGATTGCTTGATTGCAGTAGAGAATTGAACCCAAGCGAGGATCTTCTTTCAGGATATTTTGAATTTCTTCGCTTAAATTATCCCGTTGAGCGATAATTTTATTGATTTCCAATTCATCTTTTTGAATGATTTTACGGATTAAATCTTCATTGAGATTTTTATTTTCAGCGAGGCGTTGTCTTACGGATAAATCACTATCATTCGCTAGTTTTTCCTGAATTTTAACCGCTAGATTTGGATTTTTTGATAACTCACTGCGAATTTGTGGGTCGCTGTCGTTTGCAAATTTTTCTTGGCGTTCGATATTCATTGCATTATTCACAAAGAGTAGGCTTTTCACTTTGTAATCTTTTTGAGCTAATAAATAATCAAACAGCTCTTCCGAAATATGCGGATTTTTCGCAATTTGTTGCTGAATTGAGTGGGTTAATTCAATCGCTTTTAAATCGCTGGTTTTAACGGTGGATAAATCTTGATGCGTAAAGAGGTTTTCAATCTTCCCATTATCTTTCTTAAAGATATTTAACGCCAACCCTAATGAAACATTCGGGTGTTTTGAAATGGCGGTTAAAATCTCTTCATTATATAAAGGGTGTCCTTTTTCAAGTGAAATTTGTTCATCTAATAATTTGGTTGAACAATTTGGATTATTAAATACTGCTTTACGCACTTCGAGTTTTTCATCTTTGGCAAGGTCGGCTAAAATATCTTCGGTAACATCGTCCGATTCGGCGACTTTAATTCGCTCTAAATAGTTCGGGTCTTTCGCCATTTTAATCATTTGAGCAATACTTAATCCGTCCTCTTGTGAGGCTGGGGTTAAATAAAGTTCCTCAAATTTTTTCTCATATTCGCCCACTTTATCTTTCATTGTTTTGCGTAATGGGGTGGTATTTTTAATCGCTTGTTTTAATAATTCACCTGTTACCGCTGAATTTTTTAGAAAGGCATTTTTAACCCCGTCATAAACCGCATTTTCAATATCCGCACCTGAATAATCTCGGCATAATTGAGCCAGCTCTGCAAGCGGTAGATTTTCGCTATTTTTGTTCGCTTTTTTGAGATGAATTTCTAAAATTTGGCGGCGTTCTTTGGTGTTGGGGAAACCGACATAGAAAATTTCATCAAATCGCCCTTTGCGTAATAATTCGGGCGGTAAGGCGGTAATATCGTTGGCGGTGGCAACGATGAAAACCGGTTTGGTTTTTTCTTGCATCCAGGTTAAAAAATAGCCGAGCAGGCGAGAACTCACTTCGCTGGCGTTGTTGCCCGACATTCCCACAAAGGCTTTTTCCAGCTCATCAACCCACAGCACGCAAGGGCTGATGGATTCCGCCATTGCGAGGGCTTTTCGCATATTGGTTTCACTTTCGCCCACATATTTGCCGAGCAACGAGCCAATATCAAGGCGTAGCAATGGTTGTTGGAACAGTTGGGAAGCGGCTTTGGCGGTCAGGGATTTTCCGCAGCCGGGCATTCCTGCAATCAGCGTTCCTTTTGGGGCTTTTACGCCGAAGGCTCGGGCTTCTTCCAAGCAGTTGAGAATTTCACTTTGTTCATTCAGCCATTTTTTCAGATTTTCCAAACCGCCAATATCGTCAATTTTGCTATCGACTTTCACCATTTCCAACACGCCACTTTTGGCAATAATTTGCTCTTTTTGGCGTTGAATTTCCTCGAAAATCAATTCGCTCTGTTTTTCATCTTGTTCGTTAATCTGTTCAAATTTATTTTGAATCAATTTTAACACTTTTTGGATTTCTAATTCATTTAAACCCGATAAAGAAGTGGCAAGTCTAGCGGTCAGTTTTTCTGAAATTTCGCCCGCTTGTTGCTGAATTAAGGCTTTAATTTCCGCCTCTTGTGGCAGGGGCATTTCTAATAAGGTGATGTAAGGCTCAATATCTACGGGCATATAAACCTCAGCGGATTGTAAAATAATCAC
Source organism: Haemophilus paracuniculus (assembly GCF_002015115.1). Taxonomy (GTDB): domain Bacteria; phylum Pseudomonadota; class Gammaproteobacteria; order Enterobacterales; family Pasteurellaceae; genus Haemophilus_E; species Haemophilus_E paracuniculus. The sequence goes on from NZ_MUYA01000020.1 coordinate 4,687, forward strand.
ACAAGGTTCATTGGGGTTAATTTGATTATAGCGTTCCACCTTTTCAATTAAATATTGTAAACGGCTAATCGCAAGGGGATTATGCTCTAAGGCGAGTTTGGCATTTTTAATTAAAATCAGGCTGTTTTCTAAATCTTCATCATAAAGTTCTTGTAAAGATTGTTCGAGTTTACCGTGATTTTCTTTAATCAGACTTTTATTATTAAAATCGACTTTGCCTTGGGCGAGATTATATTCGGCGATATTAAGATTGAAGTGTTGAGCGATTTGCTCAATTAAGCGGTCGGCACGGGCGACTTCGGCGGTGTGAAGATAAAAAGTAGAATAATTTGCTTTAATATAAGAAATAATTTTCTCAATTAAGCTATTATTGTTTGTTTGTTTGTTTGTTTGTTTAGCATAATTGTATCCTTTTTTAGAACCAGTTAAATGGATTTAATTTACTTTCTTTTACCGCAGTCCAAGCCTTTTTTGCCACTTCAACAGTTTTGGAAGCGACTTTTTTAACGGTATCAGCAACGGTGTCAATGACTTTATCCGCAACTTTCTTGGCGACTTCAACCACTGGCTTAACGACTTTATCGCTAACGACTTTTCCACATAAATCACCAACGACTGCCCCAACTTGTCCGCCGATTGCGGCAGCCGCAGGATTAATCAATGCACCAACGGTTGTACCCAGCCATTGACCTGCTTTTGCCCCTGCTTTTCTACACCACAATTCCGCCCCTTTTTCCACTTTGGTGGCGAGTTTTGCAGTGGCGAATTTGGCTTTTTCGGCAACCACATCAACGCTCTTTTTCAAACCACGTTCAACTTGGTCGAAAATCCGCACATCATTCCACCCTTCGGCAATATTCAAGGTCAGATTTTGCACTTTATCGAGGAAAGTTCGGGTGCGTTCAATCCCTTTCTCAACGGCTTCCACCCCGTCAAACACGCCTTTCAGCCAACCTTTTTTGGCGGAAACCACCATACCGCCCGACACGGCAACCTGCACCCCTTTATTTTCGGTACTTTCCACCGCCCCACGGATGATTTTGGTCAGCTCTTCGGCACGAGAAAGATTTTCCTGCCCCATTGCCGCTTTCCACAAACGCGAGCCAATCGACTTCGCCCCATACCACGCCAAATTCAAATTGGCGTTCATTTCCGACCGCTTGCTGATGTGGCGAGCCAAATCCAACCCTTTTTGCACCGTTTCGACAGGGTTTAAATCCATCGCCGTGCCTGTGTAGAGTTCGGTAAAGGCCTGGTTTGCCTTGTTCAGCCCCTCATCAATCCCTTGGGCAATCTCATCGGCGGACAGATTTTCCGCTTTCGCCACCGCTTCGATTTTTTTATTCAAAAAATTCGCCAGCGTTTTGCCTGCGTTGAGGTGCTTTTCCACCGCCACTTGGTTCGCCACCAAGGCTTCCACCGTACCGATAATGGTATGAGCGGTGTCGATTTTTTCCTGCTCGTCCGCCCAAATTTCAGGGTAACGAGAAAAACGCCCAATCAGCCAAGTGTCAATCGCCTGCGAACGCCCATTTTGCAAATAATCATCCACGAAATCATTGACGGTTCTCGCGGTATTAACCGCCCCATTTTCCCCATCAAATAATACCGCTTCCGCCTGCTCGGTCAATTGCTGCTGAAAGGCTTCCGACCGCAATGGCTCATACAGCTCAACAATTTGAGCCTCTTCAATTTCCACGTTTTCACGCATTTTCGTTTCCTCTTTTGGTTAAAAAATAGGTTATCAACGGGGGCATTATACACCTCCGTGCGACATCTCAGGTCGCATTGAATTGGGTTTTAAAAAATTTTTGGAATCCTACCCCTTGTATTTAGTCGCCAGCGTGGCGACTCTACGGTAGTAATGCCACGCTGGCGGTTATTTGGCATTGATTTTTGCCCCTTCGGTCTCGCTCTGCTCGACCACTATCGTAGGGACGCCACGCTGGCGTCCGTCCAGTAATTGATTATAAACATTGGGACGCAAGCATTGCGTCCCTACGGCTAGTTTTCCTTGTGTAGCAGGGGGTAGGGGGCAAAAATTTTCGAAATCCTACCCCTTGCAAAGCAACGCGTGGTAGTGATCCCATTCAAAGTATTGCCCTGGGTCGATTTTACGTTCGGGGGCGATGTGGTTATGCCCTGCAATCCGTTCGTTGGTAATTTTCGGATAGGCTTGTTGGATCGCTTTGGTAAGGTGGGCGAGGGTTTGGTATTGTGCCTCGGTAAAAGGTTGATTATTACTGCCCTCTAACTCGATCCCGATCGAAAATTCGTTGCATTTTTCCCGTCCGTCAAAGCAAGAAACGCCCGCGTGCCACGCCATTTCATCAAAATTCACATATTGGGTAACTTCGCCCTTGCGGTTGATTAAGCAGTGGGCGGAAACTCGCAGATCCTTAATTTCTTCAAAATAGGGGTGTTCCGTTGGGTCGAGCGAGCCTTGAAAAAAGCGGTCGATAAAATCCCCGCCAAACTGTTCGGGCGGCAGGCTGATGTAGTGGATTACGAGCAGGGAAATATCCTTTGGATCAGGGCGTTGGCTGAAATGGGGGGAAATTACCCGTTTTTGGTTGCAAAGCCAACCGTTCTCAATGGTGAACTTCATTCTTTTACCTCTAACTATGCTAGAATAACGCCATTTTAACAGCAAAGAGAGTGTTATGCTTAGTTATCGCCATAGTTTCCACGCCGGCAACTACGCCGATGTGTTAAAACATATCGTTTTAACCCTGATTTTGTCCGCCCTGAAACAGAAAGAGAAGGGCTTTTTCTATCTGGATACCCACTCGGGCGTGGGGCGTTATAGCCTGTTGAGTGCCGAAGCGGAAAAAACGGGCGAATATATTGAGGGCATTGCTCGGTTATGGGATCGCACCGATCAGCCCGAAGAAGTGTCGCTCTATCTTGATGAAATCAAAAAAATCAACAAGGGAAAATTGCGTTTTTACGCTGGCTCGCCGTTGTTGGCGGTGCAGCAATTGCGTCCGCAGGATCGTGCCTTATTAACAGAATTGCACCCGAATGATTTCCCGCTGTTACGCAATGAATTTGCCAAACAGCCGAATGTGGTAACCAAACGCGAGAATGGTTTTCAGCAGTTGAAATCTGCCTTGCCACCGAAAGAGAGACGCGGGCTGGTGTTGATTGACCCCCCTTATGAATTAAAAGAAGATTACGAATTGGTGGTAAAAGCGATTGAAGAGGGCTACAAGCGGTTCGCTACGGGCGTTTATGCAATTTGGTATCCTGTGGTGTTACGCCAACATACCAAACGGATCGTCAAAGGGCTGGAAGCCACGGGCATTCGCAAAATTTTGCAAATTGAGTTAGCCGTTCGCCCTGATACCGATCAGCGAGGAATGACCGCAAGCGGTATGATTGTGGTAAATCCGCCGTGGCAGCTTGAAAGTCAAATGAAAAAAATTCTGCCTTATCTCACGGACGTGCTTGTGCCAGAAGGAACGGGCAGTTGGAATGTGAGTTGGATTGTGCCTGAATAATCAAAGAGGAAAATATGTTTGTAATCGGTCAGCGTTGGCTTAGCGAAAGTGAAAATAATTTAGGGTTGGGGATTGTTACGGCGGTGGACACCCGCACCGTGAGCATTGATTTCCCTGCGGCGGACGAACAGCGTGTTTATGCGGTGGCAGTCGCCCCCCTCACACGGGTGCAGTTTCAGCAGGGCGACAGCGTGAATAGCCTTGACGGCTGGACGCTCAACATCAGCGAAGTGATTGAAAATCAAGGTTTGCTAATCTATCTCGGCAAGCGGTCGGATACGGGCGAAGAAGTGGTGTTGCCCGAAACCCAACTCGATCACAAGGTCAGTTTTAGCAAACCGCAGGATCGGCTGTTCTCGGCTCAAATCGACCGTAGCGACCGCTTCGCCTTGCGTTATCGAGCCTTGCAACATCAGCAGGCTCAATTTCAATCGCCGTTGCGAGGCTTGCGTGGCATTCGTGCCAGCTTGATTCCACATCAGCTACATATCGCCAAAGAGGTGGGGCAACGCCTCGCCCCTCGTGTGCTGTTGGCGGATGAAGTGGGGTTAGGGAAAACGATTGAAGCGGGAATGATCTTGCAACAACAGCTCTTTTCGGGGCGAGTGGATCGGGTGTTGGTGCTTGTGCCAGAGAGCTTGCAACATCAATGGCTGGTCGAAATGCTACGCCGTTTCAACCTGCATTTTTCCCTGTTTGATGAAGAACGTTGTGCCGATTTCGCCCAAAAAGATGAGGACGACAACGACATCAGCCAAAATCCATTTGAAACGGAATCCCTTGTGATTGCCTCGATTGACTGGCTCGCCACCTCGCCGCAACGTGCCAAACAGGTGCTGGACAGCGAGTGGGATATGTTAATCGTTGATGAAGCTCATCATCTGGAATGGTCGGAAAATGAGCCGAGCATCGCTTATCAATTTGTTGAATCTTTGGCGAAAAAAATTCCGTCCGTGCTATTGCTAACGGCAACCCCAGAACAGCTTGGGCAAGAAAGCCATTTCGCTCGCCTTGCCTTGCTCGACCCTGATCGTTTCTACGATTACGAAGCCTTTGTCGCCGAGCAGAAACAGTATCAACCCGTTGCCGATGCGGTGGCGACTTTGCTCAACGACAAGCCCCTCAACGCCCAAGAGCAGGAAAGCATTAGCGAACTGTTGGCGGAAGAAGACGTTGAGCCGATGTTCCGCATTATCAACAGCGATTGTAGCGAGGAACAACGCCAAGAAGTGCGTCAAGAGTTGATCAGCGAGTTGATCGATCGCCACGGCACGAGCCGCGTCTTGTTCCGCAACACTCGCCAAGGGGTGAAAGGCTTTCCGCACCGTGAATTTAACCAAATCACCCTTGAAATGCCGAGCCAATATGCCAATGCGTTCAAGGTAATGGCGATGATGGGCGGCGTGAGCGAAACCGACCGCTTGTATCCCGAACGGCTGTTCCAACGCTTCAACCCAAACGCAAAATGGTGGGATTTCGACCCTCGCATTGAGTGGCTGATTACTTTCCTCAAAAATCATCGTGAGCAAAAAATCCTCGTGATCTGCAAACAGGCAGACACAGCGATCCAGCTCGAACAAATTTTGCGTGAGAAAGAGGCGATCCGCTCGGCGGTGTTCCACGAAAAAATGTCGATTGTCGAGCGAGATCGTGCCGCTGCTTACTTCGCCCAACAGGAAGAGGGGGCGCAGGTGCTAATCAGTTCAAGCATCGGCTCTGAGGGGCGAAATTTCCAATTCGCTCGCCATTTGGTGCTGTTCAACTTGCCTGATAACCCTGATTTGTTAGAGCAAAGTATCGGGCGATTGGATCGGATCGGGCAGAAACACGATATTCAAATTCACGTCCCTTGCTTTGCCGATTCCGCCCAAATGGTGCTTGCTGATTGGTATCACAAGGGGTTAAATGCCTTTGAGGAAACCAGTCCAATGGGGGCGAGCCTATTCCGTGAGTTTGGCGAAGAATTAGCGAATTTCTTGCAAGATCCTGCACAATCGCCACAATTTGACGACTTTTTGGCTCGCACCCACAAACGCCAGCAACAGCTCAAATTAGAATTAGAAAAAGGGCGAGATCGCTTATTGGAACTCAATTCCAACGGTGGCGAACAGGCTCAACAGGTGGCGAACCAAATCGCCGAGCAAGATAATGCCCCGCAACTGGTTAATTTTGCATTAAATCTGTTTGATGTGATCGGCTTGGATCAAGAAGATTTGGGCGAGCAAAGCATTGTGATCAGCCCAACGGGGCATATGCTCGTGCCTGATTTCCCAGGTTTGAACGAAGAGGGAAGCACCGTTACGTTCGACCGCCAGCTTGCTCTAATGCGTGAAGATGTGGAATTTTTGACGTGGGATCACCCGATGATCCGCAACGGTATTGACCTCATTACTTCGGGCGACATCGGCAAAAGTGCGATCTCATTGCTGATCAACAACCAACTGCCCGCAGGGACGCTATTGCTCGAATGTATCTACCTCGTGGAAGCCCAAGCCCCGAAAGGCTTGCAACTCACTCGCTTCCTACCGCCAACCCCTGTCCGCTTATTGTTAGACAGCAAGGGCAACGACCTCGCCAAGCAAGTGTCGTTCAGCGGTTTGGAAAAGCAGCTCAAACCGGTCAATAAACAAATGGCGAACAAAATCGCCAAAATGGCACGGGCAGAAATTGAAAAACTGTTAAGCGTCAGCGAAACGAAAATTGCCAGCTACGCCGAGGGCATTATCAACGAGGCGAAAGCCAACGCAGATCACACTCTATCCGCCGAGTTGCACCGCCTAACCTCACTACAAGCGGTCAATAAAAATATCCGTGCGGACGAAATCACCGCCTTAGAGCAGTTAAGAGAAAACTCCCTCGCCCACCTCAACCAAGCCAACTGGCGGTTGGATAGTTTGAGGGTGATTGTGAGTAACAAGGGATAGTTTGCAAGGGGTGGGATTTTGCGGAATTTCGCCCTTTCCCTGATTTTTCTTCTAAACGAAGAAAAATCCGTCCTTCTCTCACAAGTAGGCGATGGTTTTAAATGCTTAGCAAAGGCAAAAACTCTCTCCCGTTTACGGGAGAGAGACAGTTTGAAATACGTTCAGTATTTCAAGCAGAGAGAGGGCAATCCCAAACAAGCGGTAAGATTTTGGATATTTTACAAAAAGAAGAAAAACACAATGGCTTTAATTGAATATAACCCACCGACAGAACCTTGGCTGGACGAGGTTTACCGTGATAACCATATTTTAGTGCTGAATAAACCGAGCGGGTTGCTGTCTGTGCCGGGCAATCGCCCTGAATATCAAGATAGTGCGATGGTGCGGGTGCAGCAGAAATATGGTTTTACCGAGCCAGCTCACCGCCTTGATATGGCAACAAGCGGTCTGTTGTTGTTTGCGTTAAGCAAGCAGGCGGAACGAGAGCTGAAACGTCAATTCCGTGAGCGTGAGCCGAAAAAGCATTATGTGGCGTTGGTGTGGGGAAAATTGGGCGAGCGAGTGGGCGAAACTGGCACAATGGATTTTCCACTGATTTGCGATTGGGAAAACCGCCCTCGCCAAAAAATCTGCTATGAAAAGGGCAAAAAGGCGATCACTTTTTACGAAGTGCTGGCTTACTATCCGAACAATACCACAAGGGTCAAATTGACCCCTTACACGGGGCGTTCGCACCAGTTGCGGTTGCACACCCTTGCCCTTGGACATCCGATTTTAGGCGATAAATTTTACGCCAATCCGCTAGCTCGAAGCCTCTCGTCTCGCTTGTGCCTACACGCGGAATCCCTCTCGATCACCCACCCAATCACGGGTGAACCGATGACCTTTTTTGCTGAGGCGGATTTTTAGTTTTGCAAGGGGGGGATTTCTTAAAATTTCGCCCCCTTGTATATTAAAACCCTGCTAAACTTCACCACATAAGTGCAGCATTTCGTTATCCACAGCTTGTTGCCCCCTAGGGCAGAACCCCGTTCCGTAGCGAAGGCGTGGATAACCTTTCATCAGCAAAACCGAACAGTTGATTTAGTCTTTTAGTCTTCACATTGAAAAACTCGCATACAAGGCAGGTTATTGATGAACACCCCGATTTATTGCGGCATCGATGTCGCCAAACGTAGCTTGGTGATTGGCTTGTCCAATCAGAAGAAAAC
>NZ_MUYA01000021.1 GCF_002015115.1 Haemophilus paracuniculus
ATGCGAGGGGTTTTTTATTTTGGACAGAGCTAAAAATAGAGTAGTAGGCATTTTTTATGTCTGAAATTTGTGAAATTAGATGGGATCAAAAAATAACCATTCAATGGGATAATCCCATTGTTCTACTTGCTATGCAAGTAGAACAATAAAGGTTCTAAATGATTGTTCATATTTAGAAATTATTGGCTAATAAAGACAAAAAGAGGATTGCAATGAGTAGTTCTTATGCAGAAATTTTTGATGAATTCACGGATAGACAATTGATGTCTATTTTGCAATATCAGGATTATGAGAATGTGGTTATTCTAGAACCTGGTATTGTTAAATTTACATATAATGATAGAAACTATTTGATAGATAATAACTATGGTGGAGGTTCTCTGAGCATTATTATGATATTTGATGATGCTGATATGTCATTTGAAGAAATGAATAACTGGAATAAAGATAATCGATTTGTAACTGTTTATGAAACTCATGGAAGTGTACAGTTAAGAATGGATTTGGAATCCGGTATAACTGAAGAGTATTTACTAAAAGCTATTGATATGTTTATAACAACGCAACGAGTATTTACCATATCAAGATTGAGCAACTTTTTGAAGAAACAAAAGAACTTGAAGTAAGATAATTAGTTAAATAGGTAAAAATTCATCAAATCAACAAAATGGATTTACCTTTTAATTGAAATAAAACCTAGATATCTATCTAGGTTTTATTTTTTAGATTGCTGCCGTTACCACAATTTCCACCTTCCATTTTGGGTTAGCGAGTTGGGCTTGGACGGCAGCGCGGGGTGGGGCGTTTTGGGGGGCGACCCATTTGTCCCACGCTCGGTTCATTTCGGCGTAGTCGTTCATATCGGCGAGATAGACCGTTGCCATTAGGATTTTGCTTTTGTCCGTGCCAGCGAGGGCGAGGAATTTGTCGATTTCGGCGAGGACTTGCTCGGTTTGGTAGTAGGCGTCAGCGTTTTCATCGGTCGGCACTTGCCCTGCGAGGTAAGCCACGCCGTTGTGAATGGCGACTTCGGAAAAGCGTTCGCCCACTTCAATGCGTTTGATCATTTGAATTTCCTTGACGAGAGAGGATAAAGCAAGCGGTAAGATCCTGAAAATTTTTGAAGATCTTACCGCTTGTAGGGGTTAGTCTAACTCAACTTTAACGATCCAACCCTCTGGGGCTGGGCGGTCGCCGAATTGGATGCCGACTAATTCTTCGTAGAGGCGTTTGGTTACAGGGCCGACTTCCGTTTCAGAGTAGAAAACGTGGAAGTTGTCGCCGTGTTGGATACCGCCCACTGGGGTGATCACGGCAGCCGTGCCACACGCCCCTGCTTCGGCGAATTGGTCGAGTTGGTCGATAAATACATCGCCCTCAATGGTTTCCATTCCTAAACGCTCTTTGGCGATGTGCAACAGTGAGTATTTGGTGATACTTGCCAAAATGGACGGCGAAATTGGGGTGATGAATTTGTTATCTTTGGTGATCCCGAAGAAGTTTGCCGAACCCACTTCTTCAATTTTGGTGTGGGTTTTCGGGTCAAGGTAGATACAGTCGGCAAAGTTGCGTTCTTTGGCGAGTTTACCTGGGTAGAGGCTGGCGGCGTAGTTACCACCCACTTTTGCCGCACCAGTGCCGTAAGGGGCGGCACGGTCGTATTCAGACACGATGAAGTTAGACGGGGCAAGTCCACCTTTGAAGTAAGCCCCCACTGGGCAGGCGAATACCGAGAAGATAAATTCAGGGGCGGAACGCACGCCGATGTTTTCGCCCACGCCGATCACGAACGGACGCAAATAAAGGGTTGCACCCGTGCCGTAAGGGGCAACCCACTCTTGGTTGGCTTTCACCACTTCTTTACAAGCACGGATAAAGAGTTCCGTTGGCACTTGTGGCATTAGCAAGCGGTCGCAACTTTTTTGCATACGTTTGGCATTTTCGTCTGGACGGAAAAGGTTGATCGAGCCGTCTTTGCAACGGTAGGCTTTCAAGCCCTCAAAGCATTGTTGCCCGTAGTGAATGGCGGTTGAACCCTCGTGAATATGTAAGGTGTTATCGGTGGTGAGTTCGCCCTCGTCCCATTTGCCGTCTTTCCAACGTGCGATAAAACGATAGTCAGTTTTGATGTAGGAAAAGCCTAAATTAGCCCAGTCGAGATTTTTGGTCATTGTTGTGTTCCTGTGAAGTAAAAAATGCCCTATTGTAAGCCAAAATAAGGCGTGAGCAAGTCTATTCTGCAAATATCTTGCATTGTTTTTGGCGATTGTTAGGATTAGGCGGAAACCGTGGGCGACTATTTAACATTTGGCGAGATTTGTGATATAGTTCGTACCTCTTTGAAATTTAGCTTATCATTCTCACTTAGGATAAGCGAAATGCCCCAGCGTGAAACAAATGGCTAAACAAGACGCAGATTGTATAACCTTAGATCTGTTCGCAAATACGCCAAAAGTTGGGCGACCTCGTACCAATCCTCTAAGCCGAGAGCAACAAATCCGCATCAATAAACGCAATCAACTCAAACGAGATCGTTCGAGCGGATTGAAACGGGTGGAATTAAAACTTCATTCCGATTTGGTGCAATGCTTAGAAGAACAAGCCACCCAACGTGGACTCACACGCGGACAGTTAATTGAACAAATTTTAAATGATTATATTCATCGACACGATGAATCAGCAACATAGGGATTAAAATGGCAGTTGTAGGTTTATTTTACGGTAGCGATACTGGTAATACTGAAAACATCTCAAAAATGATTCAAAAACAGCTTGGCGAAAATCTCGTCGATGTGCGTGATATTGCCAAAAGCACCAAAGAAGATATTGAAGCGTATGATTTCTTGTTGATCGGGATTCCAACCTGGTATTACGGCGAATCGCAAGCAGATTGGGACGATTTTATGCCAACCCTCAAAGAAATTGACTTCACGGGCAAAATCGTGGGGATTTTCGGTTGCGGCGACCAAGAAGATTATGCGGAATACTTCTGCGATGCAATGGGGACTGTGCGTGATGTGATCGAGCCAAACGGCGGCGTGATCGTGGGGCATTGGGCGACCGAGGGCTACACCTTCGAGGCTTCACAAGCCTTGGTTGATGAAGATACTTTTGTGGGCTTGTGCATTGATGAAGATCGCCAGCCAGAATTAACCAACGACCGAGTAAACCGCTGGTGCAAACAAATTTTTGAAGAAATGTGCTTAGATCAATTAGCGTAATTTAAGGCAAATAGGTGGCAAAAATGTCAGAAGAAAATGCAAGACTGTTAAAAAATGCGGGCTTAAAAGTAACCGAACCTCGCCTCACGATTTTAGCGTTAATGCAGCAACATCGTGATCAAATGCAACACTTTTCAGCGGAAGATATTTACAAAATTTTGCTCGAACAGGGTTCAGATATTGGCTTGGCAACGGTTTACCGTGTTTTGAATCAGTTTGAAGAAGTGGATATTTTGATCCGCCATAATTTTGATGCCAACAAAGCGGTGTTTGAATTAAATATGAATCATCAGCACGACCACATCATCTGTATGGATTGCGGTAAAGTGTTTGAATTTAAAGATTCAGAAATCGAACGCCGTCAGCGTGAAATCAGCCAACAGCACGGCATTGAGCTTGCCAACCACAGTTTGTATTTGTACGGCAAATGTAACAACATCAAACAGTGTGATGAAAAAGAGAAAAAATAATTTAGCCGTTTTCGCTAAATTGAGTGGATAAGTTTGTAAGCGGTAAGATTAGCTAAAATTTTGGGTAATCTTACCGCTTGTTCGTATGTTAGAAAGCAAAATGACAGATCAAAGAACCCCCGTGGCGGCAAAGGTTCGCCAACCTCGCAAAATTTCCCCTTTCTGGCTATTGCCGATTACCGCATTCGCCATCGGCTGCCTGCTTTTTTTCCAAATTATGAAAGAGCGTGGCGAGATGATCACGATCCGCTTTAACGAAGGGGACGGCATCACCGCAGGCAAAACGGCAATTCGTTATCAAGGTTTGCAAATCGGGCAAGTGAAGAAAGTTTACTTTGTCGAGAATATGAAAAAAGTGGAAGTGCAAGCGGAAATCAACCCAGAAGCAAAAGCGGTGTTAAAAGAGGGAACGGCGTTTTGGGTGGTAAAACCGACCGCTTCCATTGCAGGAATTTCGGGCTTAGACACCCTTGTGTCGGGCAATTACATTACCCTCAGCCCCAATAATGATGAGAATGCCCCAAGCAAATACAGCTTTATTGCCGAAGAAGAACCGCCAGCGGTGTCGGTGTCAGACGGCGATTTGCTCGTGAAATTGATCGCCCCTGATCTCGGCTCGATCAATGTCGGGGCGAACGTTTACTACCGCAAAGCGGTGGTGGGTAGCATTGCCGATTATCGTTTTACCGCCGATCGTAAAAACGTGGAAATTGACGTGGTAATCGACAGCAAATTTGCCAACTTCGTCAAAAAAGAGAGCCGTTTCTGGAATATCAGCGGGTTAAATGTTACCGCAAACTTATCTGGCATCAATCTCAATATGGAAAGTTTAGCGTCCTTAGTGGCGGGGGCAGTTGCCTTTGATTCCCCAGACAATTCTGAACCAGCCGAGCAAGCTCAAACCTTTGAGTTATACGACAGCGTAAAATCCGCCCAACGTGGCACAGAAATTGCGATTAGCGTGCCTTTTGTGCCAAATTTACGCGTAAACGAAACCCCCGTTTTCTACCATAATGTCCAAATCGGCGTGCTTTCGGGCTTAGAAAATGATGATATTTTGGACGATAAAGATCAAAAAGGCACGATCAGAGGCACGTTACGCATCGATCCGAGTTATGCGGATCTGTTCAAAACAGGTAGCCAAATTATCGTGAAAGAGCCTGAATTTAGCCTCAACAAAGAGCAGTTGAGCAAAATCAACGAGCTGCTACGTGGCGTTTATTTTGAATTAGAGGCAGGCGAGGGCGAGCCAAAAAACTCGTTCGTGGTGAAAACCGAACAGGATTATCTGCTTTCCAAACCAAATACCCTTGCATTAACCTTTCAAGCCCCATCATCCTATGGTGTAGAAGAAGGACAGGGCATTTATTATAACGATGTCAAAATCGGCGAAATTTTAAAACGCCGATTAAGCGTAGAAAATGTGCAGTTTGAGGGGATTATCTACCCACCGTTCCGCCATTTAATCGGCGGTAACAGCAAATTTGTCGCCATTTCTAACCTTGATGTTTCGGTGGGCTTAGAGGGCGTGCGAGTGAATGCTGGCTCGCCCCAAGATTGGCTAAAAGGCGGCGTTCGCTTGCTCAAAGGCACGCCAAGCGGTGCGATTAAGCAAAATTATGCCCTCTACAAAGATGTGGAAAGTGCCGAAGCGGGCATCGTTTCCACCGAGAAAAAAGCCACATTAAGCCTTAAAGCGACCGATTTATCGGGGATCGACAAAGGCTCGGTGGTGCTTTATCGCAATTTCCAAATTGGCGAAGTGTTAAAAGTCCGCCCAACCAAAAATCAATTTGATGTCGATCTCTTTATCGAACCGAGCTACCGCCATTTAATCAGCGAAAAAAGCCGTTTCTGGATCGAACCTGCGGTGGCGGTGGATCTTTCCACCAATGGATTAAGCGTGCAAGCCTCGCCGTTAATGCGAACCCTCAAAGGGGCGATCAGCTTTGATAACAACGGCAGCAAAGGCGACAAAACCCTCTACGCTAGCCAACAAAAAGCCACCGCAGGCAACACTTACCTTACCCTTATCGCCAAAGACGGCTCAAAATTGAGCAAAGGAATGGCGGTGAAATATATGGGCTTGAAAGTGGGCGAAGTGGAAAAATTACAGCTCGACAATGCTAAAAAAATCGTGAAAGCCACCGCTTACATTGAGGGGCAATACTTCCCGATAGTCGCCAAAGCAGGCAGCCGATTTAGTGCGATCTCGCCCGACATCAGCACCAGCGGCGTGAAAAATTTAGATGCCTTGATCCAAAACTACATCAACGTGGAAGCAGGCAACGGCAAACGCCAAACCCAATTTAGCCTCAACGATACCGACACCGCGAAAACCCAATTTGCAGGGGGCTTCCCTGTGATCGTGGAAACCGCCGATGCGAATGGCATTCAAGTCGATGCCCCCGTAATGTATCGTGGAATGCAGGTGGGGATCGTGCAACGCCTAAACCTCAGCGAATTGGGCGACCGTGTGATGATCCATTTAAAAATCCAAAATAAATATCAGCACCTCGTGCGGAAAAACACCGAGTTCTGGGCGTCCTCGGGCTACACAATGGACATCAGCCTACAAGGGGCAAGCCTCAATTCAGGCACAATGTCGCAATTGCTCAACGGCGGTATCTCGTTCTCCACCCCGTCAGGACGCGTAGTACAACCCCAAGCCGAACCCAACCGCCGATTCCTACTACAACGTAAAATCCCACAAGACGCCCAAAGTTGGGATCAGGGGATAGCGGAATAAGATTTTGGGTTCACAAAAAGTAAATTTAATGTAATAAAGGGCGGATATAAAATCCGCCCCTACGAATAGTTATTTATTTTTCTCAGATTTTTTAAGTATGTTTATCACATAATCTTTTAGCAGATCATTATTTTTTTGATCAAATACATTTGAATGTTTAGCTAGGGTAAGTATTTTGATTGCAAAATAACCTTTCTTATTCTGATCTTCTGTAATTCTTAATATGATAAGTGGGTCAGGTGAATTATTTTTTAATCTTGCGTGATACAAATCTTTATATTGATTCGGATATTTATTCGAATCCTTGGCTATTCCATAAGCCCTAAATCCAGAATGATTTGAATCAACAATTTCTATATATCCTTGCTGTTCCCATATTTCTTTTAATCTGAAAATATCAATTAAATGCAGATGTATATCCTTTTCTTCAAAATAAAAGGATTGACTTGCCAATTTAAATCCGCTTGATATTTCTATTTTAGATATAGGCAAAGTTTTGAATGTGTTGTTTTTTTGATTTTGGTTCATTTTTTGAAGGAGTTTCTATTCTTTTTTGTTCAAAAAATTTAGCGTTCATCAGTGCTAGGAATTGTTCTTGATTTAATCCTGTGACATCAATGGATTCCATTGCATCAGCTTTTTCGATGATGTCGAGAGCTTCTTTTTTGATGCTTATTACATCAGATTTTTCGATAATGCCTTGTTTTTCTTTTATACCCATTATTTCCCCCTTATGGTTGGCTAGAAATTATACGCTATATTTTATCATTTTGGCAATGATGTATGGATTCCAAAAACGCAATGCAGAGCGTTCCCCGAACGCTATTGCGTTTTGTGCTAAGAACGGGTAGATATAAAATCCGCCCCTACGAATGATGATTACTTTTTTGAAGAACGATGATATTTCGTAGTGGCGGGCTTTATGTCCGCCAAGAAATTTTTTATCTACAAATTTCCGCCGATCTGTTAAGATCCTGCAAAATTCTCGGCGGTTTTAACCGCTTTCTTTTCATTTATCGAGGAACGAAAAATGCCTTTATTAGATAGTTTTAAAGTGGATCACACTAAAATGAACGCCCCTGCGGTGCGTGTGGCGAAGACGATGACGACCCCAAAAGGGGATACGATTACTGTGTTTGATTTGCGTTTTTGTCGCCCGAACATTGATATTTTGCCGGTGCGTGGCATTCACACAATGGAACACCTTTTCGCGGGCTTTATGCGTGATCACCTTAACAGCGACAGCGTGGAAATTATTGATATTTCGCCAATGGGCTGCCGCACGGGCTTTTATATGTCGCTGATCGGCACACCGAGCGACCAAGCGGTTGCCGAAGCGTGGACGAAGTCAATGCAAGACGCGTTAAAAGTGGAAGATCAGAGCAAAATCCCTGAATTAAACGTGTATCAATGTGGTTCTTACAAAGAACACTCCCTCGCCGAAGCCCACGAAATCGCCCGAAATGTGTTAAAACAACCGATCGGCGTAAACCGCAACGAAGATTTGGCATTGGATGAGAAATTGTTAAATCCATAATTGCAGTTCATTTATGGGACGCCAGCGTGGCGTCCCTACGGTAGGGACGCGATGCTCGCGTCCCCAAACAAGCGGTAAGATTTTCTCAAAATCCCACCGCTTGTTGTTATTTCAATAAGCAGGAAAGCAATGTTCAATAAAATTTTTGAATGGTTTGAGAACCGAATTGATACCTACCCCGATGAGCCACCGAAAACGCCGAAATCAGGGGTAGTGCCGTTTATTTTTGAGGCGACCAAAGGAATGCGAGGCTATCTCTTGCTTTTGACGATCCTCGTGGCAAGCGTGGGCGTGATTGAAGCGGTGCTGTTTCAATTTATGGGTGATTTGGTTGATTGGATCAACCGTTTTTCGCCGAGTGAATTATGGCAGGCGAAAGGGGCGTCCATTTGGACGATGTTTGGCGTAGCGATACTCGGCGTGCTGTGTGTTTATGTAGCAAGTTCGATCCGCTTTCAATCTTTACAGGGCGTATTCCCAATGCGGTTGCGTTGGAATTTCCACCGCTTGATGCTCGGGCAAAGTATGGGCTTTTATCAAGATGAGTTTGCAGGGCGAGTGTCGGCGAAGGTAATGCAGTCGGCGTTGGCGGTGCGAGATGTGGTGATGACCTGTGCCGATATGTTGGTGTATGTGGCGGTTTACCTCACCACTTCTAGCGTGATTTTGTTGCAATTTGATGGCTGGCTGTTTGTGCCGTTCCTGTTGTGGGTGGTGAGCCTTGGGGCGACTATCTGGTATTTCGTGCCGAAACTTGCCGAAGCCGCTCAACAGCAGTCAGACGCACGCAGTCTGATGACGGGGCGGATTACCGATGCTTATTCCAATATTATGACGGTAAAGCTGTTTTCCCACGGCGATCGTGAATCGACCTACGCCAAAGAGTCAATGCAAGAATTTATGGTAACGGTGCATAAGCAGATGCGATTAGTTACCCTGATTGAAACCCTAACCAATTTCACCAGCATTGCGTTGATTGTCTCTACCGCAGGGATCGGCTTATGGCTTTGGTCAGCGGAAATGGTGAGTGCTGGGGCGATTGCGACTTCAACTGCCCTTGCCTTGCGAATCAAGGGGTTATCGCAATGGATTATGTGGGAATTTGCCGACTTGTTCGAAAATCTAGGCACGGTGCAAGACGGAATGATGACGCTTTCAAAACCGCATACGGTAGTCGATCAGCCGAATGCGAAACCGTTAGAAGTCAAACAAGGCGAGATCAAATTTGAAAAGGTGGATTTTGCCTACGATCCGAAAAAGCCGTTGCTCAAAGGTTTCGATTTGACGATCAAAGCAGGCGAGAAAGTCGGCTTGGTTGGGCGTAGTGGAGCAGGTAAATCAACCCTCACTAACCTTTTACTGCGTTTTTACGATATTCAAAATGGCTCGATCCAAATTGACGGACAAAATGTGCGAGAAATCACCCAAGAGAGCTTGCGTTCGCAAATTGGTTTGGTAACCCAAGACACCTCGTTGTTACACCGTTCGGTACGCGATAATCTACTCTACGGACGCCCAACGGCAAGCGAGGAAGAAATGTTGCGAGCGGTGGAACGCGCGGCAGCGGCGGATTTCATTCCAAATCTACAAGATGCCAAAGGCAGAACGGGTTTTGATGCCCACGTTGGCGAGCGAGGGGTCAAACTCTCTGGCGGACAACGCCAGCGGATTGCGATTGCACGTGTAATGCTCAAAGATGCCCCGATTTTATTGCTGGACGAAGCGACCAGTGCGTTGGATTCAGAAGTGGAAGCCGCAATCCAAGAGAATTTAACCGAGCTAATGGACGGCAAAACCGTGGTGGCAATCGCCCACCGACTTTCGACCATTATGGCAATGGATCGCTTGATCGTGCTAGACAAAGGCGAAATCGTGGAACAAGGCACGCACGAAGAATTACTGGCTCAAAACGGCGTTTACGCCAAATTATGGGCTCACCAAAGCGGCGGATTTTTGCCAGAGTAGCCCTACAAGCGGTGGGATTTCTGAAAATTTCATCGACAAAAAACCACCTCGTGCGAGGTGGTTTTTTTATGCTAGGAAATCGGGGATTTTTGCTCTGGGGCAGGATCGCCAATCGGATCGATTTGCTTTTCGGGGGATTCCAATTCTGAGGGCTTCGCTTTTGGGGCTGGCTCTTTCGGCTTTTCGCTTTTTTCTGGCGGTGCTGACGGGGTCACTTGTGGCGGTTGAGCCGTTGCTTCATTTGCAGGTGGAACATTTTCTACGGATTGATTTTCCGCTGGCTCTGCCGTTTGCGGTGGATTTTCTACCGCCATTTTTTGCTCAGAACCGACCGCTTGCGGCTGACTCTGTTCCGCTGATGTTGGCGTTGAACCTTCCGCAGAGCTTTCCGTAGCGGTTTGAGACGGCACATAATCGGTGGAATTATGCACCTGTTGCTCTTTTGGATCGGTCTTTTTAGTGGTTAATTTGGCACTCAAATCAATTTTCGGATCAAGCCACACCGCCACCATTGCGTTATTGAAATCCTTATCAAATTGCTCAGGGATAATCGTATCGTTCAGCACAAAATAACCCGTGTCGGGCAGGGCGATATAGCTCAACTTATCGTTGGGTTTGAGGTCGGGAATGGTTTTGCGTAACCGCTCAATGGTTTCCTCTTGTTGTGGCAAATTGATGCCTAAATTCGCCCAAGCCCGAGCAATCGAAATGGCGAAATCTCGCCCATCAACGGGCTTGGCATATTCAAGGGTAAGCATTAGCGGACGGATGCCAAGTTCATACTGCCCCGTTTCCGTAAAAAGTGCGATATTGTAAATTTTAAAAGGTCCCCAAGTGTAGTCGAGGTCGTTCACTTTTTCCCAATTTGCACTTGCCGTTCCCGCAAAAATGCCGAGTAGCAAGGTCAATAGTGCTTTGTATCGCATTCTGAAATTCCTAACAAAAAATTTCGGCTATTATACTTTAAATTGACGGGCGAAGTTCTACAAAAATTTTGTGATCTAGTTCAAATTTTTGAAAGAAAGTTAGCCCAAAACGGTTGAAAAAGAGTAGTATCTTTCCTGTAATTTTTCATTTACTCGTGAGGATTAATTTATGTTCCCAGAATATCGTGATTTAATCAGCCAATTAAAAACCTCTGACGCTCATTTTGAACGTTTGTTTAATAAACACAATGAGTTAGACCAACGAATCAAAAATATGGAAGCGAATATCGAACTCGCCACCCACACGGAAATTGAGGTGTTGAAAAAAGAGAAGTTACATTTAAAAGATGAACTTTATGCGATTTTGAAGAAAAAATCGGCGGAATAGAAATTGAAAAAGCCCACGTTTGTGGGCTTTGTTTTTTATGTCTGGCGAGCGGTTTTGTTAATTTCATTAGAAAGGACGCCAGCGTGGCGTCCCTACGTAGGGTCGCGATGCTCGCGTCCCAAAATTTCGTCCCCATACAAGGGGTAAGATTTTGTGAAATTTTGAAAAATCCTACCCCTTGCAGAACATCTTTATTTCTTCGCTTTTACCTTGCTTTTGGCTTTTTTCGCTTTCGCAGGCTTCGCATTTTCTGCTTTTTCGCTGTCGGTCATTGTTTTTACGCAAAGTTGCAAAATTTGTTCTACGCCGTTTTTAATATATTCATCATCACGCACTTTGTTTTTCTGAATATCGTTCATTGCGTCTTGAATACCTTGCGTCATACTGGCAGGTTGCACTAAGCCCCAGCAGTTTGGGTCAAGGTAGTTAAATTTTGCTTGCAGATCCGCCGCGTAAATCACGCCGCTGTTGTAGGCGTAAACCTTGTGGTCAAGCATACGGTTGAGGGTTGAGGCACGGATTTGTTCGATCGGCAGGGTAACTTTGTTTTGATACCAATCGTTTACGCCATTGACGAAAGTTGGGATATCGTAGGTTTCATTGACACGGTCGGCATAGGTTTGAGCCGTTGCACCGTAAGCGATTGCATAGGATTTTTGATCGACTTCGGCATCATTCAAACGAGTCCATTCTTTCTTGCCCGAAGAACAAGCGGTCAGTAAGGTTAAAATTGAACCGATAAAAAGAGATTTAATAAAAAGTTTCATTTTCGCACCCCTTTGGCGAATTTGGTTGAAATAACTGCTACAATTCTACCTAACAAATAACATTTCGCAAAATCTTTTGAGGTAAAAATGAAACAATATCTTGATTTATGCCAACGCATTGTGGAACAAGGCAAGTGGGTGGAAAATGAGCGAACGGGCAAACGCTGTTTAACCGTGATCAACGCCGATTTAACCTACGATGTAGCGAAGGGCGAATTTCCCCTTGTTACCACTCGCCGTAGTTATTGGAAAGCGGCGATTGCGGAATTGTTGGGCTATATTCGCGGATATAGCAGTGCGGCGGATTTCCGCCAGCTCGGCACGAAATCTTGGGACGCGAACGCCAACGAAAATGTGGCGTGGCTTGCCAATCCGCACCGTAAGGGCGAGGACGATATGGGCTTGGTTTACGGGGCGGTCGGGCGGAATTTTCCGAAGCCTGATGGTGGTTCGGTCGATCTTTTGCGTCAGATTGTTGATGATTTGAAGCGTGGGGTGGATAATCGTGGCGAAATTTACACTTTTTACCACCCTGGCGTGTTTCATCTGGGCTGTTTGCGTCCTTGCCTGCATAGCCACCATTTTTCCTTGCTAGACGGTACGCTTTACCTCAACAGCACCCAACGCTCGGCGGACGTGCCGTTGGGCTTAAATTGGAATATGATTCAATGCTACACTTTTTTGGCGTTAATGGCACAAATCACGGGACATCAAGCAGGGCAGGCGTTCCATAAAATCGTTAATGCACATATTTATGAAGATCAGCTCGATCTAATGCAAAATGAGCAACTGAAACGCGAGCCTTTTGCCGCCCCTCGCTTAATCATCAACCCTGATATTAAAAGTTTGGCAGATTTGGAAACTTGGGTAACTCTCGATGATTTTAAGGTGGAAGGCTATCAATACCACCCGAGTATTCAATATCCGTTTTCGGTTTAGCCCAAATAAAAATGGCATTCATCAGAATGCCATTTTTTTAGAAGTTAAGAACGCTTCATCACTTCAAAAAACTCATCGTTGGTTTTCGCGACCATCAATTTATCGATGAGGAATTCCATTGCTTGCACTTCGTCCATTGGGTTGAGGATTTTGCGTAAAATCCACATTTTTTGCAGCTCATCTGGGCTAGTGAGCAAGTCCTCTTTACGGGTGCCTGAACGGTTGAAGTCAATCGCTGGGAATACGCGTTTCTCGGCAATTTTACGCGAGAGATGCAATTCCATATTCCCCGTTCCTTTAAATTCCTCGAAGATCACTTCGTCCATTTTCGAGCCTGTATCCACAAGGGCGGTGGCGATAATGGTTAAACTTCCGCCCTCTTCCACATTTCGTGCCGCACCGAAGAAACGTTTTGGACGGTGCAGGGCGTTGGCGTCCACACCACCCGACAAAATCTTGCCCGAAGCTGGGGTAACGGTGTTGTAAGCACGAGCGAGACGGGTGATCGAGTCGAGCAAAATCACCACATCTTTTTTGTGTTCCACCGCACGTTTGGCTTTTTCGATTACCATTTCAGCCACTTGAACGTGGCGAGTGGCTGGCTCGTCAAAGGTGGAAGCAATCACTTCGCCTTTCACTGAGCGTTGCATTTCCGTTACTTCCTCTGGACGTTCGTCAATCAACAACACGATCAACTCACACTCTGGGTAGTTGTGGGTAATGCTTTGGGCGATATTTTGTAGCAACATCGTTTTACCCGCTTTCGGCGGTGCGACGATCAAACCACGTTGCCCTTTCCCGATTGGCGAGGCGAGATCCAAAATGCGAGCGGTGAGATCTTCGGTTGAACCGTTGCCACGTTCCATTCTGAGGCGAGAATTGGCGTGAAGTGGGGTTAAGTTTTCAAAAAGAATTTTACTGCGAGAAACTTCGGGTTTGTCGTCATTGACGCGATCCACTTTGAGCAAGGCAAAATAACGTTCGCCCTCTTTTGGTGGGCGGATTTTGCCCTCGATGTTATCCCCTGTTTGCAAGTTAAAACGGCGGATTTGGCTCGGCGAAACGTAAATATCGTCAGGGCCGGCGAGGTAAGAGCTGTCGCCCGAACGCAAAAAGCCGAAGCCGTCTGGCAAAATTTCAAGCACCCCCTGCCCGAAAATATCTTCGCCACTTTTGGCGTGCTGTTTCAAAATCGCAAACACAATATCTTGTTTGCGTAAACGTGCTAAATTTTCTAAGCCCATTTGCCCCTCGCCAATGGCGACAAGCTCGGAGACAGGCGTATTTTTTAATTCTGTAAGATGCATAATAAAGAAAGGATTTTATTAAGGTTGGATTAAAGATTTCGTTTGATATGGCGTTGCCATAAATTGAGGTGGCGAATAATACGCCAAAAATCCGCGGTTTGCAAATTTTTTGCGAAATCCGACCGCTTGTATTTAAAAATAACTCAACAAGCGGTGGGATTTTGCAAAATTTTTGTAAAAAAGGGTAATCGCACCGCTCGTCAGCGTAAAAATCGCCTTTTTCAGTCTGTGATCTGAACCCCCAAAAAAATTGTTTGTCTTAGCTGGCACGAACAATTTGGCTTGTTCGTTATTTTTTTACATTTTTAAATGGAAGGATAGCAAAATGAAAGCAATGAAAAAATCAATTTTAACCGCATTAGTATTAGGAATGGGCGTGGTTTCAATGCCTGCCACCGTTCAAGCCAATTTACCAACAACCGTTGAAGGGCAAGCCGTGCCGAGCCTCGCCCCGATGATTGAGAAAGTCCGCCCTGCGGTGGTGAGTATTTCCGTTGAGGGCAAAACCAAACAAGATAGTCGCCGTAGTAGCCGTAGCCGTCAAATTCCAGAGGAATTTGAATTTTTCTTCGGGCCAGATATGTTCGGCGAGCGTTCCGCCCCGCGTAATTTCCGTGGACAAGGTTCAGGTGCGATCATCAATGCCGAAAAAGGTTATGTGATCACCAACAACCACGTGATCGACAACGCCGACAAAATTACCGTCAAACTTGATGATGGCAGAGAATTTAAAGCGAAATTAGTGGGTGCGGATGCCCTTTCAGATGTGGCGTTGTTGCAAATTGAAAATCCAAAAGATTTAACCGAATTGAAATTTGCCGATTCCGACAAATTGCGTGTGGGGGATTTTAGTGTGGCAATCGGTAACCCGTTTGGCTTAGGGCAAACCGTAACTTCGGGGATTATTTCGGCGTTAGGTCGCTCAACGGGCAACAGCGATGAGGGTTACGAGAGCTACATTCAAACCGATGCGGCGGTAAACCAAGGCAACTCGGGCGGGCCTTTGATTAACTTAAACGGCGAATTGATCGGGATTAACACCGCTATTCTCTCGCCAAGTGGCGGCAACGCAGGGATTGCCTTTGCGATTCCAAGTAATATGGCGAACAACCTCGTGCAACAAATCATCGAATTTGGCGGGGTAAAACGTGGAATGCTTGGCATCAAGGGCGGCGAACTTAACGCTGATCTCGCCAAAGAGTTCAACATCAACGCCCAACAAGGTGCGTTTGTGAGCGAAGTAATTGCCGATTCCGCCGCTGCCAAAGCGGGCTTAAAAGCGGGCGATGTGATTACCGAATTGAACGGTCAAAAAATCCGCAGTTTCAGCGAATTGCGTGCCAAAGTCGCCACCTCGGGGGCGGGCAAAGAGATTGAGCTAACCTATTTGCGAGACGGCAAGCAAGAAAAAGCCAAAGTAACGCTACAATCAGACGAAAGCCAAGCCAACGTGAAAGATTTGATCCCAGCGTTGAAAGGGGCGGAATACAGCAACTACGATGCGAAAGGCATTAAAGGCGTGGAAATTTCCAAAGTGGAAAAAGGCTCGCTCGCCGAAATGCGTGGCATCAAAAAAGGCGACTTGATCGTGGGGGTAAACCGCGTAGAAGTTACCAACATCGGCGAACTGCGTAAAGTGCTGGATTCCAAACCATCCGCCGTTGCCCTCAACATCGTGCGTGATAACTCAAATTTCTATGTGATTATTCAATAATCCCAAATGAAAGCCCCGCAAGGGGCTTTTTTGTTGGCAGTAAGCGGAGGGATTTCTGAAAATTTCCACTACATATCCCCCATTTGGCATTATCCCCCCATTGTAGTAACATACGCCGATTTTTTACTTTAAGGATGAACAATGAACCATTACAGTCAAGATAACGACAAACTTTATCGCTACCTGTTCCAAAACCGTGCGGTGCGGGGGGAATGGGTGCGGTTGAACCAGACTTTTACCGAAACTCTCAACACTCACCATTATCCAAAAGCGGTTCAGAATTTGCTCGGCGAGATGTTGGTGGCGAGTAGCCTTTTAACCGCGACAATGAAATTTAACGGCACGATCACCGTGCAGATTCAAGGGGACGGGGCGTTAAAATTAGCGGTGGTGAATGGCAATGATCAGCAACAATTCCGTGCTTTGGCAAGGATTGAGGGCGAGATTGCTGATGATGCAACGCTTACCGAAATGATCGGCAACGGGGTGCTGGTGATTTCAATTATTCCAAACGAGGGTGAACGCTATCAGGGTGTGATTAGCCTTGATGAACCAACGATTGGCGAATGTTTGGAAGATTATTTTGCCCGTTCTGAACAGTTGGCAACCCAACTGACAATTCGGGTCGGCGAATATGAGGGGCAAGCGGTGGCGGGCGGTTTATTACTGCAAATCGTGCCAGACGGCACGGGTTCGCCCGATGATTTTGAGCATTTAGCCACCTTGACCGAAACCGTTAAAGCGAAAGAAATGTTTGGTTTGACCGCCGAAGAATTGCTATTCCGTCTCTATCACGAAGAGCAAGTGGAACTCTACCCTGCTCAATCCACTGAATTTAAGTGTGGCTGTTCCCGTGAGCGTTCTGGGGCGGCGATTTTGTTATTGCCTGCGGAAGAAATTGCGGAAATGCTGGCGGAAAAACAGGGCGTGATTGATATGCAGTGCGAATGTTGCGGCACGCAATACTTCTTCGATCAAAATGCGATTGATGAGTTGAAAATCGAAAACGAGAAATTAACCAGCCTAGGTTTGCACTAAAATGGGCTTACACTAAAAACGATAAAAGGGAAACAGATGTTTCCCTTTTATGTTGGCTGAAATCAATTATCTCGCACGGAAAATAATACGTCCTTTGGTTAAATCGTAAGGGGTCATTTCCACCGTTACTTTATCGCCCGTCAAAATACGAATGTAGTTTTTACGCATTTTGCCTGAAATGTGAGCGGTCAAAACGTGTCCATTTTCTAATTCAACACGAAACATTGTGTTTGGCAAGGTTTCCAAAATTGTGCCTTGCATTTCAATGCAATCTTCTTTTGCCATTTATTCCTCTTTTGAATGATTAAAAGTGAGTTTCAAAAAAACGCCGTGCATTATACTCTGAAATGTTGAAATTACAATCACTTAGCCACAAAAGCCCGTTTTACTTACGCACTTATTTACGTTGGAAAGTGCGGCGGCGAGAATGAAACCGCTTGCTTTGGCTTTTTTCGTTGGTGAATTCCGTTTTTGGCGTGGCGTGAATATGCACCACTTTCCGCCGCCAGAAGGTGTGCAAACTGCTCGCCAACAATGCCCCTGCTAAAATCAAAATCAACAATTCGCCATAAAACGCCGAAAATTGCTTTTCCACTTTGGCTTGGGTGCTTTGTCCATATTGAGCATCAAAGGTAATCCGCAAAAAGCCAACCAAATCCTGCTGGGCGAAAATCGGTTCGACAATCTGCTGGGTTGTCCGCGTTTCGGCAGGCTGTTGCAATAACGCCTTGATTTCCAAGGCATTTTTACTTTGAGCCAGTAAACTGCCCGTCGGCGAATAGAGATTGGCATCTAGCACAAAATCTTGTTTGGCGAAGCTATCTAAGGCTTCCACCAATTCATCATTTTTGGCGTTTTTGGTGAGCATTAACGCAAACAAATTCGCCTGTTGCCGTACCAACAAATGGGACAAATTCGTTACCTGATTGATACTCGCCAATTTTGAGCCTGATTTAAACTGATTCACGCCCATAAAAACCACGCCGATGATTGCGACACAAACCGCCATAATCATCGCTAAAACACTGATTTTTAAAAGCCTTTCACGACTGATATACATAGAAATCGTTGATTATCCAAAATAAAAAATTGATAATGAAATATCCACCTCAAATTGTCAATCAGAAAACCACAACAGGAAGCCCTATGCAAAGCACTTTTTTCATTTACGCCAAAGCCCTTTCCAGCGAGCAGATCGCTCAATTTCAACAACAAAGCCAAGCGGAATTGCTCGGACAAGCGGTCAGTTTTGGCTATCAAATTGCGTTTTTTCGCTCGAATCCGACCGCTTGCTGGCGAGAGTTAGCCCATTCGTTGCAATGCGATATTGCCAATCTTACTGATCTCAATCCAACCCTTGCAGAACAAGGCTTGCTGCTAATGGATATGGATTCCACTGCGATCAAAACTGAGTGCATTGATGAAATCGCCAAACTGGCTGGCACGGGGGAAAAAGTGTCGGAAATCACTGCCCGAGCAATGCGAGGCGAGTTGGATTTCGAGCAAAGTCTGCGTGAGCGAGTTGGCACACTGGCGAACGCCCCTGAATCGATTTTGCAAAAGGTGCGAGAAAAGTTACCGCTAATGGACGGTTTTGAAACAATGGTGCAAACCCTACAACAACACGGCTGGAAATTGGCGATTGCTTCGGGCGGTTTTACCTATTTCGCCGATTACCTCAAACAACAATATGGCTTGGACGAAGCGGTATCCAACCAGCTCGAAATTATGGACGGCAAATTGACGGGCAAGGTGCTTGGCAAGGTGGTGGACGCTCAACACAAAGCCGACACCCTCAAAGCCCTCGCCGAACGTTTTTCCATTCCGCCAAGTCAATGGGTGGCGGTGGGCGACGGGGCAAACGACCTGCCAATGTTGCACACCGCCCAACTCGGCGTTGCCTTGCACGCCAAACCAAAAGTGCAAGCCCAAGCCAAAATTGTGGTAAACTTCGCCGACTTAACCGCAATTTTGCTGTTATTAAATGCACATTCCATTTTTAATTCATTGAGAGGAAAATAAAATGCCATCATTTGATATTGTGTCAGAAATTACAATGCACGAAGTCCGCAACGCGGTGGAAAACGCCAACCGCGTATTAAGCACCCGCTACGATTTCCGTGGGGTGGAAGCCACCATTGAACTCAACGAAAAAAACGAATCGATTAAATTAACCACCGAATCCGATTTCCAATTAGAGCAGTTGATCGAGATTTTGATCGGGGCTTGCGTAAAACGTGGCATCGAACACAATTCCCTTGATATCCCAAGCGACAGCGAACACAGCGGCAAGCTATACAGCAAAGAAATCAAGCTCAAACAAGGGATCGAAACCGAAATGGCGAAGAAAATCACCAAGCTGATCAAAGACAGCAAAATCAAAGTGCAAGCCCAAATTCAAGGCGACCAAGTGCGTGTAACAGGCAAATCCCGTGATGATCTGCAAGCCACTATCCAACTCGTCAAAGGTGCCGAATTGGGGCAACCGTTCCAGTTCAACAATTTCCGTGATTAAGCAATAGAAATTTTTCACAAATCCTACCCCTTGTTTTTCTGGGACGCCAGCGTGGCGTCCCTACCGTAGGGACGCGATGCTCGCGTTCCCAAACAAGGGGTAGGATTTTGTGAAATTTCTTCGTTCCACTCACTTATTCTCTCTAACCACCCTCGCCAACGCCCAAACCTGAATTTCTTCCACCCCTTGTTTGCGTAGTTGTTTGCAGATTTCATTGAGGGTTGAGCCTGTGGTTACCACATCGTCCACTACGGCAACTCGGCGGTAGGGAGATTTGGGGTGGTATTCAAACGCCCCTTTTAGGTTGCGTTTGCGTTCGGTGGCGGTGAGATCTTTTTGTGCCGAAGTAGCTCGAACTCGGCGTAAACTGTGGCGATCCAGCGGGATCTGCAACCATTTTGCCAAACGGCTGGCGATCAGATCCGCTTGATTAAATCCCCGTTGCCATTGTCGCAAGCCAAAGAGTGGCACGGGCAAAATTACTTCGGGCAGGCTGAGTTGATGTTCTCGCTGGGCTTGTTTGATCGCTAAGAGCAGTAAACGAGCCAAACCAAGATCAAAATCATAACGTTGATCGAATTTGAACTGATGAATCCAACCTACAAGGGGTGGTTTGTAGCTGGAAATCCGCACCATTCGATCCCATTTCGGTTCATTTACTGCACATTCGCCACAAGATCGCCGATTTTCCCGCAATTTTGCCCCACAGCCACCGCAATAGGGCGATTTTTCGATCTTCGCTATACAACGAGAGCAAAATCCGTGCCAGCTAATCTGCAACGGCTTTTCACACGCCAAACAACAAAATCGCCAAAAATTCATTTTTTTCCTCTTTTTTCTTGCAACTTATCAAATTTTTGCTAGAAAAGTGGGGCAATTTTTGTGATCTTGATCGAAAAACGAGTAAAATCTCACTTTCTCAATTAAAAGGATAACGCGATGAACCAACCACAACAACCGATTAAAATCGTCTTTTTCGACATCGATTGGACGCTTTACAACAAAGATAAAATGGCGATTCCTGCCTCAATCAGTGAGCAAGTTTTGCCCCGTTTGAAAGCGAAAGGAATTATCCCTGCGATTGCCACGGGGCGTTGCTTTGGGGCGTTTCCAACGGCGTTGAAGCCGTTGCTGAACGAGGCGGGTTTTGAGGTTTTTGTTACGATCAACGGGCAATATAATTTCCACCAACAGCACGTGATCAGCCAATATCCCCTCGATCCTGCTCAAATTGAGCGGATTATCCGCAAACTCACCGCCCTCAACATTCCTTACGCTTTCGTTACCAAAGATGAAATCGCCGTGTCGGAAATCACCCCCGAACTCCATTCCGCCACCGCCCCGATCAAGGCGGATTATATTGTCGATCCCGAGCATTATCGCCAGCACCAAGTGGTGCAAATGCTTGCTTTCTATGATGAAAGCCGAGATCAAGAAGTGGCAGATTCGGGCATTTTGGGCGAGGATTTGAAAGCGGTGCGTTGGGATACCCATTCGGTCGATCTGCTCAAAAAAGAAAATTCCAAAGCTCGTGGGATTCAAAATGTGATCGCCCATTTCGGGTTAGGTATTGAAAACGCAATGGCGTTTGGCGATGGTTTCAATGATATGGAAATGCTTTCTACGGTGGGGTTTGGGGTCGCAATGGGCAACGCCGAGCCAGAATTAAAGGCGGTGGCGAAGTATGTCACCAAGCACATTGATGAAGACGGCATTTTGGATGCCCTCGAAAAATTTGGCGTGATCTAACCGCTTGTAAAATGGGGAGATTACCCCCCATTTTTTTCCATAATTTCCGCAAACTGACCGCTTGTGAGAGCCACTAAATCCGTTGGGGTGAGTTCTACGTCTAAGCCACGTTTTCCACCTGAGACAAAAATGGTGGCGAACTGTTGAGCCGAGCTGTCTAGCACGGTCGGTAGCCGTTTTTTCTGACCGAGTGGGCTGATGCCGCCCACCAAATAGCCCGTTACCTTTTGGGCGATCGCTTTGTCCGCCATTTCGACTTTTTTCACGCCCAACGCCTGTGCCGCTTGCTTTAAATTCAAAGTGGAAGAAACAGGCACAATCATCACCGCCAATTTTTTCTGATCGCCATTTTCCGCCACCAGCAAGGTTTTAAACACCTGTGCAGGATTTAATCCTAACTTATCCACCACCTCTTGCCCGAAATTTTGGTTATTCGGATCGTGATCGTAAGGGTGCAACTGAAACGCAATTTTTTGTTTTTTGAGTAAATTTATCGCTGGGGTCATCGTTTTTTCCTCGCTAAAATGTTGTAGAATCTCGACTTTATACAAAATGGAGCAACAAATGGCAAACATTCATTTGGCAATCGCCGCCGATTTCAGCCTCGCCGAAAAACTTCTCGACACCTTAGAAAATAGTGAATTAAATCTCGATCAAATTTCCGCCGTTGAACTCGAACCCTTTGGCGAAGAACAAAACCTACGCTTTGGCAGCCGTGCCGTGCCACAAATCGCCCTCGCCGAGGTGGATTGGTCGCAATTTAGCCACGTTCTGTTTGCGGGCAAAATGGCTCAGGCGGAAATCCTCGCCCAAGCGGTACAAGCGGGCTGTATTATTTTAGATCTCTACGGCATTACCTCGCTGATCGCCAATGTGCCTGTGATTGTGCCAAGTGTGAATGATCAGGATCTCGCCCAGCTTCGTGAACGCAACATCGTGGCGTTAGCAAATCCGCAAATCAGTCAGCTCGTCCTTGCGTTGAAGCCTTTGCTCGATCAGCCGATTAACCAAATTTTTGTTAGTTCCCTGTTGCCGTCTGCTTATTTTGGCGAGCAGAAAATTCGTGAACTTGCTGGGCAAACCGCTCGTTTGTTGAATGGTATTCCTCTCGATGAGGAAAATGAGCGGGTGGCGTTCGACACCGTGCCGAGCAATGTGCAGAGCGATGAAAAAGCCTTGCCGTTCTCGAAAGTGTTTGAACATCAGCTTGCCAAAATTTTGCCAAATCTAACCGCTTGCACTACGTTCCATTCGGTGCAAGTGCCTGTTTTTTATGGCATTTCGCAAATGGTGAGCGTGCAGTCGGAATATCCGATTAACGCCGAGCAACTCAGCGAACAGTGGCAAAACCAGCAATGGCTTGCGTTCCACCCAGAGCAGGTGATTACCCCCGTCAAAAACGGCGAAAGTGAGCAAGACACCCAACTGCAAATCAGCCAACTGCTCGCCAAAAACGACCACGCCATTCAATTCTGGACGGTGGCAGACGAACAAAAATTCAGCCTAGCTTTTCTTGCGATCAAATTGTTAGAAGCGGTGTTGGATTATTAACAAACTAAATAAGAGTCAGGCAATCAACTTTTTCATTAGTTTTTTCTTAAAACAAAAACCCCCAAGGTTTTCCCTTGGGGGTTTTATTCTTCACTTCGCTATGCGAGCGTTTTAGTTAGGTTCTGATTACCAGAAGTAACCAATTGACGCTGCACCGCTGATTTCTTTTTGGCTGTTTACGCCAGCAGAGAGTTTGATACCCACTTTGCCGCTGTCAGAGATACGAGAGTAACCTACCGCTAAGCCTGTTTGACCTTGGTATTGACCCACACCCGCTGTTACTACAGATTGACCTTCACGGTATGCTTGCATTAAGTTGCCTGCTGCCATTGAAGATGCGTGGCCTGCTTTACGTTGTTTGTTCAACTTGTTGATGCGGTTGTTTACATTGCCAATCTCACCTTTAAGTTGGCTTACGTTTACAGCATCAGTGTCAGCTTGACCTGGTGCTACGTTCAAGATGCGTTGTGGTTTGCCATCTGCTTTCGCAATCTTCAAGCCTTCTGGCGATGAAGTGATCTTCGTTGCACCAGCACCTTTACCTACGGTTAGGCTGTTGCCCGCTACGATGTCATCTGCATCTACTTTGTTCGCTTTCACGTTGTTGAACGTTGGATCGTTCGAAGTAGCGATGTTGATGTTGCGACCTGAACCGCTGATCTCGATGTTACGACCTGCGTTAATGCGAACAGTATCACCTGCTTTCACTTTCGCTGATGGAGTGTAAGTATTTTTGGTTGCACCGTTTGCGGTGGTAGAGTCAGTTTTTGAATCTACTGTCCAAGAAACGCCGTTCACCAATTTAACCACTTCGCCTGCGTTCAAGTAAGCGTTCGGATCTGCTGGTGCATTTACTGAACCTGCATCGTTCACGTCAGCTGTGGTGCTGTTTACGCTGTAAGATACAGCAAATGATTGTGAACCATCAGGATTTTTCACCACAGTCGTTTTCGCTGTTGTGCCTTGACCATTTACATAGTTCACTTGGTCGCCTGGGTTTACGATCTCTTTGCTTACAGTGCCATCTGGGTTAGTTACGTTTGTACCCCAACCGCTGTTGTTGATCGCTTTTGCTACACCTGCGGCGGTTGCTAATGAGTTCGGGCTGATGTCGCCTTCGTTCACAGAACCGTTAGCGTTGTTGGTTAAGTTACCAATGTTCGCATTGTAAACGATGGTGGTATTCACGCCGTCAGAAGTTACGTTCACCGTAGTGTAAGTGCCGTTGTTAAACACAACGTTGTTACCTGCGGTTACAGTATCTTTCTTATTCGCCGCTGAAACATCATTTTGGAATACGTTCCAACCTGCGTTGTTCACCAATTTAGATACTTCACCTGCGTTCAAGAATGAATCTGGATTCTCAACGCTTGAAATACCATTTTCATCAGTTGAACCCTTAGTTTGATTCACATCGAAACTTACCGTGGTTTGACCTGTTACTGGGTCAGTCTTCACGTTAGAGGTTGTACCGTTGCCGTTGTTGAAGCTTACCGTTGCATCCGTTGCGTTGTTGTTGCTGGTGTAAGATGGTTTTTCACCACGAATCACCACATCCCAGTTACCTTTCACAGTAGCATTTTCACGGCTGGTTACGTTGATACCGTTTTCACCGATGAAAGTCACCACTTCACCGTTATTTACTACGGTGCTGTTGTTGTCTTTCTCTGTGCGAACAATCCAACCATATTTTTGTAAATCTGCTACGGTTACAACCGCTGTTGGGTCAGTTGCATTGTTAAGGTCTAGCACGCTTTCACCCGTTGAAGTTGCAGGGGTTGTCGCATTCAATGAAGATGCAACACCTTTCAACTGAACTGGGTTACCCGCAGAGTCAGAGAGATTCACTGCTGAAGTTGGAGCTTTTGCATTCTCAACTGGTTTGCCATCTTTATCAGTTGTTACTGTTGGGCTTGCTTTTTCAGTTTTGAAGTTCACCGCAGGGGCTTCAGGGTTACTTGCATTACCTAAGGTCATTGTAGTGGTGTTCACGTTATTGAACGACACGTTTTCTTTAGTCGCATAAGTGAAGTTTTGACCATTTTGGGTAATTTTTAAGTTTTTACCTGCGAGGAATTTCACTTCTTCACCTGGTTGAACGAGCTGAGTAGATTTCTCATCTTTTTCGCTACCTTCATTACCACGGTCACCACCGTTTACGATGTCAGAAGTTACTTTCCAACCAGAGGCATTTACCGCTTTGGCAAGGGTTTCTGCAGTCACATAACCTGTGCCATTTACAACAACTTTACCTGTTTCTGGTACATTGTCTTCCGTATTGGCAGCTTTGTTAGGGTCAGTATTGGTATTTACATCGCCAGAAATCACATTCCAAGTGACGTTAGAAAGATTACCGTCTGAGGTGATATTCACTGACACAG
>NZ_MUYA01000023.1 GCF_002015115.1 Haemophilus paracuniculus
GAAGTAGATAGCTTAACCGAGAGGGGGGCGTTTACCACGGTATGATTCATGACTGGGGTGAAGTCGTAACAAGGTAACCGTAGGGGAACCTGCGGTTGGATCACCTCCTTACCTTGAAATTGATTGCGATAAGTGTTCACACAGATTGTTTGGTTGGTTGTGTTAATGAAGAAGAAAGTCGAAGACGAAATCCTTTTGGGTCTGTAGCTCAGGTGGTTAGAGCGCACCCCTGATAAGGGTGAGGTCGGTGGTTCAAGTCCACTCAGACCCACCACTCAATAAACGCAAAAAGCGAAAGCGAGTGAAAACTAAAAGGAACGAACGATAGTTGGGGATATAGCTCAGCTGGGAGAGCGCCTGCCTTGCACGCAGGAGGTCAGCGGTTCGATCCCGCTTATCTCCACCAAATATCGCATCATCCATAAGCATTTTGAGCAAGAATGCAAAAAAAAACGGAAATCTGACCGCTTGCAAGCGGTGTGATTTTTGAGAGTTCTTGCAAAGTAATAATTCGTAAGAATAAAACAAAATGCAGAATGCTTATTGATGATGAAAGACGCAAGTCTCAGTCTGAATGTTCTTTAAAAAATCGGAAACAAGCTGAAAACTGAGAGATTTTCGAAAGAAAGTCTGAGTAGTAAAAATCTTAGCTGAACAAAAGCAGCTAAGTGTTTAGTTGATGAGTTATCGCTTTGAATGTCAAAACAAGAGGAAATCAAACCGCTTGTGAAAACATTTGAGGTTGTATAGTTAAGTGACTAAGCGTACACGGTGGATGCCTAGGCAATCAGAGGCGAAGAAGGACGTGCTAATCTGCGAAAAGCTTGGATGAGTCGATAAGAGGCGTTTAATCCAAGATGTCCGAATGGGGAAACCCGCTAGGTGAAGAACCTAGCATTGTTTAATGAATACATAGTTAAACAAGGCAAACCGGGAGAACTGAAACATCTAAGTACCCCGAGGAAAAGAAATCAACCGAGATTCCGTGAGTAGCGGCGAGCGAAAGTGGAAGAGCCAGTAAGTTTTAGCATCATATTTAGGAGAATGAGCTGGGAAGCTCAATCGTAGAGGGTGATAGTCCCGTATCCGAAAAATTTGGTGTGGAACTAAGCTTACAACAAGTAGGGCGGGACACGAGAAATCCTGTTTGAAGATGGGGGGACCATCCTCCAAGGCTAAATACTCCTGATTGACCGATAGTGAACCAGTACTGTGAAGGAAAGGCGAAAAGAACCCCAGTGAGGGGAGTGAAATAGAACCTGAAACCGTGTACGTACAAGCAGTGGGAGCCTCTTTATGGGGTGACTGCGTACCT
>NZ_MUYA01000024.1 GCF_002015115.1 Haemophilus paracuniculus
GAAGTAGATAGCTTAACCGCAAGGGGGGCGTTTACCACGGTATGATTCATGACTGGGGTGAAGTCGTAACAAGGTAACCGTAGGGGAACCTGCGGTTGGATCACCTCCTTACCTTGAAATTGATTGCGATAAGTGTTCACACAGATTGTTTGGTTGTTGTGTTAATAAAGATTAGCGAGTAGTGCAATGCACAAACAAGCGGTAAGATAGCAACGAAAAACAACGTTTGCAAATTACCGTGAAAAACAGTAAAATGCTCGCCCATTTTGGCAAAGCGGAAAACATCTTTAAATGTTGTCCCCATCGTCTAGAGGCCTAGGACATCGCCCTTTCACGGCGGTAACCGGGGTTCGAATCCCCGTGGGGACGCCATTTAAAGATGGTTTTTTTGTCGGAAGACGAAATGAAATCTTATGTTCTTTAAAAAATCGGAAACAAGCTGAAAACTGAGAGATTTTCGAAAGAAAGTCTGAGTAGTAAAATCTTAGCTGAACAAAAGCAGCTAAGTGTTTAGTTGAATTGATTATAGCTTTAAATGTTTCTTCTTATTTTTTCTTTTTATTAAGAAAAAGTTTGAAAACATTTGAGGTTGTATAGTTAAGTGACTAAGCGTACACGGTGGATGCCTAGGCAATCAGAGGCGAAGAAGGACGTGCTAATCTGCGAAAAGCTTGGATGAGTCGATAAGAGGCGTTTAATCCAAGATGTCCGAATGGGGAAACCCGCTAGGTGAAGAACCTAGCATTTACTATTGAATACATAGGTAGTAAAGGCAAACCGGGAGAACTGAAACATCTAAGTACCCCGAGGAAAAGAAATCAACCGAGATTCCGTAAGTAGCGGCGAGCGAAAGTGGAAGAGCCAGTAAGTTTTAGCATCATATTTAGGAGAATGAGCTGGGAAGCTCAATCGTAGAGGGTGATAGTCCCGTATCCGAAAAATCTGATGTGGAACTAAGCTTACAACAAGTAGGGCGGGACACGAGAAATCCTGTTTGAAGATGGGGGGACCATCCTCCAAGGCTAAATACTCCTGATTGACCGATAGTGAACCAGTACTGTGAAGGAAAGGCGAAAAGAACCCCAGTGAGGGGAGTGAAATAGAACCTGAAACCGTGTACGTACAAGCAGTGGGAGCCCCATCACTCAATCCTATTGAGTGGTGTAAAAAATCCACAAAATCTAACCGCTTGGTTAACCACTTGCGAAGCAAGTGGGTCAACCGAAAAAAGGCAGTGGGATTGAGTGATGGGGTGACTGCGTACCT
>NZ_MUYA01000025.1 GCF_002015115.1 Haemophilus paracuniculus
GATGTTTTAAATGCAGGTTGGAACTTGCAAGAAAACAATACCGCGAAAGATTTCGTGAAACCTTATGACACGATTAACTTCTTAAATACCTCTACGGTATCTGTGAATATCACGTCAGACGGTAATCTTTCTAACGTTACTTGGAGTATTGCAACGACACCATTAACAGTGTCAGATGGCTCTAACAATGTAACCGAAGAGGGTAAAAACCCAAATTCTGCACCTTCAGGTAAAGTGAATGAACCAGCAAATCCAAATGCATTTGCAACGGCGGGTGATGTCGCTAAAGCGATTAACAGTGTAGGTTGGTGGACAAACGCCACTAACCCAGACGGTACGTCAAACAACACCTTAATCAATCCAGGTGATATCGTTAACTTCACTGCGGGTAAAAACTTAAAAATTACTCAAGTCAATACAACGGATGCAAATGGTGTTGATACGGTAAATTACACTTACTCAACTGTAGATAACCCAACCTTCACTAACGTTACTATTGGTAACGCAAGTAACCCTATTGTGATTGGTGAAGTGACTAACCCAGATGGTTCTAAGTCTAACGTTATCTCTAACTTAACCAGCAGATTGCCTAAAACGGTAACTGAAAATAGTACGGGTACAACAACCAATCCTGATGGTACAACAGGTGAAGGTACAACTATCTTTACCACCAATGTTACTCGCCCAGTATTGAAAGCAGGTGAAGAGAACAATGCAGCGACTTTAGGTGATGTGTTGAACGCAGGTTGGAACTTGCAAGAAAACAACAAAGCGAAAGATTTCGTGAAACCGTATGACACAATTAACTTCTTAAATAGTTCTACTGTGTCAGTGAATATCACTTCTGACGGTAATCTTTCTAACGTCACTTGGAATGTGATTTCTGGTGATGTAAATACCAATACTGACCCTAACAAAGCTGCC
>NZ_MUYA01000026.1 GCF_002015115.1 Haemophilus paracuniculus
AGCAAAAAGGCGTATCTTTCGATACGCCTTTCTTATTATTTCGCTATGGTTTTGCGATTTGTTCTCAAATCATTATTTGATGATTTTCGCAACAACACCCGCACCTACGGTACGACCACCTTCACGAATCGCGAAACGAAGACCTTCGTCCATTGCGATTGGGTGAATGAGGCTTACAGTCATCTTGATGTTATCGCCTGGCATTACCATCTCAACACCTTCCGGTAATTCGATAGTACCTGTTACGTCCGTTGTACGGAAGTAGAATTGTGGACGGTAACCTTTGAAGAATGGAGTGTGACGACCACCTTCTTCTTTTGATAATACGTAAACTTCTGATTCGAAGTCTGTGTGTGGGGTAATTGAACCTGGTTTCGCTAATACTTGACCACGTTCGATTTCTTCACGTTTAGTACCACGTAATAATGCACCTACGTTCTCACCTGCACGACCTTCGTCAAGTAATTTACGGAACATTTCAACGCCAGTTACGGTTGTTTTCGCGGTTTCTTTGATACCAACGATTTCAACCTCTTCACCCGCTTTGATGATACCACGCTCAACACGACCAGTTACTACGGTACCACGACCAGAGATTGAGAATACGTCTTCGATTGGTAACAAGAATGGTTTGTCAATCGCACGCTCTGGCTCTGGGATGTAGCTGTCTAAGTGACCTGCTAATTCAAGGATTTTTTCTTCCCACTCAGCCACACCGTTTAATGCTTGTAACGCTGAACCACGTACTACTGGTGTGTCATCGCCTGGGAAGTCATATTGTGAAAGAAGTTCACGAACTTCCATTTCAACTAATTCTAATAACTCTTCGTCATCCACCATATCGCATTTGTTTAAGAATACGATGATGTAAGGAACACCTACTTGGCGACCTAAAAGGATGTGCTCACGAGTTTGTGGCATAGGACCGTCTGTTGCTGCTACTACTAAGATAGCACCGTCCATTTGTGCCGCACCGGTAATCATGTTTTTAACGTAGTCCGCGTGTCCTGGGCAGTCAACGTGTGCGTAGTGGCGAGTTGCTGTGTCATACTCAACG
Organism: Haemophilus paracuniculus; assembly: GCF_002015115.1. Classification (GTDB taxonomy): domain Bacteria; phylum Pseudomonadota; class Gammaproteobacteria; order Enterobacterales; family Pasteurellaceae; genus Haemophilus_E; species Haemophilus_E paracuniculus. The sequence goes on from NZ_MUYA01000026.1 coordinate 1,058, forward strand.
TGTGAAGTATTGATGGTAATACCACGCGCTTTCTCTTCTGGTGCGTTATCGATTTGGTCGAATGCACGTGCAGAACCACCGAAGTGTTTCGCTAATACGGTAGTGATTGCTGCTGTTAAAGTTGTTTTACCGTGGTCAACGTGGCCGATTGTACCCACGTTTACGTGCGGTTTTGTACGTTCAAATTTTTCTTTAGACATTT
>NZ_MUYA01000027.1 GCF_002015115.1 Haemophilus paracuniculus
AAAGATACGCCTTTTTGCTTGCCTAAAATTTGTTACAAGCGGTGGGATTTTACGAATAAAAGTGGGACGCAAGCATCGCGTCCCTACGGTAGGGACGCCACGCTAGCGTCCTTTTATCGAACTAGGCATCATTGCAAGGGGTGGGATTTTTGGAAATTTCTAATAACCTTTTGCGGCGGTATTTGGCAGAAAATAATCGCCATCTAACCGCTTGATGATAGTTTCAATCGTGCCGTCTGGGTTTAAAACAAGTTCACGCCAACCTTGGGGGATTGGATCTAGGGTAAATTCATCACAATTTGGTTTGAATTGAATGCAAGTTGAGGGAGTGGCTAGCACACGATAATCTAGCCATATTTGATCGACAGCTTGATGAATATGTCCGTGCAAAATCGCTTTAACATTGCCTTTTTTGAGGCACTCGGCAAAGGCATTTTGATTTTTTAGGCTATGTTGATCCAGCCATTTTGAATGGGTTGGCAGTAAATTATGGTGCAAAGCAATTAAGGTATAATGCTGCGGATTTTCTGCTAATTTCTGCTCTAACCACACTACTTGTGGCTCGCTCAATTCGCCATAAGGTTTGCCTTGAACGTGGCTATCCAGCAGTAAAATTTGCCAGTTACCCGCTAGAATTTGTTTTGCCGACTGAATATGCGAATAATGGGAAAGCACTTGTGTCATTTCTGGCTGACTGTCGTGATTACCCTCTAACCAAAATAGCGGTTTATTAAGGTTTTTCGTTGCTTTGCCGAATTGATGATATGCCTCTTTCTGTTCGTCTTGAATTAAATCCCCTGTCGCCAACACGAGATCATAGTGAAAATCGCTCTGCTGAATTTGATTTAATACCGCTTGAAAACTGGCACAGGTTTTGATCCCCAACAAATCTTGTTCGGGATCAGCAAAAAGATGAGGATCGGTAATGTGCAAAATGCGTAAAGAGGTTTGGCAATCAAGCTGATAAAGTGCGTTCACGGCAATTTCCTTATTCAAAACGGCACTACTTTACTTGATTTGTTGAAATTGATTAAGCAGAAAAATCTGAAAATGTCGGATATGCCACATTTTTGAAATAAATTTACATTTCATTCAGCTCATCTGCTTTTTCTTTGTACATTCTCGCCCGTGGGTGAGCTTGATCATAGACTTTGGCAAGATGTTGAAAATCCAAATGGGTATAAATTTGGGTGGTCGCAAGGCTACTATGCCCTAGCAATTCCTGCACTGCTCGCAAATCTTGGCTGGCTTCGAGCATATGGGTCGCAAACGAGTGGCGAAGTTTGTGAGGGTGCAAATGCACATCAAGTGCCTGCTTTTGCCCCCATTTCTGCATTGCTAACTGAATGGAACGGTGCGAAAGGCGTTTGCCAAATTTATTTAGAAAAACCGCATTATCTTGGGGCTGAAATGTAGTGCGAGCGGCAAGCCAATTCTCTATCGCCTGCAACGCTTTTGAACCAATCGGCACAATCCGCTGTTTATTTCCTTTCCCCAGCAAACGCACTTCGCGAGCGGTAAGATCCATATCATTAAGATCGAGGTTTTGCAATTCCGACAAACGTAGCCCAGAGCTATACATCAATTCCATCATTGCAAGATCACGCAATGCAAGCGGGTCGTTACTCTCAATTTTTAAGAGCTTGTCGATTTCTTCCGCCTCAATGTTTTTCGGCAAATGTTTCCCCACTTTCGGGGCTTTAATTCCCACCGCCGGATTTACCGCAATTTGCTCGCAACGCACCAAATAGGCAAACCATTGACGCAAAACAACCAAACGCAAGCCAATGCTTTTCGCACTCAATTTCTGCTTGTGGCTTTCGCTTAGAAGCCAACGCACAACAGAGCTATCGACTTCTTGCCAACTAGCAATGTTTGCCTTTTTTAGCAATAAACAGACCGCTTGCAACTGTCTTTGGTAGTTACTGATTGTATGTGGGCTGGCTTGTTTTTCGATGCGTAAATAATCCCAATAGGGTTTGGTTCGTTCAAATAGCATTGGCTTTTCCGCTGATAAAATTGGCTTTTAAGCATAGCAAAAAGGCGTATCTTT
>NZ_MUYA01000028.1 GCF_002015115.1 Haemophilus paracuniculus
GGCTTTCGTGCCTTAGCAGATGAATGGGACGAAACGGGCGAGATCGCAAAACGTACAGTAAAACAGGCGGAGCTAATGGAAATCACTGTTACAAGCATTCCTGCTTATCCCGACAGTAGTCTAGCAATAGCCAAGCGGTCAATGAAAAAGGGATCAAACTCTCGCCAAAAAATGCAGATGTGGTGCGATGTGTTGGGGGCTTAATGATGTTTGGCTTTTTGAAACGTAAAACAGAACAACGCCATTTGACGATTGATGACGTAATGGCGGCCACCGTGAGCACGGGGTCAGGGGAATTTGTGAGCCCGTCCACGGCGGAAGCCTTGCCAGCGGTATTAAATGCCGTCACGGTAATTAGCCAAGCCGTTGCGAGTATGCCGTGCTATTTATTTGAATTGACGGAAGACGGCAAAAAGCGAGTAGAAAATCACAGTGTTGAATATCTGCTTAATGAAATGCCAAACCGTAATCAAACGCCGTATCAATTCAAAGAAACGATGATGAGGCACGCCCTTTTAAATGGCAATGCCTATGCGTTAATCGGTTGGAATGGGAAAGGACAACCCGACAGCTTAACCCCGTTTCCGCCGCATAGTGTAAACGTGCAACGAACGAATAAAGGCACTTACCTATATCAGATGACAGATATTGACGGAAAAACTTTTACCGCCTTGCAAGATGAAGTATTGCATATTCGCCACGCAAGCTATGACGGCTTTATGGGAAGAAGTCCGATCACTGTTTGCCGTGAGGCAGTGGGGTTAGGTTTAGCACAACAGCGACACGGGGCAGAATTTTTAAAGAATGGGCTAATGTCTAGTGGGGTTATTCAAACGACTGAATGGCTAGATAGCCAAAAAGGACAAAAAGCGATTGAGGCATTAGAACGCTACAAAGGGGCAAAGAATGCAGGTAAGACCCCTATTTTAGAAGGTGGTTTTACTTATCAGCCGTTGGGAATGAGCAATCAAGATGCCGAGTGGTTAAACAGCCGAAAATTTACGATTGAGGATATCGCACGGATTTTTAATATCAGCCCAATCTTCTTGCAAGATTACAGCCATAGCAGTTACAGCAACTTCACCGAGGCGAGCCGTGCTTTTTTAGGTCAGACCCTTAGACCGTGGCTTGTTAATTTTGAACAGCAATTAAAAGATGCTTTGATGATTGATCTCGCCAGTCCTAGCCGTAAGCGTTATGTGATTGAGTTTGACACCAGCGACCTATTACGCACAAATCAAAATGATCGCTTTAACGGTTACGAGATTGCGATTAAGTCGGGCATTCTTAGCCCAAATGAATGTCGCAAGCGTGAGGGGCTTTTACCTTATGAGGGTGGCGATGAGTTTAGCCAGTCGTGGAAGCAGACGGTAGAGATCAAACAAGGGGAAGAAAATGGCACGAATGGTTAGAGCAGGAACATTTGACAAGGTAATCACTTTGCAAGCGGTTGCCCAACCGCAGAGAAATGAGAGAGGTCAAATCATTCGTACAGGTTCGGCAAAGGTTGAGAGTTGGCAAGATGTCGCCACAGTACGGGCGAGCATTGAACCAATACAAGGGCGAGAGTATTTTAGCGGTGCATTTCAGTTAGGTGAAACCGTTGTAAGAATAAGAATGCGATACCTTGCAGGCGTGAATAGACAAATGCGGGTGAAGTATGGTGATCGTATTTTGAAGATAGAGAATGTGATCGACAGCAAAGAACGGCACGAAGAATTACAGTTAATTTGCAAAGAAGGCGAGGCATATAAAAATGGTTAGTATTGAGTTAGACGAAATCAAGCAGCACCTACGCATAGAGCATAATTTAGATGATGACCTTTTGCGAGTGTATGCGGACACCGCCTTAGAGGTTGCTCAAAACCATATCGGCAAAACGTGGGGCGAGGAACGCACCGAAAGCACCACCCCATTTACGCAGGGGATCAAAGTCGGGTGCTTGATGTATATCGGGCATTTATACGCTAATCGTGAAGTCGTGGCAGATGTTCAACTACACGAAGTGCCAATGGCGATCAAGTCTTTATGGAATGTTTACCGAGAGCCAAGCATATTTTAGAGGAATAATCTAATGCCAATGCAACCGTTAAGGCGTTGTTCATTTCCGAGTTGTCGCAATCGAGTGAAATCGGGAAGATGTGAACAACACAAGCCCAAAGATAACCGCTTACCAGCCAGTCAGCGAGGCTACGATCACAAATGGTCAAAGTATCGATCAGGATATTTAAAGCAAAATCCCCTTTGTGTGATGTGTTTAGCCAAGGGGATATATGAGCCAGCGACCGTGATTGACCATATCAAGCCCGTTGAGAACGGACAAGCTGATCCGCTTTTTTGGACAATGAGCAATCATCAAGCCTTATGCCGAAATTGTCACAGTTACAAGACAAGAGAAATAGACAAAAAAGGCTTTGGCGTGAAGAAATAAGGGATTTTCATTATACGAACACGAGAACCAATCCAAGATTTAATTTGTACAAATAATCAACCAACGCAATTTTGCGTTTGAACAAAGTTTAATCAGATTTGACCAGTCGGGGGAGTTTTGGAAAGAAAAGCCCAACCGCTAAAAACCGCCCCCCCAACTCAATTTTTACGCACGACCATTTTTTTGAAAATATAGGACACCAAATGACGAAAAAGAAAACACCCCAAGCCCCCGATTATTTAGACGAAATCGCCGCAGCCCAATGGAAAGCACGCGTCAAGCAACTGATTGAACGAGGCGATATTCAAGAGGCGGATCTCGTTCATCTTGAAATGTATTGCCTCAACTATTCCCTGTATCGCCGAGCGGTCAAGGATTTATCCGAACGAGGTTTCAGCATTACCAACAGCCAAGGCACAGAGGCACGCAACCCCGCCCTTACAGCCAAAGCGGACGCCGAGAAAATTATGATCAAAATGTCTGCCCTCTTAGGGTTTGACCCCGTCAGCAGACGTAAAACCCCAATCGAAACAGACGAAAAAGACGAACTCGATTTACTGGTACTATGAACGAATGGCACAGCTACGCACAAGCGGTCAGATCGGGGCAAATGATTGCCTGTAAACGCATAAAGCAAGCCGTTGAGCGTTATTTTTCAGATTTGGAAAATCCCCACTTCTATTTTGATGAAGAAGTGGTCAAGCGGTTTATTGCGTTCTCTCGCCTATGCCCGCACGTCAAAGGGCATTTACGAGGACAGCCGATTATCTTGTCTGATTGGCAAATTTTCCTGTTTGCTAATTTATTAGGGTTCAAGCACAAAACCACCAGCCTACGCAAATATCGGTCAGCTTATGTGCAAGTGGCCCGAAAAAATGCAAAATCTACCGTTGCGGCGATTTTGGCGAACTGGTTTCTTGTAATGGAAAAAGGACAGCAAGATATCTACACCGCCGCCGTTAGCCGTGATCAGGCAAGAATTGTATTTGATGATGCCAAACAAATGGCGACCTTATCCAAGCCCCTCAAAAAACGGCTCACTATCCAACAGCACAAAATGATTTACCCGCAAAATAACAGCCTAATGCGACCGCTTGCGAGCAAATCAAGCACCATTGAGGGAACAAACCCAAGCCTTGCGATAGTGGACGAATACCACCTACACGCCGACAACAGCGTTTACAGTGCGTTGGAATTAGGGCAAGGGGCAAGACCCGAGGGGCTACTCTTTGCCATTACCACCGCAGGCAGTAACACCATTTCCGCTTGCAAACAGCATTATGACTACTGCTGCCAA